>JAZRFM010000031.1:0-3701 GCA_045661345.1 Lachnospiraceae bacterium
ACTCTCTTTTGCTGAAGACCGACGGCGAAAAGACGGATATCAAGATCAAAAAAGCAAGGATTTACGAGACTCTTTTTGATTTTATCAGAAACTATGACCTGAAGAAGTTTGAGTACCCCACAGCGGAAGCGGCCTTCCAAACCAGATATTTAAAGCCCTATGCCATGGGTTATATGATGAGGTCTCTGCCAAAAGAGTACTTTGATGACTATTTCAAGCTCATGAAGGATCCGAAAGCGGAGTGCGCCCTGAAACCTGATGAGGTTTATGAGGTGATGGCAAGGTGGGCGGCCATTCGCAGCGCCTCCAGCGGTAATCTCCCCCCGGGAACCGCATTTGATACTCTGCTGCAGCCGGAGAGAGCAAAGCTTCAGCTTGATGAGGCGGACAGGATCAGGAATACGCAACGGAATCAGCTTGAAATCCGGAGACAACAGCTGATGGCCGAGAAACAACAGGCTGCGGGACATGCTGATGAAATGGCAAATATTCAGCAGAATATGGATCATGTACAGGAGCGCGGTTTTGTAACGGTACAAAGACCCCCACACAGGATCGGACTTCTCGGGAAGATCCGAAACCTTGCATTAATGGGAATCAGGGGGATCGTCAGGGGCATTACATCTATGATCGGAGGCACAGGGATCAGCCAGACTTATCCGGCGACTATGGCGGCCTATAACTGGGCAAAAAGTGACACCATCGAACACGCCCAGAGAAAACGAAGACACGACATGGTTCCCGGAAAAGAAATGGAATTCTTTGATGACGAAGAGTCCGTAGCCAAAGACGAACAGGGGGAAGATCTTGAGGTCTATTCCGATGTGAGAAGGGGTCCGCTGGTGTGGGAAAAAATGACGGCAGGAGACCCGAATGATCCGCCTGAGGTTTGCATTATGACCGAACAGCCGGTACGCGGAAGCGAGAAGGCAATCGGTGGGGAAGGGCACAGACAGGGACATGCCCTGATCACACTTTCCTACAGCCGCTACAGCAAGCTCACGAAGCGCAAGGAACGTTATCAACTCCGGATGGGCTTTTACCCGAAGGGAGGAATCGGCATACAGTCCAAGGGCTCCATGCTCGCCGGTGCTTATCTGGGGGGAGGACTCGAGTCAGACGACCTTCATGGCTATGATGTTTCCAGGCGCTATGTGGTCAAGCCCGGGGACATCAATAAGATTCTGAAAAAAGCGGAAACCTACGCGGATGGAGGATATAATCTCTTTAAGAGAAACTGCTCCACGTTTGTGATTGACATGGCGAGGGAGATCAATCTGCCTCTGGAGGAAATCTACAAGGAAGAGCAGCCGCAGCTGGAAACGCTCCATCAAGCCGCCATGGAGGCGGGGGTGGGCGTTGCCGACCTGACACAGTTGGGGGGTGCCGCTGACATTATATCCCGTCTTGACAAAAACGACCTGTCCTATCACAACTTCGGACAGAAGATGTACACAAAGGAGGATCTGAACAGGTTTTATCAAACCTTTGATACAGGAGATTTTTTTAAGTCAGGATACAACCCCGGACTGCTGGGAGAGGATCTGCGGAAAGCAAAGAGCGGTATCCTTTCAGCCAGATTTGAAAGCAATATGGGAATGGACAGGGCAACCCTTCTCAAACGTCAGGAGG
This sequence comes from Lachnospiraceae bacterium, assembly GCA_045661345.1. GTDB lineage: Bacteria > Bacillota > Clostridia > Lachnospirales > Lachnospiraceae > RUG12461. The sequence goes on from JAZRFM010000031.1 coordinate 1,633, forward strand.
ATCTGGCGACACTGATTTGGGAAAAGATTGAGATGATAGTTCCCGTGGCTGAAAGAAATGATAAGGAAGAAGAAATGCAGGCTTTGTTGTTAATAACTAAGGACGCGGGATACTTCAAGGAAGAGGATAAAGGAGAGGCGGCTACCGCCGAAAATTTCAGAGATATTCATAGAAGACTCAGAAATGTCATCACCAAGATAAGCCTGTATTTTACGGAAAGACTGTCAAGCGATAACAGATTAAATGACAACATCATTGAATATCTCAGTATTCTGGAGGTTCTGCAAACAAAAACGGATTGCGCCTACAGGAAGATACTGCGAAAAGAGGTGAAGGGGAACACCGGAAAGCTGCAGTATGACTTCTATGAAAACAAATATACCCTTGCTTATAAAAAGGGCGAAATTTTGACGACAACGGAGCTGACCCCGGCACTTTACGAAGGTTTTTTGACGGCGGGATACACGCCCGAACAGATTGCCACAACACAGAAAAAATATGATGACCTAATTGAACTCGGGAATCATCGTACGGATGCGCAGAATAAGGAATTGAAGAACCTCAAGAGACTTCGTCGTCTTGCGGTGGATTTTGCCAGCGCAAGCAGGTACCTGATGGAGAAAGAGGACTATACGGATCAGGATCTGCGCTATGCATTCAGGGATCTTCCGGAGAAAGAGCTAAAGGTGACTGCGGTTGGCGATGAGATCCAGGGAGACTTGCAGGATCGGGAAAACCGCCCATCTTATTACTATCAGTGCGTCATGCTGGACAAGGTGTTGTTTGGGGATTTCAGAAGCCTGAATCTCCATGGGGCGCAGACCAACATAGATGCAAAGAGAGCGGCGCTGGATGCCTATATGCAGGAACGGCTCAATGCGAACGGGAATCGCATCCGCGCCGTCTTAAGGTATTATATAGAGGGCAGGGAGGACCCCGCCGGAACGATTGCAAGTTCGCTATTTATGGACTATGCGCTCAAATTTCTGGAAAATGCATATCGCGGTATCGAGGTGATTCCGGGCACATGGGAGGGCGTAGCCACAGCGCTTACCGTACATTCCGTCACTATTCAAAGACTCACGGAAATGATAGAACAGCTGCGGGCCGAACAGCAGCAGCAACAGCAACAACAATAATACCACTAACAGATTGGAGCGCGGAGTATGACCGAAAATCTTACGTTCAGGGAGATAACCGGAAAAGAGCTTGATAAGTACAAATCACTGATCCTGCCGATGGTGTATGAGGAGCTGATGGAGCAGAAGGACACGGAAACCACGTATCTGGCAATCGGGGCATGGATGGAGAAAAAACCCGTCGGTGCCATTGTTATTGATCCGGAGGACAATGGGGATCTGAGTTTGCTCAGCATCTGGGTGGATCAGGACTGCAGGAGAACCGGCATTGCCACCATGCTTCTCAAGAAGACGCTCTATGTTGCCTACCGGCTCTATCAATGGGAAGAGGCACAGTATGGGGATGACATCTGTCTGAAGACCATGTACTGCCTTGCGGATCAGTACCGGGAACCCTTTGAACAGTGGCTTCAAAAGAATTACTTCACGGATTTTGGCATCCAGCGGGAATCGCAGCTGGGACAACCTGACATCTGCAGCGCCATGGCGGAGATCCATCTTTATCGATATGGGAATGAGGAACCGGGGTAAGAGCGGTACTGCGGGATTTGTCACGATAGGGAGGAACATCATATGCCAAATATACCAATCGGCAATCAGGCGCAGACGATTGAAATCGAGGAACGGACAAACAGGGACTATCTTCAGTTCGTCCCGCAGAGAGAAAAACAGTACCAGAAATACGGTGAGGGATTCACCAATCACAACTTATCTGAAGCAGAGCGCAACGCCAAGAAAAACGACACCCGGTCCGATCTGTATAAAAAGAGAGCGAATGCCAGGCTTCTCAACAAAAGGGTTGATCAGCTCCAACACCGGAAAAGAGTTCTGATGCAGGAGCAAATGGCCGACCGTCCCGTGCAGTGTCCCGATGATACCTATCGCGACATCTCGTCTTTTATGACATCCTCCAATACAGCTATCAACAAA
>JAZRFM010000032.1:0-86407 GCA_045661345.1 Lachnospiraceae bacterium
GGGGGGTAGACATGCCGGGAGGGCACAGGGAGCCCGGCGGGGAGCAGGTTTGTTTCTCCGCTTGGAGACGGGTCAACATTATGGTATGATGTGGGGAGGAAAAGGAGGAGCTTCCCGGATCGTCTTGCGGAAGCATAGAGACTATGGATCCCATGCAGATTGTGATATATATCCTGATCCTTACAGGCGCTATCATTATGGTCACAAACATCGTAAGATATGCGCGTTTCCTGAAAAGCACGAAGGACGTTCTGTCCTCCGGCGTACATCAGGACAAAGTTTGGGAATATCTTGCGCTTCTGCTTCTGATTTTCTTTCTGATCGGCTATGTTTTTGTTGCAGTGTTCGGGAAACCGGATATGATGATGGCCGGGATTCTCTTCGGGGGCAGCATCTTTGTGATGATCATCGTTACCCTTATTTTCCGTCTGGTAAATACCGTTAAGGAAAACTGTCTCAGCATTGCGGAGACCCTGATTGGCGTTGTGGATGCCCGGGATCCGAACCTGAAAGGGCACAGCCGGTATGTACGAAATGTCACCATGCTGCTGTTTGACTACCTTCCGGCGTCGAAGAAAGAGGGGATCAACCGGATCAGTCTGGAATTTGCCTCCCTCATGCATGATGTGGGGAAGCTGGGTATTCCCGAGGAAATCCTCAACAAGCCTGCCAAGCTTACCGACGAGGAATGGGAGATCATGCGCAATCACCCCCGGCTTGGGGTGGAAATCCTGCAGCCTCTTGCCTCTTTTAAGGAGATCCTGCCCTGGATCGAATACCATCATGAAAATCTCAACGGAAACGGCTATTATGCCCTCCCCGGAGATCAGATCCCGTATTCCGCCAAGATCATCGCGGTGGCAGATACCTATTCGGCCATCACCATGAGAAGATCCTATAAGCCGCCCAGAGCCCATGAGGAAGCCATCGAGATCATGAAGGAAGTGGCCGGCAGCCAGCTGGACGCGGAGCTGGTTGACATTTTCTGCACGATTCCGAAGATCGAGCTGAGAGCCTGTGTACCATCGAATGTGGAGGTTTAGACTCATGACAGAGTATGCATTACTCAAGGAGCAGATAAAGGAATTTGGAGAAACGGATCCCTGGTTTCTGCCGTTTTTATCCAATGCGGCAGCAGCACTGTATCGGTCTTTGCCGGATGTTAGTTGGGCAGGGTTTTATCTGATGCATGAGGGGAGACTTGTGCTTGGACCGTTTCAGGGGAACCCTGCCTGTATCCACATTGCGGTGGGGAAAGGGGTCTGCGGAACAGCGGTACAGGAAAGGCGGATTGTCCGGGTGGAGGATGTACACCGGTTTCCGGGGCACATCGCCTGCGACAGCCAGAGCCGCTCCGAGATCGTGCTTCCCCTGGAAAGGGACGGGGAAATCTTCGGGGTATTGGACATCGACAGTCCCAGGCTAAACCGGTTTTCCGAGGAAGATGAGACCGGATTGCGGGAAATTGCGGAGCTGATCCGGGAAATGATCCGCTTCCCGGACATCGTTTTCCGGTAAGAAAATGAGCGAAACCCCTGCGTATTTTTCGCAGGGGTTCTTTGTGCCATGTGGATCCTGAGCATTCACTCCCAGAAAAGGTCGTCCAATGTTTTCCCCAGGATTTTGCAAATGCTGATACACAGATTGATCGTGGGGTTGTAATCCCCTTTTTCGATGGCGCTGATGGTTTGCCGGGAGACGCCGGCCGCCTTCGCCAGATCATCCTGCGACAGATCCATCGCTGCGCGGGCGGATTTCAGCTTGAGATTTTTCATAGGACTTACTCCTTTTCCATTGCGGCACGGTCTGCGAAATGCTTGATCAGGAGCTCGATACCGATGACGATGAACAGGGCGGTGATCAGAAGATTCATGAAGGGAGCCTGCAGTTTGCCGTCCACGAGCATCTGACCGTGTGTCACCGCGAGGATTCCGATCGCCAGATTGATCAGGGCGATCACGATGCAGAATATGGAGAATCTCCCGGCATGCGTATTAAGGCCGATGTATGCGCCCTTCCAGATGCAGTAGGTAACCTGTACCAGAACGCCTGCGATCACGGCCGTAAAGTGCAACACAAAATTGGTGACCGGGAGGACAAGGGTCTCCGAACTTGTCAGAACGCACATCAGCGCTTCATAGATCACGACGGTCCAGAACGCATACTGATACGCTTTGCCACGGATCTTTTGCTGCATTTCATCGTAACGGGTTGTAAATTTCCCGTCTTTATTGAACGCTTTGACGATCATGACGGTGAGAATAACGCCGACCATGATGCCGATGGCCAGACTAAATGATTTCCAATCAGACATGAGTGATACCTTCCTTTCTCATACTCTTTTACGTTGTTTGTGTGACCGGAGCCTTCGGCGGGGTGCCTCAGGCTCTTTGGAAGCTTCTGAAAGGATCTTAGCACCACGGTGGAAAAATGTCAAGTATATTTTACAAAAATATTTTCATACTTTACATTATGACGGAAAGAGTATGCATTGTGTCAAATAAGGCTGACCGAAGGCCTTGGAAAGCGGTGGAAAGCGGTATTCTTTTCTGTTATGATAGGGGAGAACAATCAAACAATCACAATGCCCGGGAGGAGGCCGAAGGGTATGCAAACCGAAGAGATTGTAAAGGAATACGTTGGCAATGCGATCAGAAGTCTTTATCAGATGATTCTGGAGATCAATGATGAGACGATGCAATGCCATGTCGTGGATCATAATCCGGAGCTGTCCAATATATCCGAGACCGATTCCTTTGCGGACTTCTGCGAGGGGCTGTGTATTCATATCCATCCGGAGGACAGAGACGGCTTCCGGGGTTTCATGGATCCGGGATATTTTCCGGGTGTGCTGCAGAAAAGAGTATCCACCTCTTTTGAATGCCGGATCAGACAGGCAAATAAGCGGTACTACTGGTCTGAAATCATCTTTTGCAATGCGACAAAGGAAGACAGCGCAGGAGGTCATGAATTCCTTTTTCTGATCAGGGATATTCATGGGTGGAAGAAGAAAGAGCTGCGGGAAGAGGCGGAGCAGAGAGCAATATTGAGAGAACTGCAGGACAGGTATGACCAGCTTTTCGAAGAAAACATGAAGGATGCGCAGACCGGGTGCTACAACCGCAAAGGAATGCGCTATTATACGGACATGCTGCTGGAGGAAGCGGGGAAAACAGGAAAGCATCTGTTTGTCTGTGTGGCGGATTTAAACGGTCTGAAGCATTTGAATGACACCTACGGACATGCCGCCGGAGATGAGGCGATTGCGGCGGTGTCAGCGGAGCTTCTGAAAGCGGCGCCGAAGGGCTCCAGGATCGTACGCATGGGAGGCGATGAGTTTCTTCTCATAGCAGCGCTTCCGGCAGACAGCAGAGAGCCGGAAGAAATGAACGAAAAAATTGATAAGGGTCTGGAGGAGTACAATCAGGCACATCCGAATCCCTTTACCATCGGCACAAGTTATGGATGGGTCTTACTTCCGGCCAGGGAAGACATGACGGACCTTGATGAATACATTGAGATGGCGGACGCAAAAATGTACGAGATGAAGGTACAGAGAGATCAGTACCGCAGAGATTGAGCGTTGAGGGGCCGGAGAGGATGCCCCCGGCGCAGGAATGGCCGTCTCATGCGTCGAAGCGCATGGTGCCGAAAAAAGACGGACAATGAAAGTTTGGCTTGGGAAGGTCGATGAAAGCCCATGACAGAAAGTGCCTGTGAAGGGTTTTGGTGCCGCATTTATACATGTTTGCGGCAAGCTTTCCCGTAAAGGAAAAGTCCGGCGAATACGAGCGGATAAATGACAGGGGGATCCTGTAGGATATTTCCCACCCATCCGGCGTCCTGCCGGTTTGGATCGCAAAGGTATCTTCCGGCTCCGGCGGCAGCACACTGATACGGTCTGCACCGGAAGGACCGTATTCCGCAGTCAGGCATCCATTCGGATTGATCTCAAAATTGAAGTATTTCTGATCCCCTTCATGCAGGAAAAAGAATTCCAGACAGCTGTCTTCATAAACAGGAGACGGGGACTTGGTATGTTCCGCACGGATCTCCTTTTCCACGGCGCTTTGGTGGACATACAGGAAGTCATCGCTGTAACAGAGCTGTCCTATCGCCCGTATCCCCGTGTCCTCGCACCATAATACCCGATCGATCGGGAGGGCAGGGATCGTGGCCCAGTCGGTTTTCCCGGATGTTTTTGTAATGGAATAGGGATGCAACAATCTGTCAACCCCCTTCCCTTGGCGTTGCTTTGCCGTTTAAAAAAGGCTCTGCGACTTTTTTCCGGAAAAATGCAATGAGGGGTCCCATGAAAAAAGCGGTGATGATGGTACCGACCCCGGGGAGGATCCCGAAGAGAAAACCGATGCCGGTTACGATGAGATCCGAGATAATACGCACGATCCGGAAATCCCAGGGCTTTTTCTCCGACAGGGCGAGGGCAATGGCGTCATAGGTCGATACGCCGAGATTGCCGGTAAAATAGAACGCGGATGCAAAGCACATGATGACAATGGCAACGAGAAGAAACAGAATCCTGATCGCAAGCCCCGGATCCGGGAGAAGCTTATGCCAGATGGCATAAGAAAAATCCACCACATAACCGAGAAGAAACAGATTGATGAAGGTGGCGATCCCGATTTTTTTCCGATCAAGGAAAAAGTCGAAGACAAGCAGGATCAGATTGATGATCATGTAAACGGTTCCGTAGGAAAGCACCGGGTTGCCGGGGTCATATTCCGTAAGGAGCCGGATCCCCTGCCCGGTTTTGAGAAATTGAAGCTGGTTCCAGATCCCGTGCGCAAATACCTGAAAGGGATCCATGCCCAGCGATGAAAATTGAAACATACCGACCGAAAAGCCCGCAAGCAACACGCCGGTGATCGTCATAAAGATTCTTTTCTTCAGCATGGTCTGCATTATATCATAAACCGCTCTGTATTTACACCCCTATCTTTCTCCTGTTATCATGAACAAAAAGAGCATTTACATTTACATCAGGATCACGTCCGGACAGCGAAGGAGGTCAAATGAAACTGTTACATCTGGCGGATTTACACCTGGGGAGGTCCCTCGGAGACTTTGACCTGACCGGGGATCAAAGATTTATTCTGGAGCAGATCATTGATCTGACACGGCGGGAATCGGTGGATGCCGTTCTGATCGCGGGAGACGTCTATGACAAGTCCGTTCCCAGCGAGGCGGCAACAAGGCTTCTGGATTTCTTTCTGAGCAGCCTCTCCGAGGAGGGTGTGGCCGTCTTTCTCATCAGCGGCAATCATGACTCCGACGACCGTCTTCAATACGGGAGCAGTCTGTTCAAATCCCAGCATATTTTTATCTCCGCTGTTTTTGACGGAACCCTGCAAAAGCAGTCCCTATCCGATGCATACGGAGAGATGGAGATTTATATGCTTCCCTTTGTCAAGGCATCCCAGGTCAGGCACTATTATCCCGGGGAAGCAATGGAGACCTATGAGGATGCGGTGCGTCTTGTTCTTTCCCATGCCGCCATCGACAGGACGAAGAGAAATCTGCTGATCGCCCACCAGTTCGTCGCAGGCCGGGGAGAGGATCCGGCGCTGGGAGGATCGGAGGGCGCCGGGACACAGAGTGTGGGATTGGTGGAAAAGATCGGTTACGGATGCTTTGATGACTTTGATTATGTGGCACTGGGGCATATTCATTCGCCCCAGAGCGTGGGGCGGCAAGAGATCCGCTATGCGGGGTCGCCCCTGAAATATTCCCTCAGCGAGGTATATAACGAGAAGTCCGTGCCCCTCATCACCTGCGGAGAAAAAGGGGATGTGAAAATCGACCTGATCCCCCTGAAGCCCATGCGGGATGTACGGCATATCAAAGGGAAACTGGAGGAGCTTTTGAACAGGGAAAATGTCAGGGAACCGGAGGATTTTATCTATGCGACGCTGACGGACGAGGACATGATCAATGATGCCATGGGGATTCTCCAGCAGGTCTATCCGAATACGGTAAAGATCGATTATGACAATTCCCATACGAGAGCGGTGGAACAGGTCGACATTTCCGCCATGGCGGAGCACAGATCCTTTTCGGAGCTGATCGGTGATTTTTACCGGCTGATGTATGGAAGTGAGATCTCCGGGGAGGAGATGGAAATCATGCGCATGGCCGCAAGAGAGGCAGGTGTGATGGATGAAACCGACTAAGCTGATCATCAGTGCATTCGGTCCCTATGCGGGGCTGGTTCCGGAAATCAGGTTCGATCAGTTTGAGGAAAAGGGACTGTTTCTGATCTCCGGAGACACGGGGGCCGGGAAGACCACCATCTTTGATGCCATCTGCTATGCCCTGTTCGGGACCACCAGCGGTACCTACAGAGATGCCAGGAATCTTCGCAGCGAATACGCGGATCCCGATACGGAGAGCTTCGTTGATTTTTATTTCTCCCATCAGGGGAGAGCCTGCCATGTGTGGCGGCAGCCTTCCTACCAGCGAAAAAAGCAGCGGGGGAGCGGCGTGATCACGGAAAAAGAAAAGGCTGTGCTCTACCAGGAGGGAAAGACGCCCGTCGAAGGACTGACGCAGGTGAACGGGGCGGTGAAAGACCTGCTGCATATTGATGAGAAGCAGTTCAAGCAGATCGTCATGATCGCCCAGGGGGAGTTCTGGGAGCTGTTAAACGCAAAGACGGAGCAGAGGACGGAGATTCTGCGCTCGATTTTTCTGACAGGCGGCTACAAGAATATCGAATATAAATTAAAGGACAGGATGGATGCAAGCTTCCGGATCAAAAATGATGCGGAGCGGAGTATTCTGCAGTACTTTGCGGATGTCAGGGCGGATGCGGACAGCGCTTGCCGTGAGGAGCTGGAGGAGCTTCAAAACAGGGCGGGGGGTTCCGGGAGCGCATGGAATCTGCCCGAGCTCCTGTCTGCCCTTGAGAGGATCATAGACGCTGACAGAAAAAGTCTGAAGGAGACGGACCGGGAACTGAGCAGGGCAGGGGAGGCGTTCAAAGAGAATCAGGAGGCGCTGGCGACAGCCGAAACGAATAACGGGTTTCTCGAGCGCCTTTTGGCACTGCAGAAGGAAGCGGGGGAATTAGAGGAGAGGAAGACCCGGGTGGAGGATCTTGCCGGCACGCTGACAAGACAGAAGGCAGCGACCCATGAGGTGAATCCGGCCTATGTATCCTGGTGTGCGAAGTGCGACGAGCTTAACCAGACGAGGGAAGCCATCAGGAAAGCAGAAGAGGAAAAGGAGCGGGCCGTAAAGACTTCTGAAGAGAAGGCAGGGAAACTCGCCGAGGCGGAGGGCCGCAGAGAAGAGCTGGAAGAGCTGAGGATTTTGATCAATAAAATCACGGAGGAGGAGCCCAGGTATCGGCAGCGGGAACAGCTGATCAAAAGCCTGGGGGGCCTTCAGAAAACCGGGGAAGAGCTCCGGGAAAAAGAAGAAAAGAGAAAGAACAGGGAAGAAGCGCTAAAAAGCAGAATGGCATCCCTGAAGGAAACGATTGCCGACCTGAAGGACAGGCCGGCCAAACTGCAGGGTGCACAGACGGAGGGAAAGGAGCTTGCAAACCTCCTGGGAGCCATCGCGGATATTCTCGGGCAGCAGAGCAGGGAACGTGACCGGAAAAGGAAGACCCTGCACGAAAACCGGGAGAAGTATCAGGCTGCGTTTGCGGCGTATGAGGAGGCAGTGAAGGCACGCCTGGAGGCGGAAAGAATCCTGGGAAACTGCAGAGCCGGGATTCTGGCAAAGGGTCTGTCGGAGGGTGAAAAATGTCCGGTGTGCGGCTCGACACATCACCCGGCCCTTGCGAAGCTGCCGCCGCAGTCCATGACGGAGGAGAAGTACGAGGCATTTCGGGAAAGGGAGGAACATTTGCAGGAAGCAAAAGCGTTTGCCAATACCGAAGCGGAAAAAGCAAAAACCGCTGTCGAAGCACTGGAAGAGCAGATGCGCACGGCAATCATTGTCTGTCTGGAAAACGGGAGCCTTGCCATGGACAGCAGCGGGGAGAGTCTGGATGACCTGCTTGCGCGTCTTCAGACAGCAAAAGAGAAGGTGGAGGAAAAACGCAGGGAGAACGAAGAACTCGTAAAGACGCTGGAAAAAGAATGCGAGTTCCTGCTGAAGGCCGAGTCGGAGCTGGAGGACGCGGCAGGGAAAGAGACGGAAATGCTCGCGGAAGAGAAGGAGAGGCTCGAGACCGAGAGGAGAGAGACAGAGTCTGCCATTACGGAACAGACCGCCACGCTTCAGGCATTAAAGGGGCTGCGCTTTGAGGATTGGGAAAGAGCCGGTGCCGAACGAACGCGCTCGGAAGCCCGGGAAAAAGAGATCACGGAACACCTGCATACCGCAAGCGAGGAACAGAAAAAAGCGGAGAATGCGCTGGTGGCCATCGACGCGGAAATCAGAACGCTGCAATCCAATCTGGAGAAACAGAAGACGGATGAGCAGTCCCTGCGGGAGGCTCTTGAAACACAGCTGACAGCTCACGGATTTGGTACGGAAGAAGAGATGCGGCAGTTCGTTGTGGACAGGGAAGAACTGTCGCAGGCGGAGGAGCAGGTGAATCAGTACCGGCAGGCGGTTGCGGCCAATCAAAAGCAGCTGGCGCAGGCAAAGGCTGATGCGGCAGGAAAGAAGCCGGTGGATGTCGAGGCATTGCGTGCCGCCTGCATCGCCATGGAGGCGCAGGTGAATGAGATCAGAGAGGTGCGGAATGCCGTCGCAAACAGGATTGCCAATAATCAAGAGAAACAGAAGAATATGCTGTCCCGACAGAAGGAATACGAGGATGCCAAAAAAGAAAACGGAATCTGCCGGCGGCTTTATGACCTTGTAAAAGGGACCACCGGAAACGGGAAAATCACACTGGAGCAGTATATACAGGCGGCGGGCTTTGACGGGATCATTGCTGCCGCAAACAGGCGGCTCCTTCCGATGAGTGAAGGACAGTACGAGCTGTTCAGACAGGAGGATTCCCTCGGGAAGAAGAGCAACAATTTTCTTGATCTGGAGGTGCTCGATCATTACACGGGCCACAGAAGGCCGGTGGGGAATCTGTCCGGCGGAGAGAGCTTTAAGGCCTCTCTCAGCCTCGCCCTGGGGCTGTCCGACACCGTTTCCCGGAATATCGGCGGTATCCAGATGGATGCCCTGTTTGTAGATGAAGGGTTCGGAACCCTTGACAGGAAATCCATCGAGGCTGCTATGGAAACGCTCCTGACCCTGACCGGAAGCAGCAAGCTGGTGGGGGTGATCAGCCACAGGGAGGAGCTGATTGAGAACATTCCGCAGCAGATCAGGGTGATCAAGACAAAGGATGGCAGCCGGATGATGATCGAATCGGGGATCTGAGTCCTTTGCTTTGACCAACAAAAAAGGTAAAAAAAGATTGCCAACTCCGCAGCTCATTCGTATATAATGATAGAAAACCTGTACAAGGTGTATGGGCTAAAGACAGGAGGTGTGGAATATGAAGCTTACAGAGGAACTGAAAAGGCAACTGGCAGGCGCCAGGAACGCGGAAGAGGCCGGCATGATTCTGAACAATACCAGAAAAGACGTGGAGGCTGCCGGGATTATCCTGGACGATGAGGATCTGGAGCAGGTGACGGGCGGGGTCAGACCCGACGTCCCGGTGATTACCTTCCGTCCCAGAATCTAAAACCCGGATTTTCGCGGTGGAAACCCTTTCATCAGCGTTTCCCCGCATTTTTTGTGCTTGCATTCCCGGGGAAGCTGTGGTAAAATGCTCACGTTGCGATAAACGCGATGGTCCGCTGGAGCAGATGCTCTAAGAACGTCCAGAATACCAATCGCCGCAGGGAGGGCATTCCTGTGGTGTTCGAAAGAAGGAGCAGTAAAATGAATGCAGGAGAGATCATCAAAAGCATCGAGGATGCAGAGCTGAAGCAGGAGATCCCGGAGTTTCACGTGGGTGATACCGTAAAGGTACACGCCGTGATCAAGGAAGGAAACCGCGAGAGAATCCAGGTCTTTGAAGGAACGGTTCTGAAGAGACAGGGAGGCAGTAACCGCGAGACGTTTACCGTTCGGAAGTTTTCCAACGGTGTCGGTGTCGAGAAAACCTGGCCGCTGCATTCGCCCCACGTCAGCAAGATCGAAGTGGTGCGGAAGGGTAAGGTACGCCGGGCAAAACTGAACTACTTAAGAGGTCGCGTCGGAAAACGTGCGAAGGTCAAAGAGGTAGTAAGATAACGTCACGAAGGAATCGGAGAAAAAATGCGCGATGGATCAAAAGATCCGTACGCGCATTTTTTTAGGGAAAGACTGATTGATCAGTTCCCTAAATCGTTCCGGGCAAAGAGGGAAGGAATGAGACGCAGAAAAGGCGGCCTGAATTTTAACCGAAGCCATGAAAAAAAGAAGATCAATTTTTCGGTGGTGCGAGAAGTACTGACCTGGGTGGTCGAGATCGCCATCGTCCTGGTACTGGCCTTTGTGCTGGTCTATTTTATCGGACTGCGGACAAGCGTGATCGGCAGATCCATGGAACCGACGCTGAGAGGGACAGATGAGATTCTGGTGGATCGTTTTGTGTACAGGCTCACAGATCCGCGTCAGGACGACGTTGTCGTTTTTTTGCCCAACGGCAATGAAAAATCGCATTACTATGTGAAGCGCGTGATCGCGGTGCCCGGTGATACGGTGCAAATCGACAACGGCACGATTTTTGTCAACGGTGAAGAGTATCAGGGCAAGCTGGAGTATGAGGCCGTGACGGATCCGGGGATCGCAGGGAATGAGATCACGCTGGGTCCCGATGAATTCTTTGTGCTGGGCGATAATCTGGACAGCAGTGAAGACAGCCGCTATGCCAACATCGGAAATATCAGCAAGGAATATATCATCGGAAAGGCCTGGGCCATCATCAAGCCGAGGACACGCATGGGGATTATCTGAATGGACGTGCAATGGTATCCGGGCCACATGACGAAGGCAAAGCGGGAAATGCAAAGCGACCTGAAGCTTGTGGACCTGATCATCGAAATTGTGGATGCGCGGATCCCGCGCTCCAGCCGCAATCCGGACATTTCGGAGCTGGGGAAGCAAAAAGCGCGGATGATCCTTTTGAACAAAGCGGATCTGGCGGATCCTGGCGTGACGGAGCGCTGGAAGCAATGGTTTGCGGAGCAGGGGTACTCCGTCGCCTCCGCGGATGCGCGGGCAAACCACAGCCTGAAGGAAGTACGCTCCGCAATTGATGCCGCCTGCCGGGAGAAATTGGAGCGGGACCGGAAGCGGGGGATCATGAATCGCCCGATCCGTGCCATGGTGGCGGGCATTCCCAATATCGGCAAGTCCACCTTTATCAATTCTTTCGCAGGAAAGGCGGTGGCGAAGACCGGCAATAAACCGGGCATCACCAAGGGGCGGCAGTGGATCCGGCTGGATAAGCGTGTCGAGCTTCTGGACACACCCGGGATCCTGTGGCCGAAATTTGAGGACAGAACGGTGGGACTTTACCTTGCGCTGACGGGGTCCATCAGGGAGGAGATTCTGGATGCGGAGGCGCTGTCTCTGCAGCTGATTACCCTGCTGCAGACGGCTTATCCGGGGATGCTGGATCAAAAGTACACAGCGGTGGAATCGGAAAAGCCCGAGGAGACCCTGCGCAAAATTGCCGAAAACAGAGGCTGTCAAAAGAAAGGAAATGAGATAGACTATAGCAGAGCAGAGCGGCTCCTTCTGGATGATTTCAGAAACGGAAGGGTCGGGAGAGTTTCTTTGGAGACACCTTGACGGGAGAAGGGCATGCATAAGAGCATTTCAGAGATAAGAGCGATTTTTCAGGCAGCGGACATGAAAGAGCTGCCTTCTTTCATTGCGGAATATGAAAGCGACAGCAGAAGCGGTGTACAGTCCGTGATTCTCCGGGCGAAGAAACAGCTTCTTGCGCTGGAAAAGGAAAAGGCGCGCATGGAGAAGCTGAAGGAATATGAACGGAAATATGCGGATTGTGCTTTGATCTGCGGCATCGATGAGGTCGGACGGGGACCTCTCGCGGGACCCGTGGTGGCAGGGGCGGTCATACTGCCGAAGGATTGCGGGATTCTCTACATCAATGACTCCAAAAAGCTTTCCCCGGAGAAACGGGAGGAGCTGGATCGGGCGATCCGTGCAGAGGCAGTTGCCGTCGGCATCGGCGAGGCCTCTCCCCGGCGGATTGATGAGATCAATATCCTGAACGCCACCTACGAAGCGATGCGGCAGGCCATTAAGCTCCTCGGCGTCACACCCGATATATTATTAAACGACGCGGTGACGATCCCGGAGGTGCCGATCCGGCAGGTGCCGATCATCAAGGGAGATGCCAAAAGCATCTCCATCGGTGCGGCCTCTATTGTGGCGAAGGTCTACCGGGACAATCTCATGGTGGAGCTGGATGCAGAATATCCGGCGTACGGATTCGCGTCCAACAAAGGGTATGGCGCGGCTGCCCATATCGAGGCCCTGAAAACCCATGGCCCCTGCCCGATCCACCGGAGAAGCTTTATCAAAAACTTTATTTCGGGAAACGTTGATGAAACCCCGTTTCCTTGAGAAAGGACTTCCATGCAGATAACCGATGCCCTTGGCAGGTACAATACGAATATGACGCCGGGCGGTTCCACCGGCAGTGCCCCGGTGCAAAAAGAGCAGCCGGCTCAAAGCGGCGACCGGACCGGAGGGCTCTCCCAGCTTCAGGCAGGGCAGGTCTTTGAGGGAACCGTGGGGAATATCAAAAACGGTCAGGTACAGCTGCAGCTGTCAAACGGGGCCACGATCTCTGCGCGGCTGGGGGGCAATGTGCCGCTTCAGCAGGGGCAGTCTCTTTTTTTTGAAGTGAAATCCAATGAGGGCGGTACCGTTGAGATCAAGCCCTTTGATACCGCAGGGGGACTTGCAAACCCGACGATCCTTTCGGCGCTGGATGCGGCGGGACTTTCCGCCACGCCGGATCATATGAAGATGGTGCAGACCCTGATGCAGGAGCAGATGTCCATCGACAGGCAGTCCCTCGGAAACATGGCGCGTCTGATCAGCAGCAATCCGGGTATTTCGCCCTCGACCCTGATCGAAATGACGAAGCTCGGATTTCCCATTTCCGACGAGATGGCGGCGCAGTTTGAAAATTACAAGACGGACTCCTACCAGATCCTGAATAAGATGAATGAGATTCTGGAGAGTGTCACCAGTACCCTTGGGGGAGAGGAAACCGGGGGGGAAGAAGCGCTTGCGTTGAATGATAAGCTCCTGCAGATCCTGACCGGCGGGGAAAATCCGGCGGGTCCCGGCACTGCCGGCGTACAGGAAGAAGAGGCAGCAGCGCAGGGAAACGCACCCGGCGTACAGGGAGAGGAAGCCGCAGCGCAGGGAAACGCGCCCGGTATACAGGGAGAGGAAGCCGCAGCACGGGGAAACGCGTCCGGTGTACAGGGAGAGGAAGCCGCAGTACAGGCGAAGGCTGCCGGCATGCCGTCAGAGGTTTCCCCGGCGCAGGAGCAGACGAAGGGGGCAGAAGAAGCCGCAGCGCAGGGGAGGGCCGCCTCGCCTGATGACCCGGCGGCACAGAAGGGCGCTTTCGAACCGCTGACCCGGGAAGATCCGGCGTCAAAAGCCCTTGCAGACGGATCGCTTCGGGGGACGCTGACCAAGGAGGAAATGCAGGATCTCGTGAAAAACCTGAAGATCCTGGATCAGAACGGTACCCTTTCCAAAGCGGGACTGTCCTTTGATCTGTCTGCGGAGGAATTTGCAAAAAGGCTGAATGCGGGACTGCAGGAGCTGAAGAACCCGGATGAGTCGGCGCTGAAGAATCTGCTGTCCGGGAAGGGGTATCTCCATGTGCTGCAGGAGATGACGAAGCAGCAGTGGACCGTAAAGCCCGAACAGCTGAGCGGAGACCGCATGAAGGATCTCTACGAAAATCTGGACCGCCAGATGCGGCAGACCGAGACGATGCTCCGGGAGATGGGACTCAAGGACACGGAGCTTGCAAAGTCCGTGGCGGATCTGAAAAACAATCTGGAGTTTATGGATCTCGTGAATCAGAATTACACCTATCTCCAGATTCCGCTGCAGTTTCAGAACCAGACGGCCCACAGCGACCTGTATGTTTTTACCAACAAAAAAAATCTGCAGGATCCGGATGCGGAGCTGACGGCGTTTCTGCATCTGGATATGGAGCATCTGGGCGCTACCGATGTGTCCGTGCGCATGAAGAACCGCTCCGTGAACACCAAATTTTATATGGAGGATGACGCGGCCTTTGACCTGGTGATGGCGCATGCGGATGAGCTGGCAAAGCGTCTGGAGGAAAAGGGCTATGACTGCAAAATCGAGGCAGTCAATGATGCGAAAGAGATGAACCCCGTAAACGATTTTCTGAAGCAGGGACAGAATGCCGGACAGATGATCCACCGGTATTCCTTTGACATCAAGGCGTGAGGTTGACGGATGGCGGAGAGCGGAAGAAAAGACAAAGAAAAAACAGCGGTGGCGCTGGCCTATATCCCCGGAGAACGTGCACCGAAGATCCTTGCCACAGGGAAGGGCGCCATCGCCGAGCGTATCATTGAGGTGGCGGAAGAAAATGACGTGCCCCAGTACACGGATTCGGAGCTGGCGGAGACTCTGAGCAAGCTGGAGATCGGGGAGATGATCCCGCCGGAGCTTTATGAAGTGGTGGCAGAGATCCTTGTGTTTGTCAACGATATGGATAAACTACGGTCCAAGCTGGGTGCGTCATGAATAAGCGGAAGCAGGGAGAAGACAAGGAGGCGCTTGCGGCAGCCTTTCTGGAGGATGCCGGATTTCATATCCTGGAGCGGAATTTTCGCTGCAGGTTGGGGGAGATCGACCTGATCGCAAAGGAAGCGTCGGCTTTTGTTTTTGTAGAGGTAAAATACCGCGGGACCCATAAGGCCGGATACCCGGAGGAAGCGGTGGATCAAAGGAAGCAGCGCAGGATCGGAAGGGTGGCGCTTTACTATCTGACCACCAGGGTCAAGCGGACAGATGTGCCGTGCCGGTTTGATGTGGTCGCCATAGACGGCGGCAGGATCCGGCATCACAGGAATGCGTTTCCCCTCAGCCCGGGCATTTTCCCTGGATAGCAGGCAGGAAAAACATGGATCAAAAGTGCGGATGAAGCCACAGGATACGAGAAACAAGCCCCATCATACGCAGAACGTTCACCGGATCAAAAGCGTAACGCCAGGCAGCATCGCGGAGGAAATGGAGCTCGAAAGCGGTGATATACTGCTGGCTGTGAACGGACAGGCCATCGAGGACATCTTTGATTATCATTATCTGACGGATGACGAAGAAGTCCTTCTTTTGGTACAAAAAAAGAACGGCGAGGAGTGGGAACTGGAGATCGAAAAAGAGGCGGATGAGGATCTGGGTCTGGTGTTTGAAAACGGACTGATGGATGAGTATAAGTCCTGCTCCAACCACTGTATTTTCTGCTTTATCGACCAGATGCCCAAGGGCATGAGAGAAACCCTCTACTTCAAGGATGACGACAGCCGCCTTTCCTTTCTGCAGGGAAACTATGTGACCCTGACCAATATGAAGGACCGGGATATCGAACGGATCATCCATTTTCATCTGGCACCCATCAATATTTCCGTACACACCACCAACCCGGAGCTGCGCTGTGAAATGCTGCGCAACCGTTTCGCGGGGGAAGCGCTGCAAAAGATCAGGACTCTTGCGGAAGCCGGGATCGAGATGAACGGACAGATCGTGCTCTGCAAGGGGATGAATGACGGTGCGGAGCTGGAGCGGACCATCCGGGATCTGACGGAATATCTTCCCCATATGCGGAGCCTTTCCGTGGTGCCCGTCGGACTGACAAAATACCGTGACGGTCTGTATCCCCTGGAGCCCTTTGGGAAAGAGGACGCGGCGGAGGTTTTGAAAACGATCCGGCAATGGCAGGGGGAATGCTTCCGGACACACGGCACCCACTTTGTCCACGGGGGAGACGAATGGTATCTTCTGGCGGAGGAGGAACTGCCGGAGGCCGCCTGTTATGACGGATATCTGCAGCTGGAAAACGGTGTCGGGATGCTCAGGCTCCTGCTGGAGGAGTTTGACGCGGCGTTGCGGGATTTTTTAAAGGACCGCGGACGGGGAGAAAAAAAGGATCCGCCGGCCAGGGAAGTAACCTTTGTGACGGGGATGCTGGCGGCACCTTTTCTGACAGCGCTGGCGCAAAAATGTGAGTCCCTGTTTCCGCAGATCAGGGTGCATGTGGTACCGGTCCGAAACGATTTTTTCGGGGAGAGGATCACGGTATCGGGTCTCATCACCGGGCAGGATATCCTCTCGCAGCTGGCCGGGAAATCCTTGGGAGACGTTCTGTATCTGCCGGTCAATATGTTGCGCTCCGGAGAGCGGATTCTGCTGGATGATCTCACGACAGACGCCCTCTCGGATGCTTTACAAGTACCGGTGGATATTGTAAAATCAAGCGGTCAGAGCTTGCTCGATGCAATGATGGGCACCGGAGAAATGACTGAAAAAGAATTACCATGAAAAAGAAACCGATCGTGGCGGTGGTGGGCCGCCCGAATGTTGGAAAATCGACGCTGTTTAATGTGCTGGCGGGGGAGCGGATCGCCATCGTAAAGGATACGCCGGGAGTCACGAGAGACCGGATCTATGCGGACGCTTCCTGGCTTTCTTATGATTTCACGCTGGTGGACACCGGCGGGATCGAACCGGAAAGCAGTGACGTGATCCTTTCGCAGATGCGGGAGCAGGCCGAGATCGCCATCGAGACGGCAAATGTCATCCTGTTTCTGACGGATGTACGGCAGGGGCCGGTGGATGCGGACGAGAAAGTGGCGGATATGCTGCGCCGTTCCGGGAAGCCTGTCGTGCTGGTGGTGAACAAGGTCGATGACTTCGAGAAATATATGCCGGATGTCTATGAATTTTATCAGCTCGGCATCGGCGAGCCCTTTCCGGTTTCCTCCGTCGGGAAGCTGGGACTCGGGGAGATGCTGGATGAGGTGGTGTCTCATTTTCCGGAGCAGGAGGGGGACGTGGCAGAGGATGACCGGCCGAAGATCGCGATCATCGGGAAGCCGAATGTGGGAAAAAGTTCCCTGGTAAACCGTCTGACGGGAAAGAACCGCACCATCGTATCGGATATCGCCGGGACCACCAGAGACGCCATCGACACGGATGTGCGTTTCAACGGAAAGGAATATGTTTTTATCGATACGGCGGGGATCCGCAGAAAGAGCAGGATCAAAGAGGAGCTGGAGAGGTACAGTATCATCCGTGCCGTGAGTGCCGTGGAGCGGGCGGATGTGGTCGTGATTCTGATCGACGCCACGGAGGGTGTCACGGAGCAGGATGCCAAGATCGCCGGTGTGGCGCATGACAGAGGCAAGGGGATCATCATCGCCGTCAATAAATGGGATGCGGTGGAAAAAGACAATCATTCCGTGAAGAAACAGGAGGAGGAAATCCGCCGCGTGCTCAGCTTCTTATCCTATGCGGAGATCCTGTTCATTTCCGCAAAGAGCGGTCAGCGTGTCAACAGGCTTTTCGACGTGATCGATATGGTGATGGCAAACAGCTCCATGCGGGTGGCTACCGGGGTTCTGAACGAGATTGTGACGGAGGCGGTTGCGATGCAGCAGCCCCCGACGGACAAGGGCAGGCGGCTCAAGATCTTTTACGTGACGCAGGCAGCAGTCAAGCCGCCGACCTTTATCGTGTTTGTCAATGATAAAAAGCTCATGCATTTTTCCTACACAAGATATCTGGAAAACAGGATACGTGAGGCCTTTGGATTTCGCGGCACGTCGCTGAAGTTTATCACACGGGAGCGCAAAGAGTCGGATTGATGCGAAGGAGGGTTCTATGCTACCGAGACTGAGTTCACTCGCGATCGGCTATGTACTGGGATGGTTCGCCACGGGCTATTTATACGCCAAAAGCAAGGGCGTGGATATCCGCCGGAAAGGGAGCGGCAATATCGGCATGACAAATACCCTGCGCAATCTCGGTGTAAAGGCGGGACTGATCACGCTGATCGGGGATGCCGGCAAGGCGGCGCTTGCTGTTTTTCTGTCCTGGCTTCTCTTTCATCAGAGCTATCCGGATCAGATCCGGCTTTTCATGCTTTATGCAGGGTTCGGCGCCGTTCTCGGCCATAATTTTCCATTGCCCATGAAATTCAAAGGAGGCAAAGGGATTGCCTGTACCGTGGGACTTATTGCGGCCTTCGCCTGGTGGGAGCTGCCGATTTCCATGGGGCTTTTTTTTCTGGCACTGGGGCTGACAAAATACGTGTCCCTGGGGTCGATCCTGATCGTAATTTCTTTCTTTGTGCAGACGCTGGTGTTTGCGCTGACACTGCACCCCTTCGGATCCTTAAGTACCGGTGAGACAGCAGAGCTGATCATCGTTGCGGCGTTTGTGATGCTGCTTGGTGTAGTGCGGCACAGGGAGAATATCGGACGTCTCCTGGCAGGCAGGGAAAACAAGTTCAGCCTGCATCCCAAAACGGAAAAAAACGGAAAGGACATTGACCCGTTATGAAAATAGGGGTACTGGGCGCAGGAAGCTGGGGCGCAGCTCTGGCCGGCCATCTGGGAAAAAACGGACAGGAGGTCACCCTCTGGGGACATCACGAAGAGAAAATGGAGGAGATCCGCAGGACCCGCATGATCCCGGACAAGCTGCCGGGATTTCTGCTGCCGGATCCGGTCGGGGTGACGGCTGATTTTGCGAAAACCGTGCGGGAAAATGAGATTTTGATTTTTGCGGTGCCTTCTCCCGCGATCCGGGAAACCGCGGTAAAGATCAAAAACCTTTCCCTGGCAGAGGAGCTGCAGCACCAAAAGACCATCGTCAATGTGGCGAAGGGACTTGAGGAAGGGACGCTGCTGCGGCTGTCGGAGGTGATCGAGGAAGAGCTCCCGCTTTTTGATGTGGCGGTGCTCAGCGGTCCGAGTCATGCGGAGGAGGTGGCACAGTGCCTGCCGACGGCGCTGGTGGCCGGGTCGAAAAAGAAAGAGACCGCGGAGCAGATTCAGAATGTGTTTATGAACGAATACCTGAGGGTCTATACCAGTCCGGATCTCATCGGTATGGAGCTGGGCGGCGCGCTGAAAAACGTGATCGCACTGGCAGCGGGGATGGCGGATGGACTCGGATACGGAGACAATACCAAGGCAGCGCTGATCACACGGGGTGTCGCAGAGATCACGCGGCTTGCGGGTAAGCTCGGGGGTGCACCGGAAACCCTTTCCGGTCTCACCGGGATCGGGGATCTCATCGTAACCTGTGAGAGCCGTCATTCCAGAAACCGGAAGGCCGGGATGCTGATTGGACAGGGCAGATCCGTAGAGGAGGCGCTTTCCGAAGTGGGGATGGTGGTCGAGGGTGTGAATACCGCCCGGGCGGCGGGTCTTCTGGCACAGAAAGCGGACGTACCCATGCCCATCATCACGGCGGTGAACAATGTGCTGTTTTCCGGCAAGAGCGCCGGTGATGCCGTGAGGGAGCTGATGATCCGCAACAAACGGAGCGAAAGCAGCAGACTGACCTGGGAGACGGCGCAGCGTGAATCATGACACAGGAGCAGGAGGACAGGATATGGAGCAGCAGACCATTGCCATTAAATATCATACGGATGCCATTGAGAGGCTCCGCTATATCGACGGGAAATCAGACTGGATCGATCTCAGGGCGGCGGAAGAGGTGACCCTGCACGCCGGAGAGTCCACCCTGATCAGCCTCGGCATCTCCATGATGATTCCGGAAGGCTATGAAGCGCATGTGGTGCCGAGAAGCTCCACCTTCAAGACCTGGGGGATTTTGCAGACCAATTCCATGGGTGTCATCGATCATTCCTACTGCGGAGACAACGATATCTGGCGCATGCCGGTTTACGCAACGAGAGATACCGTGATCCATGTCAATGACCGGATCTGTCAGTTCAGGATCATGAAAAACCAGCCCACATTGCAGTTTGAGGAGCGGGAGCACTTAAGCGACCAAGACCGCGGCGGCTTCGGATCCACCGGGCAGAGCTGAGGACACGGTCGGAACCCGACTGCCGGGGAACGCTGCGGATCCGGTCGAAACCGGACTGTAGGGGAGCGCTGAGGATCCCGTTGGATGTAAGCCTGCCAGGAAACCCCCGGGAGTCATAGCGGATTGCACAACGGAAACAGAAATGTTTCGTCAGATTGACGGAATGTTTTTGTTTCTTTTTTATTTTTGACAAAACGCACAACTCTGCAAAAAATCTTTTGGAGGTTTCATGTATGGAAAAAGAAGGGGGGAATGGATAAGATGGTAGAGACGGATAAAAATTGCCAATTTGAAAGTAGGAGGGAGAAAAAATGGCAAGTTTAAAATTAAAGAATGTTTGCAAGAAGTACCCCAACGGGTTTGAAGCTGTGAAGGACTTCAACCTCGAAGTGGAAGACAAGGAGTTCATCATTTTCGTCGGACCGTCCGGATGCGGAAAGTCCACGACGCTCCGTATGATCGCAGGTCTGGAAGAGATCAGCGACGGTGAGTTCTCCATCGACGGCAAGATCATGAATGACGTGGAGCCGAAGGATCGTGATATCGCCATGGTATTCCAGAACTACGCTCTGTATCCGCACATGACCGTGTACGACAACATGGCATTCGGTCTGAAGCTCCGCAAGGTACCGAAGGCTGAGATCGATCAGAAGGTGCATGAAGCCGCAAAGATCCTGGATCTGGAGAAGCTTCTTGACCGGAAGCCGAAGGCTCTTTCCGGTGGACAGAGACAGCGTGTGGCTATGGGACGTGCCATCGTACGTAACCCCAAGGTATTCCTGATGGACGAGCCGCTGTCCAACCTGGATGCAAAGCTTCGTGTGCAGATGCGTTCCGAGATCGCAGGGCTCCATCAGAGACTGGGCGCGACCATCATCTACGTTACGCATGATCAGACCGAGGCTATGACCCTTGGTACCAGAATCGTCGTTTTGAAGGACGGCATCATCCAGCAGGTAGATTCCCCGATGAAGCTTTACAACGAGCCGGACAACCTTTTCGTGGCCGGATTCATCGGATCCCCGCAGATGAACTTTGTAGATGCTACCGTCAAGGCAGAGGGCGAAAAAGTAACCCTGACCTTCGGTGAATTCTCCGTAGTTCTTCCGCAGACCAAGGCGAAGAAGCTGATCGACGGCGGCTACAACGGCAAGACCGTGGTTCTTGGCGTGAGACCGGAGGACATCAGTGATTCCCAGCATGACGTCGAGACCTATCGTGACAGCATCATCGAAGCGGACGTTACCGGATACGAGCTTCTCGGTGCGGAAGTGCTCCTGTACTTCTCCATCGCAGGCTCCAACATGACGGCTAAGGTTGACAGCCGCACGGCTGCACGTATGGGCGATCATGTAAAGATGGCATTCGATCCGCAGAAGATCCACGTCTTCGACAAAGAGACTGAGCTTACCATCACCAACTAATTCCGGATATGCTTCAAAAGAGCCGGGGAAAGAGTTCTTTCCACCGGCTCTTTTCGATGAAAAGTGGCTGAAATATGGTACAACAGGGGAGAGAATGATCATGAAACGAACTGTGAAGGCAGTGGCCTTGCTTCTTGCGGCCGGTATCCTGAGTGGCTGCGGGGGCGTAACGACAGAAACGACAGACGGGAATGGGGGTGCTTCCAGCGTGGATCATGTGATTGTAAATGCAACAGTGCGTAAGACCGGTCAGTATCCGGAGAATTTTCAGATGGTTCTTTCGGAAGGAGCAGGGAAAAAAGTCCCGGCACTTTCGGAGGCGGATTTTCATATGACCGGGAAAGCCGGTATGTGGGGGAGTGATGACACCAGGGATTTCTCCTGTGAGTTTGAAAGCGTTGTGGTCGATGGAGATACCATCACCCTGACCCCGAAGGACTTCCCGGAGAAATACTTCTATGTGAAGAATTTTCAGGTGACGTGTGACGGGGATCAGGACCTTTCCTTTACGGAAGAGGCGGTGTCCGAGGTAAACACGCCTGTGGCGGATGCGTTTGAGACCTTCCGAAAGGAAGACGGGGCGGCGTTTGACTACCATCTCTTCACACCGGAAACAACGGAAAACATGCCGGTGGTTGTGGT
Organism: Lachnospiraceae bacterium; assembly: GCA_045661345.1. Classification (GTDB taxonomy): domain Bacteria; phylum Bacillota; class Clostridia; order Lachnospirales; family Lachnospiraceae; genus RUG12461. The sequence continues at coordinate 22,143 of JAZRFM010000032.1, forward strand.
GTTCCACGGATTCGGGGATACCTCGAATCTCCTGACTTACCGCACGGCGGTGGAATGGGCGGAACCGGAGAATCAAAAGAAACGTCCCTGCTATGTGATCGCCCCGGTGATCGATGATCAGACTTATTATACCGCGAGGACATCGGTGTTTACGCCCCTAAAGGCTCTGCTGGATCAAATGGTGGAAGAAAAAAAGATTGATCCCGACCGGATCTACGTGATGGGAAACTCCTTTGGAGGAATGTCTTCCATCGAGTTTGCGGAGCTTTATCCGGATGCGGTGGCGGGGGTGCTGGCGCTTTGTCCGGCACTGAATTACTCCAATACCGCCATGAACCAGCTGGAAAAGATCAAGGACATTCCGATCTGGTTCGCGCAGGCGGAGCACGACAACACAATCCCCGTTGAAAACAGCCGCAACGCAGTGAAGAGGCTGGAGGATCTGGGGGCAAAGGAAGTAAAGTTTACGGAATACTCTGACGCTGAAATGGATGCTGCCGGGGCGGATGCGGCGCCGGACTCCACCTACAGCTATCATCATGTGGAGCTGGCCGTTATGGAGGATGAGGATTATCTGGACTGGCTTTATGAACAATAAACAGGGAGAGGAACAATGGCGTTAATACAGGTTAATTACATGTCGCAGGCTTTGTTCAGGATCGTTCCGGTGAATGTGATTCTGCCGGTGGATCATTTTGATGGAGACGCAAATTGCTATCTGAACCATAAAGAGCAGACGTACAAAACCCTTTATTTGCTGCACGGTCTGCTGGGGAATTACACGGATTGGGTGAGCCAGACCCGTATTCTGAAGTGGGCCGAGGAAAAGAATCTGGCAGTTGTCATGCCCTCGGGGGATAATGCATTTTACTTTCGTTCCAGAACCCCATGGAATGATTACGGGACATTTATCGGAGAAGAGCTTGTGGAAATGACAAGGCGCATGTTCCCGCTTTCCCGAAAGAGGGAGGATACGTTTATCGCAGGTCTTTCCATGGGAGGCTTCGGTGCGCTTCGGAACGGCATTGTCTACTCCGGAACCTTTAGCCGGGTGGTGGGGTTGTCCTCCGCCCTGCATATTTTTGAGGATACCTCAGAGGAAACAGACATCGGACTCTTTGATGATCCGGAAGCGGAGGCCGCGACCGATAAGAACCCCTGGGTGGCTGTGGAGGAAATGCTTTCCGGGAAGCGCAGTGTTCCGAAGTTTTACATGGCCTGCGGCACGGAGGATGATCTGCTGCCGGTAAATATCAGGTTTCGTGATTTTTTGAGGGACAAGGGTCTGGATGTGACCTGGGATGAGGAGCGGGCCGGTCATGACTGGGATTTCTGGGACAGTCAGATCAGAAAGGTCCTGGACTGGCTTTATGAGACGGAGTGAATAACCTGTAATCATCAGCTGTCGTGGCAGAAGGAGCGTGATAGGGAGGAGGATAGTATGACAGAGAACATTGAGGTATTCCTGCAAAACAGCATACGGATCCGTACCGAAGCGGGGGTGGTATACGTTGATCCGCTGGAGATGAAGGAGGAGCCGAAGGATGCGGATTTCATCCTGATCACACATGATCATTATGACCATTTCTCTCCTGAGGACATAGGGAAAGTTGCAAAATCCGATACCATCCTGGTGGTGCCGGAGAAGATGACGGGCAAAGCCCGGGAAGCAGCCGCCTTTGTGGGAAAAACCGAGACGGTAAAACCCGGTGAGAAGTATGAGATTTCCGGGCTTTCATTTGAAACGGTTCCGGCCTATAACCTCCTGAAGCCGTTTCATCCGAAAGGAGCAGGCTGGGTGGGATACATCCTGATCACAGAGGGAAAACGGATTTACATCGCGGGAGATACGGATGCGACCAAAGAGGCCGAGGCGGTACAATGCGATGTGGCGCTTGTGCCGATCGGCGGAACTTTCACGATGGACGCGAAGAAAGCAGCGGAGTTTGTAAACCGGATACGCCCGGCCGTTGCGATTCCGGTTCATTACGGGAAGATCGTGGGAAAACCCGGCGACGGAGATGTCTTTGCGGAGTATGTCAAGGATCCGGTCCGGGTGGAGTTCAAAATTGAGTTTTAGGAGAAGAATCAGAAGGGCTCATCGCATGCCTCCCGGTGGTGTCTGATTTTTGGGCGCAGTTTTCGGGCAAGAAATTGCCGAAGCTGCGCCTTTTTGTTTGCAGGAACGCCGATGGGGTACTTTACAGTGTATCCCGGGAAAGGGTGACCACAACATCATGTATTTTGCTCTTGCACGGGGTTGGCAAATTGATTAAAATAAATCTGTATGAGTAATTGTCAGGGGTCATATGCCGTATGCGGCAAAGTGTCCGCTCGAGAGGAAAAAGCATGCTTTCAAATCAAAAACTGCAGACAGCACTCAACGAGATCCGGGAGGTCAGCCGGATCGATTTCATGCTTTATGAAGTGAAGGGGAAGCTCGCGGCTTATACGGGAGAGCTCCCGGCGGATGAGGAGGCGCTGACCGGAGAGGTTCTGACGTTTGCACAGTCCATGGCGGAGATCCAGATGCTGAACGGCTATCACTTTTTCAAGGTGATCGTCGAGGAGACGACGGAGTATATTCTGCTCGTGCCGAGTACGCAGGAGGAGTCCTACATGGTGGGACGGCTTGCCCTTTTGCAGATCCGCAGAATCGTGGAGTCTTACCGGGATCAGCTGGATCGCAACAGTTTTATACAGAATATTCTGCTGGGTAATCTGCTGGTCGTGGATATTTATAACAAGGCGGAGCGGCTGAAGATCAAGGAGTCGGAATGGGTCGTCTTTGTGATCGAGACCCGGGAGCATAAGGATGCGACGCTGATGGAGCTGGTAAAGTCCATCGTGGAGCCGCGGACAAAGGATTTTGTAACCGAGCTGGACGAAAAAAGCGTGATTCTCGTCAAGGATGTGAGACACATGAAATCCGAGGAGGAGCTTGAGGAACAGGCGCGCATGCTGGTGGATACGATCCACGCGGAGGCCATGGTAAAGGTAAGGATCGGCTTTGGCAACCGTGCCCTCAGACTTTCCGATATCCCGCGTTCCTATCAGGAGGCGGTGATGTCGCTGCAGGTGGGAGCGGTGTTTTACGGACAGAGGGATATTGTCAGCTACCAGAAGCTGGGGATCGGACGGCTGATCTATCAGCTGCCCCAGTCTCTCTGCGAGATGTTTATCCGGGAAGTCTTTTCCGGACGGGAGCTGGATATTGATGAGGAGACACTGCAGACCGTAGACCGTTTTTTTGAAAATGATCTGAATATCTCGGAGACCGCGCGCCAGCTTTATATTCACAGAAATACACTGGTTTACAGGCTGGAGCGTTTTGAAAAGATCGTCGGACTGGATGTGCGCAAGTTTGAGGATGCCATGACCTTTAAACTGGCGGTGATGGTGCTGGCGCATATGCAGAGCATGGAATCTGCGGCAGAATAAGGAGAAGAGCATGGGAAACAGTAAAGCGGAATACGGCGCTGACAGTATTGCGGTACTGGAGGGGCTGGAGGCCGTCCGGAAACGTCCGGGAATGTATATCGGAAGTACTTCCAGAAAGGGACTGAATCACCTGATCTATGAGATCGTGGACAACTCCGTCGATGAACATCTGGCGGGGTTTTGCAATACGATCCATGTGACATTGGAGGCGGACGGGTCGTGCACGGTAGAGGACGACGGCCGCGGGATTCCCGTCGGTATGCATCAGAAGGGGGTTTCGGCTGCCCGGATCGTTTTTTCCACGCTGCATGCGGGAGGAAAATTTGACAACCAGGCTTACAAGACCAGCGGCGGACTCCATGGCGTCGGTTCCTCCGTCGTGAACGCGCTTTCCACCTATATGGATGTGGAGATCAGCCGGGAGGGCATGATCCATCATGACCGGTATGAGCGGGGCGTCCCCACCGTCAGGCTCGAGAAGGGACTCCTTCCCGTGATCGGCAAGACGAGGAAAACCGGCACCAGGATTAACTTTCTGCCGGATCCGGAGATCTTTGAGAAGACTCGGTTCAAAGAGGATGAGGTGAAAAGCCGTCTCCACGAGACCGCCTATCTGAATCCCGCCCTGACGATCTATTACAATGACCTGCGGGGGGAGGAACCGGAGCATGAAGTGTTTCACGAGCCCGACGGCATCGCCGGCTTCGTCAGGGAGCTGAACAAAAGCTCCGAACCCATCACCGATGTGATTTCTTTTTCCGGAGAGAGCGAAGGCATCACGGTGGACGTGGCCTTTCAATACATCAATGAATTTCAGGAAAATGTCCTGGGCTTTTGCAATACGATCTACAATGCGGAGGGCGGCGCGCATATCACCGGGTTCAAAACCACCTTCACCACCGTCATCAATCAATATGCGAGAGAGCTTGGGATTCTGAAGGAAAAGGATGCGAATTTCACCGGCACGGATGTCCGTAACGGCCTGACTGCCGTGGTTTCCATCAAGCATCCTGACCCGCGCTTCGAGGGACAGACCAAGACGAAGCTGGACAATCAGGATGCCGGCCGGGCCACCGGCAAGATCACCAACGACGAGATCGTGCTGTATTTTGACCGCAATCTGGAAACCCTGAAGGCCGTAATCGGCTGCGCGGAGAAGGCGGCGAAGATCCGTAAGACTGAGGAGAAGAACAAATCCAACCTCCTGCAGAAACAGAAATTTTCTTTCGATTCCAATGGAAAACTCGCCAACTGTGAATCCCGGGAAGCCGCAAAATGCGAGATCTTTATTGTGGAGGGAGACTCCGCCGGAGGCTCCGCCAAGATGGCGCGCAACCGGATGTTTCAGGCCATCATGCCCATCCGCGGCAAGATTCTGAACGTGGAAAAAGCAAGTATCGACAAGGTGCTTGCAAACGCCGAGATCAAGACCATGATCAACGCCTTCGGATGCGGGTTTTCGGAGGGCTACGGAAATGACTTTGACATCACAAAGCTGCGCTATGACAAGATCGTGATCATGGCGGATGCGGACGTGGACGGGGCGCATATCAGCACCCTGCTCATGACGCTCTTTTACCGGTTCATGCCGGAGCTGATCTTTGAGGGTCATGTCTACATCGCCATGCCGCCGCTCTACAAGGCGATCCCGGCCAAGGGCCGGGAAGAATACCTGTATGACGATGTGGCGCTGGAAAAATACCGGAAGAAGCACACCGGAAGCTTCACGCTGCAGCGGTATAAAGGATTGGGAGAGATGGATCCGGAGCAGCTGTGGGAGACCACCCTCAATCCGGAGACGAGGTATCTGAAGAAGGTGGAGATCGAAGACGCCCGCATGGCGTCGGATGTGACGGCAATGCTGATGGGGACGGATGTGCCGCCTCGCAAGGCCTTCATCTACGAACATGCCAACGACGCGGAGCTGGACGTATAACAGGCCAATGACGCGGAGCCGGATGAAAAACAATGCCAGCGGGCAGAGTCGAACGTATAAACAGGGGAAGAGAGAATGGCAGCAGACACAGAGGAACGGCTGATCCGGACCGAGTATTCCGAGATCATGCAGAAATCTTATATTGATTATGCGATGAGCGTGATCATCGCCCGGGCGCTTCCGGATATCCGGGACGGGCTGAAGCCCGTGCAGAGACGGACGCTGTACGATATGTATGAGCTCGGGATCCGGTATGACAAGCCCTACCGCAAAAGCGCGCGTATCGTCGGGGATACCATGGGTAAGTACCACCCCCACGGAGACAGCTCCATCTATGAATCTCTGGTGGTGATGAGCCAGGACTTCAAGAAGGGACTGCCCCTTGTGGACGGACACGGCAACTTCGGATCCATCGAAGGAGACGGCGCCGCAGCCATGCGTTATACGGAGGCACGTCTGCAGAAGATCACGCAGGAAGCGTATCTCGCGGATCTGGACAAGGATGTGGTGGACTTTGTCCCGAACTTTGATGAGACGGAAAAGGAGCCGGTGGTGCTGCCGGTGCGGGTGCCGAACATCCTGATCAATGGTGCGGAGGGAATTGCGGTCGGTATGGCGACGAGTATTCCGCCCCACAATTTCGGCGAGGTCATTGACGGCGTGATCGCTTATATGAAGAATCCATTTCTTTCGCTGGATGAGCTCATGACGATCATCCAGGGACCTGATTTCCCGACGGGGGGGATCGTAACGAACCAGTCGGAGCTGCGGGAGATTTATGAGACCGGCAGCGGCAAGATCAAGGTGCGCGGGAAGGTGGAGGTGGAGCACGCCAAGGGCGGCAAGACAAATCTCGTGGTCAGCGAGATCCCGTATACCATGATCGGCGCAGGGATCGGAAAGTTTCTGAACGACGTGTTTGCCCTGGTGGAAAATAAAAAAACCAACGACATTGCGGATATCAGCAACCAGTCCTCCAAGGAAGGAATCCGCATCGTGATCGAGCTGAAGAAGGGCGCGGATGTTGAAAACCTGAAAAACATGCTCTACAAAAAGACGAAGCTGGAGGACACCTTCGGCGTCAACATGCTGACCGTGGCAAACGGAAAGCCGGAGACGCTGGGGCTCATCCCGATCATCCAGCATCATGTCAGCTTTCAGTATGAGCTTGCGACCAGAAAATACAAAACGCTCCTTGCCAAAGAGCTTGACAGGAAGGAGATCCAGGAGGGACTGATCCGTGCCTGCGACTGCATAGATCTGATCATCGAGGTGCTCCGCGGCAGCAAGGATGTTGCCATGGCGAAAGGATGCCTCACGGAGGGCATTACGGAGGGGATCCGCTTCAAGACGAAGGAATCCGAAAAAGACGCATCGCTCCTTCATTTTACGGAGAAACAGGCGGATGCCATCCTTGCCATGCGGCTGTCAAAGCTGGTGGGACTGGAGATCACGGCGCTGCAAAAGGAGCATCAGGAAACCCTGGCACATATCGCGGAGTATGAGGACATTCTGACAAACCGCAGTACGATGGCGCGAGTAATCATCAGGGATCTGAAGGCACTGCGGACCGAATATGCGTCAGACCGCCGCACGGAGCTGACCGATGCCGAAGAGGCGGTATTTGAAGAAAAGAAGATCGAGGAACGGAATGTCTACTTCCTGATGGACCGGTTCGGCTATGCGAGGACCATCGACGAGAGTACCTACGAACGCAACAGGGAAACGGTGGATTCCGAAAACAGGGTGGCCTTTCTCTGCAAGAATACGGACAAGATCTGTATCTTTACGGATACCGGACAGATGCATACGGTAAAGGTACTGGATCTGCCCATGACAAAGCTGCGTGACAAAGGAACACCCATTGACAATGTCAGCAACTTTGACAGCAGGACGGAGCGGTGCCTGTACCTGAGCGATATGTCATCGATCCGGACGAAGCGGCTGATCTTTGCGACCACACTTTCCATGCTGAAGGTGGTGGACGGCATGGAATTTGACGTGACAAGACGCACAATGGGGGCGACAAAACTGCTGGATCATGATATGCTTCTTTTTGTAGGAGAACAAAAAGAAAATCAAACGATGGTCATGCAGACCGCTGCGGATTATTTCCTGCGGATTGACACGGCGACGATTCCGGAAAAGAAAAAAGGTGCCGTGGGCGTACGCGGGATGAGGCTTCAGAAAAATGATACGCTCTCGGCGGTGACGCTTCTGCATGAGGGAGAAGAAGCGGAAGTCACCGTAAAAGGAAAGCCGGTCTCCCTGCAGCGGCTGCACATCGGAAATCGTGATACCAAGGGTGTGAAGCGATGAAACGTCCTTCCAAACCGAAACTATTCGAGAACAGCAAGATTACGGCGATCAAGCATGTCTTCGGGACCTCGATTCTCTCGTTCCTGAAGGCCTGTTATCCGATTCTGGTTTATGTAGGGATCAAGCTGCTGGTGCTTTTCATTTTGAATCTGATCCCCTTTCCGATTCCGGAGGTGGTGAAGGAAGCCATCGGATCCATGGCGGCGCTGATCTATCTGATTCCCGTTCTTCGGATGGATATCCTGGCTCATTCCAAGGTGACATTTTACCGTCCCAGGGAAAAACAGGAAAAAAAGGAGATGCTGTTCCGCTGGCTATATGCGGCACTCACCATCACCATGATCTCCGTGGCGGTGAACAACATCCTGGGATATACCGCCTTACGGGATCTTTCCTCTTCGTATGAAGAGGTCAAGGCTGCTTTTTTCGCAGGGTCGGTGCTGGTACAGGTGATCTGCCTGGGGTTTCTCATCCCCTACGCTGAGGAGATCCTGTTTCGCGGGATTATTTACGGGCGTGCCAAGGAAGCCTTCGGACCGCAGAAGGCGATTCTGATCTCCGCCCTGCTGTTTGGCGTCATACACTGGAACCTGCTGCAGTTTATCTTTGCGACGATCATGGGCGTGGTGCTTGCCTATTTCACGGAGAGGTATCGGTCCCTGGTTCCGGCGTATATAGGACATGCGGCAGCAAACATCATTGTGGTGCTGCATGCGGCCAGCGATAACTATTTCGGCCCCCGGCCGGTGCTGCATCTTGTGATCACCATCATCGCCGTCATTGCGTCGGGGCTGTTGTTTCTGATCCAGTTTCGGGTCAGGAAACTGAGTTAGTTCATTTTGATTTTTAAGGAAACGAGGTAGGAACATGATACAGGCAAACAATGTCACGCTGCGGGTCGGCAAAAAGGCGCTCTTTGAAGACGTCAACATCAAATTCACGGAGGGGAACTGTTACGGACTGATCGGTGCCAACGGCGCCGGGAAATCCACCTTTTTAAAGATCCTTTCCGGACAGCTGGAGCCTACCAACGGCGATGTCACCATGACGCCGGGTGAGCGGCTTTCCTTTTTGCAGCAGGATCACTTCAAATATGACGAGTATACCGTGCTGGATACGGTGATCATGGGAAACCAGCGGCTGTATGACATCATGAAGGAAAAGGATGCGATCTATGCCAAGGAGGATTTTTCCGACGAGGACGGGATCAAGGCCAGCGAGCTGGAAACAGAGTTCGCGGAGATGGACGGATGGAACGCGGAAAGCGATGCGGCGATGCTGTTAAACGGTCTCGGTATCGAGACGGAATATCACGGTACCCGGATGGGGGATATGCCCAGCGCCCTGAAGGTGAAGGTGCTTCTGGCCCAGGCGCTCTTCGGGAATCCGGACATTCTGCTTTTGGACGAGCCCACCAACCACCTGGATCTGGACGCCATTGCCTGGCTCGAGGAGTTCCTTATCAATTTTGACAACACCGTGATCGTGGTCAGCCATGACCGGTATTTTCTGAACAAGGTCTGCACCAGCATTGCGGATATCGACTATGGCAAGATCCAGCTTTATGCCGGCAACTACGACTTCTGGTACGAGTCCAGCCAGCTCCTTGTAAAGCAGATGAAGGAAGCCAACAAGAAGAAAGAGGAAAAGATCAAGGAGCTGCAGGAGTTCATTTCCAGATTCTCCGCCAACGCCAGCAAGAGCAAGCAGGCGACCTCCAGAAAACGCGCGCTGGAAAAGATTCAGCTGGATGAGATCAAGCCCTCCAGCCGGAAATACCCGTACATTGATTTCCGCCCGGAGCGGGAGATCGGAAACGAAGTGCTGACTGTCGAAGATCTGACCGTAACGGTGGAGGGGGAGAAGGTGCTGGATCATGTTTCTTTCATCCTGAACCATGACGACAAGGTGGCTCTCGTGGGCAGCAACGAGCGTGCGAAGACGGCGCTGTTTCAGGTGCTGGCCGGGGAGCTGGAGCCGGATGCAGGCTCTTATAAATGGGGTGTTACCACCTCCCAGTCCTATTTTCCGAAGGACAACACCAGAATCTTTGATACGGATCTCACCATCGTGGACTGGCTGACACAGTTCTCCGAGATCAAGGATGCCACCTATGTACGGGGCTTCCTGGGGCGGATGCTCTTTGCCGGGGAGGACGGGGTGAAAAAGATGAAGGTGCTTTCCGGAGGGGAGCGGGTGAGGGTTCTGCTTTCCCGGATGATGATCGAGGCCAGCAATGTCCTGATGCTGGATGAGCCTACGGATCACCTGGACATGGAGAGTATCACGGCGTTAAACAACGGTCTGATCAAGTTCCCGGGGGTGGTGATCTTTTCCTCCAGGGATCATCAGGTGGTGGAGACCACGGCAAACCGGATCATGGAGATCCTGCCGGACGGAAGCATCATTGACAAGATTACGACCTACGACGAATATCTGGCAAACGATGAGATGGCGAGAAAGAGGCAGGCGGTGTATACCAAGACAGAAGACGATGAGGATTAAAAATGGCAGGATCAGAATTCGGCAATGTATTTCGGATTACAACCTGGGGAGAGTCCCACGGGAAAGCAGTCGGCGCAGTGGTCGACGGCTGCCCCGCGGGGCTTTTTTTGACAGAGGAGGATATACAGATCTTTCTGGATCGGCGCCGTCCCGGGCAGTCAGAGTTTGCGACGAAGCGCGCAGAAAGTGATACCGTGGAGATCCTGTCCGGCGTGTTCAAAGGAAAGACCACCGGCACGCCCATCAGCCTCATGGTAAAAAACGGGGATTCTCATTCCGGGGATTATGAGACGCTGGCAAGGGTATACCGGCCGGGACATGCGGATTATACCTTTGATCAAAAATACGGATTCCGCGATTACCGCGGCGGCGGGAGAAGCTCCGGGAGAGAGACCGTCGGCCGGGTCGCAGGGGGCGCGGTGGCGGTGAAGCTGCTGCAGGAATTCGGCGTTTCCTTTTTGACCTATACGAAAGCCATCGGGCCGGTGGAGACGGATCCGTCACGCTTTGCTGCAGAGGAAATCAGACAAAACCCTCTGTTCATGCCGGATGCCGGGGCAGCACAAAGGGCGCAGGAGTATCTGCGCTCATGCATGAAAGAACAGGATTCTGCAGGGGGCGTGATTGAGTGTGTGGTCAGAGGCCTGCCGGCGGGACTGGGGGAGTGCGTATTCGAAAAGACAGATGCGCTTCTTGCAAAGGCGATGCTTTCCATCGGCGCGGTCAAGGGTTTTGAAATGGGTGACGGATTCGCGTCGACCCGTCTGCGCGGAAGCGAAAACAATGATGCCTTTTCCTCTGCCGGGAAGATGACGAATCATGCCGGGGGCGTCCTCGGCGGCATGACGGACGGGAGCGACCTCGTCTTCCGTGTGGCGGTCAAGCCGACGCCTTCCATCGCAAGAGAACAGAAGACCATTGATTGTAACGGAAAAGAAACCAGGATCACCATCGGGGGCAGGCATGACCCGGTCATCGTACCCCGGGCAGTGGTGGTGGTGGAATGCATGGCGGCGCTGGTGCTTGCCGATCTGCTGCTGCGGAACGCAGGCTCGACCGTGGACAGGCTGAAACAGGTGTACGGAGATGTGCAAAGGGACGAACAGGGGATTTGAACGGCGAAGGGGTTCCTATCGTCCGGTTGCAGCTTGCGGAGGTGGAACGGCAAAAAGCCGGCGGCTGTGAGCCGCCGGCTTTTGCGTGCGAGAGGAGCGTAAAATCGCGGGCGCGTGCGCCTTTCATCTGCGATTTCCGGTGCATCCTTTAGTTTGGAGATACCCGTGTAGCACTGAGGACTACGATGGATTTGTCCCCCAGCATCTGGATCAGATAAGATACCGTCACCCGCTCGGTCTGCTCCAGATCGGGCCCGAAGGGATTCAGCTTCAGATAGTGTACGTTGTAAAAAGCATCCATGATTTCATCCACCTCCGTTTGAAATAGAAATGTCGCTTCAGTAAAAAGACAAATTATAGGGATGCTTTCATTATAGCATGACTGCCATTTTATCCAAGAGTTGTCCGAAAAAAAGGCCGTCGAGGGGCTTGTCCTGCAGGATGGGATTTCCGAAAGGATTGCACAGGCATCGGGGAAGTGGTACTATACGCTTACAAGAGAAGGAAAGGAAATTCAGATAGGAGACGCTTCCCCAGAAGGAGAGAGTAAGAATAAAATGAGACATTTGAAAAACAAACTCCCGGTGGCGGCTCTGATCGTTTCCTTGATGGTTACATCCCTTGCCGGCTGCGGGACGCAGGCGGCCGGGACGGATGACGCTACGGCATATCAGGATACGGAATACGTAGAGAGTACTTACCATGAGAGCGTCCCTGAGGAAGAAGCCGGAAGCAGCCGGTATTTCGATACGGAGAATGTACTTCCGTCCCCGGCAGAGGAGGGGGCTGTGATGAACCCCGGTGACCCCGGGTTTTATGCAGACGAATCTGCCGTGGAGCATGCCAGGGAGACAGATTCTCTGGCATATCTGGAGTGGCTGTCCGATTACTGCGTCAATGTGGTGGAACCGCAGGTCGTGGAAATGCTGATGCGGATTCCTCTCTTTGCAGAGGCAGCCAGCGATGGTCTGCTCAGCAAGTATATCGCACTGGGACTGACCTACAACGATGTGAATCAGTTCGGCGCCATCACTCTGACAAGCTATCTGGATAAAGAGGGACGCACCATAGAGGATGATGGGGAAAGCGAGATTCCGAATGCCTACAACGTGGCGTACAGGATCTGCGTAAACACTTATATTTATGATGAAAAGACCATGGATGATCCTGCAAAACAAAAGGAACTGCAGGATACGATGCTGCATGAGATGATGCACGCCGTGATGGAGGACTATATCCGAAACGGCGAGACGGGCATGTTTGCAGACGGATCCTTTGCGGATCGGGTCGAGGACACCAATGCGTTTCCGTCATGGTTTTCGGAGGGCAGTGCCATTACGATTCAATGCGGGTATTATTCCACCAGAGAGGAAATGCTGGGAACCTTTATGGATCTGGAGGAGAAAACCAGAGAGGAGAAGCTGGAGACGTTAAGTGACCCGGAAGAGATGTATCAGACGCTGGCCTACTTCAGGGATTCCATGACAGAGGAGGAGTGGGATGAGATCGAGTCGGAGACCGGTTTAAGGAATATTCTTCCCACAGATCTGAGGGTGGAAGGAAATCAGTATCTCTCTACCTACTACGGCACCATGTATCTTTACTATCTGTCCGCGCTGCATATGGGACTGGAGCCTTTTGACGAAGACGGGACACTGGATATGGAGATCATGATGGAGGGGATGGAGAATATCATGAGAAAGCTGCATGAAGGTTACAGTCTCAGTCAGCTGGTGGCGGAGATCTCCGAAGACCCGGAAACCGGAGAGCCGCTTTATGAGGATCTTACTGCCTATGAAGAGGCCTTCCTGAATGGAGCCGACGAGCCCGGCATGATCTTTGTACAGAAGATGCTCTACGATTTCGAGTCCAGAATCACGGATGAGGATGCGTATATTCCCACCGGTTCCGTGATACCGGGTCTCAATAATTACAAGGCGGCGTTTATGGATGAGGATCCCCGCGGGGTTCCTGCGGTTTACGCTGTGATAAGGGGACTGGAGGACAGTTCCTGCAACTATTTCGCAATTTCTACCGTTCGTCCTTCGGATGTGGCATTAACCGGCGGGCGGATGGCTTCTTATACGGATGTCCCGGGATTGTCCGAGACAGAGCGGGAGGATCGTGACACCCTTGCCATCGGAGACGAAGCGGTGTTGATCGATCTGACCTGGTCGGATGCATATGAGAGTCCGAATGATTGGGTGCTCGGCCTGAAAGCAGGAGAATAAAGATTGGACGCGTTGAAAGCTTTTTTTCAAACCTTATTTTATCTGGTGACCTATTCGGAGACGGACTATGAGCTGTTGAACAGGATCGTCTTTTCCACCTCTGATATTTCGGTGATCGTGATGGCGGTGGCGTTGCTTTTGCTCATCCTTTTGTATCCCAAATTAAGGGAGCACAAACGGTTCGAGGATAAGCTCGTGTTTTCCGAGTGCGTGTTAATGCTCATTGCTCTTTCCCTTACGATCGTCAAAAGCATCGTAACCGAACAGGAAACGCCTCTTGCCAATTTCTTCTGGTATTACAGCCCGACTGTGCAGGAATGTCTCTATATGCTGACGATCCTGCAATGGCTGGTTTTTGTGGACTATTCCCTCTACCGGAGCAGAGACCGTATCCGCAGGCGCTATAAGGGCGCGATCATCCCCATCCTCCTGGTAGTGGGTTTTGATGTGTTTCAGGACATCCTGGCCTACGGACTGAACATAGAGACAGAATGGATGCTGACCGGGCTGCTTTTGGCCTATATTGCGAAGTTTGCGGTGGAATTTGGCTATATTTTCCTTGCCATCCGGCTGGTGGTGCGGTACGGAAAAGAATCCAGACAGCCCAGGTTTCTCCGGCTCTCCGCCTTCATCATACCCTTTGTTCTCGGCATTCTGTTCCGGTTTTATGATATGCCCATGATGGCGCTGGGCGTGATGCTTACTTATATTGCGGTGATCCGGAGGGATCGGTATCTGGATCATGATACGGGCTTTTATAACCATGCATTTCTTGATTTCTTAAGTACTTATCGGGATCGAAAGAAGTATGAAGGGGGAAACGGCTTCATGATCCATGCGCCGGGACATAAGGAAGCCATGGCAAAGATCCTGAAGGAGATGATGCCGGAAGATTCCAATCTGTTTTATCTGGGAGAGGACCGCTTCCTGGTTCTTTCCGAATCCCTTCGTGGTTCGGCTGCCAAGATGGCGACCAACACCATCAGGGAAGCGGCGGAAAACGCGCAGGATCCTTTCATCCCGGAGATTACTGTGGCCAAGCGGGGAAATGACGAGTCTGCAGGGACGTTCGCCAACCGCCTCCTGAAAGAAAGCGGAGCTGCCGTTGCCCTGCAGGGGTAAATGGTACGGTCTGAAAAACTGCCAGACGGTATGTTCATTCGTATAAAGGGGTAAATAAAAAAAGGAGGTATTGCAATGAAACTGATAGGTGATCTGAAAAAAGGGTAGAAGAGGCAAAAGACAGGAAGGAAGCAAAGGACATTCTTGCGCAGGCAGGTATTTTCCTCACCGATGAGGAGCTGGATCAGGTCAGCGGCGGCACGAACACCGGCTATGCTCAGAATGGCCGTACATGCCCTACATGCGGCAGTTCAATGGTAAAGTTTACCGGTGAGAGAGGCGACATGGGAGCTTTTACCTGTGAGAAATGTGGCTGTACGTTCTATGCCGACGTATAAGACAGCGTACCCTTCGCAGCTGCTCCGTTCATTTTGCTGCAGCTGCTGAATATACAGGACGCCGGGGGAAATGATCATTTCTCAACCGGCGTCTTTGTATGTACAGACGCGCGCAGAGGAAATGCCGGGATGGAAAGGTGGCTGTGATCCGGCGTGATATGTTATAATCTGTATGAGGCAACATGTTTTTCAAAACAGAAATCCGTAATAGAAGGATCCTTTGAAAACATGGAATCCCTGAAGCAGTTGAAGGAACTTGATGTGAAGAAAGGAGATGAAAGATATGCCGGAAACCGTGATAGGAATCGTAGCTTCCATCGCTTCCCTTGTTTTAAGACTTTTTGGCAGAGGGAGGAAATGCGCAATCTTAACAGCAGTACTGAGCCTGGTTGCATCGGTTGCATTTCTGATTGCAGTGATCAGGAAGAAGAACGACGACGTACTTGAAACCGCGGACTGATCGTATTGCTTTTTGTTACGGTCAGCGAATGATGTGCTGCATTTGTACGGGAGGAAGGACAGAGCCTGATGTTAAACCAGTTTTCAAGGACGCAGCTATTATATGGGGCGGAGACGATGGAAAGGTTTTCCTCCTCCCGCGTTGCGGTATTCGGGATCGGCGGAGTGGGCGGCTACGTCGTGGAAGCCCTTGCAAGAAGCGGGATTGGAGCCCTGGATCTGATCGATGACGACAAGGTCTGCCTTACCAACATCAACCGCCAGATCCTGGCCACAAGAAAAACTATCGGGAAATATAAGGTAGACGTGGCGGAAGAGAGGGTACGTGACATCAACCCGGACTGCGAAGTCAGAACCTATAAAACCTTTTTCCTCCCGGGGACGCAGGATCAGTTTGATTTTCACGAGTACGATTATGTTGTGGATGCCATTGATACCGTGACCGGAAAGCTTGCGATCATAGAAAAAGCAAAGGATGCAGGCGTTCCGGTCATATCTTCGATGGGCGCGGGGAATAAACGCAATGCTGCGTTGTTTGAGGTGGCGGATATTTACGAAACCTCTGTCTGCCCTCTGGCAAAGGTGATGCGGCATGAATGCAGGAAGAGGGGAATCGACTCCCTGAAGGTGGTGTATTCGAAGGAAAAACCCATCAGACCTCTCGAGGATATGTCCATCAGCTGCAGGCAGAACTGCATATGTCCTCCGGGGACGGAGAGGAAATGCACGCAGCGGAGGGATATTCCAGGCTCGACGGCCTTCGTCCCTTCCGCCGCCGGTCTCATCATCGCCGGTGAAGTCATGAATGATCTCGCGGCGATGCAGGGATAGCCCCTCCGGTTGTTGGATGATGGGACAAGGCAAAAGCGCCGAAAAAGGAGCTTTTGCCTTTTTCTACTGTGAACCACGGGTATTTATGGTACAATGGCACCAAGTCATGCATGCAAGGAGGAAATGAATACTTATGAGAAAGATAATCGGGAAACCTGAGGATCATGTCAGGGAGCTCATGGAGGAGGCCGAGAAGTACCATCCGGGATACAAAGCTTCCCTCAGGGAGGAAGACATTCTGATTTATGCCATGGAAGTGAAAACCACCTCTTACTGCACGCTGCGCTGCAGAGACTGCACGCATCTGATTCCCTACACAAAGACACCTGCCCATATGCCGGCTTCGGATCTTTGCGCAGATCTGGAAAAGATTCTTTCCGTGGCAAAGATTGCCGGTCTTATTTTTATGGGTGGCGAGATCATGATCTATCCGGAGCTTGCAAAACTCATGGAATTATACCAACAGTCTGCGCACACTGACAGGGTGGGGTTTGTCCGGGTTACCACAAACGGAACGGTTCTCCCTTCGGATGAGTTCTGTGAGGCATTTCGCAAAATACCAAACGGCTATGTAACCATCAGCGATTATGGAGATCTTTCATCCCGTAAAACGGAAGCCGCAAAAAAGCTGGAGTCCTACGGGATCGCCGTGACGATCATCCCGGATACACAGGAGTGGATGTCCCTCGGAGGCTATGAGCGTCGGAATTATACCGAGGATGACGTAAAGGCACTTTACCGGAAATGCCATGGCAAACTGTATCTTCACCTGTACAGGGACCATCTCTATCACTGCTACAGAGCGCCCATTATGAATGAAGACGGTCTGATACCGCACAGCGAATCGGATTATCTGGATATTGCTTCGCTGAGAGAAGAGGAACTGGCAGAGGAGCTCCCGAAGTTTATGAAAGATTTCCCCTATGCACAGAGCTGCTATTATTGCAGCGGATTTCATGAGGACTCTCCCAGTGTCCCCCGGGCTCTTCAAAGATAAAGGAAACGCTTTCATCGGCATTCTCTGCAAAAAGAGTATACAGATGGCACTCTATCAGGTAAACTATAGTAAACGCAAGTGTTTGAACCTTTTTAAGAGGGTGGTGAAACTATGACAGAAGAACAAAAAAAGACATTGATCAAGTCACAGCAGGGGGAACTGGACGGGGTGGAAACGTACCTCATGCTTGCGGATACCGTTCATAATCCATCGGACCGGAAAGCCTTTAAAATTCTTGCGGCGGATGAGGGCAGGCATGCAGCCGTCATAAAGAAGTACACGGGAACGGTACTAAAACCCGGGAAGCTTCAGGCACGGGCGGTGACGATTCTCTATCATATTCTCGGAAAGAAGATCCTGTATCCTTTGATGGCGCGTTTTGAGTATGACGCAATCCCCAAATACAGGGCGCTGGAAAGAGACTTTCCGGAACTCGAATCTGTCATCAATGATGAAAAACGCCACGGCGATACCCTGCATGAGCTGGCGAAGAACGGAGAAGAAGAAGATATACCCAAATGGCCGTTTATTCTGGCTGCCATTATGATTCTGATCAGAACGGTACAATTGGTCAGAATTATCCGGAAATTCGTTGCGAAAATCCGGCAGCTTCACTAAAGAACTGTTCAAGTTATTTCGCTGCAGGTTCTTAAGGTAAACATCAAAAAAGGAGGCGGAGGAGTTATGCTGCTGCAAGACACAATGAAACGACAAGACATGATATCATGCTTACTGTGCAAGGATGCCCCGTGCAGCAAAGCATGCGACCGCTTTGATCCGGCGGAGGTGCTGCGGAGCGTCTGGTTCGACAATGCGGATGTGGGCGCCTTGAAGACGCCGGAAGGGAATCCCTGCGAAAAATGTGACGCACCCTGCGAAAATGCCTGCATCAGCCACTTCAGGGTGCCTGTCAAACAGCTGATGTCCAGACTGACAACGGATATACGAAGTCAGACGGAGATTGCGCTTCCCGAGGATGAAGAACGGTTAAAATGCGACCTCTGCGGTGTGCCGTTGGAGAATCCGTTTTTGCTGTCGTCCTCCGTGGTGGCATCCACCTATGATATGTGCGCCAGAGCCTTTGAAGCCGGCTGGGCCGGGGCATGCTTTAAAACCGTTTGTTCGATTGATATTCATGAAGCCTCACCGAGGTTTTCGGCAATCACGGGCGACAACGGAAGCATGATTGGATTTAAAAACATAGAGCAGCTTTCGGATCACAGTGTGGCCGAAAATATGCGTATCTTCAGGGATCTGAAAAAGAATTATCCGAACAAATTCATCCTGGCGTCCATGATGGGGCAGGATGAGGAAGAGTGGGAGTCCCTGGCAAAGCTTTGCGAGGAGAACGGCGCCGATGCCATAGAACTGAATTTTTCCTGTCCCAATATGCAGGAGGATGGTCTGGGTTCCGATATCGGTCAGATTCCGGAGCTGGTTGAGAGATACACCAGAGCTGCCAAGCGGAGTACCACGATCCCCGTGCTGGCGAAGCTGACACCGAATGTGGCGACCATGTCGCCGGCGGCGGAAGCAGCCCTCAGAGGCGGAGCGGATGGAATCGCTGCCATTAATACCATCAAAAGCGTCATGAAAGTGAGTCCGTATACCTATGTCTCGGCGCCGGCGGTAAGAGGGAAATCCGCCATCGGCGGATACAGCGGAAATGCGGTGAAGCCCATTGCCCTGCGGTTTATCGCCGAGCTTGGACAGAACCCCAATCTGAAGGGGCTTCACATCAGCGGCATGGGAGGGATCGAGACCTGGAGAGACGCTCTTGAGTTTTTCCTGATGGGGGCCGGATCCATTCAGGTTACCACGGCCGTCATGCAGTACGGTTACCGGATTATCGATGATCTGAAATCCGGGCTGAACTATTATCTGGCGCAGATGCGGGTTGATTCCGTGAAGGATATCATAGGCGCCGGACTGGATTTCCTCAGTGATACGACGGATGTTTTGGAGAGAGACTCCATCCTGTTTCCCAGGTTTGATTTGGAGAAATGTGTCGGATGCGGACGATGTGTCATTTCCTGTAATGACGGCGGGCATCAGGCGATCAGATTTGAAGACAGAAAGCCGAAGCTGGACGGGAAAAAATGTGTCGGGTGCCATCTGTGCCGGCTGGTTTGCCTGCAGGATGCAATCACCCCCGCCCCAAAGAGGATCACGCGGTAGCTGCGGGGAGGAAACGCTTTCACCAGCGGTTCTTTAAGGAACTGTTATACTAACAAGCAATCAAAACGGCGGGGGACGAATGTCCCCCGCTGTTTCGTAAACATCCCCCATGGGGGCTTGTGTGCCCCGGATTCTCTCATTACAATAAGTCTTGGTCAATATCTGATCAGAACAATCACAAGATTTGGAGGAGAACGTTATGCATATGGCGGATGCGCTGGTTTCACCGGCGGTTGCGGGAACAATGTATGCGCTGTCAGCCGGAGTGGCAGCATACTCGATTAAGAAAGTAAGGGATGAGAATGACCCCAAAAAGATTCCTGTGATGGGTGTCATGGGGGCTTTTGTGTTTGCAACACAGATGCTGAATTTCACAATCCCCGGCACAGGATCCAGCGGACATCTGTGCGGCGGTATGATGCTTTCGGCGCTTCTGGGACCCTGGGGCGGATTTTTGACGATGATCGGGGTGCTGCTGGTGCAATGTCTGATGTTTGCGGACGGCGGTCTGCTGGCGCTGGGATGCAACATATGGAACATGGCCTTTTACGGGTGCTTCATCGGCGCGCTCCTGATCTGGCGGCCGATTATGAAAAAGGGAGCCTCCCGCATGAAGATTCTTGTGGCTTCCATCGTCGGGTGCGTTGTCACGCTTCAGATGGGGGCATTTTCCGTAACACTGGAGACGCTCATTTCCGGAGTCACGGAGCTTCCCTTCGGCATTTTTGTCGGCGTGATGCAGCCGATCCATCTGGCCATCGGACTTGTGGAAGGACTGATCACCGCGGCGGTTCTGATCTTTATTAACGAAGCCAGACCGGAATACCTTTGGGGAATCGGCGTACCGTCCGCAAAAGAGGGCAGGCTTTCCCCGAAAAAAACCTTCCTTGTGCTGGGCATCATTGCAGCAGTCTTTGCCGGTATCGTATCCCTCTTTGCTTCCGCTTTTCCGGATGGTCTGGAATGGTCTATGGAAAAGGTGGCGGGAACGGCAGAACTGGAAAGAACCGGGGGCGCTTACGATGTGGCAGCCAATATCCAGGAAACCTCTTCCCTTCTTCCGGACTACGCCTTTAAGGGGTCTGATGCTGCGATCGGGACCTCTGTTTCCGGAATTGTCGGAGCGCTGATTGTCGTCGCGCTCTGCGTGATTGTTGCGCTGGCTTTCCGCTTTTTCAAATCGAAAAAGGAGAAGACTTGAACGCGATTGACAAGGGTCTGCGTACAATCGATGCTTTTCAGGAATTATGGCGGCGGGACCAATGGATGAACACCCTTCACCCATTGGCCAAGCTGCTTTCTGCTGTTGTCTATGTGGCAGTGACGGCCTCGTTCCACAAATACGATGTGATCGGGATCGCGGTGATGGGGATTTTTCCATTGTTTTCCCTGATCGCGGGGGAG
Source organism: Lachnospiraceae bacterium (assembly GCA_045661345.1). Classification (GTDB taxonomy): domain Bacteria; phylum Bacillota; class Clostridia; order Lachnospirales; family Lachnospiraceae; genus RUG12461. Next base: position 43,019 of record JAZRFM010000032.1, read on the forward strand.
CTGTCGTTGCTGGACGGGCTGTACCGCATGCGGTTCGTTTTGCCGCTGGTGGCAGCGATCGGGATCCTGAATCCTTTTTTTGACCGGAATGTGCTGTTCTATGCGGGGGGCGTTGCAGTAACCGGCGGAGTGGTCTCCATGGTGACCCTGATGATCCGGGGACTGTATACGGTACTGGCGGTTTATGTGCTGGCCGCCACCACGTCAGTTGAAGAAATCTGCTACGCCCTCCGGTGTCTTCATGTACCAAACAGTCTGGTGCTGGTGGTGCTGCTGATGGGAAGATACATTTATATGCTGGGCACCGAAGCATCCCGGATCACGACAGCCTATCACCTCCGCGCACCGAGGCAGCGGGGGATTCACCACAGAGCCTGGGGCGCATTGGTCGGACAGTGGCTTATGAGGAGTATGGACAGAGCGCAGGCAGTCTATGAGAGCATGTGTCTCAGAGGATTTCAAGGGGATTTTTCCATGAAAAAAAGAAAAATCCGCCCCGGCGACCTGCTTTATCCGGCAGTCTGGATCGGCATTTTTCTGCTTCTCCGCTTTACGAACCTCGTTGCATTATTGGGAAGATTGCTATGAAAACAGGAACAGTCAATGAAGTGCTCCGGGTAGAAGCACTTTCCTTCTCGTATGAAAAGGCAATCCCGATTCTCCGGGAAATCAGCCTGCGGGCTGTCAGCGGGGAGAATATCGGCCTGATCGGTGCCAACGGAGCCGGGAAATCAACCTTTTTAAAGCTTCTGGTTGGCTTGGAACTTCATTTTGACGGAAGCATCGAGGTGGCCGGGCACTCCATGAACACGAAGGAACTGCCGCATATCCGGGAACATGTGGGATATGTCTTTCAGGACTCTGACAGCCAGCTGTTTATGTCCACCGTAGAGGAAGACGTGGCCTTCGGCCCGGAGAACTATAAGCTGCCCGAAGAGGACGTTACACGACGAGTGGACAACGCCCTCCGAAGAGTACATATCGAGCATCTCAGAGAAAAACAGATCTATAAGCTGTCCGGCGGAGAAAAAAAGCTGGCGGCCATCGCTACGATCCTTTCCATGGAGCCGGATCTGATCCTGATGGATGAGCCCTCCGTGGCACTGGATCCGAAAAACCGGCGTAATCTGATCTCTATCGTCAATGAAATTCCGTCCGCCAAGATTATCGCATCCCACGATCTGGATTTTATCCGAAAAACCTGTCCCCGCACCGTTCTTCTTTACAACGGGCAGGTTCGCGCCGACGCCCCGACAGAAGAAGTGCTGGGAGACGAAGCGCTGCTTGAAAGCTGCGACCTTTGACGGAAACACCGAAGGAGCCGGGAAGCTTACGACCGGGCATTGACGAGGCTTTCTGACGCCTGTGGAAAAAAGAGTTCAGGGGGAAATGGGACATTTACAGAAGCTAAAAAAAATGGTATAATATCCAGCGATATCGTTAGTCTGACCGGGGGGATTTTCGGGAGGACGGCAAATAAAAATCAGGAGGAAGAGATATGCCTAGAAACAAACTTTCTATGGACGGCAATACCGCGGCAGCGCATGTAGCTTATGCGTTTACCGAAGTGGCCGGGATTTACCCGATCACACCGTCCAGTCCGATGGCAGACTGGGTAGACATTGAGTCTGCGAACGGACGCAAAAACATTTTCGGAAATACGGTGAAGGTGGTAGAGATGCAGTCCGAGGCCGGCGCAGCAGGTACCGTACACGGCAGCCTTGCGGCAGGCGCCCTGACTACGACCTTTACCGCATCGCAGGGTCTTCTGCTGATGATCCCGAACATGTACAAGATCGCAGCAGAGCAGCTGCCCAGCGTTTTCCATGTATCGGCCCGTACGGTGGCGACCCAGTCTTTGAACATCTTTGGTGACCACAGTGATGTGTATGCCTGCCGCCAGACCGGTTTTGCAATGCTCTGCGAGAACAGCCCGCAGGAGGTGATGGATCTTTCACCGGTGGCGCATCTTGCAGCGCTGGAAGGCAAGGTTCCGTTTATCAACTTCTTTGACGGATTCCGTACTTCCCATGAGATCCAGAAGATCGAGACCTGGGATTATGAAGATCTGAAGGAAATGACGAATTTTGATGCTGTGGAGGCATTCCGTGCCCACGCGCTGAATCCGGAGCATCCGACGATGCGTGGTTCCCACGAAAACGGCGACATCTTCTTCCAGCATCGTGAAGCCTGCAACACGGCTTATGAGGCACTTCCCGCAGTCGTAGAGAAGTACATGAAGAAGGTAAATGAGAAGCTCGGTACCGAGTATGACCTGTTCAATTACTACGGCGCACCGGACGCAGACCGCGTGATCATTGCCATGGGTTCCATCTGCGAGGTGGCGGAAGAAGTGGTGGATTACCTGACTGCAGCAGGCGAGAAGGTTGGTCTTATCAAAGTGCGCCTGTATCGTCCGTGGGTTTCCGAGGCACTGCTGAAGAAGATCCCGAAGACCGCGAAGAAGATCGCGGTTCTCGACCGTACGAAGGAGCCGGGTTCTCTCGGCGAGCCGCTGTATCTGGATGTGGCAACGACCCTCCGGGAGGCAGGCCTGAACGATGTGATCCTGACCGGCGGCCGTTACGGACTGGGCTCCAAGGATACCCCGCCGTCATCGGTATTTGCGGTATACACCGAGCTGAAGAAGGACGCACCGAAGGCTCGTTTCACCATCGGTATCGTGGACGATGTCACCAATCTTTCCCTGCCGGAAGTGAAGCCGGCGCCCATCACCTCCGCACCGGGCACGGTAGAGTGCAAGTTCTGGGGTCTTGGCGGCGACGGTACCGTGGGTGCCAACAAGAACTCCACGAAGATCATCGGCGATCATACCGACAAATTCATTCAGGCATACTTCCAGTATGACTCCAAGAAGACCGGCGGTATCACCATCAGCCACCTGCGCTTCGGCGACAAGCCCATCAGAAGCCCCTATTACATCAATCAGGCGGACTTCGTGGCATGCCACAATCCCTCCTATGTGGTGAAGGGATATAAGATGGTGCAGGATGTCAAGCCGGGCGGAATCTTCATGATCAACTGCCAGTGGTCTGACGAGGAGCTGGATGTGCATATGCCGGCTGCTTCCAAGAAGTACATTGCAGAAAACAACATTCAGCTTTACACCATCAACGCCATTGACAAAGCCATCGAGATCGGCATGGGCAAGCGTACCAACACGATCCTGCAATCTGCTTTCTTTAAGCTTGCAAACGTTATGCCCATCGACCAGGCAGTCGATTTCATGAAGCAGGCAGCGAAGAAGTCCTACAGCAAGAAGGGTGACGCTGTTGTTGAGATGAACTACAAGGCAATCGACGCAGGCGTGGATGCTGTTCATAAAGTGGAAGTTCCGGACAGCTGGAAGAATCCGGCGCCGGATGCTCCGAAGCCGGCACGTACCGGACGTCCCGCGACGGTCAAGATGGTCAATGAAATCCTGGATCCGGTGGGCCTGATGGATGGCGATTCCCTTCCGGTTTCCGCCTTCAAGGACAATGCGGACGGTCAGTTCGAGACCGGTGCATCCGCTTACGAGAAGCGCGGTACGGCAGTGACGGTTCCGGAGTGGAATCCGGAGAAATGTATTCAGTGTAATACCTGTGCATTTGTCTGCTCTCACGCGACGATCCGTCCGTTCCTGCTCTCCGAGGAGGAGCAGAAGGCAGCACCGTCCAATATCAAGCTTGCGGACATGAAGCCGAAGCCGGGGGATTACAAGTTCACCATGAGCGTGACGCCGCTTGACTGCATGGGCTGCGGCGAATGTATCACGGTATGCCCGGTGGGCGCCATCGAGATGAAGCCGCAGGAGAGCCAGCTGGATCAGCAGCCGGTATTCGATTATCTGGTGGCAAATGTCGGCAAGAAGGAAACCTCCTTTGCGGATACCACGGTGAAGGGTTCCCAGTTCAACCAGCCGCTGCTTGAGTTCTCGGGCAGCTGCGCAGGCTGCGCGGAGACCTCTTACGCACGTCTGATCACACAGCTCTTCGGTGAGCATATGTATATCAGTAATGCAACCGGATGCTCCTCCATCTGGGGCGGCCCGGCAGCGACCTCACCGTTTACGGTGAATAAAGACAGCCTGAAGGGACCGGCATGGGCAAACTCTCTGTTCGAGGACAATGCGGAGCACGGCTTCGGTATGTACCTTGGTCAGAAGGTGCTTCGTGACCAGCTGATCGAGCTTCTGAAGGAGATCGCATCTTCCGATAAGGCAACGGCAGAGTTTAAGGCGGCATGCGAGAAGTTCATCGAGACGAAGGACAAGACCAGAGAGAATGGTGACGCAGCGGCAGCACTTGTGGCAGAGCTGGAGAAAGCGGCAGCAGCCGGCTGCGAGAAGAGCAAAGCGGTTCTGGCAAAGAAGGATTATCTGCCGAAGAAGTCCATCTGGATCTTCGGTGGTGACGGCTGGGCATATGATATCGGCTTCGGCGGTCTGGATCATGTACTTGCGGCAGGTGAGGATGTCAATGTCATGGTCTTTGATACCGAGATGTACTCCAACACCGGCGGACAGGCCAGCAAGGCAAGTAACATCGGTGAGGTGTGCCAGTTCGCGGCAGCCGGCAAGGAGATCGGCAAGAAGTCTCTTGCGGAGATCGCCATGAGCTACGGCTATGTCTATGTGGCACAGATCGCCCTTGGCGCCAATCCGGCACAGGCAGTGAAGGTACTGGCAGAAGCGGAAGCTTATCCGGGACCGTCTCTCATCATCGGCTATGCACCCTGCGAGCTTCACGGCATTGCAAAGGGCGGCATGAACCATTGCCAGGACGAGATGAAGAAAGCGGTTGCTGCCGGATACTGGAATCTGTTCAGCTTCAACCCGGCGCTGAAGGCAGAGGGCAAGAATCCGTTCACCCTGACCAGCAAGCCGGGAGACGGCACCTATCAGGATTTCCTGAACAACGAGGCGCGTTATACACGCCTGATCAAACCGTTCCCGGAGAGAGCGGAGCGTCTGTTCAAGGAGTCCGAAGAGGCCGCAAAGGCGCGCTTTACGCATCTCGAGCGTTTGGTAGAGCTTTACAAATAAACCGGACGCGTGATAAGATAAGGGGCGGTGCTGTCAGCACCGCCTCTTTTTCTATGACGGGAAGACAGAGATGATGATGGAACGATTCCGGGTATTGCCCCAAAGTGTGCTGAAAATTGTTGCGGTGGTGACGATGGCCATCGATCACGTGGGTGCGGCGCTCCTTTTGCCGTACTGCTCGTATCTGTTTCAGACAAACGCGCCGCAGGCGGAGGAAGTGTACCGCATCTACTGGGTGGTCCGGGATATCGGCCGTCTGGCGTTCCCGATCTACTGCTTTCTCCTGACGGAAGGATTGTTCCATACAAGGAACCGTTTGAAATATGCCAGGAATCTGTTTCTGTTTGCGCTTATTTCCGAGATACCCTTTGACCTGGCTCTCTATGGGGAGCCGTTTTACTGGGAGGCACAGAATGTCTACTGGACGCTGCTGTTCGCTCTGCTTGCCATGATCCTGATGCAGAAGGTCTGGGAAACACAGTGGCAGATGGCAGGCAAGGTCGCAGTGATGGGATCTGTTGCGGCAGGATTCATCGCCCTCGGCTATGTGTGTCAAACGGACTACGATGCATGGGGTGTGGCGGCGATCCTTGCCATGTATGTGCTGCGCCGGTTTCCGCTGATCGGCTTTACGGCCGGTGTGCTGATTCTGTTTCGGATGGCGGAGGTGGAAGCGTATGCATTTCTCGCGCTGCCGCTGGTGTTCTTCTATAACGGAGAACGGGGGAGGCAGAAGAAGTGGTTCTTCTATGCATTCTATCCGGTGCATTTTCTGATCCTGTATGTGGTGGGTTTGTTTTTTCAGGACCAAATGGTAAGATAGCCGTACCGGCTGCGCTATTTACAAAAAATCAATGATTCCTTATAATAAGGAGTAGCAGATTGCGGAGGAGGGGAATATGGAACGTGATGATTACCTGCTGCGGCAGATCGACGAATTTCGCATAAAGGCGAAGCAGCTTCAGGAGCTGATGGAGATCAGGGAGACCAAGGCCAGAGAGCTGCAGAAAGAGGTGGATGAGCAGGAGACCAAAGCCTGCAAACTGCAGAATCTTGTTGCGGAAAAGGAAAAAGAGGCAGAGGATCTGAATGCCGGCATCACCAGAAATGTCAATGCCATTATGGATCATGTGGACGGAAAGCTGGATCAGAGGTTTGAGGATCTGGATCACCGCATGGATGAGAAGCTGGCCGGTCAGATCGACAAGACGGCAGAGAGCACGGAAGAGATCAAAAAAACCATTTCCGAGATCAAATTCCCGGAGATTGACACGGAGAAGCTTTCTTCCGAGCTGAAACAGCCTATCACCGGGATGCAGGAAGAGGTGTCCGGCATGAAGGGCGAGATCCTGGAAAAGATCCATACCGAGGGCGTTCAGGTTTTTCGCAACACAAGAGATCTGATCGATGAGCAGAGCCAGAAGACAGAGCATTTCGATGCCCTGAAGAAAGAACTGCAGTCCCTCAGGGTGAATCTGAAGATCGCCCTGTGGTTCGGGGTCATCAATTTTGTGCTGCTGGTTGTTTTTGTGCTTTATTCCTTAGGGGTATTTCATTTTTAAAATCGAATGAGTCAAAGAAATGTTTGGGTCGTCGGGCATTGCAATCCGGATACGGATTCCATATGCGCGGCGATCGCTTATGCAGAGCTGAAAAACAGGATCAAAGGCGACGACGATACGGTCTATGTTCCCGGTCGTGCCGGAGAGCTCAATGAAGAGACAAAGTTTGTGCTGGCGCATTTCGGCGTGGATGCGCCGGAGCTGATTTCCGACGTGGGATCGCAGGTTCGGGATATGGAGATCCGCAGGACCCCCGGTGTCAAAAGCGGTCTCTCCATGAACTATGCCTGGGAGCTGATGAAGGAACTGCGGGTGGCGACCCTTCCGGTCACAAATGAAAAACGACAGCTGGAAGGCGTGATCGTGACCGTGGACATTGCCATGTGCTTTCTGGAGGAGCTGGACAGCCATCTCCTTTCCACCGCCCGGACGCAGTATAAGAATATTATCGAAACCATCAACGGAGAGCTGATCACCGGAAACGATCACGGATATTTCGTAAAAGGAAAGGTCGTGATCCCCACCGGGAGTCCGGAGGTGGTGGCAGAATCCATCGAAGAGGATGACCTGGTGATTCTGGGAAACCGGAAGGAAGCGCTGCGGGAAGCCCTTGCGGAAAATTGCAGCTGTATGATCGTCTGCAACGGAACCGATGTGCCGGCGGATATCATCAGGCGCGCGCAAGAACGGGACGTGGTGCTCATCAGGACGGAATACGATACCTTTACGGTGGCGCGTCTCATCAACCAGAGCATCCCGATCCGTTTTTTTATGACGAGGGATCATCTGATCACCTTTGATCTGGATGACTATCTTTCGGATGTGCGTCAGACTATGGCAAAGGTACGGCATCGGGATTTCCCGGTGGTGGACGAGGAGGGCTGCTATGTCGGCATGATCTCCCGCCGGAATCTGATTGAGGCGGGAAAGAAACAACTGATTCTGGTGGACCATAATGAAAAGACACAGGCCGTGAAGGGAATCGAGGAGGCGGAGATCTTAGAGATCATCGATCACCACAGGCTCGGGAGTCTGGAGACGATCCAGCCCGTTTTTTTCCGGAACCAGCCCCTGGGATCCACCGCCACCATCGTCGCGAAGATGTACCGGGAAAACAACGTGACGCCGGACAAAGCGACGGCAGGACTGCTTCTTTCCGCGATCCTGTCTGACACCCTGATGTTTCGTTCTCCGACCTGTACGAAGGAGGATGAGGAGATCGCAGAGGGGCTCGCGCAGATTGCCGGGGTGCAGACGGAGTCCTTTGCACAGGAGATGTTCCGGGCCGGGTCAGATTTTCAACGGAAGTCTGTGGAGGGGATCTTTTATCAGGATTTCAAGACATTTTCGGTGGAGGAAACCGAGTTTGGCGTGGCGCAGATCTCCGCCATCAGCATGTCCATCCTGGAACCCTTAAAGGAGCGTCTGAACCGGTTTTTGCCGAAGGTACTGGAGGAACAGCATCTTTCCATGGTGTGTGTGCTGCTGACGGATATCCTTGCGGAATCCTCGGTGGTATTGTATGCGGGGGAGGAAGCGGAGGCGATCCTCAATGCGGCATTTGAAAGGGACGGCGCACATGCGGCGGATGGATCCGCAGCGCTTTCCGGCGTGGTCTCCAGAAAGAAACAGTTTATTCCGGCCATCATCAACGCGCTGCAGAAGAACGAAGAATGATGGCGGGATTGTCATGATCCGGCAGGACTTTGTGCCAGACAGGGTGCTGCAGGGATAAAAAACTCCTCAGGGAATGAGGAGCTCCAGAAGATAGGCGTATACGTCGCCGTTGGTCTCATGCCAGTGTCTGCATGCGGCCTCGGCGGCGTCTTTGTTGGGAACGGCGATGGTCAGATCGATCCGGGACTGCTCCTTCTCGCGGTACTGCAGCCGGACAGCGTAGCTTTGCGCCGTGGTGCGGTAGTAGTTGGCAAGCAGCGCGTTCTCCTGGGTGAGAGCGTTGCCGTGTGCGGCGAGATAAGCATCCGCATCTTTTTTCAGACCGTCCGTCAGCTTGTCTTCCATGGCACGGAGGGTATTGCGCCCGGTTGGGGTGATCCGGTAGAGAGTATCGCTGACGGTGCGCTCCGTGACGATGATGAGATCGGACTCCAGCAATGCGCTGATGGCGGACTGTACTGTGAAATACCCGGTATGCTCCTTTTCCTCACTGAAATACCCGCTGTAACCGGTGTCCAGAAAGAAGTTTGTCAGCTGGGTGTTGGAAAAGGGATTTTCCAGACGATCCAGGAGATAGAGGATGGTAAGTTTATAAATGGTATTCGGCTCTGCCATCGGATGAGGACTCCTTCTGTTGCAGTCTCAGATCAGACGCTTTACGGATGCGGCCACAACCTCGGCAGCCCGGGGGTCAAAGGCTTCCGGCATGATGAAGTCTTCGGAGAGCTCCTCGTCCGAAACCAGCTGTGCAAGGGCTTCGGCGGCAGCAAGCTTCATTTCCTCCGTGATCTGCTTGGCACGGCCTTCCAGAGCGCCTTTAAAGATACCGGGAAATGCGATGACATTGTTGATCTGATTCGGGAAGTCGGATCTGCCCGTTCCCACGATCCGTGCGCCGGCAGCTCTGGCGAGATCCGGCATGATCTCCGGTACGGGATTTGCCATGGCAAAAATGACCGGATCCCGGTTCATGGAGGAGACCATTTCCTGTGTCACCATGCCGGGAGCGGAGACCCCGATGAAAATGTCTGCGCCGCGCAGGGCATCGGCAAGGGAACCGGAGAGCCCGGAACGGTTGGTGATCTCTGCCATTTCCTGCTTTATGCCACTTAGTCCGGGACGGTTTTTTTCGATGATGCCTGTCCGGTCGCAAAGGACGATATCGCAAAAACCGTAGGAAAGCAGGAGCTTTGTGATGGCGATCCCGGCAGCCCCTGCGCCGCTCATCACGATGCGGCAGGCCTCCTTTTTCTTTCCCGTGAGCCTCAGCGCACTGATCAGTCCGGAAAGCACGACGATCGCGGTACCGTGCTGGTCGTCATGAAAAACCGGAATCGACAGGGTCTCCTTCAGACGCCGTTCGATCTCAAAGCATCTGGGGGCGGAAATATCCTCCAGATTGATACCGCCGAAGGCGGGAGCGAGCTGGGTGACTGCCTTTACGATCTCATCCGTATCCTGTGTATCGAGACAGATCGGGACAGCATTGACACCGCCGAATTCCTTGAAGAGAACGCATTTTCCCTCCATCACGGGCATCGCGGCCAGGGGACCGATATTGCCGAGACCGAGTACGGCGCTGCCATCGGATACCACGGCAATGGTATTGGCCTTCTGGGTGTAGACATAGGCATCCTCCGGGTGCCGGGCAATCTCTTTGCAGGGCTCCGCAACCCCCGGCGTATAGGCCAGCGCCAGATCCTCCCGTGTCTTCACCGGACATTTCGGAACGGTATTCATCTTGCCGTTCCACTGTTTATGAAGGGTCAGTGCCCTCTCGGCATAATCGTTTGTTGACATAAGAAATTCCTTTCCGTTGCAATTTCACACTTTCCTCTCATGATAGCATGAATCTTTTTTTTTTCAATAAGAATCAAAAAAGGACTTCCCAAGCATAGGAGGTTGGTATATAATAGTTGGCGTTAAGGAAACGCTGTTGAAGGCGTTTCGTGCGTGAAAATCGCGGGCGTATGCGCCTTTCATCTTGCGATAACAGATATCTGAGCTCATTCTAAGATCTTTTTCAGACCCCCAGTTTATGGTAACGAAACAGAAAAAAGAACATAGAAGAAAGAGGTATTTATGACAAGAGAACAATATGAAAGCCTTTCTGCCACCGTTTTGCGGGATCTTGCAAAAACGAGAGGGCTGTCCGGTGTCGGAAAACTGAAGAAGGAGGAGCTGGTGAGTGCCATGCTGGCAGAGGATGCACGCCTGGAAGCAGAGGGACAATCCACGGCGCCGTCGGCACCGGCCCGCGCTGCTGCTCCGGCGAGGGGGAATGGCCCGGTAAAGGGAAGTGCTCCGGCCCGGGGGAACGGGGCCGTCAGGGAGAACCCCCCGGTCAGGGAGAACGCAACTGCAAGGGAGAACACACAGCAGGCAGATCCGGCGGAAGAACCGGCCGAGGAGCTGGCTGAGCTGGACAGCGGCGTGGAAGCCCACGGGATCCTGGAAGTCATGCAGGACGGATTCGGCTTTATCCGGAGCGCAAATTATCTGCCCGGAGAGAATGATGTCTATGTTTCACCGTCACAGATCCGGCGCTTTAATCTGAAGACCGGGGATATCGTTCGCGGCAATACCCGTGTCCGCTCCCAGAATGAGAAGTTCTCCGCGCTGCTGTTTATCAATTCCGTAAACGGCGTACGACCGGAGCAGGCGATGCAGAGAAAGAACTTCGAGGATCTGACGCCCATCTTCCCGGATGAAAGGCTGCGTCTGGAGCTCCCGGGCTGCGGTGTCGCGACCAGAATCGTGGATCTCGTCTCGCCCATCGGAAAAGGCCAGAGAGGGATGATCGTGTCCCCTCCGAAAGCCGGAAAAACCACCCTGCTGAAGGAAATTGCCAGAGCCGTCATCCGGCACAATCCGGATATGCATATTCTGATTCTTCTGATCGACGAGCGCCCGGAGGAAGTGACGGATATCAGAGAGGCGCTGGAGGCAAAGAATGTGGAAGTGATTTACTCCACCTTTGATGAGACCGCAGAGCATCACAAACGGGTTTCTGAGATGGTGATCGAGCGCGCGAAGCGTCTGGTGGAGCACAAGCGCGACGTGATGATTCTGCTGGATTCCATCACCAGGCTGGCGCGGGCTTATAACCTGACCGTGCAGCCCAGCGGACGCACCCTTTCCGGCGGACTTGATCCGGCGGCGCTCCATATGCCCAAGCGTTTCTTCGGCGCGGCCCGGAATATGAGAGAGGGCGGGAGCCTGACGATTCTCGCCACGGCACTGATCGATACCGGAAGCAAGATGGATGATGTGGTCTATGAGGAATTCAAGGGAACCGGCAATATGGAGCTTATCTTAGACAGGAAGCTTTCAGAGCGGCGGATCTTCCCGGCTGTTGACATCGTGAAATCCGGCACCAGAAGAGAGGATCTGCTCCTGGATCCGGAAGAGCAGGAAGCAGTCACCATTATGCGCAGAGCGATGAACGGTATGCGGACGGACGAGGCCGTGGAGAGCATCCTGAACCTGTTTGTGAATACGCGGACAAACAGGGATTTTATCCAGCTCGTCAAGAAAAAAAGAGTGATGTAGAACCGGCCGCATAGAAGTAAAAAGAAGGACTTGCAAAAGCTTTTGTAATATGATACACTACTTAGGCTGTTGAAAAGTAACGATGAATGAGGTGATAAAATGAGAGAAGGGATCCATCCGGATTATTATCAGGCGACAGTAACCTGTAACTGTGGCAATACGTTTACGACCGGATCCACAAAGAAAGAGATCCACGTTGAGATCTGTTCCAAATGCCATCCGTTCTACACGGGTCAGCAGAAGGCAAACCAGGCACGGGGACGTATCGAACAGTTCAACAAGAAGTACGGTATGAAATAGCAGTTTTCAGGAAAACGTTGAGGGTTGGGACAGAGCTCTGTCTCAGCCCTTTTGCGGTTTTATGGAACTGTAACAGATCTTGAGGGCAGACAGCTTATGAAATATTCCGGTATCGGCGGACAAGCGGTTATGGAAGGCGTCATGATGAAGAACAAAGACTTCTATGCCGTGGCGGTTCGCAAAAGCGACGGAGAGATCGCTGTAGACAAGAAAATCGTAAAGACACAGGCGGCCGTGGAGGCAGTCCAGAAAATCCCCATTGTGCGCGGCGTCGTGAATTTTATCGACTCTTTGTATCTGGGGATCGGGAGTCTGATGTATTCCTCCACGTTTTTTGAAGAAGAGGAAGAAGAGAAAAAAAAGAGGGAAGAAGACCCGGAGAAGGCGAAGAAGAAAGAGCATGCACTGATGGGGACGACGCTGTTTATCAGTCTTCTGATCGCGATCCTTATTTTTATGGTGCTGCCGTATTATCTTTCCACCCTGTTTTCGGCCTGGATTCCCTCCGGTTTTGTTCTGGCGCTGATCGAAGGAGGGATCCGTCTTGCCATCTTTTTCGGCTACATCCTCCTCATTTCCCGTATGAAGGATATCCAGCGGGTGTTCATGTACCACGGCGCCGAACACAAATGCATCAACTGCATTGAGCACGGGCTCGACCTGAATGTGGAAAATGTCCGGGGGAGCACGCGGCTGCATAAAAGATGCGGGACAAGCTTCCTGCTGTTTGTCGTGCTGATCAGTATCGTGCTGTTTGCGTTTATTCAGGTGGATTCGCGGGTGCTGCGGATTCTGCTTCGTCTGGTGCTGATCCCGGTGGTGGCGGGAATTGCCTATGAGTTTATCCGCCTGGCAGGGCGAAGCGACAATCCCGTGATCAATTTTCTCAGTAAACCGGGACTTGCCATGCAGTATCTGACAACAAAAGAGCCGGACGATTCCATGATCGAGGTCGGGATCGCTTCCGTAGAGGCGGTGTTTGACTGGAGACCTTATGTCCGGGAGATCCGCGGGGAAACAGGCGAAGTGACGGAGGAAGCCGTATGACATACAGGGAGGCACTGACCGCGGGCACGGATGTGCTGAAGCTGGCCGGTATCGAGGAAGCCGCATTGGACGGGTGGTATCTGCTGGAATATGTCTGTCATATCACACGAAGCGAGTTTTATCTGAAAGAAAATGAGACCCTGTCCGAAGAGGACCGGCTGCATTTCGAGAACCTCGTGAAAAAACGGGCGTCGAGAGTACCGCTGCAGTACATCCTCGGGACACAGGAGTTCATGGGACTGACCTTTACGGTCAACTCCAATGTGCTGATCCCGCGGCAGGATACGGAGACCCTGGTGGAGCTTGCGCTGACGGAGATTCCGCGGGAGGTAGGGCAAAACGATCAGACAGAGTTCTCCGTGCTGGATCTTTGCACCGGCTCCGGCTGTATCGCCGTTTCCATCAAGAAAAACCGTCCGGAGGTCCGGATGACGGCCAGTGATGCCAGCAAGCAGGCACTGCTTGTGGCAAAGGAGAACGCAAAAGCGAACGGGACGGAGATGCTGTTTGTCCGCAGCGATCTGTTTGACAATCTGAACGAGCCCTTTGATATGATCCTATCCAACCCGCCCTATATCAGAACCGCCGAGATCCCGACGCTGCAGGCGGAGGTTGCGGACTTTGAACCGGTGACGGCGCTGGACGGCCACGAGGACGGACTTTATTTTTACAGAAGGATCGCCCAGGCAGCACCGTCGCATTTGAAGGAGGGAGGAAGGCTCCTTCTGGAGATCGGAAGCGATCAGGGGGAGAGCGTAAAGAGCCTTCTGGAAAACGAAGGATTCACGAATATTCGTATCAAACAGGATCTCGCAGGACTGGATCGCGTTGTGATCGCCTGCGCGCCAAAGAAGGAAGGAGAGGCAAGGGATGTTTGACAAACTGGATGATCTTCTCGCTCGCTATGAGGAACTTATGAACGAGCTTTCCGAACCGGATGTGGCAAACGATCCGGTTCGTTTCAAAAAACTGATGAAGGAGCAGAGCGATCTAGCGCCTCTGGTGGAAGCATACAGGGAGTATTGCAAAAATAAGCAGGACATCCAGGATTCCCTCGCCATGATCGAAGAGGAAAGTGACGAGGAAATGAAAGAGATGGCGAGAGAGGAGCTGGCGGAAGCGAAGGCGAAGACGGGTGCTCTGGAGGAAAAGCTGAAGATACTGCTTTTGCCGAAGGATCCGAATGATGACAAAAACGTCATCGTGGAGATCCGTGCCGGCGCAGGCGGTGATGAAGCGGCGCTTTTTGCGGCGGAGATCTACCGGATGTATGTCCACTACGCGGAGAGCCAGCACTGGAAGGTGGAGCTGCTGGAGGTGGATGAGATCGGGATCGGCGGCATGAAATCCGTGAATTTCATGGTCAGCGGCACCGGCGCATACTCCAGACTGAAATACGAATCCGGCGTGCACCGGGTGCAGCGTGTGCCGGAAACGGAGTCCCAGGGCCGCATCCATACCAGCACCATTTCCGTGGCGGTGATGCCGGAGGCGGAAGAGGTGGAGGTGGAGATCCAGGACAAGGATATCCGCATCGACGTCATGCGTGCCTCCGGAAACGGCGGACAGTGCGTCAACACAACGGACTCGGCCGTCCGCCTGACCCATTATCCCACGGGAATTGTGATCTACAGCCAGACGGAAAAATCACAGCTCCAAAACAAGGACAAGGCCTTTGCCCTGCTGCGGGCGAAGCTGTATGATCTGGAGCTGCAGAAACAGCAGGATGTGGCTTCTGCGGAGCGGCGCAGCCAGATCGGAACCGGAGACCGGTCGGAAAAGATCCGTACCTACAACTTTCCCCAGGGCCGTGTGACGGATCACAGGATCGGACTGACGCTGTATAAGCTGGACAAGATTCTGGACGGAGATATCCAGGAGATCATAGACGCCTGCATTGCCGCGGATCAGGCGGCGAAGCTGGCGAAAATGAATGAAGTGGCATAAGGGGAGCCTATGAGAAGGAGTAACCGAAAACGCCGAAGGCTCCTGGGGATCTGTGCCGTGCTGACCGTGGCGGCTCTTTTGCTGACAGGCTGCGCCGGACAGAGCGAAACGGACCCAAAATCCGCTTCCGCGGAGACAGCGTCCGAAAGAGAGACAGAACAGGGACAGGAGACTGCGGTCGGAGATTTGGCGGGGACGGAGAGCCTGCCCGGGGGGACGGAGAGCCTGCCTGCGGCGACGGAGAGTCCCCGGGACACCCCGGCGGAGACCGGGACAGAAGAGACGTCCGCTTCCATGGCTGTCGAGAATGAAAAGATCGATCCTGCGGGGCTGGATACGACGCCCGAAGGCTGGGGCATGGGCAGGGAGTATGATGCCTATCACCGCCCGGAGTTTTGCCTGATCTATCAGGAGCGGTACAAGGATTATCCGGTGTACTTTATCGGTCCCTGGGAAGAGGGGGATCCGCAGGTGATCTACCTGACCCTGAACATGGGATGGTCGAATAAATGGGTCAATCTTTCTCTTGACACGCTGCAGGAGAAGGGCGTTCAGGCAGTGTTTTTTTCCACGGGCAACGTTCTGTGGGAAAATCCGGAGACGATCGAGCGGGTCATTACAGAGGGTCATGATCTGGGCAACCACACCATGCATCACAAGATGGACGGGATGCCGAGCCTGTCCGTAGAACAGCAGGAAGCGGAGATCATGGACATGCACCGGATGGCGCTGGAGGATTTCGGCTATGAGATGCATCTGTTTCGCTTTCCGAACGGAGAGTTCAATGAACAGTCCCTTGCCATCGTCAATAACTGCAATTACAAAAGTGTTTTCTGGAGCTATACCTATGTGGACTGGAACAGGAGCGATCAGCCGGATGTGGCTGCGTCCGTGAGGGATGCGGTGGATCATCTGCATCCCGGCGCGATCTACTGCTTTCACGCCACATCGGAAACAAGCGCCACCATGCTCGGTGCGTTTATCGACCAGGTGCGCGAAAAGGGCTACGAATTTCAGCTGTTGAGGTGATCAGCCATCAAAGAACGGATCTATGCGGCAATTGACCTGAAGTCGTTTTATGCCTCCGTGGAATGCCACGAAAGAGGGAGAGATCCGCTGACGACAAACCTCGTCGTGGCGGATAAGAGCCGGACGGAGAAAACCATCTGTCTGGCTGTTTCGCCGTCATTGAAGGCCTACGGGATATCCGGGAGAGCCAGGCTTTTTGAAGTGATGGAGGCCGTCAGGGAGATCAACCGGAAACGCCTTCTTGCCGCGCCGGGGCATGTCTTTGCCGGTGAATCCGATGACCCGGAGGAGCTCGCACGGGATCCGTCCCTCGCACTTTCCTACATTACGGCGTCTCCGAGGATGTCGCTCTACATGCAGTACAGCACCCAGATCTATGATATCTATCTGCGCTATGTGGCGCCGGAGGATATGCACGTCTATTCCGTGGATGAGGTTTTTCTGGATCTCACGGAGTATCTCAAAACCTACCATATGACAGCCCGGGAGCTGGTACAAAGGATGATCCGTGACGTTTTTTCGGAGACGGAGATCTCTGCCACCGGCGGGATCGGCACGAATCTGTATCTTGCAAAGATTGCCATGGATATTTATGCGAAGCATATCGAACCGGACGAGACCGGCGTGCGGATCGCGGAGCTGAATGAACGCAGCTACCGGGAGCATCTTTGGAGTCATGAACCGATCACGGATTTCTGGCGGGTCGGCAGAGGAATCGCAAAAAAACTCCGGGAGCACGGGATGGAGACCATGGGTGATGTGGCACGCTGCTCCATCGGTCAGGCGGGGGAATTTTACAACGAAGACCTTTTGTACCGGCTCTTTGGCATCAATGCCGAGCTTCTGATCGATCATGCCTGGGGATACGAGCCCTGTACCATGAAGGAGATCAAGTCCTATCAGCCGGGAGAACGCAGTCTCAGTATCGGACAGGTGCTGACCGAGCCCTATGATTTTGAAAAGGGAAGGCTCATAGTCCGGGAGATGACGGATCTCCTGGCGCTGGATCTCGTGGAGAAGTGTCTGGTGACGGATCAGGTGGTGCTGACTGTGGGGTATGACGTGGAAAACGTCAACGATCCGGAGCGCAGGAAGCGCTACAAGGGGGAGATCACCACCGACCACTATGGAAGGGAGGTGCCGAAAAACGCCCACGGATCGGAAAACCTGGGACGGCAGACCAACTCCGGCAGGCTTCTTCTGGAAGCCATGACGAAGCTGTATGAACGGATCGTGGATCCGGATCTGCTGGTCCGCAGGATGATAGTGGCGGCGAATCACGTCCGGATCGAGGGAAAAACCGAAAAAGCGCCTGTGTACGAGCAGCTGGATCTGTTTACGGATTATGCTGCAAAGGAGCAGGAGGAAAAAGCAACGGAGGAAGCCCTGGCAAAGGAACGCCGGATGCAGGAGGCGGTGCTTTCCATCAAGAAAAAATACGGCAAAAACGCGGTGCTGAAGGGCATGAATCTGGAGGAGGGAGCCACCACCAGAGAGAGGAACCGCCAGGTAGGAGGGCATAAAGCAGAATGAGTGTGACAAAGGAAAGAAAGGATCCCCACCGGTATGACGATATGCTGGATCTTCCTCATCCGGTGTCCAAAAAGCATAAACAGATGCCCCTTTTGGACCGGGCAGCGCAGTTTGCGCCCTTTGCAGCCCTGTCCGGCTACGGGGAGCAGGTGGAGGATACCGCAAAAACCGCTTATGAAAGGATTGTAACCGGGGAAGCCGGCGAGGCCTTTGAAGAGAGTCCGTAAGGCTTGAAAAAACCGGTCCTTCGGACCGGCTTTTTTCAAGGATCTTCGGGGCAAGATTTTGGTTTCTTTCCCCTGATTTATTTGCTATAATGGGTAGACAAACACGGAAAAAAGACCGTGGCAACACAAGACGTGAAGGGAGGATTTTACGATGGCAAAATGGGTTTGTTCGGTATGCGGTTATGTACATGAGGGGGAGGAGCCCCCGGAGCAGTGTCCGCAGTGTAAGGCACCGAAGGAGAAGTTTACGAAGCAGGAGGGAGAGCTTACCTGGGCTGCCGAGCATGTGGTCGGCGTCGCAAAAGGGGTGCCGGAGGATATCATCGAGGATCTCCGCTCGAATTTCAACGGAGAATGCAGCGAGGTGGGGATGTATCTTGCCATGAGCCGTGTGGCTTATCGCGAGGGGTATCCGGAGATCGGAGAGTACTGGAAGACGGCAGCCTTTGAGGAGGCGGAGCATGCAGCGAAGTTTGCGGAGCTGCTGGGCGAAGTGGTGACGGATTCCACCAAAAAGAATCTGGAAATGCGTGTGGAGGCAGAAAACGGAGCGACCGCAGGGAAGGCGGCTCTCGCAAAGCGTGCGAAGGAGCTGAACCTGGATGCGATCCATGACACGGTGCATGAGATGGCAAGAGACGAGGCCAGACACGGCAAGGCTTTTGCTGGTCTTTTGAAGCGGTATTTCGGATAAAAGGGCAGGGAGGCATCAAATGGAGAAGACAAAAGTTTATTTCACTGATTTCCGGACACAGCTGGACGTCAGCCTGACGGTGAAACTGCAGAAGCTGATCAGAAAGGCCGGGATCGGGAAGATCGACATGGATGGGAAATTCGTGGCGATCAAGATGCACTTCGGAGAACTTGGGAACCTTGCCTACCTGCGTCCGAACTATGCGAAGGCAGTGGCGGATGTCGTGAAGGAGCAGAACGGAAAGCCGTTTCTCACCGATTGCAACACGCTCTACCCGGGATCCAGAAAGCATGCATTAGAGCATCTGGATTGCGCGAATATCAACGGGTTCAACACGGTGACCACGGGCTGTCAGATCATCATCGCCGACGGCCTCAGAGGCACGGATGATATCGCTGTTCCTGTGCCAAACGGGGAGTACTGCAAGGAAGCCTATATCGGCCGTGCCATCATGGATGCGGATGTTTTCATCAGCCTGAACCACTTTAAGGGTCATGAGATGACCGGATTCGGCGGAGCGATCAAGAATATCGGTATGGGCTGCGGGAGCCGTGCAGGGAAGATGCTTCAGCACAACAGCGGGACACCGGTGATCTCGAAGAAGGCCTGCCGGGGCTGCAAACGCTGTGCGAAGGAGTGCGGGTCGGATGCGATTTTTTACGGAGAGGATGGAAAAGCCCACATCGATGAAAAGCTTTGCAAGGGCTGCGGCCGCTGTATCGGTGCTTGTGCCTTTGACGCGATCTCCAACAAAAACTGGGATGCCAATGAACAGCTGTGCCGGAAGATGGCAGAATATTCGGCCGCTGTCTGCGCAGGCAGGCCCACCTTCCATATCAGCCTGGCGCAGGATATTTCGCCGAACTGTGATTGCCATTCGGAAAACGATGCGCCGATTCTTCCGGATATCGGTATGTTCGCGTCCTTCGATCCTGTGGCGCTGGATCAGGCCTGCGTGGATGCCTGCATGAAGTCGGAGCCCATGCCAAACAGCCAGCTTTCCGACAACCTGAATAAAGAGGGGTGGGAGCATCATCATGACCACTTCAAGGACAGCAACCCCAACATCCGCTGGAAGGAGACCCTGGAGCACGCGGAGAAGATCGGACACGGGACCCGTGCATATGAACTGATCGTGATGTAGGCGGTTCTTCGCGCAAAATGCGTATGCGCGCTTTTGGCACCGATATCAATACCATGCAAAAAGAAACGTACTTTCAAAAAGCACTCCGGAATTTTACACAAGATGCCGCAAGCCTTGATGCTGTGCGGCATCTTGCCGATCTGGGCAAAACCGTTAAGGAGATCGAGGCGACCCTTTCCTATCCCACGCCCCATGAACTGGTACAAAGGACGGTCTGGGAACGGCTCCTGGAAAACGGGACGATTCTGCGCGAGGAACCCTCCGGGAGAGAGACGGTCACAAAGGCGGAGTTTGTCCGGGAATACAATGCCTACGGCAAGGCTTCCTTCCGGCGCGTCGTGAAGACGAGGGAGGTGGAGCGGGATCCGGAGGAGTATGTTCCCTGCAGCTTCGGGGACGAAACACCGGAGGCGCTAATGAAGCGTCTTCAAAAGGCCGGCGTGGAGGAAAAGGATGCGGAATATGTCCTGGGACTCCCATGGGAAAAGGGAATTCTTTACCACAAAAAGACGGAACGGATATTGCGGATCCTGCGGAAACTGGGTATAATGTGAGTGGTGTGATGTTAAGGTCAAAAGTCACATGCCGCTTGCGGCATTGTGACCTTTGCACAAAGATCCGTGGGAGCATGCTAACATGCTCCACCGGATTCTTGTGCAAAGTGCATATGTGATTTCATCGCATAGCGCTTTTGACCTTAACAGCAGGATATCGTTTTTTGGAAGGAGATCATTCATGGAACCAAGTAACGGAAAAAGACTTTCATTTCTGACCCCTCTGATTATGGGCCTTTCCATGATCGCCTGCTGTGCGATCCTGGTAGGCGGCTATCTTGCTTACAAGAGTCAGGCCGGTCACTCCATCAGCGCCACCGGTTCCGCAAGCGTTGACTTTGAGTCCGATCTTGTGGTCTGGAGAGGCTATTTCACGAGTGAAGCGATGACCAGCAAGGCAGCCTACGACAAGATCAAGAAGGAGGCGGCTGTTGTCAATGAGTATCTGACGGCAAACGGCATCGCGCCGGATGAGATTGTTTTTAATTCCGTGGATATTACAGAGGATTATGACTATTATTATGATGATTACGGGAATATGACCGGCAAGTCCCTGAACGGCTACACCCTGGAACAGGGCGTTGTGGTCACCTCCACGAATCTGGATGCGGTGGATAAGATTTCCCGGGATATTTCAAGCCTTTTGGATACCGGTGTGGAATTTAATTCCTATGCCCCCGAGTATTACTGCACGAAGCTCGGCGACGTAAAGCTGGAGCTGATCGAGAAGGCAACCGAAAACGCGAGGACGCGCATCCGGATCATGGCAAGCCAGTCCGGCGCAAAGGTCGGGAAGCTCATCAGCTCGAATCTCGGCGTCTTCCAGATCACCGCGGCAAACACCGGTACTTCGAACTATTCCTATGACGGCTATTACGACACCAGTTCCCGTACCAAGACGGCATCGATCACGGTGCGACTGGAGTACGGGCTGCGCTGAGAGAAATACCCGGATACGAAAGCATTGGCAAAGAGCACCGCGATGTAAGAAGGCTTACGTTGCGGTGTTTTTTTTCAGAAAAGAGGATCGAGCGGGAGGAGCAAAGAAATGTCCCGGTTACAATTTATCTGTGGCTGCGCAGGCAGCGGAAAATCCACATGGGCCTTTCAGCATGTGATCGAACGGTCCCGGAAGGAGCCGGACAGGAATTATCTGATCATCGTGCCGGAGCAGTTTACCATGGAGACACAAAAAGCGCTGGTGCAGCGTTTTCCGCGCCACTCCATTATGAACATAGACGTCCTGAGCTTCGACAGACTGGCTTTTCGTGTGTTTGACGATCTCGGGATCACGGATTACAGGATCCTGGAAGAAACCGGGAAAAATCTGGTGCTGCGCAAGGTGTCACAGGAGAAAAAAGAGGAACTGACGGTGCTGTCCGCCAATCTGCGGGGCATGGGGACGCTGACGGAGCTCAAATCCCTGCTTTCGGAGTTTATGCAGTACCAGGTGACGCCGGAGATTCTTGAAAAACTGATCGAAGAGGAGAGAGGGACACCGGCCTTTTCCTACAAACTGCGGGACATCCTGACGGTATACAGGGGATTCAGAGACTATCTGAAGGGGGTCTATATCACGGCGGAGGAGGTATTGACTCTTTTGATGGAAAAAGCGGAGGAATCCGCCCTGATCAGGGACAGCGTGATCGTGCTGGATGGGTTTACCGGCTTCACGCCGATCCAGAATCAGCTGCTGGAGCGGATTTTTCCCCTCGTTTCGGAAATCTATGTGACGGTCACGGCGGATGAGGATACGGATCTTTTCAAAAAACCCGTGCTCACCGATCTTTTCTATCTGAGTGAAAAGACGGTGTATACGCTGCTGCAGACCGCAGAGGATACGGACACGGAGATCGCAGAGCCGGTCCGTCTCACCGGCGCCGAAGGCAAGCGATATCTCGATGCACCTGAACTCGTATTTCTGGAACGGCATCTTTACCGCAGAAGAGGACAGTATACGTACCGCCCGGCGGAAGAAAACAGGCAGATTCGGCTGTGTGCCCTTCCCAACCCGAAGGAGGAGCTGACCTTTGCAGTGTCGGAGATCCACCGGCTGGTGCGGACGGAGGGCTACCGCTATCGTGATTTTGCCATCGTTTCGGGTGACCTTGCGACCTATGCGACCTATGCCGGAGAAGTCTTTCGACGGTTTTCGGTACCGGTCTTTGTGGATCAGAAGCGTTCCATCCTGTTTTCGCCCCTGACGGAGATGATGCGGGGGTTACTGGGGATTCTTTGCACCGGGTATGCGGCGGAAAGTGTTTTTCATTATCTGAGGACGGGTCTTTCCGGGATCCCCCGGGAAAAGGTGGATCTTCTGGAAACCTATGTTCTGGCGCGGGGAATCCGGGGGAATCAATGGAAGCGCCGCTTCGTCCATCCTCCGGCGAGAGGAACCGAAGAGGATCTGGAGGAGCTGAATGCCCTGCGGGAGCGTTTTCTGCAGGAGCTTGCGCCCCTTGAGGCGGCTTTTCTGCAGGAAAGCAGAAATGCGGAGAATGAGTGCCGCGTGCTCTATGAATTTCTCCTGACCCATCATGTAGAGGAGCAGATGCTCTCTGCCGCGGAAAGCTACCGGGAGAAGGAGCAACCGGAAAAAGCCAGAGAATATGAACGGATCTACGGGATCGTGATCGATCTTCTGGATAAGATCGCTTCCCTCCTTTCCGGGGAGGCGCTGTCGCCGGAGGAGTTTGCAGAGATCTTTGATGCCGGGCTGGAGGAAGCGGATGTGGGATTGATCCCGCCGGGGTATGACCGTGTAACCCTTGGGGATATGGAGCGTACGAGACTTTCTCAAATCAAGATTTTATTTTTTGCCGGCGTCAATGACGGCATTATTCCGAAGGCAGATCCGGCAGGCGGGATGATCTCCGAGCTCGAACGGGGCTATTTCGAGGAAGCCGGGATTGCCCTTTCTCCATCCCCCAGAGAACGGGCGTTTATCCAGCGGTTTTATCTTTACTCCAATCTGACGAAGCCCGCGCAGAAACTGATCCTGACCTATCAGAAGACGGACGCGGAGGGGAAAAGCCGTAGTCCCTCCTATCTGATCAGCACCATCAAGAAGCTGTTCCCGGGGATCCCGGCAGAGGAACCGGAGCCGGCGCAGTACCTGATGGAGACGGCCAAAAGCGCGCAGTGCCATCTCCTGTCCGGATTTGAACGACTGCGGGAAGGGAGGACGGATCAATCCTTTGTGACACTGTACCGGTGGTTTGAAAGGAACGGAACGGATCCTGTGTTTCCCGGGCGGATGCTTTCCGCTGCCTTTTCCTCCCTCCTTCCGAAGCAGATCCATCCGGAGACGGCAAGGGCTCTTTACGGAACCGTGTTAAAGGGGGCCGCGACCAGAATGGAACGGTATGCCTCCTGTGCCTTCAGCTATTTCATGCAGTACGGACTGAGACTGACGGAGCGGGATCTGCATGATCTCGGGGCACCCGACATCGGCAATGTCTATCATCTGGCATTGGAGCAGTACGGGAAACTCCTTGCAGCGGCAGGACGGGACTGGGCAGATGTCTCCGAGGAGGAAAGCGATACCCTTTCTGCCGGGGCATTGTCTGCGGCGGTGCTTTCTCTGGAGAAGGGAGAGTTTTATGCGGATGCCAAGGGGAAATACGATCTGGCCAGAACGCAGCGGATTCTGCAAAGGTCTGTCCGTACACTGACCAGCCAGCTGAAAGCAGGGCGGTTTTCACCGGAGCTGTACGAAGCCGTTTTCGGGCCGGACAGCGCACTGGAAGCCACTACATTTCCCCTGGGAGAGGACGGGAAGCTACTGCTTTCCGGCAGGATCGACAGACTGGATACGTTTCTCTCCGGTGAAGATCTTTATGTGAAGGTGGTGGATTATAAATCCGGGAGCACGGCCTATTCCCTGCCGCAGATCTACGAGGGACTGCAGCTTCAGCTGGTGCTTTATCTGGCGGCAGCGGAGGAGCTGATGCAAAGGAAGTATCCCGGGAAGACCGTTCATCCGGCGGGCATGTTTTTCTGCCGGCTCCAGGATCCCATTCTGACGGAGGAGGGAACCATCACGGATGAGGAAGCGGAAGAGAAGCTGCTGAGAGAAATGCGGCCGGACGGCAGAATCAGCACGGAAACGGAGGTGATTGCCGCCCTGGACAGCAGGTTTGCGGCGGAGGATTTTTCCGGCACCTCGGATGTGGTAAAAGCGGGCAGGAAGAAGGACGGAACCTTCACCCTGCATTCCGCGGTCATGGAAGAAGCGGATTTTCAAACCCTGGAAAGGTTTACCAGGCGGCGGATCACAACCTTTGCAAGGGAGATCCTTTCCGGCAACATCGCTGCATCCCCCTGTACGGTGGATGACAAAAGCCCCTGCAGTATCTGTGCCTACAGTGCTGTCTGCGGGATGGAGCCGGAACATTTCAAAACGATCCGGCAGGCGGTATCAGGAGATGAGGGAGAGATTCTGGAACGCATGAGGACGGCTCTGACGGAGGGAAAAGATGGGTGAAAGAACGTGGACGGCAGAACAGACCCGGGTGATCGAAAGCAGAAATAAAAACATCCTGGTCAGCGCGGCTGCGGGATCCGGAAAGACAGCGGTTCTGACGGCGCGGATCGTCGGACGGATCCTGGATCCAGAGCATCCCGTGGATGTGGACCGGCTGCTGGTGCTGACCTTTACCAATGCGGCTGCGGCGGAGATGCGGGAGAGGATCCGGTCTGCCCTGGAGGATGCTCTGGAAAAAGATCCCGACAATGCCCACCTGAAAAAGCAGGAGACGCTTCTGCACCATGCACAGATCACCACCTATGACAGCTTCTGCCTGTTTCTGGTGCGGAACTATTTTCACAAAGCGGATATCTCCCCTTCCATGCGGGTGGCGGATCCGGGGGAGGTGCTCCTTCTCTCGGAGGAGGTGCTGGATCAGGTGTTTACAGCGTTCTATGAGGAAGGGGCGGAGGACTTTTCCCTGCTGCTGGAAAGCTACAGCGGGAAACGAAATGACGAAGCGGTACGGGATATGGTGCGGCGGCTGGCGGCTTTTGCACAGAGCCATCCCGCCCCGGAGGCATGGCTTGACAGGTGCAGGCAGGTATACCGGGATGCCGATGAAGAGGCGTTTCTTGACTCCCCCCTGTTTCAGGCCTGGTTTGCCATGAACCGGACGAAGCTTTCGGATCTTGCGGAGGAATACGCGTATTGCGTAAGGCTTGCAGGGGAAGAGGACGGACCGAATGCCTACCTGGACACGCTCCGCAGGGAGGCGGAGGGCTTGCACGCGGTCTCGGAGGCAGGGGATGTGGCATCGATCCGGGAGGCTGCGGCGGCGTTTACCTTCGGGAAGCTGCCGCCTGTCCGGAATACTTCTGTCGACCCACAGAAAAAGAAGGCAGTTACTGACACCAGGGATAAAATTAAAAAAGAATTTAATATAATTAAAGCCTCTTTTCTGGAACGGGATCTGAGGGATTTTGCCGGTGAGAGCGGGAGACCGGGACTGACCGCGGGCGCCATGATCCGGCTGACGGAGGCATATCTGTCAGGATTCCGGCAGCGGAAAAAAGAGAAGAATGTGCTGGATTTTTCGGATATGGAGGCATATGCCCTGCAGATTCTGACAGACCCGGAGACCGGAGAACCTTCCGATGTGGCGGAGAGCTACCGGGCGCATTTTGAGGAGATCATGGTGGACGAGTACCAGGACAGCAACTCCCTGCAGGAGGAGATTCTTTCACGGATTGTCCGCAGGGAGAACGGGCGGAAAAACCTGTTTCTGGTGGGGGATGTGAAGCAGAGCATCTACCGCTTCCGCCTGGCCAGACCGGAGCTTTTCATGGACCGCTACCGGAGATATCCCCTGGAGGGCGCTTATGAAGAGCGGATCGACCTCCACAAAAACTTCAGGAGCCGGGAGGAGATTCTATCGGCGGTGAACGACGTCTGCTACCGGCTCATGGACAGGGAGATCGGTATGGTGTCATATGATGCGGAATCGGCACTCTACCCGGGAACGGATTTCCCGGAAACCAAAGAGCAGGGGATCCGCATGCTGCTGGCAGAAACCGGTGAGGAAGCCCTTAGGGACGCCGGGATCGGGGATGCCGTAGAGGCAGAGGCAAAAATGATCGCGGCGGAGATCAAGCGGCTTCGGAGGGGGGCGCATATCACGGACGCTGAGACAGGCACACTGCGTCCCGTCACATACGGGGATATTGTCATCCTGCTGCGCAGCCCCGGGAAATACGCGGACACGCTGGCAAGGCTCTTTGAGAAAGAGGGGATCCCGGCGCAGGCAGGCAGCACCACCGGTTATTTTGATGCACCGGAGGTTCTCACCATCCTGTCCTTTCTTTCTGTTCTGGATAATCCCATGCAGGACATCCCGCTGACAGCGGTACTGCGTTCTCCCATCGGCGGCTTTTCGGATGACGATCTGGCCGCGGTCCGGCGGGAGGATCCGGAGGCTTTTTTCTATACCTGCGTACAGAAAAGCGAGAAGACCAGAGATTTCTGCCGCATGCTTTCCGGTTACCGGGATCGTGCCACAGATACGCCGATTCATGAGCTGATCACGGAGATCCTCGAGGAAACAGGGTATCTGGACTATGTGACGGTGCTCCCCGGAGGTGAAAAGAAGCGGGCGAATCTGGAAATGCTGGTGGAAAAAGCCGTCGCCTATGAAAAAACCAGCTACCACGGGTTGTATCATTTTGTGCGCTATATCGAAAAGCTCCGGAAGTATGAGGTGGAGACGGGCGGCGCCGAGCTGACGGCGGAGCTATCGGATGCGGTGAGGATCATGAGCATCCATAAGAGCAAGGGACTGGAGTTCCCCGTTGTATTTGTGAGTCTCCTGGGGAGGCAGTTCAACAGGAGTGATGAGAGAAACGCGCTCCTCATTCATCCGGAGTACGGACTGGGCCTGCACGAGGTGGATGTGAAACAGCGCACACGGCATACCACGCTGCTCAGGGATGCGATTCAGGAAATCAGCCGAGCGGAAAACATGGGGGAAGAGCTGCGGATCCTGTATGTGGCGATGACAAGAGCCAGAGAAAAACTGATCTTCACCGCAGGAGTCAAGGACGCGGCGGCTTTGGCGGAAACGGAACGGGACGCCTGTGCCTGCGCGGCAATGAAGGAGGGAGAGCGGCTTTCCTTCTCAAAACGCTACCGGGCGACGAGCTTTCTCTCCCTCCTCCTGCCGGCGCTGCTGTCTTATCCGGGACGGTACGATATCCGGGTGGTGACGCCGGAACAGCTTATGGAGACGGAAACGAAGGAGTCCCTGACGGGAGCCATCCGTCTGCAGGCAGCGGAGGAACTGCTGAAAAACGCAGAGGGGGAGGGCATGGATGCGCTGCAGCATCTGACTTACCGTTACCCCTTTGAGGGAGAACAGGATATCCGCACCAAGGTGTCCGTCTCGGAGCTGAAGCATCAGGCCATGCTGTTTCAGGAGGGGGAAGCGGAGGAACCGGACTGGGTCAGACAGACGGAGCATCCGAAGGCCGTGCCGTCCTTTGCGTCGGAGCAGGGCGGGGAAAACACGGGTGCGTTGCGGGGAAGCGCGATGCACCGCGTGATGGAATGCCTTGACTTCACAAAAATCGGCGGATTCTTATCCTGGGGCATGCAGAAAAAGAGGGACTGGGTGGAGGAAACCATAAGCGGCATGTGCGCAGACGGCAGGATTACAAAAGAGCAGCAATCCCTTGTTTCGAGGCAGGCCATTCTGCGGTTTCTGGAATCGGATCTGGCGGCGCGGATGCATGAGGCGGCGAAAAAGGGAGTGCTGTACAAGGAGAAACCCTTTGTCCTCGGGCTTCCGGCATCGGAGGTTTATCACAGGGAGAGCGATGAAACCGTGTTGATCCAGGGGATCATCGATGTCTTCTTTGCGGAGGAGGGGCAATATGTTATTATGGATTACAAGACGGACCGGGTCGCGTCGGGTCAGCAGCTGACAGACCGGTATCAGACCCAGCTGGACCTGTACGCGGACGCGGTGAGCCGCAACAAGCACGCCGGGGTGAAGGAGAAGCTGATCTATTCGTTCCATCTGGGCGAGACGGTAGTGGTGTGAGCCGGATTTGAAAGGGGGTGCGGCTTTGCCGCATTACGCTGATACGACCGCCCCAGGAAGATCCAGCTAAACACATCTCACAGGAGGAGCCATATCATGCACGTTATTCTTGCCTCGGGATCGCCGAGGAGAAAAGAGATTCTTTCCCAAATCGGGGTAACCTTTACGGTGCAGCCCGCAAAGGGGGAGGAGCGGATTACAAAGCAGGTACCGGAGGAGGTCGTGAGAGAGCTTTCCGGACAAAAGGCCGGGGAAGTGGCAGCGTCCGCCGGGGAGGACACCCTCGTGATCGGCGCGGATACCATCGTGGCGCTGGACGGGGAGATTCTCGGGAAGCCGAGGGATAAGGAAGACGCCGTCCGGATGCTGACAGGACTTGCGGGACGTACCCATGAGGTTTATACGGGCGTTACCTGGTGCTTTTGCAAAGGGGATATAAAAAAGACCAAAACCTTTACGGACTGTACCGAGGTGGAGATCTATCCCATGACGGAGCAGGAGATCCGCGATTATGTCGAGACGGGAGAGCCCCTGGACAAAGCGGGAGCCTATGCGGTGCAGGGATTGTTCGCTGCCTTCGTGAAGCGGCTTTCCGGGGATTTTTACAATGTCATGGGACTGCCTGTGGCGAAGCTGGTACAGGAACTGAAGGCAGAGGGCATTTCCTTACAAGCGGGAGGATGGGGACATGACTTATGATAAAACGGTTCTGCAATGCTTTCTGAAGGAGCAGGGCAGGCTTTTCCCGCAGCCGGTGGCCGAGACCGAGGAGGAGGCGGATGCGTTTCTTTCGGACTGTATGGCGACTGTCTGCGACAGCCTCGGGGAAGTGCGCGAGGTTCTGGATGAAAGCGGAATGGATGTATGCCGGATGACGGAGGAGGATCTGCTTGCGGCCGCGGAAGTCTTTGCGCTTCCGGACCACCGTTATCTGATCGTGGAAGGATAGGGGACATGAAGAAAAGACGCGGTATCTATGCGGCCCTCCTGGTGCTTGCGGCAGTCTTCTGCTTTTCGGGCTGTCAGGAGAAGGGGGATGACGGGAGCGGCACGGTGGTGTTTTTTTCGGCAGGGGACGACGAGCTTCTTTCCATCGGAACCACGAAGTGCCCGGTCAGCTATGCCAAGGTGCTGCTGGCGAATTATCAGAATCTCTACGGTACTGCCTTCGGCATGAATCTGTGGGAACATGACTTCGGGGACTCTGATCTGTACAGTTATGTGAAGGGGTTATCCCTGACCGAGCTGGCGAGGCTGATCACCATGAAATCTCTGGCCGAATCCCGGGGGCTTTCCCTCACGCCGAAGGAGACGGAGAATGCGCAGACAGCGGCGAAAACCTATTATGAGACCCTGACGGACGCTGAAAAGGAGTACATGCAGATAGATGAAGAAGGACTCTATTCGTTGTACGCGGATTATGCGCTGGCCAAAAAGCTTTACAACGAACTGACCGAGGGGGTCAACTATGAGGTCAGCGAGGACGAAGCACGGGTGATGACGGTGCAGGAGATTCTGGTGACGGATGATGCCGCGGCGCGGGAAATCCAGAATGCCCTGTCAAACGAGACTGATTTTGCCACCCTGGCCGCGCAGTATATGCAGGGAGAGCAAATTGAGAAAACCATCAAGCGGGGGGATCTTCCGCTGCCTGTGGAAACGGCAGCCTATGCGCTGGACAACGGGGACATCTCGGATGCGGTGAAGGCGGAGGACGGCTGGCATTTTATCAAATGCATCAACAAAAATGTGGAGGATCTCACGGCGGAGAATAAGCTTGTGATCGGCCAGAAGCGGGAAAAGGAGGCCTCCGATAACATCTATGAGGCATATGTCAAGGATCTGCCATCCTCCCTCAATCAGGATCTGTGGGATGCGGTGGAGATCAAAACAGACGGATCCATCACCACGGATTCTTTCTTTTCCATTTACGAACAGTGTTTCCGGTGACAGGAGGGACGCTTGGGAACTGCTACAGAATCACAGTTCCTTACAGAAAGGAAGCGAAATCATGACAGGCTATGACTATCCGAGACCGCAGCTGGTGCGGGACCGCTGGATGTCGTTGGATGGCATGTGGGAAATGAACGGAGAAAAGATCAGGGTTCCCTTTTCTCCGCAGTCAAAAAGTTCACAATACGAAAAAGATCCCGGTGATACCCTTTGTTACCGGACGTCGTTTTTTTTGCCGGAGACCTTTGATCAACCCATCGTGCTTTTACATTTCGGGGCGGTGGATCAGATCGCAGAGGTCTTTTTCAATGGGGAAAGGATCGGGGAACATCATGGGGGGTATCTGTCCTTTACCTTTGATGTGACAAAAACGGTTCGTCGGGACAGGGAGAATGAGCTCCTTGTCAGGGCGACGGATACACTGTCTTCGGATCTGCCCTACGGAAAACAGCGAAAAAAGCGGGGCGGCATGTGGTATACCCCTGTGAGCGGGATCTGGAACAGCGTCTGGCTGGAAAACGTACCGGCCCGATACCTGTCCCGAATCATCCTGACACCGGATCTTGCGGGAGTGAATACGGAGCTGATCTGGAATGACGCGGCTGTCAACAGGGAGATCACCGTCCGTATCTGTGTGGATGAAGCGCAACAGCAGTGGAAAAACTATACATTTCGGGAAAATAAATTCAGAATTAATATTTCAAATCCTCTTCTGTGGACACCGGATCACCCCTTTCTTTACCAGATGGAGGTGACGGCAGGGGAGGACCGGATCCGTACCTATTTTGCCCTGCGCACCATCGGCATTCAGGAGATTCAGGGGGTCAACCGGGTCTGTCTGAACGGCAGACCTGTGTTTCTCCACGGATTGCTGGATCAGGGGTACTTTGCGGACGGGATCTATACCCCAGGAGACTGGGGCGAATACGAACGGGATGTGAAGCGGGCAAAGGAGCTTGGCTTCAACATGCTGCGCAAGCATATCAAGATTGAACCGGAGCAGTTCTATTACGCCTGCGACAGGCTCGGTATGCTGGTGATTCAGGATATGGTCAATAACGGGGTCTACAGCTTTTTCTACGATACGGTTCTGCCGAATTTTATCTTCTGGATGAAGTCCGATAAAAAGCATCCGGAGATCGATATCCACAGGAAACGGATCTTTATCGGGCATATGATCGAGACCATGGAAGCCCTGCACAACCATCCCTGTATCGTGGCCTATACGATCTTTAATGAAGGCTGGGGGCAGTTTGAAGCGGACCGGCTCTACGGGATTGCGAAAAATACGGATGACACGCGGCTCATCGATTCCACCTCAGGATGGTTTGCCCAGCACCTGTCCGATTTTGACAGCAAGCATATCTATTTTCACAGCATCCCCCTTCATCCGAAGAAGCGCCCCATGCTGCTTTCGGAATGCGGCGGGTTCTCTCTGGAGGTGAAGGGACACCGGTTTTCTCATATTAACAGTATTTTCGGTTACGGAAAATGTCACGACGAGGAGGAACTGACAGATGCGATCCTCCACATGTATGACGTGATGGTGCTTCCGGCGATCCGCGACGGTCTTTGCGGTTGTGTCTACACCCAGCTTTCGGATGTGGAGGATGAAGTCAATGGGATTTATACCTATGACAGAAAAGTGCGGAAGGTGATCCCCGAGCGTATGCGGGCGCTGTCAAAAAAGATCCACTACGCGCTTTCCCTTGCGGTGGAGCCGGAAACAAGGGAATAGTGTGCCGCGGGCTCTTTGTTTGCTAGCACTCGTTTTTAATGAGTGCTAATTCTTGGTTGACTTTTGCTTTTTGCTGTCTTATGATTATCGGGATGAGAAAAAAAGAGCCGGCGACGGCTTTGGCTTTTATGGAAAAGGAGTGAATGACAATGGCAGAAAAACATGGGAATCTTTCGATCGACAGTGAAAATCTGTTTCCGATCATCAAGAAATGGCTGTACTCCGATCACGACATTTTTTACCGTGAGCTGATCAGCAACGGGTGCGACGCCATCACGAAGCTGAAGAAACTGGATATGATGGGCGAATACAGCCTTCCGGCCGATTATAAGGCAAAGATCGAGATCGTGGTGAGCCCGGAGGATAAGACGATCAAGGTGATCGATAACGGACTCGGCATGACGGCGGACGAGGTGGAGGAATACATCAACCGCATTGCCTTTTCCGGCGCGACGGATTTTATCGAAAAATACAAGGACAAGGGAACGGATGACCAGATCATCGGGCATTTCGGACTGGGCTTCTATTCGGCGTTTATGGTGGCGGATGAGGTGACCATCGACTCCCTTTCCTATCAGGAAGGGGCGAAAGCCGTACATTGGTCCTGTGACGGCGGCACGGAGTTTGACATGAAAGATGGCGATAAAGAGACCGTCGGTACCGAGATCACCCTGTTTCTCAACGAGGACTGTCTGGAATTTGCCAATGAGTACCGTGCCCGGGAGGTAATCGAAAAGTACTGCTCCTTTATGCCTACGGAGATTTACCTTCGGAAAGCGAACGCGGAGACGGAGTACGAGACCATCGACGCGGCGGACAAGCGCGACACCGATACGGTGATTGAGGAGATCCATGAGGAGGCAAAGACCGAGGAAAAGGAAAATGACAAGGGTGAGAAGGAAATCGTAGAGGTCAGTCCCGCAAAGGAGAAGCTCAAGATCGTAAAGCGTCCCGTTCCGCTGAATGATACGACGCCCCTGTGGACGAAAAACGCGTCCGAATGCACCGATGAGGATTATAAGACCTTCTACCGGAAGGTTTTCCAGGATTTCAAGGAGCCGCTGTTCTGGATTCACCTGAACATGGACTATCCCTTCAACCTCAAGGGAATCTTGTATTTTCCGAAGATCAATACGGAATACGATTCCATCGAAGGCATGATCAAGCTTTATAACAATCAGGTCTTTATCGCGGATAACATCAAGGAAGTGATTCCGGAGTTTCTGATGCTGCTGAAGGGTGTCATCGACTGCCCGGATCTCCCGCTGAACGTTTCCCGCTCCGCGCTGCAGAATGACGGGTTTGTGACGAAGATCTCCGATTTCATCACAAAGAAGGTGGCGGACAAGCTCACCGGTATGTGCAAGACCGAAAAAGAAAGCTACGAGAAATTCTGGGATGACATCAGTCCCTTCATCAAGTACGGCTGCTTAAAGGATGACAAGTTCTGTGACAAGATGAATGACTACATCCTCTTTAAGGATCTGGATCACAAGTATCTGACGCTGCCGGAGCTCCTGAAGAAAGAAGAGGAAGCCAAAGAAGCGGCGGAGGACAAGGAGAAGGAACCGGAGATTCTGGATGCGGACGGCAATCCCATCAAAAAGGAGGAGGAGAAGGAGGACGCGAAGGAAGGAGACGCTCCGGAGGAAGAGAAGGATGACCGGAAGGTTGTCTACTATGTCACCGACGAAAAGCAGCAGGGGCAGTACATTTCCATGTTCAAGGAAAACGGCATGCAGGCCGTGATTCTGGACCGTATGATTGATACCTCCTTTATTTCCCAGCTGGAGCAGCGCAATGAGCATTACAAATTCATGCGGATCGATTCCGACCTGACGGATGCCATGAAGGAAGAGGACGGTGAAACCAGCAAGGAGGTGGTGGACGACCTGACGGCAATCTTCCGGAAGGCGCTGTCCAATGACAAGCTGAACATCCGTGTTGAAAAATTAAAAGACGATAATATTTCCTCTGTACTTACCGTATCTGAGGAGGGCCGGAGGATGCAGGACATGATGAAGATGTATGCCGTGGGTGGTATGGACATGTCCATGTTCGGAGGCGCGCAGGATGAGACGTTGATCCTGAACGAGAAAAATGCGCTTGTAAAGTATATTCTGGAACACCGCCGCAGCAAGCATGTCCCCATGTTCTGTGAACAGCTGTATGACCTGGCAAAGATCAGCAACCAGCCGCTGGAGCCGGCTGCCATGAGCAAGTTTATCAGCCGCAGCAATGAAATCATGCTGGCATTGGCAAAATAGGAAACTGACACTGGAAAGGGCTTTTAGTGGATGAAAACGAAGAAGACTGCAGCGATTGAATGGAGAAGGAAACACCGGAGCGGCCGCCTTTTGCGGCTGCTTTGCGCTGTCCTTGCCGCGGTGCTTTGTCTGGGGGCTGCGACGGTCTATGCCGCGACGCCGGAGGATGTGAAGGAGGAAACGGAGTCAGCACGTCCTTCGGTAAACGGAAAGCTTGCCGTGGATGGCGCCATGCTGGTTGATTCAGACGGCACGCCGGTACTCCTGCGGGGCGTCAGTACCCATGGAGTCACCTGGTTTCCGGATATGGTGGATCCGAAGCTGTTTCAAGAGCTTTCTACGGATTGGGACTGTAATCTGGTCCGGCTGGCAGTGTATTCCTCGGAGTACGCCCTGGGGGACAAACAGCAGTGCCTGGATCTGACAAGGAAGGGAATTGAAGCGGCCATCGCTGCGGATCAATATGTGATCGTTGACTGGCATGTTCTGGAAGAACACGACCCCAACGTTTACCTGAGCCAGGCGGAAGAGTTTTTTGATATTATCTGTGACGAATACGGGGATGCCGATAACATCATCTTTGAGATCTGCAACGAGCCCAACGGGGAGACGACCTGGGAGGATGTGGAGGAATATGCAAACAAGGTCATTCCGCGGATCCGTGAGAAATGTCCCGACTCTCTCATTCTGGTGGGAACGCCGGACTATGACAAGAACCTGACGGCAGCAAGACGCAGTCCCCTCAGCTACAGTAATATCATGTATGTCATGCATTTTTACGCCTCTACCCATGGCAGCGACCTGATGAAGGAGCTGAAGAGCGCCATGGTCGCGGGGTTCCCTGTTTTTATCAGCGAGTGCGGGCTTTCAGAGTCCACCGGAGATGGCAATATCGACTTTGCCGCCTGTACCGAGTGGTTTGCGCTGCTTCGTTCCTATAATCTGAGCTTTGCGGTCTGGAGCTTTTCCAACAAAAACGAGTCTTCGGCGCTGCTGTCGCCGTCCTTTGACGCCGAAAAGCCTTTGACGGGCGACAACCTGACCCCGGCGGGTCAATGGGTGCGTGAGCTGATCAAGGGCACAAAACCCATAGATATACCGGTCCCTGCGGGAAGCAGTGCCAGTAACGGCACGCTTCCCGGTTTTTTATCCTCGCTGGATTACAAGGACTCTGCGCATGCCAGGAGATGGCCTGAGATGGCCCTCATTGTACTTGCGGTGCTGATCGCTGCGGTTCTTCTTCTGACTTTGATCCGGGTCGCCTCCAGCAAAAAGAACATGACCTACGACACCCTGTATGAGGGTCAGCAAAAGGAGGACAGGGACAGGAAGGAGCGGGTGAAGCAGTTTTTTGCGCATATGCTGCTGCTGGCCAGCGTGTTTGCGACCCTCCTTTATCTGTTTTGGCGAATTCGGTTTTCCATTCCGATCCACAACGGATGGCTTGCCATTGTATGCAATATCATTCTGCTTGCGGTGGAAATGCTGGGCTTCATTGAGTCGCTGGCACTTTATGCGAACCTGATGCACAAAAAAGACCATCCCCTGCCTAAGATCAAAGAGGAAGAATATCCGGAGGTGGATATTTTCATTGCCACTTACAACGAACCGGTGGAGCTGCTTCGGAGAACCATCAACGGATGTGTACATCTGCAGTATCCGGACCGCTCCAAAGTGCACATCTGGCTTTGCGATGATAATCGAAGACCCGAGATGCGAAAGCTGGCGGAGGAGATGGGGGTCGGGTATTTTGACCGTCCCGATAACAAGGGAGCCAAAGCAGGGAACTTAAACCATGCCATGGCACAGACAAAGGCGCCTTATATCGTCACCCTGGACGCGGATATGATCCCGCGGAGCTGTTTCCTCATGAAGACGATCCCCTACTTTGTGGATGCGAACAAGCGCTCGGAAGCGATGCCGGAGGGGAAACGGACGAAGCTGGGGATTTTGCAGACGCCGCAGTGCTTCTATGATCCGGATGTGTTTCAGCATGCGCTGTATGCCGAAAAAACCGCACCCAACGAGCAGGATTTCTTCTACCGCACCATTGAGGTAGCGAAAACCGCAACCAACAGCGTGATTTACGGAGGCTCCAATACGATCCTTTCCAGAGAAGCGCTGGAAGCAGTGGGAGGGTTCTATACAGGATCCATCACGGAGGATTTTGCCACAGGGGTGCTCATCGAATCTGCCGGTTATGTGAGTCTTGCCATCCCGGAGCCTTTAGCCAGCGGGACAACACCCCATACCTACAAGGAACATATCCAACAGCGCTCCCGCTGGGGACGAGGGGTGATCAGTACTGCAAAGAGCCTGAAGCTGTTCCGGAAGAAGGGGCTGTCTCTGCTCCAGAAATTCAGCTACTGGAGCTCCGTGATCTATTGGTATTCGCCCCTGAAAAGCCTGATCTATCTCCTTTCGCCCCTGATGTTTGCGGTATTTGCGATCCCGGTTTTCGCCTGCAACTGGATGGATCTGCTTCTGTTCTGGCTGCCGATGTTTGTGATGCAGGAGGTCTGCCTCAGAGCCTTCAGTAAAAACAGCATTTCCATGAAGTGGAGCGGGATCTATGAGATCAGCGTGATGCCCTTCCTTCTGATGCCCGTTCTCCGGGAAACCTTCGGCGGCACCTCCAAGGTCTTTGCCGTGACGGACAAATCCAAGCGGAGTGCCAAACGAAAGGTAGACCGCAGAGAGATGGTTCCCTTCCTCATCCTGATCGGGCTGTCCGTGTTTGGAATCATTCGCTCCTTCTATGTACTCGGGTCGATTCGGGCCATCGGGGTATTGATCCTGCTGTTCTGGCTGTTCCGGAATCTGTATTTTCTGATTATGTCCTTATTCCTGGTAGACGGGCGTGACAGCAACAGCGAGCCGGTGACGGTCATTGACGCGGAGTTTGTGACGGTGGAAAAAGAAGAAGGGGGAGCTTACTATGGTGTGACGACCCGGCTGAATGAGCATGCGGTCAAGGTATTTCTGGATGAGCCGGAAGGGATCGAGGTAGGAGATAAGGTCAGGATTACCATAGAAAAAGAAGAGGATACCGCAACCATGTACGGTATCCTGACAGAGCAGCTTTTCCCGAGAAACAGGATCGGTTGTGTCTGTTCCATTGAGATCATCGACTTCTGCGGACAAAGGAACGAATATCTGCAGATCCTCTACAACCGGATTCCATCGCTCCCGCAGTCCCTGCATCGTGACAACGGGTTCTTCAGGCATCTGATGATCAATATTGCGCATCGCGTGCTGAAGGAGTAGCGGGGGCAGGTGCGTCGGAGACTACGGTTGTGTGCCAGCCGTACCGGAGACCACAGTTGTGTGCCAGCCGTACCGGATACTGTGGCTGCGTGCGGTTATTCCGCGGCCTTCAGAAGATTTTTCTGCGCCGTGGAGAGCATCAGCTTGATGCGGTTCAGCTGGTTGACCTCGGATGCGCCGGGATCGTAGTCGATGGCGACGATGTTAGCCGTGGGGTTTTCGTGCCGTATCTTCTTGATCACGCCCTTCCCGACGATATGATTGGGGAGGCATCCGAAGGGCTGTGTGCAGACGATATTGTGTACGCCTGCATGAACCAGCTCCATCATCTCTCCGGTTAAGAACCATCCTTCGCCGGTCTGGTTCCCGACGGAAACGATGGGATCGGCATATTTTGCAAGATCTTCAATATGAGCAGGCGGCTCGAAATGCCTGCTCTTTTTGAATTCATCCACCGCTGCGCTGCGCAGGTTCTCGAGGAATTTGATCCCGAGCTGGTTGAGAAGCTTGGATTTTTTGCTGAAGCCGAACTCGTCTGCCTTGATAATCGCGTTGTAGCAGCAGTAAAGGATAAAATCCGTCAGATCGGGGATGACCGCTTCCGCGCCCTCCGCCTCGAGGAGCTCAGCCAGGTGGTTATTTCCCACGGGGTGGAACTTCACCAGGATTTCTCCGACGATACCCACCCGGGGCTTTTTTTCGTTTGTGATCTCAATATTGTCAAAGTCACGGATGATGGTGCGGCACAGCTTCTTGTAGTAGGAATGGGAGAGCATCCTGTCCTGTGTCAGGAACGCAATGGCGCGCTTTCTCCATTTCCGGTGCAGGGCATCGGTAGTGCCGGGTACCTTTTCGTAGGGACGCATCCGGTAAACGCAGCGCAAAAAGATATCTCCGATGATGAGACCATAGAGACCGCGCTGCACAAATTTCGGTGTAAACTGAAAGCCGGGATTCTTTTCCAGCCCTACCATGTTCAGGGAGATCACGGGCACATCGCCGTAACCCGCCCGCCGGAGTGCACGGCGAATGAAGCCGATATAGTTGCTTGCACGGCAGCCGCCGCCGGTCTGGGTGATCAGGACAGCTGTTTTTGTCATGTCATAGTGGCCGGTTTGAATGGCATGCATGATCTGTCCGACGACGATCAGGGACGGATAGCAGGCATCGTTGTTCACGTATTTCAAGCCGGAATTGATGAGATCCTTTTGTTCCACCTCCGGGATGACCAGATTATAGCCGACCGAGCGGAAGGCAGGCACCAGGATCTCGAAATGGATCGGAGACATCTGGGGACAGAGGATGGTGTAATTCTGCTGCATCTCCTCCGTAAACAGCACACGCTCATACTTCGCGGAGACGATCTGCCGCGGGCGGTTTTCCTTTTCCCGGACACGGATGGCGGCGAGCAGCGATCTGATCCGGATGCGCGCGGCACCGAGATTGTTGACCTCGTCAATTTTCAGGCAGGTATAGATCTTGCCGGAATCCGTCAGAATATCGCTGACCTCGTCCGTTGTCACGGCGTCCAGACCGCAGCCGAAAGAGTTGAGCTGGATCATGTCCAGATTTTCCTTTGTTTTGACATAATTTGCGGCCGCGTACATTCTGGAGTGGTACATCCACTGATCCATGACGATGAGAGGCGCCTCCGTCTGACCCAGGTGGGAAACGGCATCCTCTGTCAATACGGCCACGCCGTAGGAGGTGATGAGCTCCGGGATCCCGTGATGGATCTCCGGATCGCAGTGATAGGGGCGTCCGGCCAGCACAATCCCGCGCTTTCCCGTTCTGTCAAGCTCTGCGATGATCTCTTCCCCCTTCCGCTGGATGTCTTCCCTGGTGGCCATCTGCTCCTTATAAGCCAGCTTTACCGCTCCGGCGACTTCCGTAGCGGGAATCCCGAATTCCTCCCCAAACACTTCCTGCAATTTGCTTGTAAGACGGTCGAAATTACCAAAATTTAAAAATGGATTTAAGAAACGAACCTGTCCGCTTGTGATCTCATCCACGTTGTTTTTGATGTTTTCGGAATAGGAAGTGACAATGGGGCAGTTGTAATGGTTGTTGGTCTCCGGAAACTCGTTGCGCTCGTAGGGAATGGCCGGATAGAAGATAAAATCCACGTTTCCTTCCCGGATCAGCCAGGTAATGTGTCCGTGTGCCAGCTTTGCCGGATAACACTCCGACTCGCTGGGGATGGATTCGATCCCCATCTCATAAAGGCTTCTGGTGGAGTCCGGGGAAAGAACCACACGAAATCCCAGCTCCCGGAAAAAGACGGCCCAGAAGGGATAGTTTTCGTAAATGTTCAAAACCCGGGGGATGCCGACCGTCCCGCGGGGAGCCTCCGCTTCGGGAAGCGGCTCGTATTGGAAAATCTGCTGATATTTGTAAGCGTAGAGATTCGGTACCTCTTCCTTCTTTTTCTCGAGCCCCAGTCCTTTTTCACAGCGGTTACCCGTGACGTAGCGGCGGTTGCCGGAGAAGAGATTGATCGTAAGGAGACAGTGATTGGTACAGCCCTGACACCGGGCAAGCTTTGTATCATAGGTCAGGGCGCGGATTTCTTCGATGCCAAGCATCGTGCTCTCTGTCCCGGGGACATGCCGTTCCCTGGCGATCAGGGCAGCACCGAAGGCGCCCATGATGCCGGCAATGTCCGGACGGACAGCTTTGCAGCCGGAGATCCGCTCAAAGCTCCTGAGTACCGCGTCATTATAGAAGGTACCGCCCTGTACCACGACATGGGCCCCCAGGTCAGAAGGATCTGTCAGCTTGATGACCTTGAACAGGGCGTTTTTGATAACGGAATAGGCAAGCCCCGCGCTGATATCCGCAACGGAGGCGCCTTCCTTCTGTGCCTGCTTCACCTTGGAATTCATGAAGACCGTACACCGTGTGCCCAGGTCAATGGGATGCTTTGCGAACAGGGCTTCCTTTGCAAAATCCTGCACCCTGTAATTCAGGGATTTGGCAAAGGTCTCGATAAAAGAGCCGCACCCGGAGGAGCAGGCTTCGTTGAGCTGAACGGAGTCCACGGCGCCGTTTTTGATCTTGATGCATTTCATGTCCTGCCCGCCGATGTCCAGGATGCAGTCCACCTTCGGATCAAAGAAGGCAGCGGCGTAATAATGGGAAACAGTCTCCACCTCTCCGTCATCCAGCTGCAGAGCAGCCTTCAGAAGGGCTTCCCCGTAGCCGGTGGAGCAGGAATGTACGATCCTTGCGTCCGCAGGCAGCTTTTCGTAGATCTCTTTGATGGAGGTGATGGCTGCCGCGAGGGGAGAGCCGTTGTTATTTGTGTAGTAGGAATAAAGCAGATGACCGTCCTCGCCTACCAGTGCCACCTTCGTGGTGGTGGAGCCGGCGTCGATCCCGAGATAGCAGTCCCCGTGGTATTGGGTCAGATCCCGGATCTCTACATGGCTTTTTTTGTGCCGTTCCGAAAATGCGTCATATTCCGCCTGATGGGCGAAAAGCGGCTCCATACGCGCCACCTCAAATTCCATATGAATATCGCCCAGGAGGCGTTCCATCAGTCTGGAAAGAGAAGAGGTCTGATCCTCCTTACAGTTCAGCGCCGATCCGATGGCGGCGAAAAGGTGCGAATTCTCCGGCGTGATGGCGTGTTCCCCATCCAGCTTCAGGGTACGGATGAAGGCGGCTTTTAATTCGGACAGAAAGTGCAGCGGACCGCCAAGAAACGCCACATGACCCCGGATCGGCTTGCCGCAGGCGAGGCCTGAGATCGTCTGATTGACAACGGCCTGGAAAATGGAAGCGGATAGATCCGGCTTGGTGGCGCCCTCGTTGATCAGGGGCTGAATATCGGATTTGGCAAACACGCCGCAGCGCGCGGCGATGGGGTAGAGCTCCTTGTAGTCCTTTGCATATTCGTTGAGACCGGAGGCGTCGGTTTGCAGAAGAGACGCCATCTGATCAATAAAGGAGCCGGTACCGCCGGCGCAGATGCCGTTCATCCGCTGCTCCACGTTACCGCCCTCGAAATAGATGATCTTGGCATCTTCGCCCCCAAGCTCAATCGCGACATCCGTCTGGGGAG
Organism: Lachnospiraceae bacterium; assembly: GCA_045661345.1. Classification (GTDB taxonomy): domain Bacteria; phylum Bacillota; class Clostridia; order Lachnospirales; family Lachnospiraceae; genus RUG12461. The sequence goes on from JAZRFM010000032.1 coordinate 84,689, forward strand.
CGTAGTCCTTCAGCGCGGTGGCCACGGAGATGACCTCCTGCACAAAGGGGACTTTCAGGTGCTTTGCGAGGGTGAGTCCTCCGGAGCCCGTGATCATCGGCGCGACGGGAAGATCTCCCAGGGCGTCGAAGGCTTTTTTGATCAGGTCGGAAAGTGTCTCGCGGATATTTGCGAAGTGACGTTCATAGTCGGAAAACAGAAGGTTGTTTTCCCTGTCCAGTACGGCGATCTTGACGGTGGTGGAACCGATGTCGATGCCGAGTTTTGCAAGTTTTTCGTTCATGATGGATTCCTTTTTTTGCCGGAGCTGCCCTGTCGCAGCCCCTTCACAACTCTTGAAATTATACGCTACCGATTCCCAAAAAACAACGACTTCCCTGTTATTTTAGAAAAATTTTAGAATTGCGCCACTAGCCTGCCGTTCCTACTTCACGCGCAGGAATCTTTCCGGAGGCGTGTGGTGGTTGCAAAATCCTTTCATCATGCGTATAATAAGTGATTATGAACAATTGGCTGAATCAACTGGAACGTAAGATCGGAAAATATGCGATCAAAAATCTGAGCCGGTATCTGATCGGTGCCTACGCCATCGGATATCTGCTTTATTTTTTGAGCTACGCTGCCAAGGTGGATATCCTCGGATATCTGACGCTGGAGCCCTATTTTATCATTCATCAGCTGCAGCTTTGGAGACTGGTGTCCTGGGTGCTCATCCCCTACAACAGTCTGAGCGGACTGGGGATCATTTTTGCCATCATCATGATGATCCTCTATTACCAGCTGGGCACGGCGCTGGAACGCACCTGGGGGGCGTTCCGGTTTAATGTGTACATTTTCGGGGGCATGATCCTGACGATTATCGGGGCATTTATCCTGCACGGGATCTACTCCGCACTGTACGGACCGGGCTACATCATGAATTTGGGACCCATCGGGAGTATGTTCAGCACCAGCTACATCAACCAGTCGATCTTCCTGGCCTTTGCGGTCTGCTATCCGAACATGGAAGTCATGCTGTATTTCATCCTCCCTGTGAAGATGAAATGGATGGCCATCTTCTATGCGATCCTGATCGTGGTGGACATCATTGTATCCGGATGGGCGGGAAGGATCGCCATCATCGCATCCGTCCTGAACTTCGTGATCTTTTTCTTTACAAACCGGCAGGTCAGGGATACGCTGCGGCGGTTCGGTCCGAAGGAGATGCACCGCAAACAGGTCTATCGCGCGGCGACGGGGCAGAGCAGCAATCCCGGCAGCACAGCGCGTTCTCCTCACAGCATGCGGGGCACCTACCGTCCCCAGAACACGGCGGGTGTGGCCAAACACAAATGCGCGGTCTGCGGACGGACAGAACTGGATGACCCGACGCTGGAATTCCGATTCTGCTCAAAGTGCGAGGGCAACTTTGAATACTGTCAGGATCACCTTTTTACGCATCAGCATGTAAAGCGGTCGTGAGCCGTGCTTCGAACCGATAGGGGAGTTTACTTCCCCGCCCCCGGACGATTGCCCACCCACTCCCCGCCGGGCTCCCTGTGCCCTCCCGGCATGTCCGCCCCCACCGGGCTCCCTGTGCCCTGACATATCAGTCTGCACACAAAACCGTTCACTGGTTTCGGAGCCAAGAGCTTTTATGCATTTGAGCAAGGTTCCTGTCACCGGTCGCAGCCGGTACCAACGCGCCTTCCATGGCGCATGGTACCTGGATTCGCCGTC
>JAZRFM010000033.1:0-67282 GCA_045661345.1 Lachnospiraceae bacterium
GATCGACCAATGGGCTCAACTCTTCAAATCCACGACTTGGGAGGAATTCAAAATGCTCTCGATACCTGAAACCATTTTGGAGGAAGTTGGAGAAACCATTTGTAAAGTCTCTGCAGACGAACATATGCGCCAACTACTGGAGGCCCGGGAGGATGCCATTCGCAACGAGCTCGATGTACAGCAGTTGCTTGATGAGGCAAAAAAAGAGCGAGACGAGGTGACCGCCAAGCTCGATGCCGCGAACACTGCACTTGCTGGCAAAGACGCTGAGCTTGCTGACAAAAATAATATGCTTGCCGATGCCAACGCCCGTATTGCCGAACTCGAGAAGCAGCTTGCGGATAAAAAAGCATAATCTCTTTTTCCCTCTGTAAAGTATGAAATTGTAAATGTGCACAAGAGCGGAGCATTCCACCCTTTTTCAATAATTACCCTCTGCTCCATCGGTTGCCGAAACTTCTCGAACCTCGTAAAAGGCGACGACTATGACAAAGTCAAAACCACTTATCAGATTGGGTTCCTTGATTTTACGCTCTTCCCTGATTCTCCCGAATTCTTCGCAAAGCATCTCCTCATGAACCTGAAAACACACAAAATATATACTGACAAACTTTGCCTTTATGTGATAGACTTATCTCGAATAGATCTTGCAACCAAAGAAGACCGCCTGTACGAAATCGATAAATGGGCAGAGTTCTTCAAGGCAAACACATGGGAGGATCTTAAAGTTTTGGCTAAAAGGAATGCCGCTCTGGCCGAAGCCGGAGCTACGATTTATGAAGTATCTGCTGACGAGCATCTCCGCCAGCAATTGGAAGCCCGTGAGGACGCGATTCGTCGGGAGCGCAGTATGCTGCGGAGACTTGAGAACGCCGAAAAAGAACGCGATGCTGCGTATGCCCGCATTGCCGAGCTCGAAAAACAGCTTGCGGATAAAGAGGCAGATAAAAAAGTATAATCTCTTTTTCCCTCTGTAAAGTATGAAATTATAAATGTGCACAAGAGCGGATCATTCCACCCTTTTTCAATAATTACCCTCTGCTCCATCGGTTGCCGAAACTTTTCAAATCTCGTAAGAGCCGACGATTACGACAAAGTCAAAACCACTTATCAGATCGGATTCCTTGATTTTACACTCTTTCCTGATTCTCCCGAATTCTTTGCAAAGCATCTTCTGATGAACCGGAAACCCCACAAAATATATACTGACAAGCTTTGTCTTTATGTGATAGACTTATCTCGAATAGATCTTGCAACCGAAGAGGATCGCCTGTGCAAAACAGACAAATGGGCGATGCTTTTCAAAGCCACCACTTGGGAGGATCTGAAAACTTTGGCAAAATCGAATTCCGCTCTGGCAGAAGCCGGAGCTACAATTTATGAAGTCTCTGCGGACGAGCATCTCCTTATGCCCCTAAAGAAACATAGTATTCGTCCTGATGGGAAATTGTCATAGCTCCATATATTGGGGATCACGCTTTTCTGAACGTGACTGCAATATTCCTTCCGCTATTCTCCAATCCGCCTCTGTGTCCAGATCACATGACTCGTCCTTGGGAATCTCATACAATTCTATCTTTCCACCAAAAACCGGATTCTTTCCACGCTCTTGTAGCGACATAAAGGTTGTTCGCTTCCAAGCCGTCATCGCCCAGACAATTTTCCGGGTCGGCTCAAGGAATTGTGAGTTTATTTTCTCTTCCAAGCTAAAGTTTAATGGTTTGCCTTGAAAAAAAGTCTCCTCCTTTTCTGAAACAACGGATAAAATCGTATCGGCGTCCGTTTCTCCTACCAAATCAATGAATTTGCTATATGTTTCCTGTCGAAGCAACGGTGATGTCGTATTCAGCATTATAACGTAATCGCAATCATGTTTCTGTAGAAACTCATAGGTAAAGTCACGGTTAGTAGCATTATCTCCCGCCAATTCAACAGGACGTTTGTGAAAGCTTGCGCCGAGCTTACAGGCTGCCTTCCCAAGATCTTCCTCTTCTGTATTCACCCAAATCTCATAGCGCCTATTATCCTTCTTAGCCAGATCAATTGGGTATTGAATCAGCGGCTTTCCATGCATAATACGAATATTCTTCATGGGTATCCGCTTCGACCCAAGCCTGGCAGGTATCATGATCACGATATTCCTCATAGCCCCTCCTCCGAAACGTCAATTTTGATCACACACTTCTTCACTCTCGTTATACCGGGTACTCTCACCATAGGACGATGGGGTTCTCCCGCCGGTATCATGCAGAAATAACCTACCCTGTTTTTTACAGAAGCAAATGGCCCCTTTTTTATTGCCTCATAAAGCTGAACGTCCTTGTTTACGTCGTATAGCCCCGTCTCTTTGAGATCCTCTATTTGGAAAATATCGACTCCCTCCGCTCCGTCAATAGAAAACTGTATATCATGAAAATGTCGATGTGTTTCTATCTGACAAAACGTGGCATCTCTGGTTTCATAGGACATCACACGCGCGTAGACACTTTCACCGCTTATCTCATAATACCCGTCCGCAATCCCCTGCTTAATGGCTTCGATAAAATCCGTAATCAATGTGGAATGCTTATGGGGTAGATATTTGGATAATACTTCCATTCTGTCAAAAATCACGTTTTCATTCACTCCATTTCAGATATTTCATCTGTTTCTATCTGCCAATGTCAGCTAGCATCTGATTCTGTCCGGACTGCACTTATCCCACAGTTCATCATCTGAGCCGATTCGAACGATATCTGAAAATCCAGATACTTTGCCGCATCCTCAATCCGCTGCCCATATGAAAAAGGTTTCACATTCAGATCATCGAACAGATCGTGTTTCAAAAGCTGTGCCACATGGTACAGAAAATGACGGCTCTGCTCCGCAGTATAACCATCTTTGAGTGCCTGCTTTATGACGAGTTCCACGTTGGCTTTGTCAAAAGCCTCATAGCAGCACCCTTTCTCCCTAAGCTGAATATAGCCAAGCATGACTAATGGTGTTTCTCTGATTAAACTTGTATAAGCCAAAGCCGAAAGAATCGTCACAACCACGTCAGAAAAATCAATCACCGCGTTAACATCCACGTTATCGACCACAATCACGTTCCTTGGGTAGTGATAGTCATTTTTAAATGCAAGAATACGCGGATGTGGCTTATAAATGAGATTCCAGTCATTTTGTCTCGCAATTTTAGCCAGTAAAGACAACCCCTCTATGCTGCTCTTCAGAAACGGAGAATGATGTTCTTTTGTCTCTTTCGTGTATGGATATAGTCCCGATTCGTAGTCATTGACACCAGCATAAAAAATGACAGGTCTGCCCGGTTTTATCCTTGTTTTTATCGTTTCCAGCACATCGTTCACAGGCTGCCTGTTACGATTCAGGCCGCTTCTTTTACAGTAATCCAACACTCTATTTGCATGATCCAGATCCGTCTCATCTACTTCCTTTTTTTTGAATTGCTCTCCGCAAACCGCCGGAAAGGAATTCCCCATATTGCCCATCCTGTCCAAAGAAAACGTTCCAGGAATCACTCCGAATTCCATAAAAAAAGTCGGTATCCCCTGCTTCTCTGCGACATTCTTTAGGATATGATGGAACGCAAAAAACTCGTTCCACAATATGATGAATTTTGGTTCTATCCCCTTAAGCAGCTCATTGCAAAGCTTCTCAGCGTAATACGCCAGAAGATACGCGTAATCTCTCTCCATGTCCACATGGCGTTTCATCAGATTCTTCGCAGCGTCCCTCAGATATTCCGTACCCTCTACATGCGCCTTTACAGACTTCTCTGCTCTTACTCCTGTATTGGTAAAATACTTTTCCTTCAGCAGGAATTCCGGTACCACGATACTTTCTGCATTAAATTTTCTTGCGGTTCCATTTGGGTTCGCCTCTGAAAGAACTATCATTTGTTCCGGAAGCGATTTTGCAAGGGTATTGAGATATCTGCATGTGCCTTTGTCAAAGCCCGCCATACTCCCAGCGACCATGATACGCCCATTACGACACAACGCAGCTGCTCCTGACACCTCATCCATAAACTCTTTATACGGATCGGAGAAAATCTTCTCGATTGCTTCCTGACTCCTTTTCTTTCCGCTGGGATCCTTCACAAATCCCTTGACAGCAATTGCGTATGGTAGAATATGAAGCTTTTCACATACTTTTATCGCAAGGAGATGGGGATATGAGATTCTTTCCCATGGTTGCATTTCTGTACTCCTGATGACATTTTTCACTTTGACTTCAATTCTTTTTTACATATACATCAGCACTATCGTTGAGTGTTTCTCCCCACTTATACTCCTCATTCACTCCATCCGATTCATATACTCCATTTGTAATTGACGTCCACGTAACTAACCTATTTTGTCCAGTAGATAGAGATTTATCAATAATGACAACCCTAAAACGTATATATGCATCACCATTTATGTCATAACCGCCAATATTTATCCCTGATTTAGATATCGTATTATCATCATTTCTTATCCCGTTTGGGTTCGTACTGTTAAACAGCACAGTACTATTTTCAACATACTCGCAATTCGTTGGTAATGAAGCCGCAACTATAACATTCTCCGAGTGATGCCATGTTGTATTCTTATAATGAATTTGATATTCAATAACATCCCCTATTTCAGCATACACGTAACTCAAATACTCTCTAGACTCAACCGGAACATTTTCATCCTTAGTAACATTTCTGACCCTAATATCTACTTGAAATATTTCGTCCTTAAAGATAATGTTCGGATTGTCGTATACGATCTTTTCTAGTTGTGTTTTTTCCCCCGAGTCACTGGGATTCTGCTCCTCAGTAATTTCAGTCGACATGTTTTCATCGATGTAGTCGCTAGATGGTTCCGTAGTCTCATCAAATATCATTCCCGCTGTTTTTATATTGGCTTTTACGTGCTCCATTATGTTGTAATTTGAAAAAACACTTGTTATCTGTGATAAAAACAAAGCTACAATTGCCGCCAAAAAAGATACTCTTTCAAAGCAATCATGCTTTTTCCAATTTCTGAAACCCACATAGGCAAAAAAAATCCCTATAGTTATCACTATAAACAAAAGCACTATTAAAGTCTTTTCGGAAAAAGAATACGGCTTCACTTTTTTTCTCTTCCATGTCCATCCTACTGGTGGATATATACATCTTTTATAGGATCAAATCTCGTCGCATGCCTCTCACTCCAAACCGAAGCTATTAGAAGATCCCTTGTAGCTCCAATTTGTATTCTTTTATATCTTCTCACTCTAATGCAACTGACAAATGAAAAGCAGCAATTCTCTTCATCCTTTACACCGCGGGTATCCTTCGGCATTCTGCCAGCGTGCGCTCTAACGCTTGATCCATATTGTAATACTTGTAATCTGCCAGTCGTCCGCACAGGTACAGATTATTTATACCTTGCGACAAAGAAAAGTATTTTTTATACAATGCTATGTTCTTCTCATTAAGAATCGGATAATACGGTTCTTCTCCCGCTCTTTGACGACAAGAGTAGGAATATTCTATCGCATACGTTGTTCGTCCTCTCACATACTGCTTTGGAAGTTTTTTGTATTCTGTAATTCTTGTATAATCCTTTTCCTGTGGATAAGCCACTACCGGCGCGTCTTGAAAACTATCCCTATTCTCTGTTTTCCACTCAAACCTCAGGGAACGGTATGGAAGTTCCCCATATTTCCATTCAAATAATTCATCAATGGCTCCGGTATAAACGAGCGGATTGCGAAATTCTTTTCCATCAATCAATATTTTTATCGTATTATCTATTCTGACCGCCAATTTAAGATGTCGCATCACATCTTCATGCATTCTTATTTGTATGTTTGGATGGTCAAGCAACTTTCGGAAAAAAGAGACATAGGATTCCTCCGGCATCACTTGGTATCTGTCATCAAAGTATCCCTCCTCGTAGCCAATACGAATCGGCACTCTCTTCAAGACCTCCGGGTCAATCTCTTCTGGAGGAACTCCCCATTGTTTTGCAGAATAAAGCTTGTAGTCATTATCAAACAAAAAAATGGCATACTCACGAATCAGCACATCTTCGTGTCGTAGCAATTCTAATACCGTAGCCGTTCGTCGGTCAGGATAACCGTTCTCTAAAGCGTCCTTAATAGCTTGCGCTTTAGACTCCTCAAAAAAGGTGTCTACCGTGCGAAAGTCAAACGGTGTTGGCGTATACTTTCCATTAATAACTGCACCACATACAAGTTTATATGGCTTCCATTCTCCGTACTGATGAATAAAATCATATATCTCTTTCTTCTGAGTATGAAAGGTATGGGGTCCATACTTATGCACCAAAATCCCCGCCGCGTCTATATAATCGTACATATTCCCCGCTATATGGTCACGTTTTTCGTAAATTGTAACCTTGTATCCTTTCTCTGCCAAACACCGCGCTGCTGTTGCTCCTGAAAGACCGCATCCCACAACAATCGCTTCATTCATTTCGGCATTCCTCCACGTTTATAATCCTTCATACTCGATCACAAAGTCTGCAAAAGTCTGCAAGTTTTTATCCTTGTCAGACAAGATGACCTTTTCTTTTCCGCCAATTTTTTCAAAGGGCCAGTCGATCGAAATATCTTTATCGTTCCACAATATCCCATCATCATATTCCCCATAAAACTTTTCCGCACACTTATAGCTGACAATCGACTCATCCAGAACCATATAACCATGACCGCATCCTGCCGGAACAAGTATTTCATTATAATGTCGCCCCTTCAAGTCAAATCCTATCCACTTTTTAAAAGTGGGGCTATTCCTGCGCAGGTCAACAACCACATCATACACATGACCATACACGCACCTGATCAGCTTTGCTTGCTGCTTTTCCCTCTGAAAGTGGATTGCTCGAACTACACCTTTATGGGATGTCGTATAAAAGACTTCTTGAAGATCATGTTGAATTCCATAGTCTTCGAAGACCTCCTTTGCGTAATCTTTCGTAAAGCATCCTCTATTATCCTCCGCATAAAATGGAATAATTTCCAAAACCCCCTGTATTGCTGTTTCCTTAAATTCGAACTTATGAATCATTTAATTCTTATCCCTTTCCTCGTTCTGTCTCCATAATAGAAATCAACCACTCTTTGGTTCTTTTACATCCCTCTCCAAAACTTATCCGAGCCTTAAATCCCGTATCCCTCTCCGTCCTGCTGCAGTCGAAGTCAGTAAGAGGTTGATTGACTCCTGTATATGGGATGTCTCCAAAAACAAACTCCAGTTCAGGTGCGACTGCGTCTCTCATCTCCAGCAAGAATTCTTTCAGAGGCTTCGCATGAGAGGATCCAATCATATATTCACAGAATGGCTTCCCTCTTTCCCCGATTAATCGGAAAGCTCGTGCAACATCATCTATATAGACAAAATCATAATTCTGTGTACCAGCCGTAAAGCGCGGATTCTCACCCATAATACATTTCTTAATTGTCGTGTTTACCATACGTGCGTTTTTTTCGCCGATACCGTATGCATTCGTAATCATCGCCCAAATGAGATCTATTCCAAGGCTGGCTGCAACTGATTTGCAGATGGTATGTGCTACCAGCTTCCCGCTTCCATAGATATACCCCAATCCCGGTCGGTTTTCTTCCTGAAACGTTGCAGCAATCGTCTCCAATTCCATAACACTTCCAGCGTTCACAAATCGACTACATCCCAGTTCTTTCGCCAATGTCAAGCAATCAACTGTCCATTTCGCATTATTCAGTTGTAAAGTGACGTCTGCCCTTGCTTCCCCCGCCGACCCTGCCCAAGCAAAATGGAAAAAGGTGTCCGCATCAACTCCCTTTAATCGCTCCTTTATTTCAAATACTCGTGTCATATCAAAGGGTAGAAAAGTCAACCGGTCGCTCTGTGGAAGATTGTCATCATGTCCTTCCATATCAAGCGCAATCACTTCTACATCGTTATCCACTAATTCCTTTGCCAATGCAGACCCTACGAAGCCGTTAGCTCCAGAAACAATTGCTTTTTTCATCTTTGTTCTCCGCTTCAAATACTACTGAGCCAAATATTCTCCTATCTGTCGTTCCATTTCTCCTTTAACATCACCCTTTGAGAGATAGATTTTGCTCCAGTCTACAGTTTTTTTTATGGCTTCTTCTATATGCCATCTGGGCTTCCAGTTCATCATGCGTTTTATTTTTGAGCAGTCCAATTTCAAAAAATGTGCCTCATGTGGTGCATTTGTTTCCGGAACATCCTCTCGCTCTGCTCCATCTCCCCACAATTTGATAAACATATTTACCAGATCCCCTGTATTTATGCAGTCACACTCGTCCGGTCCAATATTATAGTCCCCCTCATAACGCTCCTTGTTATCGTACTGTAGCTCAGCCAATTTTAGATATGCACATATTGGTTCTAATACATGTTGATATGGTCTTGTTGAATATGGATTTCTCACAGCAATCGTCTTATTCTCCATCTGTGCTCGCACACAATCCGGAATAATGCGATCTTTGGCGAAGTCCCCTCCACCTATTACATTCCCTGCACGGCAAGTGGAAATTGCCACTTCCCGATCTTTGAAATAAGAGTTTCTATAAGAATTTGTCACCATTTCTGAGCACGATTTCGAATTGGAGTAGGGATCAAATCCACCTAAAATATCATTCTCACGGTATCCCCATTCCCATTCTCTATTCTTATACACCTTATCCGTTGTTACATTAACGAATGATTTTACTTCAGGATGCTTTCTAATCGCTTCTAGCACATTAACAGTTCCCATTACATTCGTTTCATATGTGTAGACAGGGCGCTCATAGCTCTCTCTCACAATTGGTTGCGCCGCCATATGGATCACTATCTCCGGTCTGGTTTCATCAAACACTTTAAGCAAAGCGGTCAGATCCCTGACATCTCCTATGATGGATTTTATTTCTTCCTCCATCGAGACTAAATGAAACAGAGCCGGATCTGTCGGGGACGGCAATGCATACCCAACGACCTGAGCCCCTTGGTTTTTCAATACCTTGCACATCCATGTACCTTTAAAACCGGTATGCCCCGTCACTAACACCCTTTTTCCATGATAAAAATTCAAATCCATCTCTTCTAATTTACTCCCAAACTATCCAAGGCGCTTTTCTGTTTTCAATCAGTTCCTCCAGCTTCAGTTTGTCTCTCATTGTGTCCATGCATTGCCAGAAGCCATAATGCTTGTATGCCTTTAGCTGGCCTTCGAGAGCCAATCTTTCAAGCGGTTCTTTTTCAAAGGTTGTCTTATCTCCCTCAATGTAATCAAACACTTCCGGTTCAAGTACCATATAACCACCATTGATCCAGCCCCCATCCTCCTTATCTTTTTCAGCAAACCGTTCTATCATATTTTCATCGTCTATATCAATTGTCCCAAATCTGCCACCCGGTTGAATTGCAGTCATCGTCGCTAATCTGCCATGCTCCTTATGGAACTCAAAAAGCTCCCTGATATTCACATCGCATACTCCATCACCGTAGGTAAGCATGAAAGTTTCATCAACAAATTCCCTTATCCGTTTGATTCGCCCCCCAGTAAGCGTATTTAAGCCAGTATCAACAATCGTAACCTTCCATGGCTCAGATATGTTATTGTGGATCATCTTAGTGTTTTGATCCCCAAAATCAAATGTGATGTCCGAATTAAACAAGTAATACTCATTGAAAAATCTTTTTATCACTTCCTGTTTATATCCTGCGCAAATAATAAATTCATCAAACCCATAATATGAGTACTCTTTCATTATATGCCACAGGATTGGATATCCACCGATTTCAATCATTGGTTTAGGTTTTAAATGGGATTCTTCCGAAATGCGTGTTCCCAACCCGCCTGCTAAGATTACTATTTTCATAAATTATCACCCCTTTCCCCTTTGATTTATCTAAAACCCCAGCCTTTAAAAAGGCATACCTTGTATTCGGTTATTTGAAATTATAGTATTGCTTCAATTGTGCTTCTTTTTATGACTATATACCCTTCCTCAGTAGCCTTTTCGACCTGATTTATTCTACAAATATTATACTCACCCAAAATATCCGTACAAAGAATCTCTGGTGGGAGAATAGTGACATGATCATCACTATAATACTTACCATCTAAATGGATTTTGTATTTTACTGTAAAAACCGCTTTAATTCTATCTTCTAGACACTTCTGTAAAGTTCCAAAACTCCCCTTCATCTCAAAGGTATCCTTTACATCGAGAAACACTTTATTTCCCTTCATTCCGCCAAACACGTGCGCAGAAACAGTTTGCGCATCCAAGTATCCCCAAAATGATTTATAGTATCTTAGACAGTTTAGATAATTGGTTATATCAGTTTTATTTGAAATATATACTCCGCCTGTCTCATAGATTTTTTCTAGTGCAAAATAACTTGCCACAAGCTCATAATCCTTATTATTGTAGGCTTCATATACTAATTTGTTCTTATCAATATCGCAATTATCTCCATCAAGGATAATCAGCGTGACATTTCCCCAAAATGAACACCTTTTTATATTATCTATACGATCCTTGTCCACTACTGTAAACCCATTTAAATAAACAATCCTCGGTATAGGTGTGTCATCAAGGCCATATATGTATCGCAATGTTTGATATGTCTCCTTGTCTTTTCTAACCATATCTGTCTCAAATAATTCCATATTCTTTTTTATGTATTCAACAAAATAGTCCGCAAATGTCCATCTTGCCTTTTTTAGATCATAGCATATTCGTTTAGCAATGCTTGAAATCAGTACACTTCTTAAACTTTTCTCACATTTCTGCAGGGCATAATCATAGGCCTTCAGAGAATGTAACATTCTTTCAGAATGCAAATCATTTACTCCAGAATCATCTCTTAAATTATAATAGTAAAGCGGTGTATCAATATAACCAATCCTTTTGGAGATCGAAATCAATCCACTAACATATGCGATATCCTCAAAAACTATTTCCTCAGGTATTGGTCCTAGCACCTTATACAATTCTTTTTTCACCAGCTTATTCCAAAACACATAACTCCCATGCTGTAAAACATAGTCTACTTTAGTATTTTTTAAAGTTCTCGACTTTTTCTTTTTTTCCCCTTTAACATCATAATTTGCACAATAGACCATGTCGTAGCTGCCAGAAATCATTTTTTTATACATTATTTCCATGGCTCTATAGTCAAAATAATCGTCGCAATCAGCAAAAATAATATAATCTGCTCTTGCTATTGCCAAACCATAATTCCGTCCACCCCCCGGTCCATTTGTATGATTGATAGAAGCAGCTATTACTTTTTCCGGATACATTTCTTCGTATTCTTCAAGCATTTCCCTTGTTTTATCTGTTGACCCATTGTCTACAGCCACTATTTCTATATTGTTTAATGTCTGATATATTAACGAGTTTAAACATTTTCTCAGATATAACTCTCCATTGTATATGGGAACTATTATAGTAATTAATGGTTTGCATGATATAGACATTTATACAACCCCCTCATATTCTAGTATCACATTTATTTCTTCAAATGTGCGTGGAACGTAGTAATTACAGTAATCTCTTTTCTCAAGCTTTTTTAGCATTGCCTTATACGAATTAGACTGAAGTAATGTAGAATTTGTTTCCATCAAGAAACTCATGTCAAAAAAAAGATTGCATGTACTCCTTATATAGTTATAAAAGACCTCGCAAATAAAAGGCGAAAAAACAATATATCTACTTTCAGCACAATTATTTCCGTATAATTCTTCAAAACTGCCGATTGTTATAAAGCCCTCCCTTTCATAAATATCAATCTCACTCTCATCACATCTAATAATCACAAGATCTCCAGTCATCTTTTTTATCTTATTAATAACTTCTAATATATTTAGAAAGAAATGCTTCGATAAAAAATCACCTTCGTAAAAAACGAAAATATTGCCCCTAATTACTTTCCCAGCAATATTCGTCCATTTCGGCATAACAGTAATCGGAAAATCTATTCTGTCAATATTCTGAACGATTGATCGGTCTATAAATGATAACTCACTTATGTTTTTATAAAATAGTTTTTTTTCATCACTATCGCATTCTGTTGTTTTTTCTCGTGGAATATCTCGCACGTATGATGTATACTTGGCATCGTCAAGAATATGAATTCTTATATCTATAGTGTTAAAAGTACATAACGATTTATAAAAATGCATAATCGTTTCATCATATTCAAAAATAAACAAGTCGCTATATCTATCATCCCCCAAATCAGTTAATGAAATATCACCTATATCCTCAATCTCTATCATATTTCTAAAGCGTTCAGCGCTAAGGACGCCGTTGAAGCTCTTATTAACCACCACAATCAAATCTACAGCAACACTTTTGTTAAGTCTGCTCACTACACCTTTCATAAACTGAATCTGATAATCATTCCTACATACAAACAAAACACTTCTTTCATTAAAACTTTCGCCTTCCTTATTTTCTCTTTTAAGCCAGTCACTAATCAAATTGCACGCATATGATATAGGCTGTCCATAGTCAATATGACATGTCAAGTCATTAAATAAAGAGTATTTCAACATCTGAGTAACATGTTTCAGAAATGCTCTTTTTTGTGTCTCTGTATATCCGTATAGCAATGCCTCCTTAGCAACACGCTCCGTTTGATTCTTTTCTTCAATCTCATAGGTACATTTCTTTCCACGTAATTGAGAATAACCCAACATTAATACGGGCTTCTCCCTTATCAGCGAAATATAAGCACATTGCGAAACAATAGTTACACAAAGGTCTGCCACGTCAATCAATTCGTTAATATCAGAATCTCCCACCCAAGTAGTACTACTGCTATATCTACTATCGAGGCATTCCCCTACTCTAACCATCATCTGATGCGGCTTATAGATATAATTCCAATGATTTTTTTTACACAATTTTTCCAAATATAACCCCGCATCGTCACTGTCAGTAAAAAATGGAGAATGGTATTTCCTACTTTTTTCTGTATATGGCTTAATCCCTGATTCATAATCATTTTGTCCAAAATAAACAACTATAGGTCTATTCGGAATATAGTGTTCTTTAAATCTTTCAAGAATGTCTGTTTTTATTTGAGTTCTTCTATTCAACTTCGATTCTTTTAGGTATGCCAACACCTCCTTAGCATTTTCCAATTCCTTTTCATTTATTTCTTTCTGCATGAAATCTTCATAGTTTATAGAGACAAGGCTTTCGCCCATCTGTCCACCTTCCTCGATTGCAAATGTTCCGGGTATTGACCCAAATTCCATATATACGACCTTTATTTTTTTTTCATCACAAATTTCTTGTAAAAAACTGTGACCCGCAAAAAACTCACACCATAAAATGACTAATTCAGGATTAAAATGATTTAAAAAATAAATGTAGTAAATATATAGCCAATAGACCAGACCTTTCGCATAATTTCTTCCCATATCCTTATGTCTTTCTTCAACCTTCTTACAATGCTGAATCAAATAGGGTTTACTATCAATCAGGTTCTCAACATATACAGGAATATCCAAGTCAACATTCTTTGAATAGCATCCCAGCGAGAAAGTATACGGTAGTGTATAGTAATTAAAGTCAACAAGATTTACAGCTTCACTATTGCGAATCCCCGACGCATGAGATATCATCATCATCTCACATGGATAAATACTTTCACTAATCTGATTAAGATATGCACAAACGCCCTTATCAAATGCTAAAATATGCCCCGAGAAAACAATCTTTTTTTTATTGCTCGGTATAACGCTTGAAAACTTATCAATCTCTCTTTCCCAGATATAACTAAAGTCTTCCCAAGACGTTTTCTTGTTTTGGTATACTCCATGACGTAGCACTTTTCTATTAATAAACTGCATAAAAGGCAATACATGCATCTTTTTACTTAATACATATAGTTTTTCTTTTGTAGAGTAACCTCTCCACGTAGTTCTATCCATGTTACTTACCCCCGTATTCCATTTTTTCTTACATATGACCTTAAATCCGCACTATAGTCTCTCAACAGACCACTAAATCAGAAAGCAATCCGGTGTCGACAATGATATCTACACCTCAACCGATAAGGGAACCGCACAAAAGATCCTGTCGATCTCATGGTTCTGAATGCTCAATCCTGACAGAGACATTCGACATACAGGAGACCACCGTTAACTCAAAAAAATAGCAAGAACTGCTGAAGAATCGAGACTATCGAGTGCGACAGACTATTCCTTCGAGGACTCGGGGTCAACAAGTAGCATTTTAGACAATATAATTCGGATTTTAGGTCATAGGCGTATGACTCACCAAACTTTTTCCTCGAACACGGTTTGCTAAAATAGACGCTCTTATAGCTGTCGTGTCGATGTCGTGTGGCAAATTCACTTTCCAAATGCATTGGCATCTACTCAACCCGCATCACAAGCAACCAAAGCATCTGGAATGTCAGGTGTATTAACGCTATCTATTTAGGAGATTGTAGCTAATCAACGAGACCGCTTCCCCGGAAAGAACCCCAGAAATGCCTGCGGATGTTTTAGCCACTATGTAACGCAAACCGTATCCTCTGTAGTGTTCGGATTTTCATAGCAAAGACGCCTCGTATTAGACCCATATCAGATAAACCATTCTAGTATAGCCCTTTCCAATTAACTATACATTTTCGAAAAGAGTATTAACCTGAACCTTCTCAGATGGGTCGATATCATCGAGATGCCAACTCCATTTGTACACGATTGGATCAGCGTTTATCTCTTCGAAATATTTGTATATTCGGCTGACAAGTTCATCCTTTGTTTGTACACGTATTCCTTTCAGAACTTGTTTTGTCATCTTGCTAAAAAAACCTTCAACAAGGTTAAGCCATGAAGCATGCTTTGGCGTAAATACAAATTCAAATCGATTCGGAACGGATGCAACATATTCCTGGACTTTTTCAGATTTATGCACCCTGAGATTGTCTAAAATCAGGCGTATTTTATCGCCCTGTGGATATTTTGAGTCAAGTATTTTTAAAAACTCGATATAGTCATCGCTGTTATGTGTATCCTTTACCAGCGGTATTGCTTCTCCGGTTTGCAGGTCTATTCCTGCAAGTAATGATACCGTACCGAGACGTTTATATTCATAGTCTCGTTTAATGACACCATTTTCTTCAGATGGCATTAGATCCTCAGCAACATTTGCTATTGCCTGTATGCCTGGTTTTTCATCGTACGACAATACATGAGTGATCTGTCCATCTCCATAGGAAATGAGATTGCCGTCCTCATCAAACTGCATGGCCAGCTGCTTATATACCAAGAGTACATTATGCATCTTCTGGTCAAAATATGGATCCCGTCTTTCACAATAGTACTGGATCCGAAAAGGCTTGATGTTGCTTTTGTTCAGAATTTTATAAATACCGGATTCAGTTATGGTAGAGAGTCTTTCGTAGCCGGCTTCCTTGGCATGAGATCTTATATGCTTTGTGAGGGAACTTGTAGTCCATGTTTCTGATGCATATCCAAGATCCTTAGGTTTCATACATGCCACGCTTATAAGCCATGTACGTGCCTCGCCGGTGATTTCTTCTTTTCGGCCTCGGCCTTCACTTACACTTAGCAGATTTTCTAGCGAATCTTCCGGTGTACGCTGACGGTATTTCTTTATCCAGAGCTCAGCGGTATGGCGGCTGATACCTAATTCATCAGCTATATCGGAGGCGGATTTGCCTTGCTCCTTAAGCAACAGTATTTGTGCCCGCTGAGCTATTAAAACAGGAGTCATCCCTGACTTCGCAAGTTTTTCTAATGTACTTCTGTGTTCGGGATCTATTACAAATTTCATATAGATATACCATCCTTCATTTGATATATCTATATGATATCATAAAAGTCATGAATGTACAACTAATTAGAAAGTACTATACTAGGTCTCGGCTGTGTTATATCCCATATCAAAAAATCAGTCAAAAAACTTCCGGCATAAGATACCTTCATCACTTACATCGGGGACTGGTGCCGCTTTATTATCTTGATTTTTGATCACGAGTCTCTCTCCACCAGCAACACACAGCCGTTGCCCAACGATGTAAAGTATGAAGTTGTTAACAGTTCAACGGCATCTATACTGTCTAACTTGTATGATAAATCCCTTCTATCATCCGCATTAGATTTACTGCATCCTCAATAGTTCCCTGGCTGATTGGTTCTCCCGATGCAACAGCATCATAGAATTCGCTCATCTCATAATCCCATGAACTATCTTCATCAAAGCACATCGTGTGTTCTATGGGCTTTCCAAGCCCACCCGTCTTCTGTTCCAAATCTTTATGGTAATAGCTGAGTTTTTCCTCTCCATAACTGTTCGTAGAAGTGATCAAACCATTTAACGATGCCACTCCCTCTGTGCATATGAGATCCAAACTGAACTTGTGTCTCCATTGGATCGCGCTCGAATGAAGCGATGCAACTTTTCCATCCGTCGTCCTGAGAATCGAAAAAGCAGAGTCCTCTGTGGGCATATCTTTCCAGACAAGCTGATCCACCGTGCTTTGTATATCCGTAAATTCTCCGCAGAAATAATACATCAAATCCAGCATATGAATGCCCTGATCCAGCATGATGCCTCCGCCGGAGATTTCCTTATCGTTCCTCCACTCCGTCTGAAAAGTCGAGGTGCCGGCCTTGCCATACACCCCACGCGCACAAACGATTTCTCCCAGTATTCCTGAATCTATCAGCGCTTTCGCCTCTATGACAGAATTGTGATATCTGTGATTAAAGCCATACTTCAGTACTGTCCCCGAGCTACTCTCATATGCTTTTTTCATTCGAAGAGTATCTTCTATATTTCTTCCCGGCGGTTTCTCGCAGAATACCGACAGTCCCTTTTCCAGCGCATAACAGACGATATCCGGAATTACTACGTTGTAAGTGCAGACAAATACCGCCTCTATATCCGATAAATCCAAGCATTTCTTCCAGTCTGTATACACGGGCACTTCGTACCCTTTCAGGCTTTGCTTGCAGGAATCGCATACCGAAACGACTTCATATCCGCCGTGTCTGTTCATCGCAGCATACCTGGTTTTCCCCATTCGTCCCATGCCGATGATGGCGGCACGAATCGTCTTGCCTTGATTCATCATGACGCCCTCTTTCTGGCAATCAGTCTTACAAAAGAACTCAAGCCGTTTTTTTGCAGAAACTGTTGAAAATCCATCAGCATTCTCTCATCAGCTGTATCCATCAGATAACGCACAAACAGATTATCCTCTCCCAATCTTTCTACATTGCTTTTTACGACATTGATATCTCTAGTCCCGGGAGTGGTGATCTCCAGTAGCTCATACCCCGACATTTCCATTGCCATCTCCACCCCGCGTCTCGACGGTAGCAAAACATGCTCATAGGGATAGATATCATCATTGCTCCCCTTTAATGTCAGCACATCGAATCCGCTTCCAAGCCTCGTATTAAGAACCAATATGCCGTGATCAGACAACGATTTCCGAAAATCGCGAAGCAGACTCAAAGGATTCGGCTCATGCTGTAATTGATTCATAGAAATAATGATATCTGCCTGATCTATCCCCACTGCTTCGTTTTCTTCTAGAAGCGGAGACTCTCTTAATTCGTACTCCGACGTCATCGTGGTGCCTTTAATTTTATCGATAAATCCCTGATACTTATCCCCATAATCAATGATTTTAATATCGCTGTTTCTTCCCAGATATCTGTATGCCCTGTATTGAAGCCACCGTATATTCTCTTCGTACGCACTGTCTCGTATTTCTCTTATCAGATTTTGATAATGCCTGTCTTTTCTGAACTCCTTTAATTCCTCAAGATTTTTGTATTTCTGCATTGTATCATCATCTACAGGTACAAATATACTGTTGCAATCTCTGCATCTTAAATAATCGATATTCCATATATCAAACACATAGCCTGTGTGATGTGATCCACAAATCGGACAAGGAGAATGCACTTTCGAAATGGGGTGCTCCAGTACAAACTTCAGTGCAATCTCTTTCTCCTTGTTTAGAACATGTGCGTCTCTGATCCTGTCGTCCATGCGCTTTTCTGCGTAATCATAAGCTCTGAGCATCATAATCCTCCATCAGCTTATGATTGGCATAAACAAGGCAATGCACCTTGAAATCCTTCTGACGTTCAATCCTATATGAACATCCCGCTGCATTTGCGATTGCCACTGCCCCGGCAATATCCCACAGCATAATCCCATCTTCTTCATATACATCAATCTTTCCGCATGGTACATATGTTGCCATGATAGCTGCTGCTCCCAGCATGCGCACTTTCTTAAAAAGCTGTGTCCGTCTTATATAGGGCTTGAGACTGTCTTCATCATAAGCTCGTTTTACCGGGAATCCGGTAGCAAGCACTGCCTGATCTATATACTCTGTAGCGGATGGCTGAAGCTCTCGATCATTCGCATATGCACCCATTCCAATTTCCCCAAAGTAGAGCTCCTCTGGCATAAAACGGTATACGACTCCCAGTACCGGTTTGTCCTTTTCCCACAGCGCAATCGATACACAGGCAAGGTCATCCAAGCCCCTGTAATAATTCATTGTGCCGTCCAACGGGTCGACGATCCAGCATCTCTCGTTCTCCGTGTCAACACTCCCGTCTTGTAGTCCACATTCCTCCGACAATATGGGAATCCCTGTTTTCCCAAGAACATCCAGAATAATCTTTTCACTCATTTTGTCTGACGAGAGTTTGATATCCTTTCCAATCATCGAATCTACACGAACGTCTTCCTTTTTCCGGAGAAATGCACCGGCCTTTCTAGCCGCCTTTATTGCAAGGTTCAGCTCTTTACTCATTTCCTGCTTCATAGTCCCAGATCCCGTATAATATTCTCAGAAGCTTCCAGTTCCATTGCCAGACGGCATTCGCGTGTGTTGCTTGCTATATGAGGTGTCAGAACAGCATTTTCGCATTCAATCAATTTCCCCTTATATGGCTCCTCTGGGAACACATCCCCCCAGAACCACGCTATGGTTCCACTCTGAAGTCCCTCGTATAGCGCAGTTTCATCTATTATAGCTCCTCTTGCACAGTTCAAAATCACACAGCCCGGTTTGCACTCTTCCAATCTTTCCCTTGTCAGAATTGTCTCTTTCCCTGCTGCATGGAGTGTTATCACATCCACTGTTCTCAGCGTCTCCTCGATGCTTTCTATCGATACGTCAGGCTGAAACGGATCATATATCAAAGCATCCGCCCCCAGCATCCGAAGAAGTGCTGTCACCTTTTTCCCAATCCGTCCATATCCTATAACAAGTATTCTCTGTCCTCTCATCGAAACACCAAGCTGTTTTTTCCATTCACCATGGTGCAAATCTCTATTACAGGACACGATCCTGCGATTGATTGATAGGAGTGCACTGATCGTCATTTCCGCCACTGCATCCGTTGGCGCATCAGGAGTATTGGACACCTTCACTCCATGTCTAACACATGCCTCCATATCTACGCTGTCCATCCCAATGCCTATGCGCGCAACCGCCTTCAAATCCGGTGCTAAAGTCAGCACCTTTTCATTAATAGGCTCTAATCCAGCCAGAAGACCATCCGCTCCCTGTAGGTGCTTTATGATCTCATCCTCCGTCATTTTGCGCCGATACGGATTCTTTATGACCTCAATTCCTTTTTCTTCCAACAATCTCAGTGCAGCATCCCCCGCCTCTGCAAAGGTCGATGCGCCTACCACAACCTTCATCAATGCCGGCCTCCTTTATACTTGTCCAAATACATATCAAGCCAGCAGTGTAACAATACTGCATGAGCTGACTCCACCATTCCATATGTCTGCAGTGGAATATAGAAGTTCAAGTCGCCTTTTTTTCGTGATTTGTTACCTTCACTCATGCCGGACAACGTGACAACAAAGGCACTCTTTTTTCTGCCCTCCTCAATGGCTCTTATGACGTTTGGCGAATTACCGGAAGAGGATATTGTAATCAGCATATCCTTATCCTTCATCATCTTGCTAATCCTATATGCAAAAACCTCCTCATATGAAAGGTCATTGCTGATGGCGGTAATATGAGATGTCTCTGATACGGTTTCCGTCAAAAAATCCGCATTCTGAAAGCAGTCATGAGACAAATGTTCCGCCATAGTAGCCGAAGCGCCGTTGCCGCAAAAAAAGAATACTCCCTCCACATCACGTCTCTTTTTGCTTTCCTCCACCCAGATTGTCAAAGCTGAGTCCGTATCCAATTTATTTCCGTTTTCATCTGTGCTTACAGCACGTCCCAAGCTTAATCTGATATCTTCAAAATACTGTCCTGCATAATTTGTGAAGCACATAAAAAACCTCCCACCATAAAGCAATTTCATACTTTACAGTGGGAGGTTGAACTCCTGTAGCTATATACTTGATTATGATCTATTTTATCTCATCTAACCATTTAACCGTTATATCATATACTTTCTTTATAGAATCCTTACGCACTACTTTTGCGGGATAATATCGACAGTCTGCTTCCCACTCAGTTATAACATACGCCTTATCTCTGATATAATCCGGGATCCCTATCCTGATACCTTTCTTATCGCATGCATTGATCAACTCGTAAATATCATGTCCCCACAGATTTAATCCTGCAATCTCTGCTGCAAGCTTTATAGTCTTCTCTACTGCTTGCTGCATATGATACGCTGCTTGCAGTCTCATTGCTTTATCCTCAGCATTATAATATGATTCAACAAGCTTTAGATCCGCTTTGATCAACAATCTAAATTGTTTCTGTTCCCTGGTCATATATTGTTACTCCGTCTTTTTTTATCTCTCTCCATAATTTGCTCTGCCGGACCATTCCGGTGTCCCGCTTGCCTCCGAAGGTAAGCACATCGAATTTTTGCGAGAAGCTTTCATATAAGTCGTTACGGAACATACGATATCTCTTGCTGCTCATCAGCTTTCCGGTTGTCATCTTGAGATCTTTTGACTCCACGTAAAGATCGATATCTGACCTTTTCGTTGCCTCACCTCTCGAAAAAGAGCCAAACAGTATGACTAACCCTAAAATATCTGTATACTTAACACATATTTCTTTAAGCTTTGAAACAATCTGATCTGTCTCGCTCATATTGTACCTTCTTAATCTGTCATACATAACGATCACACTCTTATGTTTATAGTACAATCCTTCATTCCCTCTGTAAAGTATGAAATTGTCAAGGTTCTACGCCGCTTTCCGGTTATTCTATATATAAGCTGCCTGATCTTTTCAGGCAGGTTATACCCACAAAAAAATCCCACTATAAAGCAATTTCATACTTTACAGTGGGAGGTTTCCCGTTTATGAATATTAGATTTTCAGAAATTATTCAGCTTGATGAATCCTTTTATCAAGGTATATCTCAATGGATCTGACAAATTGCTCCGCATTCGATATTTGTTCATCTACACGTTCCTTCGAGATTGCATAAAAATCGTTATAGTCACTTCCGCCTCTGGCCTCAAAAGCATCGCCTATCATATCGGACATTTCCATGGGAAATATACCTGTTTTAACGTACTCTTTTCTGAAGTAGCCGATCACACCAGAGTGTCTTTTGAAATCCACTTCATCCATTGCCAATACATTTCTAACCGCATGAAACATCGCGTAATATGAGCGGTTTGTGGCGGTTTCGTAATCTCCTCGTTGGATCTCGTTCTTTGCCGTTTCCAAGCATTTACGTGCTTTTTCTATGCGATACTTTGCATAATCGATGCGTGTGTTTTCATCCATACAAGACAATTCCTTCTCTTTCAACACTCTGATAAAACGGAACCACCTTTAACCAACTGTCAAACTGGTTCTGGTCCTTTAATCTGACCGCCACATCAATATCATTTTCAAGACTTATTCTACTTCCAATACGATTGATGGAACTCCTCATCTTATCAAGTTCCTCTTCCCTGTTATCACATAGAACCATAATGTCTATATCGGACTCATCGTTAGCATCCCCTCTGGCATAAGAACCATACAAAATAATCTTCTCTATTTTCAGGTCACTGCCATCCAGAAGAAGTTTTATAAGATGATCGGTGATACTCTTTAGCTCTTCTTTCGTCTTCTTTACCGGTCTATACATGTTCGTCATCTCCAGCATCATACACTATGGATTTTGCCCACACGACAAACTCTTTTGCCATTTGAACCGCTTTTTCAGCGTGTCGTTCTTCCAGAAACAGCTCATTAGGATACCGCATTGCTACTCCATACGGGGTGAGAATATCAGAATAATCGTAGTATTTTTCTTCTATACTCACCATATTTTTCAACTGGTTAAGCAGTAAAAATAGATCGTGTTTTTTGGGAATGCCGCCCTGGCTGCCTTTAAGCACAATGATTGACTTTACTGCTTTCTCCGCTGCTTGCTGACAATGAAAGCATATTATCTCCAACGGCTTCGGGTGATATGTGTTATATAAATGCTCGGCTACTCCAAGATCGTTTACCGCAAAGGACAACCACTCTTTTGCTTCTGTAATATACTCACTATCCATACAAGAGTACCCCCGTATTCAGCACTTCATTTTCAAGCCCGGCTTTATTCTTTCGGCTTTCAAAACGGCTTTCTGTACCGATAATGATATCAATCGCCCGGCTGCGAACGGAACGGATGGACTTATAGGCTTCCGCTGTCAAATCAACAAGATTTTGCGTATCATCATTGACTATGATATAAAAGTCAAAATCACTATCTTCAGTGGCTGTTCCTCTGGCAAATGAACCAAACAGGTATATCTTTACAGGCGAAAGTTCGTCTATAAATCTCTCCTTTATCTGATTGATCTCTCTTTCCGGCATTTTGTTTACTCTTTCGTACACTGGGTTAGTATAAAAATACACTATTTGCGTATTACTGATTTCATATTACCCTCACCAGCACCCTCTGTAAAGTATGAAATTGTCAATGTACACGGGGCGAATTATTTATTCCGCCTTATTATGTTTTCCATATTCCCGGTACGCCGCACAGACTTCCCTCGGCGCCCCGTCCATCCTCAGTTCACCCTTCTCGATCCAGATCGCCCGGGTGCAATGGTTCATAATCGTATCCATCCCATGACTCACCATGAGAACCGTGCTGCCGCCATGGATCATCTCACTGATCCTGGCAAGGCTTTTCTTCCGGAAAAACTCATCACCGACGGAGAGTACCTCATCCAGAATCAGAATATCCGCAGCACGCCCGGCGGTTGCGATGGCAAAACCGAGGCGGCTCACCATACCGGAGGAGAAATTCTTGACTTTTTCCTCCATGAAGCCGGAGAGCTCCGCAAAAGAGACGATCTCCTCATAATGGGCGTCCAGAAACTCCCTCGTATATCCGATAATGGAGCCGTTCAGATAAACGTTTTCATGCGCGGTCAGCTCCATATCAAAACCTGTCCCCAGGGTCAGGAGCTGCAGCCTCCTCCTGTCTACTCTGACTTCTCCCTCCGTGGGCCTCAGGGCACCGGAAATAATCTTTAGAAGGGTGGATTTCCCGGAACCGTTAGTACCGATGATCCCCACCACTTCCCCTTTCTGGATGGAAAAGCTGACGTGGTACAGCGCGTACAGTCTCCGGTAGCGAACCTGTCGTTTGATCAGCTGGATCAAAAACTCCTTGAAACCGGATGCTTCCCCGGAGGACAGCTTAAACATCATCGTCACGTCCCGTACATCTACGGCCGGCGGATTTGTAATATCCAGCAGCTTCTGTATGGAAGGAAACGTCTCCTGACTTGTACCGGTCTGAGGGATCGCCCCCGTTGCGTCGTCTGCTTCCGGCTCTGCCCTGGACTGACCTGCCTCCTCTGCCTCTTCTGCCTCCTCCTGCCCGGATTCCTCCTCCGGTTCCTCGTCAAAATGCAGGAATTCCAGATCCGAATCCTCATCGTACGTGATGTGGATCTCTTCTTCCGGTTTTCTCTGCTTTCGCTCCTTCCGTTTCCGGACGATCCTGGCGATGGAGAAAACCACCACATTGACTGCCACAATGAACGCAATCAACCCCAGGAGCAGGACGACATAACTGTTGAAAAAAATCGAGGTCTTCGGAGCGTTTGTACCGGTCTCGGTTTCGACCACGGTTGTGCTCTCCGTGGCGATCTCCCCCGATACGTCGATGGATTCCGCAGTGTCGGTTCCCGTCAGATCGATCTTCCCCGGATGGGAGGTCTGTGTTTCCCCGGTCTGCTCTCCGCCGTTTCCGGCATTCAGAAGATCCGGCGGATAGGACGGCTCCCGCAGCTCCTGCTCGGCGCGTGTTTCTTCGCGAAGCAGCCCCGCTGCTGCGGAGGCATTTGCAGGGACAGAGACGTCTTCTTCCTCCGCCTCCTCTCCATCTTCCTCCGCAACTTCGTTTTCTTCTGCGCCTTCGCCCTGCACATGCACCGGTGCCGCTCCCATAACCGCAACCTCATAGGCGCCGCTGTCGTCCGGCAGATTCACGGACGCAGAGCTGACGGATATGGCAGTATCTCCTCCCTGTTTCGCCTGAAAGGTCAGCCAGTATTTGACCTCCGGATTTCCGCTGTTGCCGGAAAGGGTAAGCACACCGTTTTGCGCGTCAACGGCGTCTGCTCCGGACACATAGGTCAGAACAGCCGGATCATAGTTAATCGTGACATAATAGGTTCCCGCTCCGCCGTCTGTATGGATATATGCACCGATCGGAAAGCTCTGTCCGTTCTCGACCGCATATCCTTCCGATCCAAATGTGACTGCTGCACTCATGTTTCTATAGTTTCTGCATTACCTTGTTTTCGTTTGTCTTAAAAATCAAGAGCCCCACAACCAGGCTTCCGAGACTCCATGCCACAGCTTTCACCCACTCGATCGGGGCAGGAACTGTTCCCTCCAGAATGCTCTGTCTGGCAAAAGCAATCATCACATAGACCGGATTTACCCCGATCACCCGCTGCATGGCTTCCGGCAGCATATCCACCGGATAAAAGATCGCGGAAAGATACATCAAAAACGTCAGGAACACTCCGTAAAGATAGCGGATATCCGCAAAAAACACATAGGCCGTGGCCAGCGCATATCCGATCCCCATGGAAAAAAGCACCATCATGATCACGGCCACAAAAAAAAGCGGCATGACCGGATTCAGCGGCACCTGAAATACCAGCAGCATCAGCACATACGCGATACAGGTATAGATAAAATTCACCATCGCGGTGTAAATCCTGGAAAGCATAAACACCTGCTTCGGCAGCTTCGCCTGCAAAAGCAGATTCCGGTTGTCCACCAGCGCCGTCATGGATGCCGTTGTCGAGGTCTGAAACAATGTCCAGAAAATCTGTCCGGTCAGGTAGTAAATCGGAAAATTCTGGATGGAGCGGCGGAACATGGTGGAAAACACCATGGAGATCACCACCATGGAAAGCAACGGATTCAGAACACTCCAGATGATTCCCAGTACACTCCTGGCATACTTCCTTTTGATCTCCCGCCCGGTCATCTCCCGGATGGCAAAGGCATATTGACGAAGCTTATACCATGCGACGGAGCGCTTTATAAAGCTGAGACGCTCCCTTATAGATTCGTTCCTCTCTGAGTGCACAATTTTGCCCTCTTCCTTTGGCAGAGCGTACGATGCTGCCTTCCTGCCATCCGCTCTCCCGAAACCTCTTCTTCCCCTGCAGCTTCCCTGTGATGCGGGGCAAAAGTCTTACGGATCTCATTTCCTCCGGGCTCCAGAGAATTGCCAGATCCCGCAGGTGATCCCCCTCCACACCCTCGTCAAACTGCATCCTGCCAAAGGCTTCCACCTCTGCTTCCGTCGGGTGTCCCATCAAAAGAGACAGAAGGTGATAAACGGATCGTAGTCTCCTTTTTGCAGTGCGTCCGCTGATCCCCTGTTTTATGCCTCTCTTCTCCGCATGATGCAAATAACGCTCCAGTACCCCGGCAAACCTCCGGATACTTCCGCCATTCGGGTTTTCCGCACTGCTGCGCGGCTGTATTTCGTCAGACACTGTTTCGTATCCGACAGTCATTCCCTCCGGGGCGGAGCAAACCGTCTCAAACAGGCAAATGGAAAACCTTGTCTTTCTTCGGATATCCCGGTAGGGGCGAAAGTAAAAGCACTGATAGCTCTTCTCCTCAGCTCCCCGGGGCAGCTCATAGATCCCAAAATAAAAACCGGGGATCTTTTTCCCGATCAGGTTTTCCAGACTCATTTTCGTGGTGCCGATCCACCCGCTGTCTACAATGCCATAGGAGATCTCCTCGTACAGTCCTTCCTGTCTGAGGTATGCAAGACACTCTGCGGAGCCTTCGTAGAGGGTTTTTCTGGAAACGCAAAGATACCGGATTTCCAGATCCGCTCCCGGCTTCTGCCGGAGGAAGGACGCGGCCCGCATCCACAGCCACCCGTCTCTCGCCAGGAAATACAATCTCTTTAACCCTGCCTGTTTTGCCGAGCGGAGCACCCAATCCACAAAGGACGTGATCACAGGCGCAAACACATGCAGAAACAACAGCTCCTGTTTTGTTTCGCAGCACCCTTCCAGAAGGCAGTCATACAAAGGTTCACAAAGAGCCGGCTCTGTTCGCAGATACCATCTGTATCGCGCCAAACGCTCCCGGAACGCGTTCTCCCCGTTCAAAAGAAACTGCCTCCCCCTTCTGTGTCTCTATCTGGATTCTTTCTTTTTCTCTCATGCCCTTGCTTCGCTTGATCCAGGCAAGGACAGGTGCCGGCAGAAGGCAGGATACCAAAGGCCGCATCACGAAAAGCCACCCGAGGGGAAACAGGCTCCCCATCTCCCGGTAGCTGTGGTAGCGCATCTTCGCTTCATTCCATCTCGTGTGGAGGGTCCGTTTGCGATAGGACTCCTGTGTCTCCCGGTAGAGAAACAGGGGCTCCTGCAGATTGCATCCCTGCAGACCGCGGTTCCTCAGATGCAAAAAGATCTCATAGTCCTCGCAGCGCAGCACCTCTTCTGTCTCCAGATATCCGCGCCCTTCTTCAAAAAGCGATGCGCGGAACATCACCGAGGGATGAATAAACGGGGAATAGCGGAGATAATCCGTCATACCGGGGTTATACGGCATCTTTC
The DNA here is from genome assembly GCA_045661345.1 of Lachnospiraceae bacterium. GTDB lineage: Bacteria > Bacillota > Clostridia > Lachnospirales > Lachnospiraceae > RUG12461. The sequence goes on from JAZRFM010000033.1 coordinate 27,055, forward strand.
GTTCTCCCCAGATCCCGTTTTCATCAAACAGCTGCGCATTCGTCCCGCACCATCCGTATTCCGGGTGGGCATCCAGAAACGCCGCCTGTTTTTCCAGACGTGTCGGTGCGGAAATATCGTCTGCGTCCATCCGGGCGATATACTTCCCCTTTGCCAGCCTGATGCACGCATTCAGGGAAAAAGCGAGTCCTCTGTTTTTCTCTCTTCCCGCAATGATGATCCTGTCATCCAGTCCGTCCAGCTCCGCCACATTATCCGATGCGACCCCCTCCGATCCGTCATCCCAGATAATGAATTCAAAATCACGGAAGGTCTGACTCAGGATGCTGTCCACAGACAGACGCAATGCCTTAGCGTCGTACTGGTTGTACACACCCATAATGACAGAAATGGAAGGCTGTTCTCCTCTGCTTTTCATCTCGTTTCCATATCCTTAAACACATTTTCATAAAACTCCCGCATGGTTTGACCCACCGCCGGAAGTGTAAACTCCATGGCCGACTCTCTGCACGCATCACTCATCTGCTGCCGCAGCTTCGGATCCCTGCGCAGCTTCTCAATGGCTGCCGCAAACTCCTCCGGATGATCCGCTCTGCAGACAAACGCGTTTTTGCCGGCCACGGCATATTCCCGTGTCCCGCGGTTGTCCGCCACGATCAGCGGAACGCCGCAAAGCAGCGCTTCCACTGCCGCCACGCCAAGTCCCTCTCTTTTGGAGGGAAAGGCGAAACAGTCCGCTGTCTGCAATACTGCTTCCATATCGGTCCGGTAACCAAGCAGCCGAACCCGCTCCGAGAGTCCCTTCTCCCCGATGAGCCTCCGGAGTATTTCCTCATTCGGACCTTTCCCGCAGATGCTGTAATAAACAGCCGGGCAGTCGATCCTGTGAACCGCTTCGATCACCGTTTTCTGGTTCTTGTTGTCATTGAGCTCCGCCGCAGTAACGATATGAAAGGCATCCTGCGGAATGCCAAGCTCTGTCCGCATCTTTCGCCGCAGCTCCCTGGCCGCCCGAAACCTCTGCTCATCCACGCCTACGCTGTGAATCTGCGTGACGCCTCTTACCGGAAACCGTTCTGCACGTATCCGGTCCTCGCTGTTTATGGTAATGATCCGATCCGTATAATGCGCCATGATCCGCTCTGCGGAATAGTACAGCAGCCAGTTTTTGACCGGCGCGCCCTTGTAAAAATGAAAGCCGTGGGCCGTATAAACCACATAAGGCCGCATCCTGCTTTGATGCGCTGCCAGCCGTGCCGTCACACCGCCCATGGGATTATGGCAATGAATCAGATCGATTTTTTCCGTATCTATGATCTTTTTTAATTCCCGGACCGCCTGTGCGTTCTCACGCAACTTCGCCGGACTTTTTTTCACGCTGATCTGATGCGTGATCACCCGCATGTCCCGAAGTTCTTCTTCGTCATACTCATATACCGGGTTCTGAAAATCGGATGCATAATGAATCTCGCATCCGAGTTCGCGAAGGATCCTGACATCGTTCTTTTCAAATTGTGTCAGAAATCCGCTGATCGTTGTAACAAACAGGACTTTTCTCATGGTAAAGCGCGGAGCCCGCGGGGAGAATCATTCTCCCCGCGATTCTTCGCTCTTCCTTTCTCAACCACATGATAATCGGAATTCATAAGATCTTATGGGTATTACTTGTATTACATGGGATATCAATTTTGTTCATCTAACAGCTGTCAATGTACTTAGATGGCTTACGGTGCTCCTACGAGGCCAAGTGCTCCAAGCGGGTTCAGACCCTGTGCTGCAGCCAGCATCAGGAAATCCACGATCTGCTGATTCCAGCCATACAGAGAAGCGAAATAAGCGATCTGCTGACGCTCTGCTGCCTGTGCTGCAAGAGCAGCCTGCTCCAGTGCGTCATGCAGGCTGAGTGTCTTTGCGCCGACAGCAGCACCGCCTGCGCCACCGTTCAAACGAACAATCGCGAAGGGGGAGCAGTTTGCCACCTTAACGGTTGCATAGCCTGCACCGACAGCGGTGGGAACCACAAGGCCCCAGCTTCCGTCGTAGTGCATCACTGCAATGGTGTCACCGGCGTTGATCTTGCCGTTACGGATGGTGAGGGTGTAAAGGCCGTCTGCACCTTTGGCCGCGCCGCTGGCTGTCACGTTAACGACGGAAAGCATTTCCGCGGTAACGGTAGCGCCTGCCTGTCCGGCTGCTGCACTAAGGCCCGCATTGCCGAGAACAGCGCCCGTGTTCGCAAGGTGATTCAGCAGAAGGTTCTGTGCTGCAACGACTGCGCTCTGTACCGTGGTTGCGCCTACTGCACTCGTAGTGAACCCTGCATCAGTCGAAGTCTCCTGCAGATAGGCCTCCGGACTCTCCACGCCGGTAACTGCCGTGTTTGCCGCCTGCCCCGCTTCCGGTGCTTCTACCGTACCGCCGGATGTCGGGCTGCCTGCCGCATACACGGTTGTTGTGCCGAGCAGCATCACGGCAACTGCCATCAATACTGCCAAAGCTCTTTTTTTCATAAACTTTTTCCTCCTTTCCTTAAATCATGTGGTTTATATCAAGCGAGGGGGAAAATCCCGGCTCCCGCGAGATACCGATCATTGCTCGGTTTCCGTGCTGTTTTCCTTCTCCACCGGTTCGTAAAACAGCTTCACGATCAGATCCTTTGCGGCATCCTGATCAATGTAAAACTCCTCGTAGTTATTGCCCATGGTGGTCTCTCCGGGCAGGGAGAAAAGATTACTGACATCAAATTCATAATCCCGGTATTCCGTGGCAAGATACACGAACTGACTGAGATCAAGGTTGGAAACCATGTATTTCTGCAAAACCTGATAAAGATCCGCCGCCACCCGGATATCGGAAGCAACCTCATTCTTGACCGCAGCGGCAAAGGTGGTCATATACTGTTTCTGTCTCTGGAGCCGCATCTCATTGGATCCGAACTCATCCTCCTGCCGGAGGCGCACATACCAATAAGCCTTCTCTCCCTCCAGCTTTACGCTCTCTCCCTGATGCAGATCCATATCATATTCCGGATAGACGATGTCCTCCAGCACATCCACCGTGATCCCACCCACAGCGTCATTCAGCTCCGGGATGGCATCCATGCTGATGGCGACGTAGGCATTGATCGGAATGTCTCCGAGCATCCGGGATACGGCCTTCACCTGCCGTTCGCAGCTTTGCTCTTTTCCGTCTCCATAACCGTGCTGCAGCGCAATCTGCTTGATCTGCACTCCCTGGTAATTCCCCTCTTCATCGAAGATGTCCACATCCGCCATGGCATTCCGGTCTATGGCCAGAATGGAAACATTTTTATCATGAGGATTCATCACGATCAGAAACAACGCATCCGCCTGACCACCCGCCTGGGCGCTGCCCTCCTTTGCTTCCCAGCTCTGTCCGCCGACCTCTTTTTGCGTCTCCGTATCGATCCCCATCACAAGGATCGTGATCAGGTCTTCGTTCAGGGCATATTCCTTTCCGTCATAGACAATCGTGTTCCCCGTCATCGCGGGGGAACCCGGCTCTCCCATGTTATCCGCTTCATCGGACACCGCGCTCTTCGCCGTCACTTCCATGGGTTTGTTAATGCTGTTTTTCCCCGCGATCCGCAGAATCCCGATGACAAGGAACAGAGCGCAGAGACCTGCTATGATCGTAAAGACGGTCACTCGGCCGAAGCCCAGCTTCTTTTTTTCAACGATGATTTCCTCATCCAGCATCGGACGTCATCTCCTCCGGATATACCAGCACGCCTGCTACCAGAAAACGGTACATGGCATCCCGGTCGGGATCCGACACATGGGTGGAAAGCGTCAGGATATGGTCATCCGGTGTTACTTCCACGTCATGGCGGACAAGCGCCACGTTACCATCTCCCTCATCCACGGCAAACACTTCCTTCAGATACTGTTCCCTGACGTATTCATTGGACAGGTCAAAATTTGCCAGCAGATGGATCGCCGGGAACTCGTAGGCCGCAAAGATTTTGTAAACGAGAATCCCGTCTTCCGTATAAACAAACATGTAATGATCCCCTTCCCATGATGCGGGATCCTCAAAATTGTGCAGCGTCGAAAACATGGTCTGATCTTCCCGGTTCTGCCCGTACAGCACTGTATGGAAATCGGAAAAATCCTTCCGGTTCAATCGTTCGGAATAGATACAGCCGGCGGAGTCGCTGTTTCCCTCCAGGTCATGGCTGACATAGTACGTATCATCCGCTGGATGTCTAAGCACCGGATAATCGACGGAAGTCCCCGGCACCACAATCCATGCGTAGATGTCCGGGTTTTCCTCGTGCAGTGCATTCCAGTCCGGCTGTTGCTTCGGCACCTCGATGCCAAGCTGCTTCAGCGCCTCTACATCCGGATCTATCGTCTCCTCTGTCCCGGTCACCTCGGTTAATTGGCTTGATTCCGTCGCCGCAGCCTGATCCGTCGCTGCCTGAGTGTCTGTCCCGGAAGCGCCCTGCTTTTTTGTTTTCAAAAACACGATACAAAGTACGACCGCGATCACCGCAAGACAGAGCACGATGATCAGCAGTATCTTATTTTTGGATGGTCTCTTTTTCTGATCCATGAAAGGCAAAAATCCTTCTATACAAAAAATATGAGGGGAAAGAAAGGGCCATTACGCTCTTCTACCCCCCCCCCAAAAAAAATGCAAGCGGAAACATCCATTGTCACAAAATCATCTATTATATTATTCTATTGAGTTATATATGTCAAGTTACTTTTCAGTTTGCGTCTACTTTTTCCGCATGATTCTGTCCACAATAGAAGTAACTCACATATTACTCAGTTGAAAAAGGGTGAAGACCGTTGATAGAACAAGATGTGATAAATGAAATCAGAGAGATCTGTGACCACAGACATTGGTCACTGTACAAGCTTGCCAAGGAATCAGGGCTGCCTTACTCCAGCCTGAACAATATCTTCTCCCGGGGGACCTGTCCCTCGATCCCCACGCTTTCCCTGATCTGTCACGGATTCGGGGTCACGCTCTCGGAATTCTTTGAACAGATTGACCGCAGGGAATCCGGCAGCGAAAAAAAACACCCCCGCTCCGTGGATCAGCAGATCCAGCTGAGCGAGGATGAAGAAGATGTCGTCTATATGTACCGGACGCTCTCGAAGTCTGACAAGAAGCTTCTTACGGCCTATCTGAAAGGACTATGCAAAAAACTGTAGCAGGTTCTCTCCCTGCTTTCACAACTGAACCCGATTATCTCTCCTTCACGAAACCGGTAGACCCGTGCCTCATAAGGACGGAGAATGCCGTATTCCGGCGCACCCGGGTAATTGGACAGCAAAAGCTGCCCCTTCCGCCCGGCATATGCTTTCGGGATCAGGAGCTTTAACGGCAGATGGGAAAAGGAGCAGAAAATCAGATAACGGATGCTTCCCAGAGCCCGTTCATAGACATAGAGTCTGTCGTGCTTCGGAAAATATTCCCGATAGGATCCGTACAGCAATGTGCGGGAGTGTTTGCGCATCGACAGGCATTTCCGGTAAAAATGAAGAATGCTGTCGGGATCCTTTTCCTCCGCCGCCACGTTGATCTTTTTGTAATTCGCATTCACCGCAAACCAGGGCTTCGTCTTTGAAAAGCCCGCGTAGTCACTGTCGTCCCACTGCACCGGCGTCCTGGCGGAATCACGGCTCGCCAGATGGATCCGCTGCATGCGTTTCTCCTCCGGATCCTTTTTGTGGAACGCATGATAGTTGTAAATGGAGAGAACATCCACATACTGGTCAATGGAGGAAAGCCGGATGTTCGTCATCCCGATCTCCTGTCCCTGGTAGATGAAGGGGGTGCCCTGTTGGAACAAATAGGAAACCGCCAGCATCTTGCCGCTTTCCTTCCAATAGAGATGCTCACTCCCGTAACGGCTGATCACACGCGGATGGTCATGATTTTCAAGGTAGAGCGCATTCCACGCTTTTCCCGCCAGGGTGTACTGCCATTTGGAAAAGGCCCGTTTCAGCTTGCGCAGGGAAAAGGGTCTGGGGATGTATTCGCTCAGGAAACAATCCGCCATCATATGGTCGAAGGAAAACATCATATCCAGAGACTTCGTCGGTCCCGACAGATATTGTAGCGCTGATTTCACATCGGTCAGCGGTCCCTCTCCCACCTGAAAACAATCGTATTCCTCACAGACCCTGCGGAACTCTCCAAGATACTCATGGATATGGGGGCCGTCCTTATAATAGGGCAGACCGTTTGCCGCGGGCAAAAACGGGAGGCCGTCCGGCAGTCCCTCTTTTTTGGAAATGAAATTGATGACATCCTCACGGAATCCGTCGACCCCGAAATCCAGCCAGAAGCGGAGAATCCCCTTGACTTCTTCCCGGACCTTCGGATTGTCCATATTCAGATCCGGCTGCTTCTTTGCAAAGAGATGCAGATAATACTGCTTACGGACCGGATCGTATTCCCATGCTTTCCCCTCGAAGAGGCTGTTCCAGTTATTCGGTTTGTCCCGCCAGATGTAGTAATCACTGTAGGGATTGTCCCTGCCCTTGCGGCTCTCCTGAAACCAGGGATGCTCATCCGAGGTGTGGTTGACCACAAGATCCATGATCACCTTCAGCCCGATCTCATGGGCTTTGTCCAGCACCCTCCGAAACTGCTCCAGCGTCCCGTATTCCGGATGAATATTGCGGTAGTCCGAGATGTCGTACCCGAAATCCGCATTGGGCGACGGATAGATGGGAGAAAACCAGATCCCGTCCACACCGAGTCCCTTGATATAATCCAGCTTCTCATAGACGCCGTACAGATCCCCGATGCCGTCACCGTTACCGTCATAAAAGCTCCGGATCCAGATCTGGTAAAAGCTCATGCGTCGATACCAGTTGCGATGTTCCTCACTCATCCGAATCCCCCCACCCCCAGGAAGGAAGCGACTCTTTCCACTCCCGGAAGTTGTCGTTCATGGTCTCATAAATCGTCCGGGGCAGCGTCAGGATCCTGTCGGTGCCATGGGACAGGCCGGCGATCCCTTTGATGAAGTAATCAAGACCCTGCCTTTTGCGCTGGGGGAGGGTCCCATCCTTCTTGCGCTGCAGGATCTCCTCATATCGCCTGTAAGCCTCCCTGATACTGTCTTCCCAGGAAATATAGATCTCATCCATGGCAAACTGACCCGCCGTACGGAGCTTCTCCAGATCCGGCGCAAGCTCCGTCAGCATCGCCGCCATGGACGCTGCATTTTCCTCGATGAGGTAGCCGTTCCTCCCGTCCGTAATCCCCTCCGAGGCGCAGGAGCCCTTTACCAGCACGCTGGCCAGTCCGCAGGCTGCCGCTTCCCGTACAACGATGCCGTTGGTATCATACACAGAGGGGAACAAAAAGAGATCCGCTCTCGTATTCCAGGCACGAAGCCGGTCACGGTCATGCTCCGCGCCGGCAAAAACCACGCGGCCGCTTTTTCCCGCGGTGCCGTCGGTATGCGTGACAGTGCCGTCCTCAGAAACGACATCCAGGGCGATGCCAAGGGATCTCACCTTTTCCTGCATCTCCTTTGTATCAGCGCCGCTGCCGACAAATACCATACGGTACTCCACGTTTCTTTGGGACAGCTCCCCCAGCGCATCCACAATGATGGGGAGTCCCTTATATTTCATCATCCGCCCGACGAACAGAAATACGGGCACGTTCTCCGGCAGGTCGAATCCTGCCGTCACCTCACGTACCAGCGCATCCTCGGCACGCCCTTTTGCAAAGTCCACGCCGTTGTCGACTACGCGGTACTCCCCCTGGTATCCCAGGGATTTCAGGTTTTCGCCGGCTCCCTGCGAAACAACCCAGACCTCGTCGCAGCCGGAGATATTGTCCACCATCAGCTTGATGATCTGTCTCTTCAGCAGACCGTCTCCGAGGGCACGCTCAATATCCACATCAAACTTGGTATGGTAGGTAAAGATGATGGGCGCTCCCGTATGGTTTTGTACGATACGCGCCATCACCGTAGAGGCTGCGGGACAATGGCTGTGGATGATATCCGGTGAAAAATCGATCAGCGACTGTGCATCCGGCCAGTTCATCACGTTGCCGGCGCGGTACCCTGCCACAAGCTTCGCCGTATTCACGCTGGGATAGGTCACCACCGGATAGGGATACCCCGTGTAATCTGCCTTCGGGTAACGCGGCGTGCCGACGATGACCGATGCGTCCAGTTTCTCCATCAGAATCTTCGCATAGTTTAATACCACGTTCGCTACGCCGTCGATGATCGGTGGAAATGAATCATTCAGCAATTCTACTTTCATCCTGTCTCCTTATCACATTTTCCTGGCTGCCCGCTTGGAAAGCTCCGAGCGGACACATTCCCGTTCGTACATGGTAATGACCGCGCACAGATCGTCGTCCTTCATTTTTTCCGCGGCATAGACGAGGCCGTTGCTTCTCGCCGTCAGCCGGGGACTGTCGATCTGCTGCGGGTCTCCGAGGAGGATCAGCTTGCTGCCCTCCCCCACACGGGTGGCCAGGGTCTTCGCCTGCTTCGGGGTGATGTTCTGTGCTTCATCCACGATGATGAGGCTCTTGTCAAGAGACCGTCCGCGGATGTAGGCGAGGGACACGATCTTCACCGGACCGCCGTCATCGACCAGATAATCCACCTGATACTGGATCTGCTGCGGATCCGTCTCCCCGCCGATGCGCATCAGCGTCTCCATGTTGTCATAGAAGGGTGCCAGCAGGGGTCCCATTTTTTCCTCCAGATCGCCCTTCAGGAAACCCAGATTTTCCTTTTCGGGTAAGGTGTTGGAACGGGTGATGTAGAGGTTTCGATACTCCTCCTCCGAACGTTCCTTTCCCCGGCGGAATTCCCTGCCGATGTAGGTCTTGTCCAGGCCCACCGCCTCTGCCAGCAGTGTCTTGCCGCAGCCCGCCGGTCCCTTGATAATCACGAGGGGAATCTCCTCCGCAGGTGCCTGCAGCGCCGCAATCGCAAAACGCTGTCCGGCATTTCTTGCTGTCAGGCCAAAATAGGTGCCGTTCACGATCTCTTCCTGCAAAAGGGTCACCTGACCGTTTCTTACCCAGCCCAGAGCGGAGGACGTCCCGGCATGCATTTCCAGAAACTCATTGGGCATGAGGTTTGGCACCTCCGCAAAGGCTTCATCCTCCACCGGCATGCTGTGCTCTCTGTAGAGCCGGCCGATGGCTTCCGCAGAAAGCTCCACCGTCCGCCTGCCCGTGTACATCTCTTCGCTCTCGATCTTGTCATTCCGGTATTCCTGGGTCTCGATCCCAAGCGCCTGCGCATCCAGCGACATGAGAAAATCATTCGTAATGAGCGCCACCTTCCTCCCCGGGTTCTGATCCATCAAGGTCAGCACCGTGGCCAGGATCCGGTTGTCGTTTTCCGCGCTCTTGTCGCTGCGCAGCCACTCCGGCAGCGGATGGTCGTATCCGTTTTTCTCGATCCGGAATGTCCCGTTCGTATTGATGGAGACGCCCTGATACAGATCTCCCTGCTCTGCGCGAAGGTCTCTTAAGATCCTGGCGGTCTCGCGAACGTTATAGCCGCGCTCCCTCTCGTCTCCCTTGTGTTTATTCAGCTCCGTGATGGTGGTGCTGGTGATGATGACATCATTGTCATCAAACCCGTAGATGGCGCTTCCCGCACTGTCGATCAGGATATTGGTATCCAACACATAGATTTTTTTCATGGGATCCCCCTTATGGTTTTTCGGTTTTCAGTATGCTTCGCCCGGTCATGACCCTCGATTTCATAGTAACATACTTACCCCCTGTTTGCTATCCTGTTTCCGGAGAGGAAATGGGCTAAGACCCGCTCCGTCCGGATGCGAAGGCTTCGGCCGTTCCCGCAAAATCCGGATGATCCCCTCTGCTCATGGAAAGGCGGTAACCGATGGCCCCGATCCTTCCTGCCAGGCAGCTGACGCACTCCGCCGCCTCCTCGCCGGTACAGATTTTGCCATCGTACAGCAGATATTTCCCCCGTACCTCTCCCGGAGACAGGTTCGGCATCAGCACGTTTGCGCCGGAGAGGATTCCCTTTTCCCGTCCTTTCGGATCCGCCGTTCCCAGCGCCGTCGTGGCAGGCAGCAGCCCTTTCGGAAACAGCAGGCGCAGCACCGCCAGCAGCCGCAGTGTCTCCGCCACGCTTCCCGGGGGTTCCTTTGCAAAGGGGGTATTCTGATGCGGGAGAAAGGGGCCGATTCCGATCATCTGCGGCTGCAGGGCCTGCATAAAGGTCAAATCCTCATAAAGATGCGCGGCGGTCTGTCCCGGTGTCCCCACAAGGAACCCGCATCCCACCTGAAAACCGGTCTCCTTCAACTCCCACAGGCACTGTTTTCTGCGTTCTCCGGACATGGCGGGAGGATGAAGTCTCCCGTAATGCTCCTCATTCGCGGTTTCCTGCCGCAGAAGATACCGGTCCGCACCGCTCTCAAAAAAACGCCGGTAGCTCTCGCGTGACCGTTCCCCGATGGAAAGCGTCACCGCACATGCCGGGTGCTTTTTTTTGATCCGTTCTATCATCCCGCAGATCATCTCATCCGTATAGAAAGGATCCTCCCCGCCCTGCAGCACAAAGGTCCGAAAGCCCAGTGCCGCTCCTTTGTCACAGCAGGAGAGGATCTCCTCCTCCGAAAGCCTGTAACGGTTCGTGTGCCTGTTGCCGCAGCGGATCCCGCAATAATAGCAGTCGTTTTTGCAGTAACTGGTAAACTCGATCAGCCCCCTGAGATAGACCTGCTTTTGAAAGGTCAGCTCCGCCACTTCTCTCGCCGCCGCAAAGAGCTGCTCCTCATGGGCTTTGTCCCCATCACACAGAATCGTCTCCAGCTCGTCCCGGGAGATGCTTATCTTCTGTTTCACGGCCGCTATCATGCGGCAGTACGAATCATCCATGTTGCCTTTCAAGTCCTTTTTTCGTTTTCTCTTGATTTACCTATTTACCTTGCGGTATAATAGGTGAGTAGTGTTCGTAAGGAGGAAAAAACATGATTTCAACCAGAGGGCGTTATGCCATTCGCGTTATGATCGATCTGGCGCAGAACGAAGATGAGGAAGGAAACTATATCCCTCTGAAAGAGATCGCCGCCAGACAGGATATCTCCAAAAAATATCTGGAGATCATCGTCAAAGACATGGTGGCCGGAGGTCTTCTCATCGGTGCCAGCGGAAAGGGCGGTGGCTACAAGCTCTGCCGTCGTCCGGAGGAGTACTCCGTAGGGGAGGTCCTGGATCTCATGGAAGGCAGCATGTCCAGCGTCGCCTGCCTCGCTGATGAAGTAAACACCTGCCCCAAAAAGGATTCCTGCCATACCCTTCCCATGTGGGTCGAATATGATCAGATGATACATGATTTTTTCTATGGAAAAAAGCTGAGCGACCTGCTGTAGTTTTATGAACGGACAGGAGACGCCGGAGCCTGCGTTTCCCCGGGGGTTCTCCCGGTGTGCTTCGCGCGGGAACCGCTTTCGTCAGCGTTTCCCTATGCCGTAAGGCGCTTTAACCCCTGCCAGGCCAGCAGCGCCAGCAGAATATAGATGGCCGTCACGGTCAGCCCGCCTGCGACGCCCCCGATCCCCATGCAGAAAAAGATCATCAGGACAACCAGCACCATGGTTCCGATCATATTCGGCAGGAGGTACGTCGTGACCGCCCGCCCCTGTTTTACGACCTCAATCTCATTCTTCCAGTCAGTCCTGCAGTATTTCAGCCCGCAGCGCATCCCGTAAACAGCAGAAAACAGGCACATAGCGCACAGCATCAGACACCCGGTCAAATACTCCGTTGCATTTGCACGCAGGGAGATGAAACCGCCGATCACAGCGAAAAGTCCCGGCAGAAGATTCAACAGCAGGTTCAATCCGATCTTTCCCTTGCAGATCGTCTTTTTGGAAACGGGCATACTGTTTAAAATCCAGTCGCTCTTCCCCTCCAGGGAAGGACTGATCGCCGTCGTGGGCACCATTCCCACGAAGAAATAGACTATGACCGGCCACACCATGTGAAAACGCAGAAGATCTACCTCCTGTCCCCCAGCCATCGCGGAGACGATGGCGTTGGCGTTGACAAAAGGCAGCACCACTGCAGCGATGATGGAGATCACTGCCCCCATCCCGAGATTCGTCGCACAGACCGTGGAGCCTGTGATCCGTTTCCAGTCATTAAACAGGATGCTTCGTGCCGGTGTCCTTTTCCGGAAGCTTCTGGCTGCCTTCTTCCCCTTGCGTCTCGTAGCGTGGCTGCCGAGTCTGGAGTTGATCCTTCTGTAGTTGATGCTGATCAGCCATACCACCACGAGATAAAGTCCCAGCGACACCACGGCCATCAGGACAAAGGAGAGCACGTCTTTGCCGACAGTTGCTTTTGTAAACCACCCCACCGTTGGCACAGCCCTGGAAAGCCCCTCCAGCGCCTCGGAGGACTTGGCCATGATCGCCTGCACCTTGTCATTGCGGATCAGGTAGTCGATAATGAAGCGACTGAAGATCAGGGGAATGAACAGCACAAAGGTCAGAATCGTCTGGATCAGTTTTTTGTGGCGAAAATGGGAGCCGATCCCGGTGATAAACGCGCCGAGCAGGGATACGATTACTGTCGGCAGAAGGGGAATCAGGGGAGTCAGGATGATCCAGGAAATGATGGTCCAGGCGTCCTGCATGGAAGCGATACAGGATCCCACCAGCGCGGAAACAGAAAGCAGCGCGTTCCACGGCAGATCCTTCAGATACATGAGCAGGAATCTGTCCGCCACCACCGTCCTGACGGAAAAGGGCATCGACATGAGCGAATCGTATTCCGGATAATCATACAGATACCCGTTGGATTTGAAGATCGGCAGCAGCAGGGAAAGGAATGTGATGATCGTCGCCACCAGCGCCGGCACCATTGCGGCAGATCCGAAAAACGTCAGCCCGAAGGAAAAAGCGCCGACGAGACCGGCGATCAGCACCGCCAGGATCACATTTCCGATCATGGATGATCTGGCATTTTTCACCTTTTCGGGATCCTTGGAATACTTTACGACATGAAGGTTGCTTGCGGCATCCATCATGGTCTTCAGCAGGAGTATACTTTTATGCTTCATCTTTCACCGCCTCCAGGAAAACCTCTTCCAGGGACTGCTTCTCTCCGAGGAGTTCTTTGATCGTTCCGTTCGCAATGATGGCACCCCGTTTGATGATTGCGATTTTGTTGCAAAGCTTCTCGGCCACCTCCAGCACATGGGTGGAGAAAAAGACGGCACTCCCCTTTTCACACATTTCATGCATGATCTCCTTCAGGATAAAGGAGGCCTGCGGATCCAGTCCCACAAAGGGTTCATCCAGAACAAGAAGCTTCGGTTCGTGGATCAGCGCGGATATGATGGCCACCTTCTGCTTCATTCCGTGAGAATACGACCCGATGGTATCCGTAAGCGCATCCGTGATCTCAAAGCGCGCCGCATAATCGTTGATCCTTTTTTGCCTGTCTTCCTCGCTGACATCATAGACATCCGCCACGAAGTTCAGATACTGCAGACCCGTCAGGTTTTCATAAAGATCCGGATTGTCCGGAATGTAGGCCGTGATCTGCTTGCATTCCATGGGCTCCGCTTTCACATCGTGTCCGCCGATTTTGATGTCTCCGTTCTCAAAATCCAGCACACCCACAACCGCCCGGATTGTCGTACTCTTTCCGGCGCCGTTATGACCGATGAAGCCGAAGATATCTCCGCTCTCCACCGTCAGGCTCACATCATCGCAGGCTTTCTTGTCCTTTCCATATACTTTGGTGTAGTGGTTGATCTCCAGTACGTTCATGCTCTCCTCCCCTGACAATCCATTAAAAATCCTCTGATCCATCTGTCTCCTGTCGGATCCTACTCTATCTCGCGGTAATACTTTTCGAGCCGCGGTCTGGCGTTTTCATAGATCACCTTCAGCCCGGGATCAAACTGGGTTCCCATGCCCTCCATGATGATCGTATCCGCTTTTTCAAAGCTGAATGCTTCCTTATAGACGCGTTTACTGACCAGCGCATCGTAAACATCGGCGATTGCCATGATTCTGGCTTCAAAGGGAATCTGCTCCCCGGAAAGCTTCTCCGGATAACCGGAGCCGTCCCACCGTTCATGATGGAAATGAGCTACATTTTCCGCGACAACCTTAAAGGATTCATCGTCCGTATTCTGCAGGATCTCGTGGATCACCCGGGCACCTTCCGCCGCGTGCTGCTTCATCTTTTCAAATTCCTCCTCCGTAAACCGGCCGGGTTTCCGGAGAACGCTGTCATCCACCGCAATCTTTCCAAGGTCGTGCATAGGCGCCGCCTTGATCACGTCACGGCAGAATTCATCGGAGAGATGGCAGGTTCCTTCTTTGCGGATTTCATCGATCAGGATCCGCACCCCTTCACTGGTTCGCTTGATGTGTCCTCCCGTGGAATTATCCCGGCTTTCCACCATCACCGCGAGGCTCATGATGAGGTTGTCATGCATCTCGACAATATGCCGGGTTTTCTCTTCCACCTGCTCCTGCAGCTTGTCATTATAGCTGTCCAGAAGCCGGATGTATTTTCTGTTTGCGGTATCATCGGTAAAGGTGACGATATATCCCCGTTTGCGCCCGCCGTCATAAAGGTAGTTCACGTTCACATTATAGATCTTTTCCTCTTCGGCCGGTACACCTGCCTCATGAAACTGATATACAAACTGATTGTATTTTTCATCCAGCCGGAAGCTGTCCAGATAATGACGGATCCTTTTGCCGGAAACATCCTGGCCGAGGATATCATCCACCGCGAGCTGCTCCAGCTCCGGCATGAGGTGCCTTGCGATCTCATTGCTCCCGAGGTAACGGTACCGGAAATCAAAGGTAATATAGCCGATGGCGCGTTCCCTCACCATGGAGTCAATGGCCGTATCCGCCACGTCGTAAAGATTCATCCGCGCGGAAATCACGAGATACAGAATCTGCGCCAGGAGATACCCCAGGGTTGTAAAGTCGATACCCTGTTCAAACCTTCTGCCGGTAAAATAGCACACCAGCACGATGGCATAGGGGAAAACCAGCAGCAGGATGATGGTACGGGGCACCTGGCGTTTTTTTACCCAGGAATAACAGATCGCGGCAAAGCCGACCGCAAAGAACGCCAGCACAACCACAAAATAAAGGGTATGCATCACCCCGTATTCCCGTTCCAGCCTCACCATTCCGTTTTGGATGGAGAAGGTGACGTTCCTGTAGAAGAGATCCGTGTGGCCGATTGTGAGCGTTCCCATGAAAAGCACAATACAGCACAGATATAAGAGGATTCTGACCCAGTTTTTGATGTTGATCTGGCAGAGATTTAAAATACTGAAGAGAATAAACATCTGCAGGAAGCTGCCGCCGAGATAGATCAGCTTCTGTGCCGTCACGGCCCCGCCCAGATCCCCGGAAATACTGAAGAGGAAATGGCCGAGGCACACAATCGGCACAAACGCAAAGATCATGCTGATGTTGACATTAAAATGCTTATGCCAGATGAACAGATAAATGGCAGTGCACAGCAGCGATGCCAGAAAAAGGCTGCCGTAAATAATCGAGATCAAGACCGGCTTTCTCCTTTACTCCACAATGGTAAACTCGATAACCGGAGCCTGGTCACGCTCCTCGATCAGCGCGTTGAATTCTTCTTCTCCGCCTTCAAAATCCTGGTCATGGTCAAAATCATTGGTCTCCCGCAGAAATCCGCCATACTCCGTTTTGCCGTCCACATCGGATCTGTAAACATAAGCCTTCGCCATGATGCCGTCTCCGGTGGGATTCAGGAAATTCGCCTCATAGCTGTCCTTGTCACCGCCATAGACCACCCCGTCCTTGATACGAAGCGGGATCCCGTTTGCTATCACATAGCCTACCTCAATGGGCTTCTCCTCCTTCATGACATAGCAGGAGGCACTGTCTGCCGTATGATCGTCTTTATTCACGTTTTCCGCTACTGCAAGCACGTTTGCGTCATCCCCGATCTGCAGGATCGCATAACCCTGCCCTGGCTTGAGGTATCCGATGATCTCGTCATAATCCGAAAACTCCAGCTTTCCCGACTGCTCCTGCACAAAGTCCATGGGGCCGTTCACTTCTTCTCCGTCGGAATTGCCGTAGGTCGCCACAGGCATAAACGCAATCGTAACAGCGTCCTCGTATTCATCGAAGTATTCCCCTTCGTCCGTATCGAGGGTTCCCGCATCGGTGTCGAGGGTGACCTTATTCATGTAGTTCTTTCCGCCGTAAAACAGCACATACCCTTCTCCCACAGCAAGGGGCGTCGCTGTTCCGCCGCCCTCTACACTTCCGTATTCCATGATGTTTCCGTCCGGTCCCAGGGCATAGATGGTACCGCCTGTGGCTGCGATGGTGCCGTCTCCGTTATCAAAAGTCAGATTTCCGGGTGCAAGAACCAGCGCGTCACTGGTCTCGGCAAGATCCGCAAAGGCGTAGTAGGCATCCACCGGCGCTGATGCGATCAGTGATTCGTAGCTCTCCAGGTCTGCCTCAAAAGCGGAGAGGCTTTCCGTCTCCTCCTCCGTGCTCCCGGTATCTGCAGTCTGTATCTCTGTCTCTGTGGCTTCCTTTTCCGTTTCCGCAGCCGTTGACACAGCCGTCGCTTTATTGGCGCCGCATCCTGTAAAAGCGGATAAGGCAAGAACGCCTGTCAATAATAATGCAAGTTTCTTTTTCATGATATTCCTCCCATCTGTGCATCGTTTGATAGTATTATCCACGTTTTCCTGTTTTTTGCAAGTATCGCAAAGGAATTGGCACGATAAAATGAAAAACGGACAGGAAACCCCTGCCCGTTTTCTTTTATGCATCACATGTTGTCCTTCTGATCTTTGGGAGCTGCGAGCGCTTCTTACTGGTTCAGCGCTTCATAGATGGCATCTGCTTCCTCTTCGCTCAGGTGAGCCGCCGCATAAACATTGCCGTCCGTATCGATCAGGGCGCAATCGGTGCCATCATCAACATAACCAAGCTGCGTATTCCCAACGGTTATCAGAATATAAGCAGTACCGTCATCCAGCGTTGCGTTTTCTACCGTGTACTCAGCAAGTACTTCGGTCTCGCCGTCGTTGACATAGCAGACATCTCCGGGTGCATCCTCATAGAAAGCAATGATGAAATCGCTTTCGCCGTCATTTGCGTAGAAGCCATCCACAAAAGAAATCTCAGATGCTGCCTCTGCGGCAGCTTCATCAACTGCTTCGGTCACTGCCTCTTCTACCACTGCATCCACTGCTGCATCCACAGCTGCTGCTGTTGCTTCCGCCTGCGCCTGCGCCTGTGCCTGTGCGTTGTTGCCGCATCCGGCCAGCATACCTGCGCCAAGAACTCCTGCCACCATTACTGCAACGATTTGTTTCTTCATAATTCTCCTCCTTCTCATTCTTTGAGAAACTGTGTTGTGATTTATTCACTACAAGGAGGGATTATGGTCCAAGCGCAGATAAATGTCAAGCCTTTATTTTTTCCTTGTCTTTTAGAAAGCTCTCCCTTTCCTTCAGGTAGGTGTCACGCATCTGGTTGAACTGTGCTTCCTTCGCATTGCTCCTGTCCTTCACTGCGATCACCTTGTATTCGTCGCCGCTCAGGTCTATTCCCTGATTTACCTTGACGTTATCCAGCAGGAGCGGAACCGCATTCAGAAGAAGCCGGATATTATCTTTGAGTACCTTCTTCTTCGAGGATGTCACCGCTATCTCCGGGATTCCCTTCTTCATCTTCTCGTAGGCCTGGAGCCTCTGTATCATGGTCTTCATCTTCACGGGCTCGCCCATGATCAGGCGATAGGAACCATAGGTGGAGAGATTATTCTGGTTCGGAAGCTCAAACTCCTTCACCAGCTCTGTCATGGTCTTTTCGATGTAATCCGTTACCTCCCGCATATCTTCCGTATCACTGGCCTTAACCAACATGTTCAGCCATGCAAGGTTTTTCTCATGCGCTTCCTTGTACTCCGGAAGAACGTTTCCGTTCTTGTCCATCTCAATGGTCTCCAGACCGACGGAGATCGCTCCGCTTAAGTCCTTGCCCATTCCTCCCAGGTAGATCTTTTTGGCCAGTGCAAGATATTCCTTGTTTTGGAAGGTTTTTCCCCGGAGGTTGGTCTTGACAAGCCGCTCGATATGACTCGTATTAAACTCCGGATTGATCTTTTGATATTGTTTGGCAAGCTCCGCGTACTGCTTTTGGTTCTCATCCTCCCTCTTCTTTTGGGCCGCCTTTTCCTTCTCCGCGTTTACGACAGCGCGCTTCTCTTTCCTTTGCCGGTCCTCCTCCCGGATGGTCGTCTGATAAGGAACATAGGGGGTCTTTTTCACATTCTGATACTTCAGACACTCATTGAGGTAGGAACCGGTCGATGCATCCTCCACATCCTGATAATCCCTGACCCTGTTTTCCAGATCCTCCGGCTTCGTATGGTCGATCTTGGACCAGCCGCTGATAAGATACTTCTTGGCGCAATAGGCTCCCGTCATAGTCATATAGCTGTACAGCATCTTGCATCTCTGCGCGATCTCCGGGTTATTATCCATGTATTGCTTCAGGGAGGGATGTGCCTGCATCAGCTTATCCAGCGATTGTCCGCTCTGCATCTCGTAGAAGAACGGGACATCCTTTGCCTCCAGTTTCTTCTCCGTAAAGCTTTCCACTTCTTTTTGGAATTTCAGCAGCTCTTTCTGATAAGACTCCTTTGCTTTCTGTCCCTCCGGGGACTCATGCCAGCCTTCCGGAGCCTTTCCGTCATACAGCTGGCGATAGAGGGAGAGCAGCTCCTCGGGAGGCTGTGGCAGATCCTTGATCCAAAACCGTTTCGGGATCTCCTCGGAAAGCATTTTCTCTCTCAGTTCAAAATCATCCTCCTGGATGGCTTTCAACCACTGCATGTTCCATTTGTGATTCTCTTCATCCTGCTTGCTCACCGGTTTCCCGTTTTGATCGAAATTGACATTCCGCATCACCAGAACAGCGTCACGGGATAATTCCCCGGTGCCGCCCAGCACATCATCCGCTTTCTGATACTCCTTTGTGTATTCCGGATGATTCAGGATGGATCGCGAGCTTTCGAATACCTTCAGCACCCGATAGGATTTCGGGGTCAGATTCGGGTTTTTCAGATAACGTTTGGCAAAGTCCTCCTGCTCCTTCGGATCAGTAATGCTGGTCTCATTGTCGGAAAGCGGAACAAAGGGAACCATTTTTTTCTTTTTCTGCTCTTCATAGAGCACCATATCCCTCAGGAACTCGAGTCCTTCATCCGCCATGTCCTGGTCGTATCTTTCCAGGTCATCATGATGCTCCATCTCCTCCTGGATCTCCACCTTCGTCGACATCTTGATACGGCATTTTCTCCCTACAACCTGACCCGTATAAGATCTGACCGCAAGATTGACCATTCCCGTCAGCGTTTTCAGTGCGGGATTCTTTTCAAAGAAATAGGCGACGGAGGGATGTATTTTTTGCAAATGATCCGTACATCCGGCGATCTGTCCCAGATTCAGCATGTTCAGATCCTGACGGTCAACGAGCCCTTCCAGCCACTTTGCATAAGCGGAACCATACTTTTGTCCTATATCTGCGACATCTTTTTGCGCGGCTCGATACTTCTTATTTGCCTCTCCTCTGGCCTTTTCCAGCTCCTTTTTATTCGGTGCATCCGCCGGGCACTTCTCTTCCGCAATTCTGGCTTTCTCGTACTCGTCATACGCCTGCTTACTGAGCAGGAGCTTCTTCCGCTCCGCCTCCGTGATTTTGATCACAGGCAGCTGAATATCCTTGAAAATACGGGAGAGCTGCTCTCCGATCATGGCTTCCCTCGTGGCCACATCATCTTCCTTCCATGCTCTCAGCCATTTCAGGTTCCATGCATGATTCGCTTCATCTTCTTTCGTCACGGGCTGATTCAGTTTGTCAAAAGCCACCGGTCTGAACCCGATCCTTGCAAAGCGATCCAGCGAGACAGTCTCCGCCGGGAGATTGTACTTTTTCCTCGTCTCCTGGATATCATATTTCGCATACAGCGGATGATCCGTGAATTCCTTGACGGATTTCAGCTTTTTATAAAAAGCATAGTCCTTCTTTTTGAATTTCCGATTCACCTCCTGAAGCTCGGCAATTTCTGCAACCGCATCATCCGGTCCCTGGGTCTCCTCGTAATGGTAGTCAACCCAGGCTCCCATATAATCCACGAGGTTCGCCAATTGAAGCTCGTCAAGCTCACCGGGTTTGAGATTCTCATCCCTCTCCCATTCGCTTACGTATCCACCCCCCGCGCCGGTCTGAATCCCGTAATACGTGCTCAGATAACTCTGCTGGATGTAGGAAAACTTATTGATCATGAATTCTCTCCGGACTCTCTTCGGATTGTTGTTCTCAAAGGTTTTGACGGAGGGCATCATTTTTTTCAGTTCGTCAACGGACGTCTGGCCGCGGATGACGATCATCCGGTTGAACGCCTGCTCTGATCTGTCTTCGATGGAGTTGTTCAGCCAGGTCTTAAACTGCTTGCTGGAGGCATATGTCTTCGCGACGTTCACCGCCTCCGACCTCGCCGCAAGCTGCCTTTTGATCGCATCTTTCCTCTTCGCTTCCAGCTCGGCGTATTTCGAATCCTTCATAAGGGCGGCATTGGACACATCCTTTTTCAGCTTTTCCAACGTTTTCTTCCGCGCTTCCATCTCCGCATTGATCCCCTCGATTTCCCTGACAATCCTTTGCAGGTTCTTCAGAGTCTGGATCTGGGATTTATTCAGCTTCATCTCCGGAAAATCAGAGTCCTGAACCACATCCATCGCATGCGGATAGTATTCCGCAAGCATCTTTTCCTTTTCTTTCTCGTCCTTGTTTGCCCAGGCGTTCAGCCAGCGAAGATTCCACTGATGGTTTTTTTGGTACTTCGGAAGGGGGTTCCCTTTCCTGTCAAACATGACAGGACGCATCATGGCAGTCAAAGCACGTCCCATGGAGGTTTTGATGCCGGTCTTTTTGTAGATGCTCTGATACTCTTCGTGATTCTCGAATTCCTTCGCCTGCTTGTAATACTGATTGATCTCATATCGCTTTTTCGCGAATTCCAGCTCCTCCTTCTGTTTTTTGGTGGCTTTCTTCCCGAAATGCGCTTTCGTGAGTCCCAGATTCTTCATCTCTTTGGGGTCTTTGATCCCAAGGTCTCTGGTTTCCTTCTTCTCCACGATGATCCGGTTCTTCGGCTCCTCGATGATCCGGTTCTCGTTGATCACGTTCTTCGGCTCTTCGATGATCCGGTTCTCGTTGATCTTGTTCTCATTGACCTTCTCAGCCCTTGCATTGGCCTTCTTCTTCGCTTCTTTATCTGCTTCTTCCCTCTTTTTATGTTCCTCTACGATCTTCCTTCCATTTTCGATCGCTTCGTTCCTCTTCCGTAGTTCCTCCTGCTCTTTGGCTTTTCTCCTGTCTTTCTCCTCCTGTTCCAGCCGGTCCTGTTCTTTCAGACTTTCCAGTTCTTTCTCCAACTGGTTATAGGTATCGGCAAAGGCAACCTTCTTCTCTTCCTGATCAGAATCTTCCACCAGGGGGCCGTCATCGTCCTCAATGATCTCGTTCTTTGCTTCTTCCTTTTCCCCGATAATCTCGTTCTTTGCTTCTTCCTTTTCCTCGATAATCTCGTTCTTTGGCTCCGCTATTTTCTCTTCTTTTTTATCTTCTTTATCTTCCTCTTTTTTCTCCTCGTTCTCCACGATCGCGACATCCGGTTTCTTCTGTACATCCCCTGCAAGCTTTTGCGTGTACAATACGTCCTCGCCGGGCTTTTCTTCCTCTTTTTTCTCCTCGTTTTTCACCATCATGTCAGAAAAGAGCCTGTTTTCCACAATTACAACATTCTCTTCCTCATCCTCGTAGTACTCGTCGTCGTCGTCCTCCCCCTTCTCTGCGTTGACCGGGATCTCCGGCATCAGGCCGAACTTGCTGACCTCCTGTTTTATATAAATCCCGGTATGTTTCTCCATCCCAAGCAGCGCCTCTTCTTCAGTCTCAAGAGTCAGTCTGTTATCGCCGGCTCCCGTTTTATTGATCGCATACCACTTCTCCTGATCGGCTTTGATTCCGTGATCCTTCCGCAACCGGTGCTCCATGTAGTTTTTGATTGCCTCAATGTAGTCCAGTCTCTCCTCGAAACTGCGGTTGTATTCCGCATATTCGGCGACAACTCCCTCGCCTTTCTCAAGCTCAGCCCGGTAATACGGCAACGCCATATGTGTCATCTCATAATAGGTGCGCATATTATCTTCAAGGTATTTCACCCCCATGGTTATCAGAGTCTTTGCACTGGGAAGCTCCGTATTCATAAAGAGCCGGATTCCTTCCATCTCCACGCGGTGTTTCGCGTATTTTGTGCCGTTTTCTCTGATATCCTGTACGCGGTTGTTCCACTCCTGCAGCTTTCGTTCCGCGGAATTGATCGGCGCATTCCCCTCTTTGGTTTTGTAGACACAGCGGGCCGGCCATTGCACATCCCCATTATTCTCATGGAATTTTTGCAGATGGAACAGCGTCTTCGTTGTATCTTTTTTCAGCACCACGTTGATATTACACTTCGCCTGGTAGGAGCGGTGTGCAGTTTCATAATCCAGGCTGGTGAAACGGTCCTCCTGCCATTGCTTCTGGATGGAAGGGGTGTATTTTTTCAGATCCTCGTAAAGGCTGTCAAGCTTGATATTGACATCATTGAGTTTGTTCTCGAGTTCACTTCTGTCCCGGGCGCTCTGCTGCTCTTTGATGAGATGTGCCAGCTGATCCTTCAGAACCATATAGCAGGAGTATTTGGCACGGGTCACCAGATGATGCATGTTGCCCGGTTTTGACTTCAGCTGGGCGGCCGCCACCATGCCCTCCATGCGGTATTTCATGATCTCTTCCCGCTGGTTGTACTTCTGCAGCGGCGTCAGATTGGCGCGGTTGCTGCTCACCTGTTTTGTAATGACCTGCTGCATCTTCCGGAAGCTGGCAGAGGCGTTTTTGACGTCATTCACCCTTTTATAGGTCTGTCGTCCTCCATGGCGGTTTTCATAATCCTCAATCGCCGCTTGATCTTTGGAAAGGCGTTCATAGCGCGCCGCCTTTGCCTCGGCCAGATACATATCCTCAAAATAGTATTTGGTACGGAGCCGGAAGGAGTTCTTCTCCGTATCCCGGTTGCGATTCTCGTAATACTCTTTCAGTTGTTCCGCATCCATGAGATACTTATTCGCGTCATAAGAAGGAAGCCCCTTCTCGCGCTCAATCTTCTCCGCCTGCTGCATCCTCGCGTTCAGCAGACCCGGGTCGTTTACGCCCTGTCGTTGAATCTCTTGATAATTCTGCTCTTTCCCTGACATAATCAGCTTTCCTTCCTTTCGTCGAATTGTAAACAAAGAGTCTCTTCAGGTGCACACGTTTGCGCCAGGAATGCGGCTTTCAGCCGAGCGCAACCGGCGCAAAAGGAAACGAATTAATTCGTTCCCTATCTTTATACGTTAAAAAAAAGAGGCTGGCATATCAAAGATACACTGCCTCAAAGATCGGCATAGACACAGCGCCTGGAAACAGCTTTCCGGCAAGCTGCAGAGATTTCTCATTCACCGCATCAAAGGTCAGGGAGGCGTTTGGAAAGGTTTTTTGTGCCTCTGCCGTAATGGAGATCAGAGTCGTGATCAGACCGATGGGATTCTTGCTATAGACAAAGGACACCTCCAGGTCTCCCTTCAGCAGCTTCTGGATGAGTACAAGGTCCACCAGGGCTCCGTCGTCGTATGTACAGCGGCAAAGCGCCGGAACCATGCTGTCTCTCAGGCTTTCCGGGTGTTTGATGACAAAACCGTGTTCAATCCGCATCTCCATCAAAATCTGCATCTGCTCCTTCTCCGGCAGATCGAAAAAGAACTTCTCCTCCATCTTTTTCCCTGTCTTCCGATTGAGCTTCATCTGCAGGGGAGCGGCATTGGCGATCCCTTCCCGGCTGATCACAAAACGCTCATGAGAATAGGATGTTGTCATCCTCTCCAGTGACTGGAACAGGCTGAAGATGTCATGTTCCCTGTCCGTGTACGGAAAGCGGGCAACGATCGGGAAAAGATCCCCCATACGCAGGATCGTCTCGATGACTTTATTGACAAGCTGGGATCCGATCCTCTGACGCCGCACCGAAGGTGCGACAAAAACCCAGTCGATCACATACTCATACCGCACCAGAAAGTAGCTGATCGCACCCACCACGGCATAATTCTCATTGATTGCCCCGATGGAGATCCTGTTGACTCCCTGCATGATCCCGGGCGGGAGAACTGAGGCAAAGTCTTTTTCATTTTCTTCCTCAATCAGTATATAGCGATATTCCATTTCAACCCCCTATGCCGATTACAAACCCAGCACTTTTCTCAGTGCACCCACTACCCGGTCAGCCTCAAAAGGCTTTACGACAAAATCCTTTGCGCCGGCCTGGATCGCTTCCAGAACCATTCCCTGCTGCCCCATGGCTGAGCACATGATACATTTTGCCGCGGGATCGTATTGTATGATTTCCTTTACCGCTTCAATGCCGTTCATCTCAGGCATGGTAATGTCGATCGTGACGACATCCGGTTTCAGTTCCTTGTATTTCAGGATTCCCTCTTTGCCGTTGCAGGCCTCTCCGACCACCTTGAATCCGTTTTCATCCAGAATCTTCTTCAGCATCATACGCATAAATGCCGCGTCATCCACAATCAAAACCGATTTGTCATAGAGTGCTGTTCCCATGCCTCTCCTCCTTGTCTTTTCCACGCCGGCGTTCACGATACGGGAAACGAATTCATTCGTTTCCTATAAATAAGTCATCAGGGTATCTATGTCCTCATATCCGGTAGCCCAATCGGTTGCAAGCCGTATTGCCGTATGATCCGAATCAAGCTTCTCCCAAAAACCGTATCGGATGTGCTTTTCCATCTCTGCCAGTTTTCCGTTCTCCACAATGATAAACTGCTGATTGGTGGGAGAATCAATAAACAGCCGGTATCCTTTTTCTGTCAGTCTGCGCCTCAATTCCTCCGCCGTTTCAATGGCATTTTCCCCCAGTTCAAAATACAGATTGTCCGTGAACAGGGTGTCAAACTGAAGACCGAGAAGCCAGCCTTTTGCAAGGAGTGCCCCATGCTGCTTGATCACCGGCACAGGATGTCCGACCTTCGTCCCGCGGGGGAAAACCACCGCTTCCCCGAACAGCGCACCCACCTTGGTACCGCCGATGTAGAACACGTCGGTGAGGTTCGCGATATCCGGCAGCGTCACATCCGTTTTTTTACTCATCAGACCATACCCGAGCCTCGCGCCGTCCAGGAACAGGGGAATGTCGTATTGCCTGCAAACCTCCGACAGCGCCGCAAGCTCCGCCCTGGAATAAAGTGTGCCGTACTCTGTGGGATGCGAGATGTATACTGCCCCCGGAAAAACCATATGCTCATGATTGTCATCGGCGTAAAAATCCCCGAGAAGCTTCTCCACATCACCGGCATCCAGTTTCCCGATGCTGTCCGCATACACGGCCGCTCCATCCGTTGATTTTTCACGCCTGCATGGCAGCGTCAGCACCTTATGGCCTGCAAATTCAACAGCCCCCGCCTCATGCATGGCAATATGCCCCGTATCGGCAGCCACTACCCCTTCATAGGGTTTTAAAAGCATATCGATCACGGTCTGATTCGTCTGGGTTCCGCCCACAAGGAAGAAAACATCCGCGTCCCCGCAGTCACAGGCGGCTCTGATCTTATCCGCCGCACCCTTACAGATTTCATCCGTTCCGTATCCGTCGAACTGGCTGCCATTCATCTGTGCCATGCGTTCCAGAATCCTGGGATGAGCCCCTTTTGTGTAATCACTTGCAAATGATATCCTGCTGTCTGCCACTATTCCACCCTCCCGACCGGTCCGTTTGTTTCCCGCCGTTGATGTCCTGCTCCTTATGCGTAAAACGTATAGGAGCCCTTGCCGTTCCTTTTGGATTGATACATGGCCTCATCCGCGTGTTCCAGCATCGTGGTCGTATCGGAAACATCCTTTCCGTTTACGATCCCGATACTCAGGTAGATGGGCGGCAATCCATCCTCCGTATTTTCAAGTTCTTTTTTGATCTGCTCTATCCTCTTTTCGATCAGTTGCCGGCTTACCCCTCCGGCATGCATCAGAAACACCACAAACTCGTCTCCCCCGATCCGGCAGATGCAGTCGTCCTCGCGAAGCACTCTCTGGATGATTTTCACGGTTTTTACCAGAACCATATCTCCTGTCTCATGCCCGTAAGTATCATTATACCGTTTGAAATCGTCCACATCAAACAGCATCATATAGGTATCCTGGAGGTTTAGATTTGCCTGCAGGAAATCAAAGCCGGCGCGGTTGTACGCCCCTGTCAGCTCATCATGGGAAGCCCTGTAGCTCAGATTCTCAATGTTGGACTTATTCTTTTCGTACATTTTGTTGTAGGCTTTGGCCAGATACCTGAACTCGTTGGAACCGCTCTCGGCAATCGGACGATCCGCCTTGATCTGGTCCACCGCTCCGAGTACCGGATTGATGGCCAGGCGCGTGGTCAGCCAGATCATACAAAAGATGAGCAGCGCCTGGATCAGAACCGCCGCACGTACCACACGGATCTCTCCAGCCAGAGAGTCCAGCTCTGCATCCGTGATGCCCTTCATCAGCTTTTCAACCTCATCCAGGCTTTCCTGCATGCCGTTTCTGATCTGCTCCTT
Source organism: Lachnospiraceae bacterium (assembly GCA_045661345.1). GTDB lineage: Bacteria > Bacillota > Clostridia > Lachnospirales > Lachnospiraceae > RUG12461. Next base: position 53,813 of record JAZRFM010000033.1, read on the forward strand.
ATACCGGTAGTACTCGTCGCTATGGACAAGCTCCGCTGCACGCTTCATCTTCTCCCCGGCGCTGAGATTTTCATCCTCCGGCTCCAGTTCTATCAATCCCAGGAGATCGGGATAATCCGTGTAGCCCTTTGCCTCGACCACAAGGCGCATGGCGTAATACTCCATATCCATCAGGGCAACGGAGCTGTCCATGGCCTGCTGCAGTTTTTGTAATGCCGGCTTGGTCCTGTCCCCCACGGCCATCTTGGCAATGGCCTCTTCGCGCCTTTTTGACTCAAAGGCCTCCGTAAAATACTGATCCATGAATCGGGCGTCGCCGTTGATAGTAAATCTCTGCACTTGTTCGGTGAGATAATCCGATGCGTTCATGAGATCATGGGCGGCTTTTTGCAGCTCGGAGTTCTGTTCGGATGCAGAAGTGATATCCATAAAGGTTCTCGTCAGGCGCAGCGTCGTATACACCACAGTTCCTGAAAAGATCAGGATAATGATCACCAGCCACAGATGAACCACACGATGTGATATTCCTTTTTTCAACAAACCGTTCATGTTGTCCTCCGATAAGCCTTTCCAAACGGTATATTCTACGCGTCCGATTATAATGGATTTCGGGCGAATAATCAATCTGTTGCAATCCTCTATCTTCCTTCCCTTCCTCTAAAACAGCTTGCTTCTTTATTTATGCCTTGTTATACTTTGGAGCGGGTTAAAGCGCCGGAGCCTTATTACCGGGATCTTCCGCCGGAAGCGTATTATTCCGGCGTTTTGGAAAATGCATGAGTGATATGAATGACAACCTACTGAATAAATACAGGCGCGTAGGGGATCTTTCCCTGTTCAAGTTCCGGGAGTACCTGCCCACGATGCTCCTGACCAATATGTCTACCCTGCTTCTTATCACGGTGGACGGGCTTGTTGTGGGCAATCTTGCAGGGGAAGATGCACTGTCAGCGGTTTCTGTTTTTTCACCGCTGTCCATTCTGATCGGGGTTCTCGCCGTTCTGACATCCTGCGGGATCAGCACCGGTCTGTCAACCACCATCGGCAGCAACGAAGGGTCGGCCATCAAACGGATCAAAGGGGCGTCCTTCCGGCTGATGCTCTATCTGTCTGTTTTTGCATCCTTTGTCCAGATCCCCCTTGTCTGGATTCTTTTGAAAGCATACCGGCTGCCGGAAGCCATCCATGCCATGACCTGGGAGTATGCAATCGGCATCATGATCGCCACTCCCCTGGGCATGATCTCCACGGTGGGCACCTATATGCTGCAGATTGCCGGCAAAATGAAGATCCTGGCATATCTGACGATCCTGGAGGGTGCGGTCAACCTCGCTCTTGATCTTCTGTTTGTGGGCCCGCTTCAAATGGGTGCAGCGGGTGCGGGTCTGGGCACGGCCTGCGCAAATCTGGTCCGCTGCGGCACCACCGTGCTTTGTCTCCTGCATTATACAGATATGCTCCGTTACCGGAAAGGCAGGTATACGTTTGCCGAATACAAAGATATTCTGCGCCTTGGCATTCCGGACGCAGTATCCGCGCTGGTGAGCGCCCTGCAGAATTACTGTATGGTGAAGATACTGCTGCTGGGATTCGGAGACAGCGGCGGGGTAATCAACGGTGTCCGGCTCCTCTGCTTTTCTGTCGTGAATGTTCTCATCACCGGGATTCTCGGTTCCATGCGTCCGCTGGTGGGGCTTCTGGAGGGCGCCGGTGACAGGGAGGGATTAAAAATACTGCTGCGCCAGGGGGCACGCTTTATGGCCGTCATCATCGGTGCCGCCACTGCATTCGTGGAGCTTTTTCCCGGCCTTTTTTTCGCGATCAACGGGATCGATCATATGCCCCGGGGAGGGCCGGCTGCCATCCGCGTCTTCGCCGTCTATTTATTGCCGTATGCCTTTGGCGCCTTTTTTCTACTCTTTCTCGTGAACAAAAAGGACACGCGCTACACCACAAGGGTTACCATCATCGGCAACATCACCCAGCCTTTATTTGCGCTTGGTCTTATGCTGACGCTTCCTGCTCCGTGGATCTATCTGTCCATGAGCCTGACCGCCGTTTGTGTGACGGTTCTTTATATGCGCCGTTATAAACGTCTCACCGACAGGGATCTCGAGGAAGAAAGCCGCGACACGGCAGTTCTGTATATGAGCGTGCGCAAACAGGATGCTGTGGAGGCGTCCCGTGCCATCCGTCTGATTGCGGAAGAACATGGGATGAATCCGAAAATCTCCTACCGGATCGCGCTCTGTATGGAAGAAATGGTTGCTTATATGGAGACTGTCAATGAGAAAAAAATCGCGGCTCAGATCATTGTCCGGTTCAAGGGAAACGGAGAAGCAACCTTTGTGATCATGGACAATGGTAAGTGTATCGCACTCCAGAATGAGGAAGAAAAGGAAAAAGGGCTGAGTACGGATAACTATGTACTCATGCAGCGTCTGGCTAAAAGTGTAAAATACCAATACGTGCAGGATATGAATTACACGATTCTGGAATTTGCCTGACAGCCATTATTTTTCATCAGCGCCGCCGCAAAAATATGTTTTCGCGGCAGCCGCCATGGTTCATCAGCGTTTCCGTTAAGAAGGAAAAACAGTTGAAGAAAGAAAACACCACCCTGTTATCCATCATCATGACTGTTTGTCACTGTGAAGCTTCCCCTGCACAGTGCCGTGACAGTGCGCTCCCGCCTCTCCCCCGAGACTGGGAGCTGATTGTTGCGGACGGTGGTTCGAAAGCCGCTGCGAGAAACAAAGGACTTTCCCTGGCACATGGTGAATATGTGACCTTTCTGGACAGCGATGACCGTATCACAGACCTGTTTTTGCAGCAAGGCGGAGAGCTCCTTCGTAAGGCCGCCGGTCTTACCATCTTCGGGATCGAAGACACCTCCTTATCCGGTGAGGGTGAATCCCCGGCAGTTTGGAGCCGGGTCTATCACCGTGTTTCCGCATTTGCGGACGATGTCATACGAAAAGGGGCTCTTGCGTTTGACTCCGGCTGCAGCCATTTCTACCAAAGGCACCTGATCGAAGCGGCCGGTCTGCGCTTTGATGAAACTGTTGCCTTTGGGGAAGACCGGCTTTTCAACTACCGGTATCTGACCCTGTTGGCTGAGGAAACGGATGGCACGGATTCTCCCGGGCAAAGCCCGGAAATCGCGGTTCTTATCTCCGGGATACCGATGCTTTTCCCCCTTCCAAAGGACAGCGCCGCCATGTCGGGCCCGCAGGCTCCGCACTCCTTCCGGTTGGCAAACCGGCTTCACGAGGCCGGAATGCAATGCTTCTTTTCTCTGTCAAAGGAGGTTACCGGGGAGGAAAAGCTGGATTTTGAAGCCTCTTCTATTTCCCGGGAAATCGAGCATGCCACCGACCGCTTTGCAGCGCATCCCGGGGAACGGGAAGAAAATCTCCCCGAGATCAATCAGCTCCTCTTTGGCGGTCCCTATGACGATCACGCAAAAATAGATGCCCTTGTGATCCTGGGCAGCAACAATTGCGGGTACAAGGCGGATGCCGCATTCCGCATCGGAAAGGAAAATCCGGGAATGAAATATATCGTCAGCGGCGCGAACCTCCATTCCAGCGGTACCTGTTCGGAGGCGGCGTATCTGTCCGATTGCCTGCAAAAGTACGGTGTCCCTCCCTCTGACATTTATGCAGAAAATCGTGCCCGCTATACCAAGCAGAATCTTGCGTTTTCCGCAGAGATCCTCCATGAGCTTCTGGCAAAGGGGGAACTGCAAGGCAGTGCCGGGATGGGAGATGGCGCTTCAGAAGAAAGAAAACCCAGGGTGGGCATTCTGACCGGCGGCTTTCACATCCCGCGTGCGAGATTGATTGCAGAGGAAATGGATACGTTAACGGACTTTGCACTGTTCTGGTTCCCGGCTTATGGTCCCGTGACACGAAAGGATTCATGGTTTGAAAGCCGTGCTGGCAGGACAATCGTGCTGGGTGAGCTGAAAAAAACACTGAAGCAGAGGAAGGAATCCCCGGCTTTGCAGGAACAGACCAATGAGCATCCCAAGAGGTAACATGCGATGATCACCATAGGAAAGCCGACTATCACCATTGCTCAAAACACTGCCTATCTGAAGGCGCCTGTATCGATTTCCAAAGACACCGTGCAGAAATATCTGCAAGTGACGGGAGAGCTTCCCAATTGTTCCTGGCTTACGGATGTGGATTATCCTTCGGTATTCCGGGAAGAAGACAGCAGTCTCTGGTTCGCGGTGGACGTATCCTTCGCAGCGTCTCTGAGTGACCGGAGAAGCAACGCTTTTGTGCTTGCCATGTTCTGGTATGCAATGGCCTGCGGATCGGACATCTGTTTTGACGCTCCGATGTCAGAGAGGCTGTATCGCGGCCTGACAGAGAAGCTCATGCCGGCCCTTGCGGAAAACGGCTTTTCCCCGATCTCCCTTTCAGGTCCGCTCATTTCCGACAGGGTGGCTGTCTATGAAGGCTTTGCCACGGGTATGTCCTGCGGCGTTGATTCCTTTTATACCCTTCATTGCTATGAATCCCGGCTGACGCACCTGACCTTCTACAGCGGCAGCGGCATTCTCCCCTATGTAAAAAGACCTTACCGCATCGACGAGATCTTTGAGGATCGGGAGCGTACCTTTTCGGAATATATCGCCCGTGCGCAGGCCGTCGCAGAAAAACGCGGTCTTCCCTTCGTTGCGGTCAATACCAATCTGGACAGGGATTTCTACCGGGGCGGATACGTGTATTCCGCGATGTACCGCCACACCGCCTGCTCGCTGGCGCTTGAAAAGCTGTTTACGGTATATATCAGTTCTTCCTCCGGCCACAGGGAGCATACCATGGAGGTATCGCTGTTCTCTCCCACCCAGCTTTACGAGGATCTTCTCTGCGACTGTCTGCAGACCGAGTCCTTCCGTTACATGACCAGTGATCATGATCTTCGTGTCGACAAGATCAAAGCGATTGCGGATGATAAGGATTTCCAGCGGTCTGCGGAGGTCTGCTTCAATCAGACGCAGGGACAGAAGAACTGCGGGAAATGCTTCGGATGCTGGAAAACCATGATCCCTCTGGATATGCTGGGAAAGCTGGATCAATTCCGAGACAGCTTTGATCTGGAAGAATATGATCAGGACCGGCGTAAGGTTTTTTCGGATCTGATCCGTTTTTCTTTTCTTCCCGAGGCTGCTTCCGCAAAAGACATGGTGGAGCAGCTGGTGTCTCTGGCCAAGGCAGTGCCCTCAGAAGCCGGTCATGAGTTCCTTTCGGTATGGCGCGATCTTTCGGGATAATCCGTCACGGCTGCTCCGGGTTCAGGATCTGCTTTGCATATGCCAGACATTGACATATCCATGCCCCGGCACTACTATATTGCTTGAAAAGCGGCATTCCGGTAACTAACCGCAAAACGTCAGATTCCTTAAGACAAACGTCATGAATAACCGAATTGATGAAATCGATATGCTAAAAGGCATCGGCATCCTTTGTGTGATGTTCATCCACATATGCACCATCACAGGCGTGGACAGCGGCAGCGTGGTCGCATCCCTTCGTGCGCCGATCATAGGGATGTTTTTTCTCTTATCCGGCTACACCTCCACCGCCAAAAAGAAGAGCCTGCCACGACAGATCGGGCGCAATGCATGGCGGCTCCTGAAGCCCTACTACCTGTGCTCGGCAGCGATTCTTGTGATGCTTGCGATCATCTATCTCGGCATTGAGAAGAAGTCGGCGACATGGTTCCTGGACGGCACTTTGGGGATACTGTTCCAGCTACAGTCGTTTCATTATTTTGATCCTGTATCCTCAGGCTTTCATCCCATGTTCTATACGGTGCTGATCGGCTGGTTTCTGTTTCAGATGGTCGTTTCACAGCTCCTGTTCACACCCCTCCTGCATGCGCTCCACAAAAAAAAGAGCTTCTGGAAGCTGCTGTGGGCGCTGATCCTGCTTGCGACGGGTGCCGTATTCTATGTACTGAATCTACAGGGGCTCAACGAAGCATTTTTCCCGACGGTTTGCAAGATCTTCATTCTCCCGAACATCTTCGGGATCGCAGGGCTCATGATGCTCGGTAATTATCTTGCCTCCCTGTCGCTCCTTGACTTTGACAGGCTTTCCCCGGGGCGAAAAGCCTTCTGTCTGCTGACACTTCCCGTTATCGCAATCTTTGTCCTGACCGATGACCGTCTGTATGATTTTCCCATCGGAAAATGGGGGTCCTTCGGACCCTTCAGTTATTTCCTGACGCCGGTCTTCGCCATCGCTCTCGTCCTGCTCCTCGGGGTCGGCTGTAATCTCGCGAAGAGACTCAAGGCTCTGAAACGTATCCTCCTCCATTACGGCAGGAATTCGATGGACTACCTGCTGGTTCACTTCCCCATCGCGTTTCTTGTCGCCTATATCGGCGGATTCTGGTACAACTTCCTGTCCGATCCGATCCCGAAGGACGGCGCAATCGGTCTGCACTTTGTCATTCTTCTGATGGCGGTCCCGGCGTTGTCATACCCGGTGGCATGGCTGCACAGCAGGCTTCACAGCAGGAAGGCTCAGTGACGCTCTTTTCCGGCATTTCCCCTCACCTTTTCATCACTCGCCGACGATCAGATCCTCCAGATCTTTTTCCTCATTCAGGATATTCAGGTCGATATACTTTTCTCCACCGGTATACCCCTTCAGTTCTCCCCGGTTCAGATACTGCCAGATATGCCAGTCATCCCGATACGTCCAGCTCAAGGGCTGATACAGGCTGGATATCCATTTTTTGTATTCATCAAATTCCCCCTTGAGATATTGATCGTAGATATCCGTTCTTGTATAGATCAGGGGCTTTACTCCATATTCCTTCTCAATGCGCTCCAGATAAATGCGTAATTCCCGCACGACATCCTCTTTTTCCGGCGGGTTCTGTTCTTTATCCCCGTAGTATTCCACATCCACTGCGGGAAGCAGTCTTCCCGTCAGGTCGGGTCCCACTGCTTCAATGAAATTCTCTGCCTGTGTGATCCCCTCACTGTCATAGGAAAAGAAATGGTAAGCGCCCGACAGCAGTCCTGCTTTTTTCGCTTTTTCCCAGTTCTCCGCAAAGCGCGGATCCTTCGTTTCGCTTCCTTCTGATGCTTTTATGTAGATGAACTGTATATTCTGCGCCTTCAATTCCTCCATATCGATATCTGCCTGATAGGAGGACACATCAACTCCCATCGTGCTCTTTTCTTCATTCACGAACCACGGATTGATAAATATCTTTTTCTGTTTTGCCAGCAGAAACACCGTGAGAAAAATCACCACGATGGCTGCGGCGAGGACCGCGATCACGATCATTACGTTTCTGATTGTCTTTTTGTTGTTTTTTTTCATCTTTTTACAAGTCTCCATTCCCAGGCATGTCCATCATGATCCATCCGGTCTTTTCCATAATGCATATTCCAGCTGTACGTCAAATGGTTCCTCCGCTGCCAGAACCTCATTAATCTCCTCAGCATGTTTGCAGCCAAGCGCACGGTAAGCCGCCTGTGATTCCTTCGAGGAATGACCCGATATGTACAGCTTATCTGCCCCAAGCCGTATAGCCTCTTCGCAGATCATGGCAAAAAGCTTCCTTCCAATGCCCCGGTGCCGATATTCCTCTGAAATCTGAAAGCAGACCAATTCCACATAATTCGGCACAAGCACCCATTTCTGATCCACTTCTCTCCAGCACTCGGTCACAGTCTGGTGGCGGACAAAAGAATCCAGTGAATGTGCGTTAAAACAATCTGCATCTAATTTTTTATATTGTATTTTGCCACTCACTCTTGTCAAGATTAATGCTGCTCCTGATATGCTGCGATGCGCTTTGCCACATTTTCCCTGATGTTGTTGTAAAACAGCGCGTAGTCCCCATTGTGGTAGCTCTGGGGGCCAAAGGTGTCGCCTCCAACGGGTTCCGTATCCGCATTCGTCAGAACGGATCCGCGTTCGAGAACAACCTTTGCGTCCGCTCCGATGTCTTTTATCTCATATTCACCGGTTTTTTCATTCAGAACACGCGAACCAAGATTCTCGCTCGCCGGTGCGTACGTTTCATCAAGTTTCCAATTCAGTGGATTGATGCTGATTGCGTTCGGCAGAAGCACGGCATTACTGGCATTCTGCTCCACATTCCTCGGTCCCTCGGTGTTCCAGCTGATGATGACGCCGGTGTCACTCTCGCCGGTGGCGAACTTCAGATGCGGGTTTTCCGCAAGGTAATCCTTCGTGATAGAGAAGCCTATGACGTATGCCGCGATCATGCGCTCGTAATAATCGGGATGCTCCTTGAAATAATCTTTCAGCACAAGACTGACAATGGCCGAGCCCTGACTGTGACCTGCAATAATAAACGGACGTCCATTGTTGTAGTTCTCGAAGTAGTAGTCAAGTGCGGCGGTGATGTCGGCATAGGGGACGGTGGCAAAAGCTGTGCGCGGGTCGCCGGACTTCTTCGCTTCTTTCGCAGCGTACATCATTCCTGCCTGACGGTAGTACGGCATGAACACATTGGTAGAATCCTCGTAGACACTTGCCAGTACCGGATAGTTGGTTTTCACGCCCTCCAGCATCTCGGCGTTGTCGAGCGGAGCAAAATCCGGGTCTCCTTCGTTTTCAGCCATGTATTCCGTCGGGTAAACGAAGAATGTATCGACGTCCTTCGTTATTTCAGGGATCTGATACCAGCATTCCTTTTTGGAATAGTCAGGCGCTTCATTTGCAGCTTTCGCAGCCGGAGCCGGAATGGATGCAGAACCGCCCTCTGCAGCAGGCGTTTCTGACTCCGGTTTTGGTGCTCCGCCGCAGGCTGACAAACTAAAGACCATGGTAGGAATCATGACCAATGTTAAAAATCTTTTCTTCATTTCTGTTCCTCCTTTTCATCATCGGTTATGGTTCTCAGTTTTCATGAAAGCAGATATGGTAAGATATCCTGCAAAAGCAAACAGTATCAGAAAGAATCCTCTTATCAGTTTCTCATCGTCTCATCTGTAAGATATGATTTTACGTTCATCCATTTGTTTACTGCCTTCCCCGTCCCTAATACCTGTTCTCTAATCCTGTATCTCCCGCTGCCCGGGTATTTCGGATGATCTCCGGTCAGTGAATCATGTTTTCAGTCAAATCCTCCCTGCGAATGACCGAGACATGGGTGGTTCCGTTGACTTCGTCCGGATATTCGCGGTCAAAGCGCATGCCGATGGATTCCGCCGTCTTGATCGACGGAGTATTGGTGTACTTGCAGTATGAATACAACGCTGGATAGTCGGTATTCTGAAAAGCCCAGTTTCGCACAGCCATCGCGGCTTCACCGGCATAGCCCTTCCGCTGGCAATCGCGGCGGATGTGATAGCCGATTTCGGGAAGGATTTCCCCTTCCATATTTTGAAGCGTCAACCCGCAGTCGCCGATCAGCTCACCGGTTTCCTTCAGGCAGACAGCCCACAGCCCGAAGCCGTCCTTCCGATAGCGGTTCATGTTCCGTTCGATCCAGTCCCTGACCCGTTTCTCATCGAAGGCACAAGGATAATGCTGCATAATATCAGAATCAGCCAGGACTGCATATAATGCTTCATAATCATCTGTATTCATCTCACGAAGCACCAGTCTTTTCGTTTCCAGAACCATACAGTTTCACCTTTTGTCCAGGCAGGCTGTCACAAAATCGAGCGGAATATCCATCCGAACCGACGTTTCCTCTGCCGATAAGCCCTGCTCCATGAAGCGAAGAATAACCGTATCCAGCTTTTCCCCGACCTCGATGATATGCTTGTCCGGATCATAGAACCGGATGACGCGCTGGCCCCAGCGGTGTTCAAACAGCTCATGAACATAGCAGATATCAAATGATTTCAGATGATCGCAGAACCCGTCCATATCCTCTTCTTCAAAATAGATCTCTCCCGCGTTGTTCGGCAGCACGACGCTTTCCATTCGAATAAAGGCCTTCCACGTGTCCATGGTCTGCATCACAAGTCCGCCGTCCAGGGTAACATTCGCGCCAAAGTCGGCGATAACATTCAGCCCCAGCACATCATGATAGAATTGCTTGCTTTTCTCCATGTCCGCAACAGCGATCAGTGTACTTGTATATCTCATTTTTCCCCTCTGTGGCTGCTTTTGCAGAATTACCAGCTCATCGCTGAAATCCACTGTGGCAATATCCGTTATATAAACACGGCTGTCTTCTCCATGGACATCCTTCATGTTTTTCCAGAAGCGGTATCCATACTTCTCATAAAGCCCTGTCTCGCCCGTAGAGATAAATCAATGATTTCCATTGAGCTTCCCTCAAAAGTTTTTTGAATATATCCTTTATACAGCTATTTCATATTTCTCTTTCAAATTATTCAGCATAACATCAGACATACAGGATTCTTCAATGCATAGATTAACCGCATCTATAATCCCCATTCATTCCAAGGTACATATCGTATTCCATTAATCTCGCAAGATACATCCCCCAAGTAGAATACACACCCCCGCACATTGTCCGCTCTTAAACCCACATATGTCCTCACGCAGGAAGATAATTTCTTTTCAACGTCGGATTTACTTTTAACATCTATTGCGAAGTTTTTCTTCCAATCGGTAATGATATCTACTTCAAACCCATTCTTATCTCTGTAATAAGTAAGATTTGCTTTTTTCGCGTCATTAAATCTCTTTTTCAACAATTCAGACACTGCAGCGGTTTCAACAACTGCCCCCTTATGGTCATCAAGTAGCAATTCTTCTTTTGACTCGAGTCGCAGCAGATAGCACATCAAACCGGAATCAACAAAATACAATTTCGGAGTTTTTACAACTGTTCTTCCAAGATTATTACTATCAGGTTCAAGAAAATGAATTATATAGGATGCCTCGAGAATTGAACACCAGTTTTTGATCGTCACAGCGGAGACTCCAATGTCTCTGGATATGCTGTCGTAATTTACCATCTGTCCGCTATATAATGCACACACTTGAATAAATTTACGAAATGCACTTAAGTTATCAGCATTTATCTGATCCTTAACATCCAAATCCAGATATGTGTCTATATAGTTTTCAAACCAATCATCCAAATAAAAATGCTTGTCCACATCATGCAATGGTGGGTAGAAACCCTTAAAGAAAACATCATATGGTTCATCAGACAATACTCCGGCTTCTTTGAGTTCCTCCATCGAAAAAGGAAGCAGTTTCAGCAAGCCAACCCTACCAGCGAGACTATCGGTAATATTCTGCTTTAATCTAAACTGACTTGAACCTGTGAGAATGTATTTACCCGGAGTATGATCCTCTTTATCAATTATGAATTTTACTGCATCAAATATTTCAGGAACTTTTTGAGCTTCATCAATAATTAATCCATCCGGGAAAGCTTTTAAAAAATCACCGGGATTTGACTTTGCAAGTTCTCTAAGTTTCTTATCATCAAAAGATATATATTTCTTTTCCGGGAATGCAAATTTAGTTAATGTTGATTTTCCGCTCTGTCTTGGACCGGTAATAGCCACAACCGGAAACTGTTCTGCTAGTCTTATAAGAGCAGAATAGGCTTTCCTCTCTATCATAAACAAAACACTCCAATCTTTTAGGATATTCTAAATTATATAATTAGGATATTCCAAAGTCAATGTGTATGTTATTCTAAAGTCATTGTGCGGTGAATTCTAAAGTAGGACCATCTTGAAAACTATACTTTATGGGAATCCTTTATCCTATAGCAATCCTCTGCATCTATACCTATCTGCACATGCTCTTTTGCAGATCTTAGCCTCTCAAGCAGGCAACAGACTTCGACGTCGTTTCATTTGGGTAAAATCAATGATCAGAGCAGGAAAACCATATAGTATGGCAATGTCTGTTTTTCACCTTCCTGTCCGACATTATTGGCACTCAGCTTAATACATTGATTCACGCCATACTGATCTTTGTTCTTCAATACGGTATTGGCTGATTTCGCATTCCCATTTCTTGCCTTTACTTCAACGAGCGTAACTTCAGCATCTACGGGCGTTATAAAATCAATCTCCAGTCCGCTGTCTTTATGATAATAAAATAAAGATCTTCCGCTTTTTGAAAAAGCATCCGCAACAATATTTTCATATACAGCGCCTTTATACATCCCAAGATCTCCGCTCAGGATCCGGCCTGCGCTGCCCTCCTCGAGCATGGCAACGAACAGGCCTGTATCCTGCATATAAATCTTAAATATGTTATCGAGCTTGTTCCCCTCAAGCGGAAGACTCAGATTAGAAAGGTTGTAACAAACATTGATGATCCCTGCGTCATATAACCACTGAATAGCTGCCTGATAGTTCTCTGATCTTCCTTTTTTCTCCAGAGCAGCATAAGTAAACTTCTTATTCTCCTTTGCCAGCTGAGCCGGTATTGAATCAAAAACACGATTTATTCTGCCAAGCAAGGTAAGATCTGTTTCTTCATTTTCGTTTTCATCCAAATGTTTTCCGAAATCATCCTTGAATTCTTCCAGGATATCTCTTTGTTCTTCAAGTACAACGTTCATATCATTTGTTGAAAGAAACCTGTCGACTATATAAGGCATTCCTCCGACGCACATATACTCCCGAAAACACCTGAGCATAGAAGCATGAATCGTTTCGGATACAGGCCTGTGCTCATCAAAACATCTCTTCACCTCATCCAGAACAGCACCACTGATACCTTTTGCCCAAAGGAATTCTTCAAAATCCATTGGCTTCATATAGATAATATGCTCAAAACCCGTAGGCACTCCGCGGTTTTTCTTTCGATTGTAGCCTTTGATCCCCAATAAAGAGCCGGTACATATAATGTCGTAGCGACCATCTAACATAAATGCTTTTATACTCGCTCTGGCATTCGCACATTCCTGTACTTCATCAAATATAACCACTGTCTTACCGGGCACAAAATGAGCCCCGGGGATCAAAGCTGATATATCAAGAGTCATCCGGTCAACTACAAAGTCCCCGTCAAATATCCGCTTTGCCGACTCATTATCCTTAAAGTTGATGCAGACAACATTTTCATAGTTTTCATCGGCAAAAGCCTGAACGATAAAGGTTTTGCCGATCTGACGCATCCCTTTGATCACAAGGGCTTTCTTTTTTCCTGTGCTGTTTTTCCATTTATAGATTTCTTCGGTGATTTTTCGTCTAAACATATATGTGCCCTCCAAAACCTATTATACACTTTTCCAATGGACTTTCAATGCAATTCATGCACTTTTTCGAGCGTCTTTTGTGCGATTGACCGCATTTTTTATAGGAACTTGAGTGCCTATTTCAACCGACTGAATACGGGCTATTTTTTCCATTTCTGTATAAATGGACAGATTCCGCCCTCTTCTTTCCTCTGCTATTGCATTGAGCGCAGATATTGTGGATATAAGGTTAACCAGTTCTGCGGGTAATAATCCATCATCCAAAAAGCCATAATCAAATATATGCATATAAAGCCTCCGTTAATT
>JAZRFM010000034.1:0-111407 GCA_045661345.1 Lachnospiraceae bacterium
GATGCTCGCTCTCGCACACGTCCTGTGTGCTCGTTGCTAGATATTGAGAAATCTGATAAGAATCACATTCTCGCTCACAAAGCATTCCGTTGTGCTTGTGACCAGCCGCCGGTCGCCCTGGGTCTCGACATGTCGGGCTGTATACAAAACCGTGTAACGTGTTGAGGAGCCTAGAGCTTTTTGGCATTTGACGATAGTATCAGCAGGGATTCGCCAGGACGGCGAATCCAGGTACCATGCGCCATGGAAGGCGCGTTGGTACCGGCTGCGACCGGTGGCAGGAACCTTGCTCAAATGCATAAAAGCTCTTGGCTCCGAAACCAGTGAACGGTTTTGTGTACAGACTGATATGTCAGGGCACAGGGAGGCCGGCGGGGGGCGGACATGCCGGGAGGGCACAGGGGGCCTGGCGGGGGGGCGGACATGCCCGGCGGGGGCAGGAGAGTAAACTACCGTTTCAGGAGGAAAGACAGGATGTTTGGGAAAAAGAAGAAAAGGGCGGCAGATGTTACTTATGACAAGGCAGTGCAGAAGCCGGTACTGCGGTGCAGTATCTGTACCGGGGAGCAGGTGTTTGGCTTTATAAACAGGGAGACCGGGAAGTTTGAGGAGGTTTCTCTGATTCGCAGCGAGAAGGAATTGGAAGAACTGCTCAGACAATACAGGATCTCACAAGACGAGGTTGAAAAGGTCTACTAAAAGCAGTATGATTATAGACGGTGTCGGGGATGAATGACATCAGATTTTTTCGAGGAGGTATGGCATGAAAAAGTTTTTTGATGAGTTTAAGGAGTTTATCAGTAAAGGCAGCGTCATGGACATGGCAGTCGGTATTATTATCGGCGGCGCGTTCACGGCGATCGTTACATCCCTTGTGGATGATATCATCAGCCCACTGCTGGGGTTGATCGGCGGGACCAACTTTGATTCGCTGGCCGTGCAGATCGGCGGCGTCACGCTGACTTACGGAAAGTTTATTACCGCGGTGATTAATTTCCTGCTGATCGCATTGGTGTTGTTTTGTATCATCAAGGCGTTAAACAAGGCAAAATCCGCAGCAACGGCTGCAGCAGCGAAGCTGAAGAAAGAGGAAGAAAAGAAAGAAGAAGCGACAGAGAAAGAGTGTCCGTATTGCCTCAGCAAGATTCCGGTGAAGGCGACACGTTGCCCACATTGCACATCTGTTCTTGAAGAATCAAAATAAACAAAAGCGGCGGCTTCCCGAAGCATCGGTACAAGCCGCCGTTTTTTATGATTCTTTCTCGGGTTGTTTTTTGATCCATGGAGGTCTCCTTTAGTGGATAATCTGAAGGCGGAATGCGAAAAATCATTCTATCAGGAATTATATCAATTTCCTGAGCAGAATCAAAGCCTGGTGATCGACAGGACGACGCAGAAGGTCTATCTGAAGAAGACGTTGTCCAGGTGGGATGAACGTGTGCTGCGTTATCTGAAAGAGCACGAGAACCGCCATGTGCCTCATGTGCAGTGTTATTATGAAGAAGACGGGAGGATGATCCTGATCGAAGAATATGTGCAGGGAGAAAGCCTTGCTTCCCTGCTCGCCAAATCCAGACTTTCGGAGGAGGAAAAAAAGGAGACAGTGATCGGGCTGCTGGAAGCTGTGGACTTTTTGCATGCGGCCGAACCTCCCATCATCCACCGGGATATCAAGCCGGAAAACATCATGGTGACGGAAAGCGGTGTGGTAAAGCTGGTGGACTATGATATTGCAAAGATCTATCATGGCGGGAAAGACCGCGACACAATGCTCCTTGGGACAGAGGGGAATGCGGCTCCGGAGCAGTACGGTTTTGCAGAATCGGATATCAGGACGGACCTTTATGCAGTCGGTGTCCTGATGCAGATTCTTTTTTCGGGGAATACGCCGTATGAAGAGGTGGTGAAAAAGGCCACCAGAATGGACCCGAAGGATCGCTATCAGACTGCCGGGGAGATGGAAAAAGCCGTTCTTGCGGCTTCCGGAAAGGGGAGGGTCGGTGCGGCCGGCAGAGGAAAGCATGACGGGAACAGGCTCCTTGGAGGAAAGAAGGGCCAGATCTTATTGGTTACCGGTGCGGCAGCGGCAGTCATCGTTCTCGTTTGTTTTATTGGTGTTCGACGCGGAAACGTATCTCAAACAGGGGGAACCGGAGCATACGATAAAGAGGTGCTGCCGGGGGGATTTCTTGCGGGAGAAGACGCGGCAGATCCTTTGCCGGATGGTGACTACAAGGAGGTGGAGATTGTGGAGTCCGGCTATACGATCAAGGACACCTATGCCACCTATGGGGTCATCCTTCATAATCCGAACCAGGATGTGGCTGCAAAGAACGTACATATCGAGGCAATCGTGCGTGCTGCAGACGGGACGATTCTCGGCACCAATGACAGCAGAATCCGCTTTATCGCCGCGGGAGACACCATCTTCCTAGGAAGCGATAACATGCTGGGCTGGGAGCAGGGCGTGGGGGAAACACTGGAGCTGAAGATCCGCCAAAAACCGGATGACTTCGTGCTGCAGGAGGGAGCAGATATTCTCTATACGGAAGAACTGCAGGTGAAAAACCCGGTTGTGCAGAAAGACCCTGCCGGCTCAGCCGTTGTATTGGGAGAGGTGGAAAACAACAGCGATCTGGATCTGGAGGAGGTCTGTGTGACCGCCATATACAGAAAAGACGGAAAGATTATCGGCGGATGGTTTATTTTTACAGACGTCCTGAATGCACATGATTCCTGTGCTTTTGAGGTTTATCCCAGTTCATTGCTTGAAGACTATGACAGCTTTGAGGTGATAGCTTTGCAGTGGACACCGTTTTTGACGTAGGATGCAGCCTTTCAATCATACATGTTTGTGGATTTCATACAAGGGGAGAACAGGATGAAAAAGGGGATACGGGGACTATATCAAAAGCTCTATCACAGGCTGATTGAAGGCTATGATCTCTGGCAGCAGATGCTGAATGTGGCCGTGATCGTTGCAATCGCGGGATCCTTGGTGTCAGCGATTATTTCACTTGCTCTCGGAAGCTCTCCGATTGCGATAGGTGCTTTTTTGTTCACAGCGGTATTTGCAGCTATTTGTCTGATTATTTCCCTCAATGCAAAGGATGTTATCTACGCCGCAGTCCTGTTTTCCATTGTTGCCAACTTCGTACTCTTTCCGGTGATGTTCTTTTTTTCCGGGGGTTATCACGGCGGGATGCCCCTATGGCTGCTTCTCAGCCTTGTCATGAGCTGGGTGATCATCCGGAAAAGAATACTCTACGTCGTCTATATCGCAAGCATTGTTTTTCAGGGCGGCTGTGTCCTTTACAGTTATGCACATCCGGAGCTGGTGGTGCCTTTTGAAGATGAGCGCGCGGTTGCCATTGATGTTATTCAGTCGCTGATTCTGGTTTCCCTGATTTTCGGGTTTATCATCAGATATCAGAATCGTGCTTATGAAAAAAAGAAGGAGGAGCTGGATCAGGCAAACGCCTTGCTGGAAAAGGCAAATGAGCGTATTACGCTGCAATCCATGTATACCCTGGCAAAGACGATTGATGCCAAGGATAAATATACCAACGGACATTCCATGCGCGTTGCAAAGTATTCACGGATGATCGCGGAGCGGATGCATTTTTCCGAGGAAGATCTGGAAAACCTCTATCACATGGCAATGCTACATGACATCGGCAAGATCGGCGTGCCGGATGCCATCATCAACAAACCCTCGAGATTGACGGATGAAGAATACTTTGTCATCAAGTCGCATCCTGTCACGGGTTCGGATATTCTTTCCGAAATGCCGGAATTTGAGGATATCGGCGCCGGTGCCAGATGGCATCATGAGCGCTACGACGGCACCGGTTATCCGGACGGACTGAAGGGGAAAGACATCCCGCTGAATGCCCGCATCATCAGTGTTGCGGATGCATATGACGCCATGACCAGTAATCGCAGCTACAGGACATATATGCCCCAGGAGATAGTGAGAGAAGAATTGATCCATGGAAAGGGAAAGCAATTTGACCCTGAGATTACGGATATTATGCTTTTGATTATGACAGAGGACAAGCATTATGAACTGCACGAATGACAGTCCGTACATCCGGGAATTGTACGAATTTGCGGTCGGACATGGTGTCCCGGAGAAGTGTCTGTTTTGCAAAGAGAATCTGGAGGAATATATCCGGACGGCGGTGGATGGCTACAGCAGGTATTCACTATTTCAGCAGGTTTTCAGAGGGAACTATGAGCCGGCTGTTTTCACCCGCATGATGTCAGTGGACTTCCGCAGCAGACTCGACATGATGGCCGGTATTTCCGACAGCGAAGAGTTCCATTCCGTCATGCTGATCGAGCCGCCCCTGACAAGAAAAACCTCTATGAGCGATTACTTCAGAATCGCCCGGCCAAAGGATTTTTCCCTGCTCTTTCACCCGGTCATTTACCGGCTGGATGAATTTGAAAAGTTCGCATTGGAAAAGAGAAAACCGTATCTCGATGAGAAGACATGGTATCTCTACATTTTTGCGACGCGTGAAGGGGAACAGGGGAAAGGCTATGGCGGGAAGCTTCTGCGGATCCTCCGCGGCTTCGCGGACGAGCGGGGCTACCGGATCTGCCTTGAGACGAACGATCCGGACAATGTCGGGCTGTACGAGCGATTTGGCTATCAGCTTGTCGACCAGTCGCGCTATCAGGACGTATTGGATCATTTTGATATGGTGTATGGGTGAGAAAGTGTGCAGCCTGCAGGTTCACAGAGAGGAGGTCAAGATGGATCTAATCACAGAGTATGATGAAGAAGAGCACATGAGGCTGGTAAGGAGAGATGCCTGAGAAGAAGGCAGAGAAGAGGGTATCCGCCTGTTTATTGAAGACAAGATGGAGGATGGGTTTATTGGTGAACAGATACGGGAGAGATTAAGGAAGAAGTTCCGGCTAACCGAGGATCGAATTGAGGAATGCATGAAAAGGTATGCAGGATCGACGGTTGTATCATAAAGAATTCAGTCTAATGGATACAGATCAGTCATAAAGATCTATATGCGGATACAGCTGTGAAAAAAGCATGGAGGATTATCATGAAACAGAAAGCATTAATCACCGGAGGAGAGCGGGGGATCGGCAGAGGAATCGCTTTTGCCCTGGCAGATGTCGGCTATGATGTGGCCTTTTCCTACTATGAGAAGGAACAGCAGTCAAAGGAAGCAGTGGAAAGGACGATGGAGGAGCTGCAAAAAAGGGGAGCCAAAGGATATCCCTTTGCGGTGGATCTGTCCGAGAAAGACGGGGCGAGGAGTTTTTTCGATCAGGGCATCGAGGCACTGGGAGGACTGGATCTGATGATCAATAATGCCGGTGTGAATAAACCGAAAGCCATCCAGGATTTTACGGAGGAAAATCTGGACTATCTGCTGACACTGGATCTGCGTACCTATTTGATGATGATGCACTACGCCTCGCGGTTCATGATCGACCACGAAGTAAAAGGAAACATTATCAATATTACCTCCTCCCGGGGGGAACGTGTTTACCCGAATTGCGGTCTGTATTGCGGGATGAAGGCGGGAATCGCACGGGCGGTGGAGGCGTTTGCGCTTGACTTGGCGCCGTATGGCATCAGGATCAATAACGTGGCGCCGGGGGCCGTGCGTATACGTACAAAAGAAGAGATGGCCGCAATGGATCATGGTGCCGATACGGACTATTTTTGGGACAAGCGTTTCCTTGAGGGAGCCGATGCTGTGGAGTCCGATTTTTGGGACGAGCTTGGTAAAAAGATTCCTCTTGGCCGGACAGCACTGCCGGAGGATATAGCCAATGCGGTTGTTTTCCTCGCCTCAGAAAAAGCTTCTTATATCACAGGTGTGACGCTTCGCGTAGACGGAGGCCTGATTCTGCCGGGAATGCCGGAGGGATCTGCGCGTTCTGACGAGGGATGGAGCTGAAGGGGGGATAACAGTTGCAAACAGACAGTCGAAAAGGATTTTGAAAATGAGGAAAAGAGCAATAGCTGCGGTTCTGATCGCCACAATGCTGTCGGTACTGCTTGCGGGCTGCACCGGCAGTGTGGAAGAAAACAACAACGGGACGGTGGAAGAAACGGCAGTCGTGAACAGAGATGCCACAGGAGTGGAAAAACCGGAGGAAACAGAAGAGATGGATGCTGACAGTTTGGCGGAATCCGGAGCATCAGAAGAGAACTATCCGGAGGAAATAGTGGAAGCCGAAGAGGCGGTGGAGACATCTTTCGAGGAACCGTTTGGGGAGGAGATCTCCATTGATTCCGATACACAGAAAAAAATGAATGTCTTTCTGAGCAATTTCTCCGAAGCAGGTCTCTACAAATATGATCAGGATCATGTGGATCTGTATGATATTCTTCGCTGGGTTGAGAAATGGACCAAGATGAACAATTACAAAAGCATCGAATATGGACCGCTTCCCGGAGATGATGCCGGCGATCCCTATGAAATGATCAGCCTGGAGGCGATTAACAAAGCAACAGAAAAATACCTGGGTCTGCCTGTATCCGATGAAGAGGCTTCGGAAATGAGGGCAAAGCCAGAAGGTCCGTATCAATTTGTTTACAAGGACGGATACCTGTATGCGCCGGCTGCAGATGGAGAAGCCCATACTGCCTTTTCAGTCGTATCCAAAGCGGAGGATCTGGGGAATCAAAGACTGAAGCTGTATTACAACATTTTTTCACAGGATCTGGATGCATATTTTGAGGGGAAGGATATCGACTATAGTCTGACAAGCGAAGAGGCTACGGACGATCCTGAATATGAAAAAATGGATGCAGGCTATGCGGTTGTCAGGATCGAGGATGGGGCATACAAGCTTGAGCATCTGGAGTAGTGCAGTGTGCAGGACACTTTTGACCTTGACATCATTGCATGCGTTTACGATAAGTATGAATTGTGTTATGATAGGGAAACAGACGGGACAGACGCCGGATCAGGGGCTGTACCCGCCGGATTGTAAGAAGAGGAGGAAAGAAAATGGCAAAATGTGTGAAGTGCGGTGCCGAGCTTGCAGATGACGCAAGATTCTGTACCGAATGTGGGACTCCACAGAATGCAGAAAATGTCAATAACGTGCAGCCCGAAGCACCGACAGAGCAACCGGCAGATATTCAGCCGGCAGAAGTACAGGCGGCAGAGCAGCAGCCAGCAGAAGTGCAGCCGGCAGAACAACCAATGCAGCCCCAATACCAATACCAATCGCAGTATCCGCAGCAACCGGTACCGCAGACCAATGCTTCCGGCGGCGGGAAAGGGTTTGAGATCGCCGCATTTGTGCTGGGCCTTATCGCAATCCTGTTCGGTATCGCCGGTGTTTCCGTGGTGGCGTTGATTACGGGCGCGATCGGCATCGTCATGGCAGTGGTCGCAAAGTCCCGCGGATCCAGGGGCGGTTTGAGAACCGCAGGCTTCGTGCTTTCCATTCTTGGTGTTGTATTTGCGATGATCAGCCTCGTTGCATGCCTTGCATGCCACAGCTGTGTGAGCTTTGGCACCAGAGAGGTCTCACGCGCGATTCAGGATGCATCCAGAGATGTTGTTGGCGGTGTGACAAACGATATCAACGAAGGATTGGACGATGTGATGGAAGGGCTCGAGGACGGATTGAATTCGGTCTTCCAATAAGAAAAACATCCGGGGGCGCTTCGCAGGGAAGCGCCCTTTTTTCGATTTGACAATGAGCCGGGATCTTATCTGCGAATTGATTCGCAAGGGAGACCCTGGCGATTGTATGACACCGGGAGGCTTTGCCTCGAAGTGGACAACGGGGTAGGAACATGAGAGATTATCTTGTGAGAATGATGGCAGCGGAAGGCACAGTACGTTCTTTCGCTGCGACAACAAAGGAGCTGGTCGAGCATGCCAGACAGATCCACAACACCAGTCCCGTGGCCACCGCAGCCCTTGGGCGGCTTTTAACAGCGGGGACCATGATGGGTGTTCAGCTGAAGGATGAGGAGGATCTGCTGACGCTGGCGATCCGCGGAGACGGCCCGTTAGGCGGCGTAACCGTCACTGCTGATATGCATGGACGGGTGAAAGGGTTCGTGAGCCATCCGGATGTGTGGATTGCGCCGAAATATGCAGGTAAGCTGGATGTGGGGAAAGCCGTAGGTACGGGGACATTGACGGTTACGAGAGATCAGGCTTATGGACAGCCGTACTCCAGTCAGGTAAATCTGCAGACAGGGGAGATCGGAGATGATCTGGCAGCGTATTTTGTGCTCAGCGAGCAGCTCCCTTCTTCTGTGGGATTGGGGGTGCTGGTGGATAAAGATGACAGCGACGGCTTTTTTGTAAAGAGGGCCGGTGGCTTTTTGATTCAGGTGATGCCGGGGTGTACGGAGGAGACAATCCAGACACTGGAAAACAATCTGAAGCAGATCCCCTCTGTGACGGCAGCGCTGGAGGAGGGCAAAACACCGGAGGATTTGCTTACGATCTTACTGGACGGATTATCGCCCCGGGCAGAGGGTCAGGATGCTCTTTCTTATTATTGCAACTGCTCCAGAGACCGGGTCAGCAAGGTGCTGCTTTCTCTCGGCAGAAAAGAACTGGATGCCATGATCGAGGAGCAGAAACCGGTGGAGCTTTGCTGTCATTTTTGCGGAAAAAAATACGAGTTTTCCGCGGAAGAGATACGGGAACTGATCGCATAAAAAAGACATTACGTGATACCTGCAGCAGAAATAGAGGACAGACATGGAACATGAAAACGGCGAATGGATCATCAAAGGAATGAACCGGAACGACCCGCTGCGGATACGCTCCCCGCGGGAATTGGTCAATTGGATCAAGGAAATCGGATTTCTTCCTTTTTTCTCCAATGAGATCGAAGGGTTTTCCGCGGAAGAACATACGGCAGTTGATTACTGGTGGAGTGGCATACAGGAAGAAGATCCCTGGGAATGGAGAGAGATCATCGCGGCCGGGCATGAGGTTGCCTACGGCAAATTCTTTGACAAACGGGCGGGCTTTATCAGCCTGGAATGGCTTCCCGTATTCGCAAATTACAGGCGCAGCGGCTATGACTTTGATGCCCGTTACGAGGATGGCAGGGCAAGCCGCCGCGAAAAAAAGATCATGGATTTTTATCTCGGCGAGGACGAAAACGGCGATACCGTTTACCGCGATACGCAGATCCTTTCCACGGATCTGAAAAAGAGGGCGGGATTCGGCAAGGGCGGAGAAAAGAATTACCCGGGGATCGTGACGCAGCTGCAGATGGAGACCTATCTTGTGATCGCGGATTTCAGACGCCGTGTAAACAAACGCGGAGAGGCATACGGCATGAGCGTCTCGATCCTGCTCCCGCCGGAGACTTTGTGGGGGAGAGCGCTGGTGACATCTTCTTATAAAGAGGATCCGAAGGTATCCTGGGAGCGCCTGGTGTCTCATGTGGGAAAGTTTTATCCGGGCGCAGCGCAAAGGGATATCGAAAAGCTGATCGGAAAGAAGCCGTAACGCATTTACAACCGGCGCGTGATGAAAAATGAGAATTGCGATTGTATCAGACACCCACTCCCTTTTGCGGCCGGAGGTCGCAGGGATTATTCGGGAATGTGATCAGGTTCTCCATGCGGGAGACATTGCATCCCGAAAGACATATGAACAGATCCGGAATCTGATGGTACTGACGATGGTGGAGGACGGGACTGTTGCCATCGAAAAGAAGGATCTTTCTCCGGTGTTGAAACGGGGCGAAAAGCGGCCAAAGGGACAGGAGATGGATGTCCTGATCCGAAATATCATCAAGGACATGCATGCGAATCTCCCTGTATCGGAGATTTCCAGGAGAAACAGAGTAGAGCCGGCGCTCACGGAGGAGATTCTGCAGATTTACACCACACATCCGGGTATTGATACAGACGGGATTTTGAACCGGATGAAGGATGTCTGACACATTACCGAAGGAATGACAGGGGAAATATGGTATGCAATTACCGGATCATGAAAAAGTCCTGAAGAGACAAAGTCTCCGTAAAGTGCCCCTCTTGCGGAGCAACGCTTTCCGGTATCAAAGGGCAAACAATCGAGTGCCCGTATTGTAAGACCTATGCCAAATGATAAGGTGGAGCAACGATGGAACAGAAACCGACGAAAGAACTGAACAACATTCTGGCAAAAGCAAAGCCTGATCAGCTGGATCTGTATTTCAAAGAGAATGAAAAATACATGGCTGACGAAAAGAAAGGCTTTTACTATTACATGAAGGACGTGCTGGAGGAAAAAAACATCAGACTGAAGGATGTTTATTCCTCTGCAGGTGTGACGGAATCCTACGGCAGTAAAATCCTGACGATGGAGAAGCATACCAGGAACCGGGATCTGATCATCCGGTTCTGCATTGCGGGGCATTTCAGCTGGGAAGAAACCAACCGGGCGCTGAAGCTGTACGGGATGAGCGAGCTTTACGCAAAGAATGAACGGGATGCCACCCTCATCGTCGCGATCAATAACCGGATCTACGATATGTGTGAGATCGATGAGATGCTCCTGCAGCGATCCCTGCAAAAGCTTACTGCGGATGAATAATAGGCACTGTCACGACGCCAGCCGGGAAAGCATCTCCACAAGGTTCAGGTAAAACGGTTTCACGGGAACTCTGATGGAAAGTCCTCCCTGAAGTGACATATGGTCTCCCGTGATTACAGGCATGACGTTCCATACACCGGGCAGAATCTCCTGACCCTCAAGATAGTCCGTCCGGGGCTGCCCAAGAGGAGCTCCCGCCGAGACGGTGTTTACCAGACCGTCATTCTGCTGCCAGGATTCGTCTACAACGAAACCTCCGGCGGTTGTTCCGGTATATCTGCCCATGTAGGTGGCGCTCTTTAGGAACATGCCTTCCGTGATCGCAGGGTCCGGATCCTGGGTGCCCTCCGCATTGAGGCGGGTAGAAGCGCAGGGATACGCAAAATAATAGACATCCCCAAAGGTTTCGATGCGCTTGTTCATCGCAAGGGCATTGTCGATATGCATATCAAATGCCGCATAGTCGTAAAGCTCCCGTCCATCGTATACCGGCGTGGATACCCCTGACATGAGATTGCTCTTTTCTTCATAGTCCTCCGGAATAGGAATCTGTGAGAGATCAAAGGAGGGATCCTCATACAGGTCATAGGCGGTTGTACCGTTCGTGGGCGCGGCCAGTGTAATGACTGCAAACAGTCCGTCTCCCGAGCCGCCCTTAAAGAAGTCGGATAATTCATTGGGGTCGGTACCGCAGACCTCTTCCTCCGAACCGTTTCTCAGGATCTCTGAAAAGAGTCTGACGGTGGCGCCTCCGAAGGAGTGACCGATGAGAACAAAATCGGAATCCTGAAAATCAGTCATCAGGGGCTTCCTTGAGAAATCCTCGCCGAAACGATCATGACCGGCCTTTTCGCTGTGGACTTTTCCGTAATCAACGCGGGTTCCCGTCAGCTGCGCATAGAGTTCGCAGGCTCTGTCCCAGGCACTTCCCTTCGGATCTACAGAGGCCGCATAGCTTTGATATCCCTCTTTATTCAGATCATTGATAACGTCCCCGCCGGTCATGCCCCAGTAGGGAATAAAATCATTTTGACGGTCATAGCTTCCCCATCCGGCAAGGCCATGGACAAAGACGAACCTGAGATTTGTTTGTAAAGGCTTTTGATATCCCGCAACCAATGAAATTCCACTCATCATCAACATCAGACACACCATCCAGATTGTAACCTTTTTTGCACCCATTCGTTCTATCATGAAAAACGGGTAGGGACCATCCACTTTCTTTTTGTAATTGAGATACAGCATGATCAGCCCATACGCGAGGGTGACAGCGGCAGGAAGCCAGACCCATCGGATATTTGCTCTTTTTTCGAAGACCAGGTAGGACACGGAGGAAAGAACGGGAATGATCAGATGATGAAACAGCCCGCTTCCGGAAAAGAGAAGTCCCTTCGGGTTCTTTGTGACCGGCACGAGAATAAAGGTGGTGACGAAGAAGGTCATGATGAGCATGCAGACACTGAGAAATCTCAGTACCACAACAAAATCCTTTGGACCAAAGATCACCAGAAGCAGTGAGGAAATCAAGGTGATCAGATTCGAAAGCAGGGTGTAATAGAGAAAGCTTTGTCGTATGTGAAAGCCCTTCCGGCCTTTGAAAAATGCGATGATCTCCAGAATAACAATGATCAGATTCAAAATGATTGCCATGGATCTTTACCTCCGTCAAAAACATTGTAAGCAATATAATTGTATCACATCTTTTTGAAAAAGAAAGAGGAAATTCTGTTTTTTCATGGAAAACGCCGGTGTTAAGGCTCTCAACGAGACAGGGAGATGGTTGACGCAGATGCCCTTTGGGAGTAGTCTGATAGGAGAGCAGAGTGTCTTTGCATAGGAGAGCATGAGCATGAAATCTCGAAAGGACGAGCAGAGAGGCAGGTTGGATCTGCCCATTATTGCGGCACTGATTGCATCGTATGTTTTCATGTTTATCGTTACGGCCCTCGGTAACGATTTTCTCCATAATCTAATCTCGCCCATCACGGCTTTTCTTGCCGGTACATTGATCATGCTCTGTCTGAAAAGAATGGGCGGTTTCTGGCTTCCCAGCTTTCTTCTGGGGGTCGGCATCTATATCTGGGTCGTGGCGGATGTCATTTCCTTTGTGTCCGGCTTTCTTCTGCATACCGAAATCACAGATACCCTGACACAAACCCTTTATGTTTTTCCGAACTATTTCTTCGGCATTTCCGTAGCGGTTTATTTTATCCAAAAGCTTCGGGGCAGACAGCTTTATCAGTTTCTGGTCAATGTCTTTACCTTTACTGTCATCGGTTTTGTCGCCATTCGAAAGCTTCTTGATTATGCGAGCTCCTTCCGGACGCTGGATTCCTTTTCCCTGCTGAGAGTATACCTTTATTTCTTTATCAATTTCTTTATCATCGTCATGATCTTCCACATGGTCTATATGATTGCGGCGGAGAGCGGACTGAAGGGGACAAACACGATGATCATCGGTATTTTCGTGTATACGCTCCTGGATATCCCCTACAATTACAGCATCGTTATCGGAAGAGACCCGGAAAACAACTGGCTGAACCTCATCTACATGCTCTGTATGATGCTGATGGCCCACGGAATCTATCATCAGATCCGCCATCATCATGTATTCCGTCTGAAAGCCTATGAGTATAACCAGAAGAGTATGAAGCGGATACGATGGCTGATCCTTTTGGGGATCGTGGTCTCCGCTTTGCTATGGTACAGCGGATTTTTTGACCGGAACGACTTTTTCTATCTGTTGATTGCCATGCTGGTGTCCTGGGTCATGACCTCTTCCTTCCAGAACGGCGCACTGAATGAGCAGTTGATCAAGCAGCAGGATCTGCTGACGGGTCTTTTTAACAGGAGGTATTCCTCTGTTGTCCTGGCGGACTGCCAAAAAGCCGCTGAGGAGAATCACGAACTCTTTTCCGTTTATTGCATAGATCTCAATCATTTTAAGCCCGTGAATGACACCTATGGTCATGATATGGGGGATCGGGTGCTTCAGGAATTCGGATCCCGGATGTTGAAGCTTCCTTCGGATTATATTTCTTTCCGGACCGGCGGGGATGAATTTACGGTCATTCGGAAAAACACGATGGATGAGGCATCCGTAAAAAAGGGCGCGGAGACTTTGCAGGAGCTGTTTTCCACCCCGATTATGCTGGACACTTATGTGTTTCAACTTTCAGGGAGCATAGGAGTTGCCACCTACGGCACGCATGCAAAGGATCCGGAGGATCTTCTCCGATATGCCGATGCCGCGATGTATGCCGTGAAGCACAGTGGAAAGAAGGATGATTACCGGATCTTTGATTCCGGACTGGTAGCGACGGTGGAAAAGCACCGGGCCCTGGAGACAAAGCTGAAGAATGCCTCCCCGGAGCATGACTTTGTGCTGCACTATCAGCCAAAGCTGGAAAAGGAGACGGGGAAACTCTCGGGAGTAGAGGTTTTTCCCCGATTGAAGGGACCGGGGAATGATATCTACACGGCGGGAGAACTGATCCCCATTGCCGAGGAAGTGGGGATCATGAGCAGGCTTGGAATCTGGATCGCCACTGAAGCCGTCTCTCATGTTGAAAAATGGAACAGAGCACATCATCTGGAGCTTTCCGTGTCCATCAATCTGGCGCCCTTGCAGCTTCTGGATGAAGAGTTTCTGAACGCGCTGAAAAGGATTGCATCAGAAAGCACCATGCCCATCCATAAGATCATTCTGGAAGTATCCAATGAAGTGATCATGGGGGCGGCGGGATCTGCCAAGGAAACGCTGAAGATGCTTCATGAGATTGGATTTGGTCTGGTGCTCAACGATTTCGGCGGAGGAGATATCAACCTTTCACACATCATAGACTGCGGTTTTGACGGGATCGACATGTCGCATTCCCTGATCGTACGCGCGGAGAAGGATCAGAAAGCAAATGAGCTGCTTCACTGCATCATCGCGATAGCAGATGCGTTTCATATTACGGTTTCTGCTGTCGGCATAGAGACGGAGTCCCAGCGGTCCATGATTGACGGACTCCGTGTGCAGTATGTGCAGGGCTATTTTTACTGGAAGCCCATGCCGGCAGAGGAGTTTGAAAAAGAATGTCTGTAAAAGGAGGGAAAGGCAATGTATTATTCCGGCGTAGGCATTTTAGCGCTGATTGTTCTTTTCATCATTAATCGAGAGGCACTGAAAAGGCAGACTGTAAAAGGCGAAAAGCCAACCCCTGCACAGCGGGTAGCCGTGCGCTACAGGGCATTCCTCATCGCATCGATCTGCTATTTTCTCTCCGACCTTACCTGGGGGCTTCTCTATGATCATCATGAGATGCCGGCTCTGTTTCCCTTCCTCTATTCCGATACGGTACTCTATTTTATTTTCATGCTGCTGACCATGCTGACATGGATCAGATACATCGTCGCTTATCTGGACAAGAGAGGGCGCCGCAGCAAGGTGCTCCTTTATGCGGTATGGGTACTGTTTCTCATCGGGTTGATCTATCTCATGATCAATCGTTTTCATCCCTTTATTTTTTCCTTTAACGAACAGTACGAGTATATTACGGCGCCGGGCAGGTATATCGCGTTTTTTCTTCAGATCATCCTGTATGCGGTGACATCCATCTATATGCTTGTGATCGCTGCCAGAACCAACGGGCAGGAAAAAACCAGATACACCGCAGTGGGATTGACCTGTCTTGTGCTGGGGATCTTTCAGATCCTGCAGATTCTGGTACCTCTTTTCCCCTTCTATGCCATGGGACTACTGCTCGGAAGCTGCGTGGTTCATTCCTTTGTGGATGAAGGAGAGCGAAAAGAAAAAGAAATCTATGATCATATTGCATCGAGTCTGGCAGAAGACTATGAAGCCATGTATTACATTGACATCGAGACGGGTGAATACCGGGAGTTTGCCACGAGTCAGGAATATGCAGCCATGAATGTTCCTGCCAATGGCAGGGATTTCTTTGGAGAGACAAAGGAGAATGTAAAACGGTATGTCCATCCTTACGACAAGGAATTTGCCATGAGCATGTACGACAAAGAGACCATGCTTGAAAATCTGGAGGGGAGAAATTCCTATACCTATAAATACAGGGTTATGGTGGGGGAAGAACCGAGATATTTCCGGTTTAAGGTGCTTCGCGCCGATGACAACAGACATATGATACTGTGTGAGAAGGATATTGATGATGAGATTACGGAAGAGTCGCTGCGCAGCAGATCCCAGAAGAAGAATATCACCTTCAGCCGGATTGCGGAAAGCCTGGCTTCCAATTACGACGTTCTCTATTATGTGAATGCGGAAGATGCAAGTTATATCAGTTATGAAACCAACGACAGACGGGGACAGCTGGTAGTCCGTAAAACCGGAGAGGATTTCTTTGGAGAAACACTGGAGATCATTCCTCAGGTTGTACACAAAAACGACCGAAAACTCGTGATGGAATTTGCGGACCGGGATCATCTGAGATCGGTGATGGGAAGACGGAAAAGGAGCAGTATCGAGTATCGCCTCGTGCAGAACGGCCGGTCGAAATACTTCAGGATGACTGTCCGCAAAACCAGTGACGAATCCCACTATATTATCGGTGTTGAGAACATTGATGCAGAGGTAAAAAGAGAAAAGCAGCAGCTCAAAGCGCTGAACACCGAGAGAGAGCTGGCCAGAACGGACGAGATGACGGGAACAAGGAATAAGACTGCATACGCGGAGGTGGAACAGCTTATGCAGGCAGAGATGGAGAATGCGCCGGATCAGCTCCGGTTTGCCATTGTGGTATGCGATGCCAATAATCTGAAAAGTATCAATGACAATGAGGGACATGTGGCCGGTGATGAGTATATCAGGTCGTCGGCAAATCTTCTGTGCGAGCTGTATAAACGGGATGCAGTATACAGAGTGGGAGGAGATGAATTTGCCGTGGTTCTGCAGGGCAATGCTTATCAGAGCAGAGAGGATCTGATGGAGACGCTCCGCAGCCGGATCCGCGACAACCAGAAAGCCGGAGGAGGGCCCGTTCTGGCGGCCGGGATGGCAACGTACAATCCCCGGGAGGATCGCTTCGTGGCGGATGTGTTTAACCGGGCGGATAAGGAGATGTACGCGGATAAACAAAGCCTGAAGGGAAAGATCCAGGAAGACCATCACGAATCGTAGAAAATCCCCACCATTTCGGTGGGGATCAGCTGCAGGGATTGTCGGAATCGGTATCCTGATTCTCCTGTGCGGAGGCGTGGGAGCCTTTTTTGTGACCCTTCTTCTCGGCACCGGGCTGGTGCTCTTAGAGTACCTGTGGAGAAAATACAGACCGGTGCTCCTTGCAGGTATGGTCGAAAGGAAGGAGAAGACGGAAGCTGACATGGCCGAGATCAATGCTAAGATCAACAGGATCAGCCGGGAACACGATCTTTCTTATATTCCGCAGAGATACCGCTCTCCAGAGATCATGGAGTGTTTCTGTGACGCGCTGGAGACGAAACGTGTCACCACGCTTCAGCAGGCGATCAACCTCTATGAGGAGGACCTTCGCCATCAGCAGATGGTTGCCATGCAGCAGGAACAGATCCGACTTCAACAGGAGCAGCTGCAAACACAGCAGGAGCAGGTGGCAACGCTGCAGGAAATGGAAGAAAACAGGAAAGAGGACGCGAAGAACCAGATCCTCGGCACGGTGCTTTCCGCCGGCATCGGCCTGGTAGTCGGGCATGGATTGTCCAGGATCTTTCGGGATTGATGAGAGGCGGCAGGCTGCAAAGAACATCACCGATCAGGTAAAGGAGGAGGTTATACGCCCATAACAGTCACCACCCGGCTCTTTCGAGCCGGGTGGTGGCATGTGACAGAGTCTCCTGTTATAGATCACCATATTTCGACCGATATAGATCCAGTTTTTTCTGAAGTGCTTCCACTTCCATTTTTGCAGCCTGCTGTGCTGCTTTAACCTTAGCTTCTGCTATGACTTTGGCTTTGGCTTCAGCTATGACTTCAGCTTTCGCTTCAGCCTGGGCTTCAGCTTTGGCTTCAGCTTCGTCAATGCGTTCCTGTATGTAATTGAGCAGATCGTTTTCGTTGCGGCGGGCGTCCTCGCGGGCTTCAAGAATTTGTCTCATATGCTCGTCTTCGCTCACCTCGTACATGACAGTACCGGCTTCCTGAAAAACAGAATCATTTGTTCCCATCATTTTGAGATCCTCCCATGTCGTCGCCTTGAAAAGGCGTGCCCAGTCATCAATATGGTATCGTCGATCTTCCTCTGTAGCAAGATCTATTTGAGATAAGGATACCACGGAAAGTCGGAATTTGTCATTATATACTTTATGACTACGCGTGTTCATAAGGAGATAGTTTGCATAGAATTCCGGCTCATCCGGAAATAACGTATAATCCAAGAATCCGATCTGGTAGGATGGTTTCACAGAACGGTAATTATCAGCCTTCACCAGATTTGTAAAGCTGCGGCACAGATAGTAGACAGACCGGTCTGTCCAATTGTGATGATTGATCACCTGCATTTCGAGGTTTACATTTGTGTTGTCATTCATCAAAACCATCACATCCAGGATCACTGTTTTATCATTGATCAGCTCCCCGGGCACGATGGGATTTGTTACGATGGCTGATTTGATCGCAGATTCTTCCAAATGCAGAAGGGAACACAGAAGCCGAATCAGTACGTGGTTGCTGCGTTGCAACACCGTTTTAAACATAAAGTCATTGGTCATGTTGTAACGGATCTCTCCGGTAGCATGATCAAGAGCGGATATTCTGTTATCATTTTTCTTCATACAAGCTCCTTCATAAAATGCAATAAATGCTGAAAAGGGGGAAACATAAATGAGAAAAAGAGATAATCCAGATTGGAATGACACTATTGTATCAAGTGGGGGATAAAAAACAAGACGGGAAGGCATTTTTTTAGAAATATTTTAGAATTGGCATTGATTTGAGTCAGGAAATGGATTATGGCTGTGATCTATGATGAACCCGGTGTTGATAAAGTCCCGGCGTGGGAATATGATTATGAGTAGACGACGAGACACGAGAAGATCATTCTGGAATGCGAAGATGATTTCCGGGAATTTGACAGATAGTAGGAGACGACATCTATGCTTACCCTTAACGACTACTTATACAACGGCGATACGGTGGTGAAGATCCTGCACAGCTACTCCCGGGATCTGAAGGAGGCCGCCATTGCATACAATAACGGGATAGACCTGGCGCACAGCAACTGTCTGCTGCTGATGATCGACCTGCTGGAGCACAATGATTTCCTGACGACACAGTCGCAGAAGATCAGAGAGTTCTATAAGTTCATGGCGGAGAAGTATCCGTTTCTGGCGTTTACTTTTAAGGGCAGGATCAAATCTCTGATCCGCCTGGAAGAGAAGATCAACGGCAATATCGTGGAGTTCATTTACGATTATCACAGGAAGAAAGGCACCTATCCGCCGGAGGCTAAGCTCAAGGACCAGATCAGCAGGATCAAGGATCTTATTGCTTACCGGATCGTGGTTTCCCTGCCGCGATGTCATGTAAAGGCCGGAGAGAATAAAGAAGAGCGGGAGAGAGGGTATCTCTACGAAATCGCGAATGCGTTGCCGGATTTCCTGGAGGAACGCGGTTTTCAGCCGGAGCTTTCCGGGATCGAAACTGTCAGTCAGACCATCGCGGAGCCCTATCGTCAGTATTATCGGGACTATATCGAGAATCCGAATCATTACGGGTACCGGTCTCTTCACATCTCTTTTTTTGACAACACATCGCGAAGCAACATTGAAGTGCAGATCCGCACAAAGGAGATGGACGATAATGCGGAGATCGGACCGGCCAATCATCTCGGCTATGAGAAACGACAGGAGAGTGAACGTGCCCGGCGCGAGGAGATCCCGCCGGGAGAGAATGCCTATTTTGACGACGCCTATGAAAGAGGCATGAAGCTGCAGGAGCTGGATCTGGCCAGGGTGGATGTGAATATGTTCGGTGCGGCGGACAACAATCTGGTGAATGACGGATGCGGCTTATATCGAGGAAGGCTGATTCTGCCGTACGAGCATCTGTCGAGATTCCAGAACGACCTGATCTGATCGTTGCTGCAGTTTTTCCTGAAATGAAGATTGTGACCTGGCTGGCTACAGGATAGAATTGGCTCACACGGTTTGCACAGGAAGGAGAAAACGGCTATGAAATATCATGATTTTGGAAAGACCGGCTACAAAGTTTCCGCAATCGGTTACGGCGGAATTGTTTCATCGCAACACTTTGATGAAGCCGCCATTCCAGGGGACGGACAGAAAATGTCTGATCATCATGTCGCATGGGCGATCGACCATGGAATCAATTACTTCGATGTGGCACCGACCTATGGTGATGCGCAGCTTCTGATGGGAAATTCTATACAGTCTTATCGGAAGGATGTCTATCTCGCCTGCAAAACAAACCGAAGAAACCGTGCCGAAGCGGAGGCCGAGATGAAAGAATCTCTGTCGCTTCTCCATACGGATTATTTTGATGTCTATCAGCTGCATGGTCTGATTACCGAAGAGGAACTGGATGAGTGCTTTGCTCCCGGCGGAACAATGGAACTGTTGATCGAAATGAAAAAACAGGGGATCGCGAGAAACATCGGCTTTACGGCGCATAGTGAGCCGACTGCCCTGCTGGCGCTGGAGCGGTATGACTTTGATACGGTCATGTTTCCTTTGAACTGGCATATGCATATGCAGCACGGCATGGGGGAAAGGTTGCGGCAGGAGGTAAAACGCAGAGGGATCGGATTCCTCGGCATCAAGTCCATGATTGAAAAAGCATGGGCGCCTGAAGAACGCTATGCTTCCAAATATCCGAAGTCCTGGTGCAAACCTTTTGAGGTGGGAAAAGATGATGAGGTTCTCCTTGCCGCGTTAAAATACGCGGTTTCTCTCGGAGAGGATATTCTTGTTCCACCCGGAAACTTTGAACATTTTTCTTTCGCACTGGAACATCAGGACGAGATCTTTGAAGAACCGCTCACAGAGCAGGAGAAAGAGCTGTTGAAGAAGCGGCTTACGGGCGTATCAGACGCTCCGTTTTATGATCCGGAGTGCTATGGAGGGTGAAAGATGGTAGAACTGAAACCGATCACAGAAGACAATTTTCTTGACGCTTTCAACCTGAAGTTGGCGTCAGGGCAGGAAAGCTTTGTGTCTCATCCGATACGAAGCCTTGCACAGGCTTATGTCTACAGAAAGCAGTGTCAGCCGTTCGGCATCTATGCGGGTGAGACGATGGTCGGCTATGTCATGGTGATCTACGATTATGATATCCCCGAATACGATATCTGGCATATGATGATCGATGAATCGATGCAGGGAAAGGGATATGGCAGTGA
The DNA here is from genome assembly GCA_045661345.1 of Lachnospiraceae bacterium. GTDB lineage: Bacteria > Bacillota > Clostridia > Lachnospirales > Lachnospiraceae > RUG12461. Next base: position 20,909 of record JAZRFM010000034.1, read on the forward strand.
CGCGTTGGATTTTGTCATTGACTATATCCGCACGAAACCCTTTGGGGACTCGGACAGAGTTGCATTGACCTGCAACAAAGACAATCCGATCGCACAAAAACTCTATGAAAAAAAGGGTTTTGCCACTACCGGCGCAGAGTATGATGATGAGATCGAACTGGCCATGACGGTGAACGGAGAATCGCCGGACGAGGAGATGAGAAGGTAAGATGCAGACAGGGCTATGTGTGTATCGAAGATGGAAAGATGATTGGCATCTTACGGTATCATCTTTTCTGGGACAATACTCCTTTCTGTACGATGCTGTTCATTGATGCCGAATATAGAGGCAGAGGCCATGGGAAGCAATTGATGGAGCGCTGAGAGAAGGACATGGAATCAGCGGGATATGGGATGCTGATGACTTCAACCCAAGTCGATGAGGAGGCACAGCATTTTTATCGAAAGCTTGGATATAAGGATTGCGGTGGCTTTATTGTGGACGTTCCCGGTTATAAGCAACCGATGGAACTGATCATGATAAAAGCAGTCATGCGTGATCCGATATGACGGACAGCAGCCAGACAAAGCAACATAAAGAACGGAGACATCCTTTATGCAATCAATTCTCATAAAAGACACGACAAAAGAAGAACGCGAAGCAATCGTTAAGAATTCCATGGACTGCGGAGGCGGATGCGAGAACTGTTCCTCCTGCTGGCTTGGCGGCGGTTCGCCATGGGACATCTATCAGGACTATATAGATGGGAAGCGTGAGATCAGGGAGATCAACGCGGCTTATATGGAGCAATATCGTCAGGGTCGAAATATCCTGTGAGGTATGCTTATTGAAAACTGCAACAAGTTGCTGCAGAAAATCTGGAAGAGACATTTGAGGGACAATGATGAAGAAAGCATGGATCATGACAATCGTATTACCGGCACTGTTACTTGTCGGTTGTACACCGGCGGGACCGGGATTTGGGCAGATCATGGACGGAGACGGTATGATACGTACGTTTGATTATACATCGATCACGCAGGAAGAAGCGAAGCAGATGATGGATCAGGAAGACGATTATGTGATCGTAGACGTCCGCAGGGAAGACGAGTACGCCGCAGGGCATATTCCGGGCGCGATTCTGATTCCGAACGAGAGCATTGCTGAATATGAAGCCCCGCACGAATTGGAAAACTCCGACCAGATCATATTGGTGTACTGCCGAACCGGGAGGCGAAGCAAGGAAGCGGCGGACAAGCTGGCGAAGATGCGATATTCACGAGTCTACGAGTTTGGCGGGATTGAAGATTGGGACGGAGAAATAGAAGTTGGCGAGCAGAGTACGGAACAGACTGCGTCAGATAGTGAGAAAGAAGATATGTCACCGATGCCGATACTTGGGGTGATTGTTGGAGACAATGTTTTTACGATCTATACGGAAGACAATTCTTCCGCAGAGGCTTTTGTTGAGAAGGTCAAACATGGAAACGTGCAGATCGATATGCATGATTATGGTAATTTCGAGAAAATAGGAGATCTGCCATGGGAGCTGCCGACGAATGATGAAGAGATTACCACTGCTCCCGGGGACGTGATCCTGTACGAAGGCGATCATGTCACGATCTATTATGATGAGAATACATGGAACTTCACAAAGCTGGGGCATATCAATGCTACACCGGAAGAGATCCAGGAAGCGTTCGGTGGTAAGGATGATATCACAGCGGAGTTTTTTGTGGAATGGACGGAATAGGATAAGCATAACCACAAGTAGGTAAGGATAGATTTGTGTTGATGACACGCCACAGTGATAGAATTCAATGTGCAATATTTGCACATTTCTGTTGACGCAGAAGTGCAAATATTGCATAATTTTTATCGGATGGAGGTGCAAAACGTGACGGAACTGAAAGCCTGCCGGCAAAAGAAAAAACTTACTCAGCGTGAAGCGGCTCAAATATTGGGGGTGTCTTTACGATCTTACATCACATACGAAAATGATGAAGGGAAGAAAACTACGCCGAAATATCGGTTTATATTACAGGAGATGAAAAATTTTAATCCGCTGGATGAGGAACATGGTGTCTTGGCGATTGACGAGATCAGAAGTGCATGTGAAAGAGTTTTTGAACAATACACGGTTGACTTTTGTTATCTCTTTGGCTCCTATGCAAAGGGAAGAGCACGTGGGGAAAGCGATGTGGATCTGGTTATCTCAACACAGGTTACCGGACTTCGATTCTATGAAATCGCGGAACGTTTGAGAGAAGAGCTGCATAAAAAAGTTGATCTTCTCGAATTGAAACAACTGCTGAAAAATGAAGAACTCCTTAAAGAGGTATTAAAGGAGGGAATCCGAATCTATGGATAATATAAAGATGATTCACGCGAAGGGATCGAGAAATATCTGAAACGAAATCCGAACACCTCTTATGTTGCCGTGCGTGAGGAAAAGATCGTCGGCGTGATCCTTTGCGGACACGACGGAAGGAGAGGGATCGTTCAGCATGCCTGTGTATCGCCGGATTACAGACGGATGGGGATCGGAAAGAAACTCGTCGACCTTGCCGTTGATGCACTGAAAAAAGAGGGAATCAATAAGGTTCTTCTGGTTGCGTTCAAAAAGAACGAAGGTGGAAATGCTTTTTGGGAATCGCAGGGCTTTACTTTGCGTGAGGATTTGAACTACAGAAACAAAGCCCTTGTCGAAATGGTGCGTATCGATCCGGACTACTTGGCAGAAGAAGCTGAGATTGAAAAAGTGTAAAACTTGAGAAAATAATCATTGAAAAAGTGCGAAATCTAATCAAAAATCAATTGAAAAAGTGCAAGAGACCTCTTATAATAGTGTTGTGATAAACGCTTGTTAAGAGGTTTTTGTTATGCTGAAACGAAAAGTTGAGGAAAAGATTGACAAATGGATCAGAGGAGATGATCGAGCGCTGCTTGTCATCGGAGCACGACAAGTCGGAAAGACATATGTAATCAGAGAATGCCTTTCGAGAAGCGGGAGGGATTATCTGGAGATCAACCTGATAGATCATCCGGAGTATATTCCGGTTATGGCGGAGTCGGCAACAGTAGAGGATCTGATCACAAATATGACTGCAGTCTCATCCCACAAAATGGTAAAAGGCGAAACGATACTCTTTATTGATGAGGTACAGGAATGTAAGGATATCGTGACAAAAATAAAATTCTGGGTTGAAGATAAGCGCTTTCAATATGTATTAAGCGGATCGTTACTTGGAGTGGAACTTCGCAATTTAAGGTCAGCACCGGTGGGATATGTTACAGAAATAAAAATGTACCCGCTGGATTTCGAGGAATTTCTGTTGGCATCAGGAGTTTTGGAGGAGACGACAGGTTATCTCAAAAAATGTTATGATGAGAGCACTCCCGTGGATGAAACGGTCAATGATACCATATTTAAGCACATGAAAAGATATCTCGTCGTTGGTGGTATGCCTCAGGCAGTAAACGAATATGTTGAATCCGGAGACATTGGAGCTGTGACGGAGATACATCAGAGCATTATTGAGTTCTATAAGCGCGATTTTACAAAGTATGAAAGCGAAAATAAAAAACTCATGCTCGTGTCGGTATACGGCCAGATCCCTTCACAACTCCTGAAACAAAATAAGAGATTCAATTACAGCGATATTAAGAAAAAGTTGAGATTTGAGAGAATTGAGGACAGTTTCCTTTGGCTCACATATGCCGGAGTGTCGATACCGGTGTACAATACAACGGAACCGAGGGTATCCCTCAATCAAAATGCAAAGAGGAGTTTGCTGAAACTTTATTCATCAGATGTGGGATTGCTGACTTGCCAATATGGCAATGCCCTGAGAGCGCGGATACTCATGTCGGATGATAATGTCAATCTGGGAGGAGTATATGAGAATTTTATTGCACAGGAATTAAACGCACATCAATTTGATTTGTACTTCTATAACAGCCATAGACTTGGAGAACTGGATTTTGTGATAGAGAGAGATCTGTCCATAATCCCAATCGAGGTGAAGAGTGGTAAGGATTATTATGTGCACTCCGCCATAACGAAAGCAACAGATAATCCGGAGTATGAGATCAAAGAATCGATTGTATTTGCCAACTGCAATATACACTTTGAAGGGAAAATCAAGTATCTTCCGGCATATATGGTGATGTTCTTATCTGATGACATTTCTGCTCCGATTTTGAAGAAGCTTCCAGTTCAGATAAGAAGCGAAGAGTGACTGTATATATTTTTGAAAGGCTGGGAGACCTGTTGCGGAGGAGGTACCTATGAAAATCGCCATACTTTCAGACACACATTCACTCCTGCGGCCGGAGGTTGCGGAACTCATCGGGACGTGTGACCACGTGCTGCATGCAGGAGATATTGCTTCCCGTGAGACCTATGAAGGGATCAGGAATCTCATGGTGCCGGTGCATTTCGTGCGCGGCAATGCGGATAAAGATTGGGCAGAGATGATCCCCAAGGACATCGAACTTGAACTTGCCGGAAAGCGTTTTTACATGGTGCATAACAAAAGTCATGCAAGAACGGATCTCACCGGAATCGATTTTTTCGTCTACGGACATTCCCATAAATATGAGGATCGGAAGGACGGGACAATCACGTACTTAAATCCCGGAAGCTGCGGGCCGAGACGTTTCACGCAGCCCGTCACGATGATGGTTTTGGAGATCGCGGAAGATGGGGATGTTACGATCGAACAGAAGGATCTGTCGCCGGTGCTAAAACGCTCTGAAAAGCGCCCTCCCCGCAAAGAGATGGATGTGGTGATCAAAAACATCATCAAAGATATGAACGCGAATCACCCCGTGCCGGAGATCGCAAGGCGCAACAGAGTGGAGCAGGAACTCGTCGAAGAGATCCTGCAGATTTATACGACACATCCCGGCATCGATACGGATGGGATTCTAAACCGGATGAAATAGAACCTGAAAAACTTGAAATAAGACTGGAAATGCATGAGAACGTGCATTATAATACAAGTAAGGCAAAGGCGCCCGATTTCGGAGCTTTTGCTTTTTTTGTGCGTAATTCTCGGGGAAGCAGAATGGGAGGAGAACGATATGGCTGCATTTGACAGGGTGCAATCGGGGATTCCGGAGATGGATGAAAACTTTGACAACATCCGTCTCGGAGACAACGTGGTATGGCGCGTAGACGATCTGGAGCAGTTCAAACTCTTTATGAAACCGTATGTCAGACAGGCGATCCTGGATAAACGAAACCTGATCTATTTTCGTTTTGCGACGCATGAAACGCTCCTTGAACCGCAAGAGGGACTCAAGATCATCGAGGTGGAATTGAATCACCGCTTTGAAAACTTCACCGTCGAGATCCGGGAGCATATCACGCAGGAAGGGCGGGACGCCTTCTATGTTTTTGACTGCCTGTCGGAGCTGCAGACTGCATGGTCGACAGACCTCATGATGGGCAATTTCTTCCAGGTGACCTGTCCCTATCTTTTTATTTTGGATACCGTCGCCTTTTTCCCGTTGATCCGCGGGAAGCATTCCTTTCAGGCCATCGCGAAGATTCGGGATACGACGCAGCTTTTTCTGGATGTCTATGCAGATCACAACCATGTCTATGTGCGGCCCGATAAGGTTTGGAACCGATATTCCGAGACCATGTTTCTGCCGCATCTGTTCGTGCCAAAGGATGGTACCTTTAAGCCGATCCTGGATGGCGTGCTCGCCAGTCATTTTTATCAGGTGCTCGGCGCAGAGGAAACCTCTCCTGATCGCGGCAATATGGACAGTTGGGACCGGTTTTTCAACATGTATGAAACCATGGTCGAAAACAATATGGATGTGACGGAGCAATGTCATCGCATCTGCGATATCATGATGACGCGGGACGAACGGCTGCGTGTGATGATCAAGGATCATTTCAAACCGCGTGATTATCTGACGGTCAGAAAGCGCATGATCGGAACCGGCATGATCGGCGGGAAAGCCTGTGGCATGCTGCTCGCCAGAAAGATCATTGAAAACCGCTGCCCGGAGATCTTTGAAAAACTGGAACCGCATGATTCTTTTTATATCGGATCTGACGTGTTTTACTCTTTTATCGTGGAAAACCGTTTCTGGGATCTGAGGATCCGGCAGCGGAGCAAGGAGGAGTATTTTTCCGTTGCGGAGGAATTTGCGGAGAAGCTTATGACGGGGAAGTTCTCACGTGAGATGGAAGAGCAGTTTGTGAAACTGCTGGAATACTACGGTCAGGATCCGATCATCGTCAGGTCGAGCTCGATTCTTGAGGATGGTTTCGGAAATGCCTTTGCCGGAAAATATGAATCGGTCTTTTGCTCTAATTCCGGGGATATGGATCAGCGTTTGGAAGAACTGGAAAATGCAGTGCGGACAGTCTATGCCAGTACCATGAGCAGGTCGGCGCTCGATTACAGGAGCCGGCGCGGCCTGCAGGAGCGGGACGAACAGATGGCGCTTCTTGTGCAGAGGGTGTCCGGTTCCTATTACGGCGAATACTATATGCCATGCGTTGCAGGTGTCGGCTACTCGTACAGTCCGTATCGATTTATGGAAGATCTGGATCCGACAGCCGGGATGCTGCGGCTCGTCATGGGGCTTGGAACCTCTGCCGTGGACCGGACGGAAGGGTCTTATCCGAGGCTTGTAAGTCTGGATAAGCCGAAAGCAACGACAGCCAGAGATTGCAAGGAAAAGCATCTGTATTCCCAGCGCAAACTGGAACTCATGAACCGTGCCACGAGGAGTCTCGAACAGCTCGATCCGGATATCGTGAAACCGTTTTTGCCGGCATTCATGAAGAAACTGTTGTTTGAACATGACTATGATACGGAACGGATCTTCCGTGAGAGAGGGCAGTACCGAGAGATTGAGTTCGTTTCCTGTCAGGGGATCGTGGAAAAAGAGGATCTGATGGAACAGATGAAAACGATCCTGTCCGCCATTCAAAAAGAGTATGAGTACCCGGTCGATACCGAGTTTACGATCAATCTGTCCGAAGACGGCGACTACGTGATCAACCTCCTGCAGTGCCGGCCGCTGCAGGTCTATCAGGATGCGGAGGAGATGGAGCTTCCGGAAGATGTACCGGCTGAGCAGATCCTGTTTGAGTGCAGGGGCTCTGCGATGGGGTTGTCACGGTATGAAAAACTGGATCTCATCGTTGCGGTGGATCCGGTTAAATATTACAACATGCCCTACAAAGAAAAATACAGGGTCGGGCTCGCGATCGGCGGCATCAACTGGGCGATGCGCGGCAAGGAGAAAAAGATGCTCCTGATGACCCCCGGCAGGATCGGGACTTCGTCGCCGGAACTTGGCGTCCCGGCTCTGTTTTCGGACATCAGTGAATATGAGGCGATCTGTGAGATCGCGGATTCCCGCGCCGGTTATAATCCGGAGCTTTCTTACGGCAGTCATTTCTTCCAGGATCTCGTGGAGGCGGGGATCCTTTACAATGCGATCTTTGAAAATGAAAAGACGATCGCATTTCATCCGGAACTGATGGACGGCTATAAAAATATGCTGACAGAATATGATCCGAAACAACAGGACCTTCAGGATATTGTAAAGGTCTATGATGTTTCGGATCAGGATTTCAGACTCTGTAACGATATGAAGAACGAACGGACCCTTTGCTTCAGATCAGATCGTCCTGTGTGATCTCCCATACAGCTGCTTTCGCCGGGTCTTCTGCCGGCGTCATTTTTTTCTCTGCGGCACGGAAACCGATCCCCGCGCATCCGAGAGCGATGGCCGCAAGTACGACCGCGCAGACAAAATAGCGTCCTTTTCCCCAGACAGCAGGGTTCGCGGAATACTTTCCCGTGATGATGTCGGCGAACACATATCGGAGAATACAAATAACCAGGACGATAACGGTGATCCCAACGCTTTGCAGAATCACGGCAGAGGAGGGATCCTCTGGGTATTGGGCCGGGAGACCGGTAATGGTGCAGATGATCCAGAAGAAAAACATATGGTAAAGGTAGATCAGGAGGGAATGGGAGCCCAGCCAGGCCAGCTCCCTGACTCTGACGCCGGCCTGTTCAATCTTTTTGCAGAGGATGCCAAGTCCCCAAATAACAAGCAAAGATGCGGCTATGCAAAGCAGCATATTCACTACTTCGTTTTGCGGAAAGGCTCCGCGGAACATATCCATATTTTCCGGCTGCAGCAGGGCGATGGCAAGACCGGCAGCCAGAGACAGGATGGAAAGCACCCATTCCTTTGCACCGTTCAGCGCCTTGCTTTCAAACAGATGATAGTTTCCGGCAAAAGCGCCGAGCAGCATGAAAGCAGCCCAGAAGGGGATGAGCTGAAGGTTGTAGGGAAGATCGATTGCAAAAGCGCGTAATACACCGGTGAGGGCAAATAAAGCAGCCGATGCGATGATTGTTTTTAACCTGGACTTGATGACAAGATCCACGATGAGGAGGAACACAATGCTGGCAAACATCATGGTAAGCAGGAACCAGAAATCAGCAAGGAAAAGATACCGTTTTCCAAGATGATAGTATTCCCACTGGAACCAGTTCTGGATCGTACGATTCCAGATACAGCCGCCGTAGAAATTGCGGAGACAGTAGAATGTCTCGGCAAGGGGAGCGCTGCCGGAGGCCACAAGGTAGACCGACCCGACCACCCAGAAGAACAGAGAGTATTTAAAGAAAGGAACAAGAAGAGCTTTTGCCCGGCCTTTCAGATTTTCCCCGAGACTCTTCTTTCCGGGTCTGTGGAAATAGCCGGAGAAGAAAAAGAACGCGACCAGCATGATCTCGATAGTGTGATTGAAATAGCTTTTCGCCGGAGACGGTGCCATCAGATGGTAGAATACCACATGGATGACCGCAATTCCCTTTACCATGTCTACAAATTGCAAACGCTTTTTTTCCTGATTCATAATCGGACTCCCGGAAATCTCTTACTTCCTTTATACATTTTTTTGAAGATGATAAGATTGTGACCTGACTATTATACTGCATGATAGAGAAATCGTAAAATATGTGTGCGGAATTTCTCCATATCTGCTAAAATCAAGTTGATTTCACATGGGAGGAGAATCATGTATTACTACGGCTATTACTTTGACTGGACCTATCTGCTGGTACTGATCGGGGCGGCGATCAGCGGTATCGCATCGATCAATGTCCATACGACGTATAATAAATACGCGAAAGTGACGAACCGTCTGGGATTGACAGCGCAGGATGTGGCACAGCGGATGATGGAGAGTGCGGGGATTTTTGACGTCGGGATTGAGCGGGTCAGCGGGAAGCTGTCGGATCATTATTCCCCAAAGGAAAAGGTGCTGCGGCTGTCGGACAGTGTTTACGGGTCATCCTCCGTGGCGGCCATCGGCGTGGCAGCTCATGAATGCGGACATGCGCTGCAGCATAAGACGGGCTACGCCATGCTGAATCTGCGGACGGCTGCGGTACCCATCGCAAAGTTCGGATCCTACCTTTCGTGGCCGGTGATCCTCCTCGGACTTCTGTTCGGGTGGATCGGGATGCTTCGGATCGGCATCTTCCTGTTCATGTTTGTGGTGATCTTTCAGCTGATTACGCTGCCGGTGGAGTTTGACGCATCCAGACGGGCGCTTGCGGTCCTGAAAAATGATCAGATTCTGGAAGGGCAGGAGTATGAAGGCGCAAAGAAGGTACTGCTCGCGGCAGCCATGACCTATGTGGCGGCATTGTTCACTTCGATTCTGCAGCTGGCACGGTTGATTCTGCTGGCCAGAGGGGGCGGCGGAAGGCGTCGGGATTGAGCCTGCAATCCGTTGACAGTATGGAGGCAAAACAATATAATCGGTGATAGGGGTGTCTGTGCGTGCAGAATCCCGGACAATGACAAAGGAGGAAATGATCTATGGGGCAGTCTTCACCTTCCGCCTGCATCGAGCTGATTGACGGCACGCATGTGGCGAAATGTGTCTTGATGCCGGGCGATCCGTTGCGTGCAAAGTATGTGGCAGACAATTATTTGGAGAATCCGGTGCTTTTTAATTCCGTCCGTAATATGTTTGGTTACACGGGCACCTATAAAGGAAAGGAAGTATCCGTTATGGGCAGCGGCATGGGCGTTCCGTCCATGGTGCTTTACGCGTACGAGCTGTTCTCGTTTTTCGGTGTGGAAGGGATTATCCGGATCGGCAGTGCCGGCGGGATCGCAGACAATGTCAAGGTGCGTGACGTCCTGATCGCCATGAGTGCCTCGACGAATTCAGATGCTGGATCCGCTTATGATATTCCGGGAGTGCTGGCACCGACTGCAGACTGGGAGATGCTGAAAAATGCCGTGACAGCCGCAGAAGAGCTGAAGGTACATACGGCGGTGGGCAGTGTCTATACCTCGGATTATTTTTATCATCCATCGGGCAATATTAACGAAAAGATCAAGAAAGCAGGACTGCTTGCGGTAGAGATGGAGACGGCGGGGCTGTACCTGACAGCCATGAACAACGGCAAGAAAGCATTGTCGGTGCTGTCGATCTCGGATCATATCTTTACCGGAGAGGCATTATCCGCAGAGGAACGGCAGAACTCGTTCCATGAAATGATGGAAATCGCCCTGGAGACGGCGATTCGAACCGAACTGTAAATATAATCCGGGAATAAATCTCCGGAAAGAAAAATAAGCAGCAGAAAGGCAGGGGGGATTATGGCTCAAACAAAGGAAAAGACGGCCGGGAAAAACGGAGAAGGAGTATCGGCGAAGGACAGCATTCGTACAAGGCTGATCCTTGTTATGGGCGCATTGGTAGCTGTGCCGCTGGTTCTCACCATTCTGTTCAGCACGCTGAGCACCATCAAGCAGGGTGAACAGAATATTATCACCATGAATGACATTCAGGTGGAATCCGTGGAGCGAGATTTGGCGGATACGCTGGATGTGAACATGACAGCTATTCAGACCGTCGCAGCATCGTCGAGCACGGTGCAGCTTCTGGAAGATCCTGAGGATGAGGCGCTGGCAGCGGGGGTGCTGGCACAGATTCAGCAGGTGGATGCGAATATTGGCGACGGGAATGCCATTGCGGTATCCGGTGCAGATGGAATGCAGCTGGTGAAGTCCAAGGGTGATCCGGTGGATGTTTCCGAACGTGAATATTTTCAGAAAGCCATGGCCGGAGAGACGTACATCTCCGATATGCAGATTTCCAAGTCCAACGGCTCTTTGATCGCAACACTTTCGGCACCGGTTTACAGTTCTGACGGCTCCGAGGTCATCGGTATCGTACAGCGTAATTATAACCTGTCTGTCCTGCATGAACTGGTGGCAAATGATGTCGTGGAAGACCGGCAGGAGATTCTGATTGTGGACCGGACGGGCATGGTGATTGCTCATTCCGCACGGGAAATGACGGCGGAAGCACCGGAGGATCAGTCTGCCAATCCATTTTATACCGACTCCAGAGGGGATCAGACTCTCGGAGATTATGAAGCGAAATTTGAAGGGGAAACCTGGATGGTTTCCTGGGAAAAGGAACCGAACTCCGGCTGGGTAGTTGCGTCCTGCCGCCTGCGCTCTGTTACCATGGCAGGTACCATGCGGGTGGCGATCATCCTGATCATCCTCGGCGTGGTCTGCCTTGTCGCAGCGATCCTGATTGCGCTGTTGTTTGCAAGATCCATTACACAGCCCATCGTGTCTATCAATGACTCATTATCGCGACTTTCCAACGGACATTTCCACAGGATCGACAAGTTTGAAAACCGTAAAGATGAGTTCGGGCAGATGGTGAAGGCCACCAATACCCTGATTGACAAGCTTTCTGCAATTGTTTCCAATATCAAACAGTCGGCCTCGTCTGTGAATTCTTCTTCCGAGGCACTGGCCGAGACGACTGGTCAGATCTCCCAGACTGCGGACGATGTATCGAATGCAGTACAGGATATTGCCAGCGGTGCAACACAGCAGGCGGAAGAGATCCAGAACGCAACCACCAATACAAACCAGATCAGCGATAATATCCAGAACGTGACCAACAATTCCTCCACGCTGGAAGTGTCTGCAAACTCCATGAACGAAGAGAGTAAGGAGAGCGCGGCGCAGCTTGACAAGCTCAAGGTTTCCTCCGAAGAGATGGGTCATGCCGTCGACGAGATTTATGAGCGGATCGGCGCCACCAGCAAGGCGGTGGAAAATATCAACAGTAAGGTTGACGCGATCAGCTCCATTGCATCCCAGACAAACCTCCTGGCGCTTAATGCTTCCATCGAAGCGGCGCGTGCAGGCGAGGCGGGACGTGGATTCGCAGTGGTTGCAGAAGAGATCGGACAGCTGGCAGATGATTCCGCAAAGTCCGCATCCGAGATCAAGGAGCAGATGGATGTCCTTCTGCAGGAGTCTCAGGATGCTGTGAAGAAAGCAGAGGAAGTCAAGAAAGCAACAGAAGAGCAGCGCGTGATTCTGGACAGCTCCGTACAGAGTATCGACGGTCTGATCAATCAGATCGGACAGACCATGCAGGGGATTCAGTCCATTACCCAAAGTGCGGATGCCTGCAACGATTCCAAGCTCGTGGTGGTGGATGCGATGGATTCACTGTCCGCGATTTCCGAAGAAAATGCGGCTTCCACGGAAGAAACCTCCGCATCTATGCAGGAGCTTTCCGCCACGGTGGCGACGTTGTCTGCAGCAGCAGATGATCTGAAATCAGTTTCCAACAACCTTCTGCAGCAGGTAGAATTCTTCAAGGAGGATTAACAGTAACATAAGGAGGATTAACAGTAACATGGCGAGTGAGATTAGAGATCCAAACCTGGCGCCGAGCGGGGCGATGAAGATTGCATGGGTCAAGGAGCATTGCGATCTGCTTCGGACGCTGGAAAGGGAATTTTCGGAGACCAAACCCTTTGCAGGGAAAAAGGTGGCACTGTCTGTCCATCTGGAGGCGAAGACGGCATATCTGTGCAAGGTGCTGGCAACGGGCGGAGCAGAGATGTATATCACCGGTTCCAACCCCCTGTCCACCCAGGACGATGTGGCGGCAGCGCTTGTCGCGGACGGACTGGAAGTCCATGCCTGGTATGGGTGTACGGAGGAGGAATATGACCGCCATATCCGTTCCGTTCTTTCTGTGGGACCGAACATCATCATTGATGACGGCGGGGATCTGGTACACATGATGCATACCGAATACCGGGATCTGATTCCCGGGGTGATCGGCGGATGTGAAGAGACAACCACCGGTATTATCAGGCTGGAGGCCATGAATCGTGCCGGTGATCTGGCATTCCCGATGGTCAAGGTAAACAATGCACAGTGCAAGCATTTCTTTGACAACCGGTATGGTACCGGTCAGTCTGTCTGGGACGGGATCAACCGTACCACAAACCTGATCGTGGCCGGCAAGACCGTTGTAGTCGCAGGATACGGCTGGTGCGGCAAGGGCGTTGCAATGCGTGCCAAAGGTCTTGGCGCCAAGGTGATTGTGACGGAGATCGATCCGGTGAAGGCCATCGAAGCGGTGATGGATGGCTTTGAGGTTATGCCGATGAAAAAAGCCGCGGCATTCGGTGATTTCTTTGTTACCGTGACAGGATGCGATAAAGTCATCGACGAGGAAGACTTCAACGAGATGAAGGATGGAGCGATCCTCTGCAACGCCGGACACTTTGACTGTGAGATTGATATGGCCGGCCTCAGGAAGATCGCAGTGAGATCTGCAGAGCTACGGCATAATATCACGGGTTATACGCTGCCCAATGGCAAAACCCTGGCCGTGCTCGGAGAAGGCAGACTCGTAAATCTGGCATGTGCTGACGGACATCCGGCAGAGATCATGGACATGAGTTTCGCGATTCAGGCACTTTCCGCCAAATATCTGATCGAGCATGGAAGCGAGCTGAAGGAAAAACTGATCGATGTACCGGAAGAGGTGGATCGTGATGTGGCTGTGAAGAAACTGGCCTTCCTCGGCAAAGAGATCGATACGTTGACGAGCGAGCAGGAAGCCTACCTCAATCAATCTTTGTAAGGCGGTCATAGTTTGCGAAAATCCCTGCTCATGATCGGGAATGCTTAGGAACAATTCCTACTGCAAGATTTCATACAAGCGCCGGAAGTGCATGCACGGGTGGCGCTTGTTCTTTTTCACAAAGAAAGGATGGAAAGATGAATATTTTGATCAAAAACATTCTGGCCGTTCTCCCGGGCGCAGAACCGGATGGAGATTTTGTAACCAGAATCACAGACGTATATGTGGAAGGAAACCGGATCGCCGGAATCGGCAGTGCACCGGAGGGATTTCAGCCGGAGAAAACCATCGACGGGACTGACCGGCTCCTGACACCGGGGCTTATCAATGCCCATACCCATTCTTACATGAGCTTCATGCGCAATGTGGCAGATGATCTTTCCTTTATGGACTGGCTGTTCGGAAAGGTTGATCCCATTGAGCAGAAAATGACAGACCGGGATGCCTATTGGGGCGCCAATCTGGCGATTCTTGAAATGATGAAATGCGGCACCACCTGCTTCAACGATATGCAGATGAATATCATGCAGACCACCCAGGCGGTAAAAGAATCGGGCATGCGCGCAGTGATCTCCCGTGGACTGGTGGGCTCGGGGAATGACGAAGCGGGTCAGTCCAGACTGAAGCAGGCCTATGAAGAGAGAGAGGCGTTTCGTGACTGCGACAGGCTGACGTTCAGGCTCGGACCGCATGCCCCCTATACCTGTGATGAAGCATTTCTGCGCATCATTGCAAAAGAGGCGGAAAAAGAGAACATGGGGATTCATATGCATCTTTCCGAGAGCAGAACAGAGATCGAAAACTGTGCAAAGGATTACGGCTGCACGCCCATTGAACTGGCGGAACGCACCGGGCTTTTCGAGCATCCTTTCATCGCGGCCCATTGTGTACAGATCGATGAAAAGGATCGGGAAATCCTAAGCCGCCATCACGTCAATGTGGTGAGCTGTCCGGCCAGCAATATGAAGCTCGGCAACGGTTTTGCACCGGTTCCCGAGATGGTGGATGCCGGGATCAATGTCTGTATCGGGACGGATGGCGCTGCCAGCAATAACACCTTAAACCTCATTCATGAGATGAGCCTGATGACACTGATTCACAAAGGAACGCATGCTTCCCCGCAGTGCATCAGCGCGCAGCAGGCACTTCATTTTGCGACGGACAACGCCGCGAAAGCGTTGTCACTGGAGCAGGAGACCGGCTCCATTGAGGTTGGAAAGAAGGCGGATCTGGCTATCTTTTCTCTGAAACGGCCCTCCATGTGGCCGGTAAACAATCCGGTTGCCGCGCTATCGTATTCCGCCAACGGGTCGGAAGCGGAGACGGTCATCATTGACGGACAGATTACGATGGAAAACGGTGAGATGAAGACCCTTGATGAAGAAAGGATTCTGGCCGAGACCAGAAAGATCATGGAAAGGATTCAGGCAAGTCTTTGAGCTGCCAAAAAGCCGGATAGTACCGGCATTGATTGAGGTGACCGTATGATTCACTTGTACAGAGAACAACCGACTGCAACGATTGCGGGCTTCCGTGTCCGCACCGGTAATTTTGCACTGAACGGTGCATATCCGGTGGCAGAAGGGGTCAACTTCACGATCCATTCCCATTATGCCACCTCCTGTGAACTGGTATTGTTTCATAATGCCGAGACTGTCCCGTATGCAAGGATTCCGTTCCCGAGCTTTTGCAAAATCGGAGATGTCTATTCCATGATCGTGTATGATCTGGATATCGAAGACTTCGAATACTGCTATTCCTTTGACGGACCCTATGAACCGGAAAAAGGGCACCGGTTCCAGAAGAAAAACATGATTCTGGATCCGTATGCGAAAGCGGTGGTCGGACAGAGAGTCTGGGGCGAGCGTTATGTGGAGGGAGATTTCTACAAGGCGCGTGTCGTCAGAAATGACTATGACTGGGGGCTCTTCAAGCAATCGGATATTCCCTTCGAGGATCTTGTGATCTATGAAATGCACGTACGCGGATTCACGAAGGATGAATCCTCCCATGTCAAATACCCGGGAACCTTTGCCGGGATCCGGGAAAAGATCCCCTATCTGAAGGAGCTCGGGATCAATGCCATTGAGATGATGCCCATCTTTTGTTTTGATGAGATGGAGGACAACCGGCACAATGACGGAAAGAGACTGTACAATTACTGGGGCTACAACACGGTCTGCTTCTTTGCGCCGAACACGGCCTATTCCGCGCATGATACCCACGGACGGGAAGGAACGGAGCTGAAAAAGCTGATCCGTGAGCTGAATGCCAACGGGATCGAAGTGATCCTGGACGTTGTCTTTAACCATACGGCGGAGGGAAATGAACACGGCCGCACCTTCTGCTTTAAGGGGATTGATAACAAGATCTATTACATGCTGACGCCGGAGGGATATTATTACAACTTCAGCGGCTGCGGCAATGCGATGAACTGCAATCATCCCATCGTTCAGCAGATGATCGTGGAGTGCCTGCGGTACTGGGTGACGGAGTACCGCGTGAACGGATTCCGCTTTGATCTCGCATCCATCCTCGGACGGGACGTGAACGGCGCCCCCATGGAGGATCCGCCGCTCTTGAAGGAGCTGGCAAGGGATCCGATCCTTGCCAAGACAAAGCTGATTGCAGAGGCATGGGATGCAGGCGGTCTCTATCAGGTGGGAAATTTCCCGGCTTACAAACGCTGGGCGGAATGGAATGGCAAATACCGCGATGATGTCCGCCAGTTTCTGAAGGGAGATGACGGGAAGGCGGGGGATGCCATCGCCCGGATCACGGGATCCACCGACCTCTATCATCCGGAGCACCGCGGCGACAATGCTTCCATCAATTTTCTGAATTGTCACGATGGGTTCACCCTGTATGATATGTATGCATACAATACGAAACACAACGAAGCAAACGGCTGGAACAACACGGACGGCAGCGATGACAACCGCAGCTGGAACTGCGGTGTGGAAGGGGAGACGGAGGATCCGAAGATCAATCGGCTGAGAGAGCGTATGTGCCGCAATGCCTTTGCTACCCTGATGGTCAGCCGCGGTCCTGCCATGTTTTATTCCGGAGATGAGTTTTGCAATACCCAGTCCGGGAATAACAACGCTTATTGCCAGGACAGCCCCATTTCCTGGCTGGACTGGACGAGAAGAAGCAAATACAAACAGAACTTCGAATTCGCGAAGCTGATGATCAGGATCAGGAAGGAGCATCCCGTGATCCGCAGACGCCAGAAACAGGCGATTTCCGGTTTGCCGGACATCAGTATCCACAATGACTATCCCTACAATGAATCCTTCGATTATAAGACACATCTGATCGGCATCATGTATGCCGGAAAGAAGAAGCATGAGGAGGAGGATGATGTCATCTATGTGGCCATCAACACGTTTTGGGAGGATCTGAAGGTGACGATGCCCGATCCGCCGGAGGGATATGCATGGCGGATCATTGCGGACACCTCTGCGGAATTTGACGAGAGCTGGGAGACCTTTCGGAATACGGAGATCGAAAACGGACGTTTTTTCCGGATCAAAAACCGTTGTGTCGTCGTGGCAGAGGCGGTGAAGATTGCAGACGTGCCGATGACGGAATCCGAGATGGAGACAATGTCACAGGCATCACAGGTGACAGAGCCACAGAGTGAGGGAGTACGATGAATCCGGAAGAAGAACTGACATTTACCTATTCGGGAGTGGTACAACGGGACAACCGCAATGCCGTCTGTGTCCGGTTTGAACGGAAGAGAAACGGGAAACCGGATTATGCGGAGGGGATTGTCCCGGAGGGGCGGATTGAAAAGCAGGAAGGGTTTTCGCCGGAAGAGATAGAAGGGCTGGAAGCTTATCTGAAGGCGAATACGGAGGAGATCAAAAAGAATGCAAAGGCATTGAATCAGATCAAGAACTGGTTCGGCTGAGGAAACTCTTTCTGCACAGTGTGTAAGCAATGTGCATAAAAAATGAAAACTATTTTTGTGAAAAGCGTTTCTTGTGGAACGCTTTTTTTGATGTTATGATTTGAGAAACGGAGAAACGTAAAATCGTTTCCATTTTAAAAAGCAAAGAAAAATAAGGGAGAACAGGAAAATATGGATCAGGTATCCGTGAAGGAACGAATTCTGGAGGCAACCATTTCCGTCTTCAATCAGAAAGGATTGAAGTTCACCATGGACGACATCGCAAAGGAGCTTGCCATGAGCAAAAAGACGATCTATACCGTCTTTCGTGACAAGGAGTCCCTGTTTTATTCCATGGTGGATTATTGCTTTGACAAGATCAAAGACAGTGAGCAGGAAGTCCTCCGTGACAAGACCCTCGATACAAAGGAACGGCTGAGAAAGCTCCTTGGGGTACTTCCGGACGGATATAAGGACGTTGACTTCCGGCAGCTCTATCTGCTGAAGGACAGATACCCGAAGATCTACAAAAAGGTGGAGGAACGTCTGGAAAACGGATGGGAAACAACCATCAGCCTGATCGAGCAGGGAATTGAAGAAGGGGTTTTCCGCCCGGTACATATTCAGGTTGTGAAGACCATGTTTGAAGCGACTCTGGAACAGTTTTTTCAAAGGGATATCCTGATCCTGAACGGCATCTCATACAGCGATGCGTTGGAAGAGGTGGTTTCGATCCTGATGCAGGGGATCGTCGCTTAAGGAGGAAACGTACGCATGGCGGAACGGGTCTACTGGAATGATGACTGGAAATTCGCAGAGGTATTTGAAGAAGAAATGCTTCTCGCATCCTATGACTCCACGGGGATGAAAACTGTCCGGATTCCCCATACGGTAAAGGAGACACCTTTTCATTATTTCGATGAAGAGATGACGCAGATGGTAAGCGCCTATCGAAGAGTCATCCCGTGGCAGGAAAGATATGAGGGGAAGCGCCTTTTCTTTACTGTGGAGGGAGCCGCGCATATTGCCGAGGTATATCTGAACGGCGTGCTGCTTTCGACACATCGATGCGGGTATACGGCCTTTACGACGGAGCTGACCCCACAGATGAAAGAGGGGCAGGACAATGTGCTGACGGTGAAGGTGGACAGCCGCGAGGACCGCAACATCCCGCCCTTCGGGCTTGTCGTGGACTATATGACCTACGGCGGCATCTACCGTGACTGTTATCTCGATATCAAGGAGCAGGATTATATCGAGGACATTTTTGCAAAGCCCGGGATTCCCGGGGACTACAAATACGATGAGGCCAAAGACCCGGGCACAGACGCTGTTCTCTCTTCGGAGATCCGCATACACGCGGAGTCGGATGACTTATTTCTCCGGCAATCCATCATCCGGATTCCCACAAATTTCTGCCCCCTTCTGCAGAACGAGAGATACGGCAGGAGGGAGTTTCTGGCGGAGATCAAGGCAGGAAACGGGCTGATCCAGACGGATTATGCCGTGCCGCAGATCCGCGTCTGGGAGATGGATAATCCGGTGCTCTATGAGGTGACCTATCAGCTTCTCCGACAGGGTACGGTGATTGACGAAAAGAAGGTCAGGATCGGATTCCGAAGCAGTATCTTCCGACCGGACGGCTATTATCTGAACGGACGAAAGGTCAGGATCCGCGGATTGAACAGACATCAGAGCTTTCCTTACGTGGGCTATGCCATGCCGGAATCCATGCAGAGAGAAGACGCAAGAATCCTGAAGAGAGAGCTTGCCGTGAACGCGGTACGGACTTCCCACTATCCCCAGTCCCAATACTTTATCAACGAATGTGACGAGCTGGGACTATTGGTATTGATGGAAATGCCTGGCTGGCAGTATATCGGAGACGAGGAGTGGAAAGCCGTGGCGCTGGAGAATGAACAAGAGATGATCGTCCAGTACCGGAATCATCCCTCCATCATCCTCTGGGGTGTACGGATCAATGAGTCCAGGGATGATGACCCGTTCTACCGGAAAACAAACGAGCTCGCCCATCAGCTCGATCCCACACGACAGACAGGGGGAATCCGGGCAAATAAACGGAGCAGTCTACTGGAGGATGTCTATACCTACAATGATTTTTCCCATGACGGCAACACACCGGGATGCGAAGCGAAGGCGGCCGTGACAAGCGACTCCGCGAAGCCCTATCTCGTGACGGAGTATGCCGGTCATATGTATCCGACCAAAAGCTTTGATGCGGAGGAGCATCGCACGGAGCATGCGATCCGTCACGCGAGGGTCCTGGATGCGATTGCCGGATATCCGGATATCGCAGGTTCCTTCGGCTGGTGCATGTTTGACTACAACACCCATCAGGATTTCGGCAGCGGCGACCGGATCTGCTATCACGGGGTGCTGGATATGTTCCGCAATCCCAAGCTTGCGGCAGAGGTCTATCACAGCCAGCAGGAGAATGAGCCCGTGCTCGCAGTCAGCTCTTCCATGGATATCGGCGAGCACCCGGCCTGCATCAGAAATGACACCTGGATCCTGACGAACGCAGACAGTGTCCGGATGTATAAAAATGATGTTTTTATCAAGGAATACAAGACATCGGATTCTCCGTTTACAAGGCTGATGCACGGGCCGATCCTGCTGGATGACTACATCGGCAACCGGATCAGGGAGGGAGAGCATTTCTCGGATTCCCAGGCTGAACAGATCAAGCTGGCACTGAATACGGCAGCAATCAAGGGACTCTCCCATCTGCCTTTCCGGATCAAAATGATTGCGTTGAAAATGATGCTGTTTTATCGGATGAAGCCGGATGATGCCGTGGATCTTTATCAAAAATACATCGGCGACTGGGGCGGGAAGGCGACGGAGTTCCGGTTTGAAGCCATCAAGGACGGGCGCGTGGTACGTACCCTGTACCGCAAGCCGGTTTCAAAGATCAGGATCTGCACCACGGTTTCCCATACGGAGCTGATCGAAAAGACCAGCTATGATGTGGCATCCGTGCGGATTCTGGCAACGGACGAAAGCCGTGTACCCCTTCCGTTTTACGGAGAGCCCATCACCTTTTCCACGGAGGGACCGATAGAGATCATCGGTCCGAAGGTGAGCGCGTTTCGCGGGGGGATGGCAGGGACCTATGTCCGTACGGTGGGATCAGGCGGTCCGTCCAGTCTTACCATCCGCATTCCCGGAAAAGAGGACACAATCATCCGCTTTAAAGTAAAGGAACGACTGACCCGTTCCAGGTGCAGTGCGACCTGATCAGGGGCGGAGAAAAATGAAGGAGAGAGGAAATGAAGGACAGATCAAGTGTGATCTTCGGAAACATTCTTCCGGAAAGAGCTGTACGGAAAGCAGCAAAATCAAAAGCAAAATTTCAAAGAAAATTCGGGGATGACAGCAACGCAAATTATATACCGAACGTGACGGATAATCCCTATATCGGCCCGCCTCTGGGGGTGAAGAATGTGGAGCTGTCCGATCACGACGGCGGCGAGGGCTTTGATACCGAAAAAGGACTGATCGTCGGGAACATCCGCATGGGATTCGGGCATTACCGGATCTCCATGGCCATCGCAAGCGCTGCGCATCATCTCGGAGTTACCCCCTATTGGATGGATCTGAACGGATATCCCCAGACCACCTGTACCAAGGTCATCAGTGCGCAGAACGATCTGTATTCGCTGGGATCGCGGCTGTCAAAGAATCCGATCTTCAACAGGCTGATCTGGGAACCGGTGAATTATGAAGGCTTTCGGGCGCTGACCTACAATTCCTCCGATCAGAAAAATGCGGAGCTGATGGCGCCGGTTTACAAAAATGTGCCGAAGGAGATTCCGGTGGTGGCGACCCACGTATGGCCGGCACAGGCAGCGATCCATGCGGGCATGCTTCATGTGGTGAATGCGATTCCGGACAACTGGCCCATGGCGCTTCATTTTTCCGAAGGCTCCGTTCATACGATCCAATGCCACAATGCGTATATGGGATACCGGATCTGCAACGGGATGGCGAAGGATGCCGTGCTGAAGCCGATGCCGAAAGAAGCCCTGGTCTACACCGGACATTACATCGATCATGAGCTGACTTCCCATATCGAGACGGATTGCGCGGCCAGAAAGGCGAGAAAAGAAAAGGGAAAGCCGATGCGGTTTCTCCTGACCATTGGCGGGGCCGGGGCACAGAGGGAGATCTTCGCGGCCATCATCAGACACCTGCTGCCGGCAATCAGAAAAAGTACGGCAACGCTTTACGTGAATGTGGGTGATTACAAAAACGTCTGGGATGCCCTGCAGAGTGAGATCCCGGAGATGAAGGAGCTTTCGACAGAGCATTTTGATGCATGGCAGGATACGACCCGTTTTGCAGAAGAGGCATTGACCGGCGATGTGACGGGGATCCACGGCTTCTATCATGCCAATATTTTTGAAGCGGTCTATTGCACGAACCTCCTGATGCGGAGTGCGGACGTGCTGGTGACAAAACCTTCGGAGCTGGCATTTTATCCCATCCCGAAGCTCTTCATCCGGCGTGTCGGAAAACATGAAATGTGGGGCGCGATCCATTCGGCGGAGATCGGGGACGGAACACTGGAGTGCCGTGACATTCCACATACCGTGCAGATGATCGATCTGTTCTTACACGAACCTGATCTTTTGAACGACATGTGTGACAACATCATCACCAATCAATCCATCGGCATTTATGACGGGGCTTACAAAGTGGTGGAGCTGGCTATGGGGATGAAAAACAGGAAATAAGGAACCAGAGGAAGAGAGGAGAAAAAACCACAATGAGCGCAGAAACCAAGGCCTTAAAGCCGATCACTAACAAGCTGTTATGGATCTTTGCATTGGGACAGTTCGGATGGAGCCTGCTGTCCGGTGTCGTATCCAACTGGATGGTGTATTATTACACGGGATCCCCTGACGCCAAGAACCCGAATACCGGTCTGTTTGCATCCGGGATTACCCAGGATCCGATTCTGTTCAAGCTGACACTGTTCGGCCTTGTGCTTGCACTGGGACGTATTTTTGACGCCATTACGGATCCCCTGATCGCAGGCTGGTCTGACAGAAGCAAATATAAGGGCGGACGCCGCGTGCCCTTTATGCGGGTGATGGCGATTCCCTTTGCGCTTTGTACCATCGGCCTGTTTACACTGCCCCAGACCGGATCCATCACGGTGAACAATACCGTGCTGTTTATCCTGCTGATGGTATTCTACCTGTTCATGACGATGTTCTGCACGCCGTATAATGCGCTGATTGCGGAGCTGGGCGATACGCAGCAGCACAGGATCAATGTTTCGACCTATATCTCGTTTACGTTCATCGTCGGCCAGAGTATTTCCTTTATGCTTCCGAACCTGGCAGGCGCTTTGGAAGGCACCTTCGGGCAGGAGAACTCCATCCGCCTTGCAGTGGCGATCATGGCAGCCATTGCCTGCTTCGCCATGCTGTTTCCGGCGTTCTATATCAAGGAGCGGGAGTATATTGAAGCAAAGCCAAGCGATACCAAGCCCTTTGCCTCTTTGATCAAGACCTTCAAGAACGGGCAGTTCCGCCGGTTTGTTTACAGTGATGTGATCTACTTTTTCGCATTGACCCTGTTTCAGACAGGACTGGCTTTCTATGAGACGAAGCTTATGAAGATCGAGGATACCTGGACCTTTGTCCTGACAGCAACCATGACGGCAGTCAGTGTCCTGCTGTATCCCCTGGTGAATATCCTTGCAAAAAAGATCGGTAAGAAAAAACTGATCATCACCGGGTTCTTTATGTACTGTGTCGTCTTTTTGATCACCGCACTTTGCGGAGAGGGACTGCATTTCGGATTTATCGTCGCAGTGGTTGCCGCGGTGCCCATGGCAATCCTTGGCATCCTTCCGCAGGCCTGTGTCGCGGATATCGCGGAGCTGACACGGCTGGAAACGGGAGAGGACCGGAGCGGCATGTTTTTTGCGGCACGTACCTTTGCATTTAAGATGGGACAGGCCCTTGCGCTGGTAGTCTTTACAAGCGTGACCGTGTCCGGTCTGGAGAGCAGTTACCGTACCACGGCATGGATCGCATTTGTGACCTGTATGATCGGTGCGTGTATCTTCTTCGCCTTCGGCGAGAAGAAGATCCTCGGAAAGATCAGGGATCTGAAGGGTACGGATGAGATCTGAGAACGCCCTGAGAGCGGGCAGCAAGAAGGAGGCGGGGAAATGATCCGGAAAATTGACAATGTTTTTGAACTGCATACGAACCATAGTACCTATGCATTTCAGGTACTGCCCACGGGGCATCTGGAGCACCTGTATTATGGCAGAAAGATTCATGTAAATGCCGATGCACTGACCCAGAAGCACGCTTTTGCTGCCAGCAATACGGTGGTCATTGACCAGGAGCATCTTCATCTGACGCTGGAGGATGAGCGGCTGGAGCTGTCCGGGTATGGCAAGGGGGATTTCCGGGAAGCGTTTCTGGATCTCATTCATTCCAGCGGCAGTGCAACCTCGGACTTCCGGTTTGCATCCTCCGAGATCCGGACAGGAAAGGATGAGATGAAAACACTGCCCTCTTCTGTGGGGACGGATGCCGATACAGAGCATCTGATCGTATTCCTGAAGGATCATTCTTATGATACGGAGCTTCGGCTGCATTACTATGTATTTCCGGAGTGTGATGTGATCACCAGACGCGCGGAACTCATTAATCATGAGGACGGCCCGCTCATCGTAAGGCGCCTGCTTTCCATGCAGCTGGATTTCAGCGATACGGACTATGTGTTTACCTCCTTCCACGGTGCGCATAATCGCGATATGTACGAAAAGGTGGAGAGAGAGGTCGCCCAGGACAAGATTGTTGTCAGCACCTGTACCGGGGTTTCCAGCAACCGCGCGAATCCCTTTACCATGCTGAGCAAAAAAGGAACCACCGAGGATCATGGCAGCTGCTATGGGTTCAATCTCATTTACAGCGGCAACCATTATACGGTGTGTGAGGGCTCCGCTTTTTATCAGACGAGAATCGTTTCCGGGATCAACCCCCAGCATTTCTGCTTCACGCTGGAAAAAGAAGAAGTGTTTGAAACACCGGAAGCAGTGATGACCTATTCCTGTAAGGGGTTTAACGGCATGAGCCGTCATATGCACAAGTTCGTTCAGAATCACGTTGTGCGCGGAGAATGGGCAAAGAAGGAACGACCGGTGCTTTTGAACAGCTGGGAAGCAGCGTACTTTGAGATCAATGAGAGGAAGCTTCTGAAACTGGCATCCGAGGCCGCGAAGGTCGGCATTGAGCTGTTTGTCATGGATGACGGGTGGTTTGGCGAACGAGACAATGATACCAGATCTCTCGGTGATTGGACCGTAAACACCAATAAACTGCCGAACGGGATTTCCGGGCTTGCAGAGAAAATCAAGGCACTGGGCATGGACTTCGGGATCTGGGTGGAGCCGGAGATGGTCAATTCGGACAGCAATCTGTTCAGAGAACACCCGGACTGGGCACTGCAGGTGCCCGGAAAAGAGCACTCGGAGGGTCGTAACCAACGGATTCTGGACCTATGTAATCCCGAAGTACAGGATTATGTCATCCATGCCATGAGCCGTGTCTTTTCCGAAAAAGGAATTTCCTACGTCAAGTGGGATATGAACCGGCTGATGTCTGATGTTTATTCGCCTTACCTGCCGGAGGAAAAACAGGGTGAGGTCGCGCACCGGTATGTGATGGGACTCTATCGGATCATGGATACGCTGACAAAACAGTTTCCCCACATCCTTTTTGAGGGTTGCGCATCCGGCGGCTGCCGTTTCGACCTCGGCATTCTGTCCTATTTTCCGCAGATCTGGGCAAGTGACAATACCGATGCGCTTTGCCGCGTTCGTATGATGACAAATTACAGCTACGGATATCCCATGAGCACGGTAACCGCGCATGTCAGCACCTGCCCGAATCATCAGACCCTGCGCAATACACCCCTTGAGACCCGCTTCAACGTGGCGGCCTTCGGAGTGCTGGGCTACGAATGCAACCTTTGTGATATGCAGAAAGAAGAGCTGGACGCGATCAAAGGGCAGGTAACCCTCTACAAATTATGGCGTGCCACCATGCAGTTCGGTGCTTTTTACCGCGGACGCAGCGGCAATCTCCATGAGTGGACAGTGGTTTCGGCGGACAGGAAATGCGCTGTGGGCTTCCTGATGCAGGAACTCATGACGCCGAACCATGCATCCCATGTCTATTACGCGAAGGGGCTGGACGCCAACAGAGAGTATCATTTTTACAACCGTCCCCTGAAATACAATATCAAGGCCTTTGGGGATCTCATCAACATGGTTGCGCCCGTGCACATCAGGAACGATTCCCTCATGCAGGACATGGTGGCGAAGTTTGTGAAGATGGATGGAGAAACAGAAGATTATCATGTAACGGGAGACCTTCTCATGGAATCCGGTGTCGCTCTGCGGCAGGCTTTTGTTACCACAGGCTATAATGAGTCAGTCCGTTTCTTCCCGGATTTCGGATCCCGCATCTACCTGATGGAGTCGGAGGAGTAAAAGATTTGTTGCATCTTTCCAGAAATATGATAGAATAATGGGAAGATGGAAAGTTAGCTCAGCTGGGAGAGCATTCGCTTGACGTGTGAAAGGTCGCAGGTTCGAGCCCTGTACTTTCCAGAGAAAGAAAACAGCCATACTTTTCATGGCTGTTTTTTTTTGTACGCGGCCGGATCTTTTGGTGACGATGATGAGAAAGAATCATGACTATGGAAATGCCAAACAAAAGATAGGGACGATTGTCTCGGGGCGTCTGGTGGCACTGCTTCTGGTTTCCTTTGCCATCGCGAGCTCGGTCGGTCTGGCCATTCAAAATGCCGTACAGTATCGTCAATCCTTCACGCTGATTCAGGAGTACTTCGACAGCTTCTTTTCCGCATGGAATTTGGACGCATCGATCCGGGATGCGGAAACAGAGTGGAAGGAAGTCAACGTGGTGTCCGCCTGGGAGGAACGCTATCAGGATGACGGACTTTTGCAGAGATTTGTGACAGCGAATCCTGAACGGGTGTCCGATCTGAGCTATGTGGATGAGAATGGGATCGTGACCCATTCCTCCGATCCCGCTATGATCGGTGTTGACCTTCACAGCAGCGATCATACAGCTGCATTCTTACGTCTGCTGGATGATGCGGACTTTCTTGCAGACCCTATGTATCCGAATCCTTTTCGGGAAGATCCGACCCTGGACAAGATCTATATTGGCTTTGCATTCCCGGATCATCATGGAATACTGCTGAAAGGAATGTCAGAAGAAATATGGAACAAACGGCTCATCGAGGGTGTCACAGATTCCATTGAG
The DNA here is from genome assembly GCA_045661345.1 of Lachnospiraceae bacterium. Classification (GTDB taxonomy): domain Bacteria; phylum Bacillota; class Clostridia; order Lachnospirales; family Lachnospiraceae; genus RUG12461. The sequence continues at coordinate 48,139 of JAZRFM010000034.1, forward strand.
CACACAAGGATCGGCGTGAGCGGCTATCTTGTCGTGCTGACACCTGATTACCATGTGTGTGCAGCTTCCTATACCGCCGATATAGAGGGGGAGAGTCTTTTTGAAAGGACAGATCTTCTTCCGCAAAATGAGGGTGTGACCAAAGAAACACATACTGACTATAATGGAGAAAAATGCTATGTGTCCGCCGTCAAAACTCCTGATTTCTATCTGGTCGGTGTCTATCCGCAGGAGGAAGCGCATGCGCTCAGAAAGATGGAAAACGCTCTGTTTGTGGTTCTCTTCCTCATTATCTTTACGCTCCTTTTTATCTCAATCTCCATTCTTGTCAAATATCTGATCTTAAAACAGGTTGAAGGAATCCATGCGTCACTGAACAGGATCAGGGACGGAAATCTTTCCGAAAAAGTAAACGTGGGTGGGTCTGTGGAGTTTGAGGGACTTTCTTCCGGTATCAATGACATGGTGGAAAATCTGACAGACAGAATCGAACAGGAGAAACAGCAGCTTGCGGCAAAACTGGAAAACGCCAGAAGGATCCAGGAATCAGCCGTCCCCCAGGTCTTCCCGGAGCAGGCATCCTTTGGATTGTTTGCCTGTATGGATCCGGCGGAAGCCGTAGGCGGGGATTTTTATGACTTTTATCTTCCGAGACATGACGTACTGGCGTTTGCCATTGCGGATGTATCAGGAATTGGCATGCCGGCGGCGCTTTACATGATGCGGGCCAGGACACTGATCAAAACCTATGCCGAACAGGGCATTCCGGTGGAAAAGGTGGTAAAGGAAACAAGCAGGAAGCTTTGTGAGGATGCATTTGAGGATATGACAGTCTCTGCATGGGTCGGATTTCTCGAGCTGGCGAGCGGAAAGATCAGCTTCGTCAATGCAGGTCACCCGCATCCGATTCTGATCAGCGGCGATGTATCCTATGTGCAGGAAGAGAGAGATATGGTCATGGGCAGGGATCCTGATGCGGATTACGTAAAACGGGAGCTCACGCTGAAAACCGGAGATGCTATTTTCCTTTATTCTTCGGGGACGATTGGAGCGTTGGATCATAACGGAAACGTTTATGGGGAAGAACGGCTTCTGAAGGTGGTTCGCAAAAAAGCGGAAGAGACAGATGCATTTGCCGGCAATGCATGTTGTGAGGCAGGATGCATGGCTGTTATGGAGGATATCAAACACTTTTCTGCCGGCGTGGAACAGCAGGATGACATCACCATGATGTGGATCAGATATCGGGGAAACACCGAATGAAGGATCTGATATGAGGGAGAATGGCAACAAACAAAAACTGAGTACCATCATGCGCAGATCGCTGAATTTCATGATGATCATTGTGATCGTCATTGCAACGGTGATCAATCTGCTGCTGCAGAACCAGATGCAGACCAGACACTCCTATGCCATGATTGACCAGTATCTTCTGGACTATGTGGATAATCTCGACTATGAACCGGAGATCATGCGGTACTTTGACCGTTGGATGGAGGACGCGATTGATGGAGAGAACACCCCAGGCAAGGAAGCCTTCTTTGATAATGAAAGGCTGCAAGGGGTCAGCGAATCGAATCATGCGCTTTTATCCGAGATCAGCATCGTGGATCAGGACGGGAACGTGGCTTATTCATCAAATCCCGGGTTGATCGGTTCCGACTTACATAGAGACGGTCACCTGTCAGACTTTTTGTGCCTGCTTGATTCTGCGGATGAATACGCGGATCAGATTTATCCGGCGCCTTATGATGAGACGACGGATATGGTTTATATCGGAAGAGCCTTTCGGGACAAAACAGGATTTGTGCTCTTCGGGTTGAACGAAGAGGCTTACCGGAATTGGCGGGATCATGAGATCCAAGCGGCTACCCGGTTTACCAGGATCGGCACAACCGGGTATCTCATCAACTGCAATCTGGACAAGAGCATCAACTCTGTTACCTATAACAAGGAGGGGGTGTACGGGGAATATCTTCCGGAAAATATCCCGCTTCCGGAACAAACGGGCGTAACGCAAAGATCCGTCATCGTGCTCGACGGAGAAAAATGCTATGTGTCTTCCATGAAGGAGCCGGATTATTATATTATCGGTGTCTATCCTGTCAATGAAGCGGATCAGTTCAGGGTGCAAAACAATATCATTGTCGTCATTCTCTTTCTGGGGGTTCTGACTGCCTTTTTTACTTTGCTGTTTCTGATGCTGAAAAGAATTGTTTTGAAGGAAGTGGAGAGGACGCATGAAGGGCTGAAACGCATCACGGACGGGGATCTGGATACGAAGGTGGATGCCGGCGGATCCAGAGAATTTGTAGAGCTCTCCAAGGGCATCAATGAAACTGTGGACAAATTAAAGGAGCTCATACGGAAGGAAAAGGAGAGTGCGGAGATCGAACTCGAAAACGCCAGGAGTATTCAGACCTCCGCTGTTCCGGGTACCTTTCCGGCCTTCCCGGAACATCAGGAGTTTGGTATCTTTGCCTCTATGGATACGGCTGAGGCTGTAGGGGGCGACTTCTATGATTTCTTTCTAAAGGATGAGGATACGCTGGTGATTGTGATGGCGGATGTATCCGGCAAGGGGATGCCGGCAGCGCTTTACATGATGAGAGCAAAAACGCTGATCAGAACCTACGCGGAGCAGGGGATGCCGGTAGAAAAAGTGGCGGAGATGGCGAATCAGAAGCTCTGTGAAGACGATGCCGCCGCAATGTTTGTGACGGCGTGGATCGGATTTTTGCATCTGAATACGGGCAAGCTGGAATTCATTCATGCAGGACATACCTATCCTGTTCTTGTGCGCAAGCCGGGGACGGAGCGGGAAGCGACGGAGCAGGATGTTTTCCTGGTGGAAAAGGAGATTGATATGGTGCTGGGCGGCATGGAAGAGATGAGCTATCTGAGACAGGAGATCACCCTGCAGCATGGAGACAGCATCTATCTGTATACGGATGGCGTAACCGAAGCCATGGATATGAAGGATCAGACCTATGATGAAGACCGTCTGCTCCGTCTGATCCGGGAGAAAGCAAGTGAACTCCCCAAAAACGACAAAAATGCTTTCTGCAAAGCGGCCTGTGAGATGGTCTATGATGACGTCAAGCGTTTTTCTGCCGGCGCCATGCAGCATGACGATATCACCATGATGTGGGTGGAGTACTGACAGAGCTCCTTAATGGGTGTGTTTATTGATGTAGTTGGTCTTGTACTTGGAATAGATGATCTTCTGACTGCGGTACAGCCCGTAATAGCCTGAAAGCATATAGGAAAGTGCGACAGAGATCAGGAAATAGGGCATGGCAGAGAAGCCGAACAGCTCAAAACTGATCAGGAGCGAAGTGATGGGGCAGTTGGTAACGCCGCAAAAAACGGAGGTCATGCCGACAGCAGCGCAGAGACCGGTATCAAACCCCGTGAGATACGAGAATAAAAAGCCGAAGCCGGCGCCGATGGATAAGGAAGGGAGAATTTCCCCGCCTTTGAAGCCGGCGCCGATGGTTATGACGGTAAAGAGAAGCTTCAGCACGAAGTCGTAAGGATAAGCATTTCCGTGAAACGCATCCTCCATCAGGTTGATTCCGGCACCGTTATAGCGCTGGTTTCCCGCAAGAAGGGTAAGAAGGAGAAGAACTCCGCTGCCAACGAGTATACGCAGGTACGGGTTTTTGAAAAAACGTTCAAAGAGAGCTTCCGACCGGTGAAGCGCAATACAAAAGAGGACGCTGAGAAAGGCACAGAGTACGGCTAGCGCGCTGATGATCAGAGCTGTCTTTACAGAAAAGGCAGGGAAGCCGGAGAGCGCGAGTTTCTCTCCGGGGAACCCGAAAAAGACGGAAATCCCATGCGCGATCAAAGCGGCAATAACGGAGGGCAGCAACGCGGAATAATGCATGATGCCTACGGAGACGACCTCCATGGAAAAGACTGCCGCTGCCAGAGGCGTGCCGAAAATGGACGAAAAAGCTGCGCTCATGCCGCACATGATCATCACATGCTGATCTTTCTCATCGAGTTTGAAAAGCTTGCCGAGACTTCCGCCGACGCTGCCGCCCAGCTGCAGCGCTGCGCCCTCGCGCCCGGCGGAACCGCCCACCAGCTGTGTGACCAGCGTGGAGATAAAAATGGAGGGCGCCATTCTAAGGGGCACCCGTTCGCCGGAATGAATCGCGGAAATGACCAGATTGGTGCCGGTGTCGTTTTCGTCACGCAAAACGCGGTAAAGAAATACGATGAGCACGCCCCCCACCGGCAGGAAAAACAGGATCCATGGGAGGGCGGCACGGGCGCCGGTGACGGCTTGCAGACAAAAGCAAAAAAGAGTGCTGATGCCGCCGATGATCAGTCCCGAAAAGACAGCGAACAGGATCCACCGGAAGGAGATCCAGATCCGCTTGAGTCTGCGCACTTCTTTTTCCTTAAGCTCTTTTTTTGTCATTCAGAAAGCTCCAACACGATGGACTGATAGCCGCCGAGCAGGATTTCATTATTCTGAATCGCTGCGTCGGGGAGGTTGTTTAATACGACAGCTTTCACCGGCTTCGGCAGCGGTACCATGCATTGCGCATTCTGGAAGTTGGAGAGAATGAGCAGGCTATGGGTTTCTCCCTGACGGAGATAAGCGATGAGATTCTTCTTTTCGGGAAGATAGGGGATCAGATCGCCGTAAACCAATGCATCCTTGTACTCCTCACTTTTCCGGAGAGCAGAAAGCTTTTTGTAGTGGGTAAATACCGAGTCGGGATCATCCTGCTCCGCTTCCAGATTGATGGTCTGATAGTTCGGATTCACGCGGAGCCAGGGCGTACCCTTTGTAAATCCGGCGTTCTCCCTGTCGTTCCACTGGAACGGAGTCCTGGCATTGTCCCGCCCGTATTTTTCGATGAGATGGAGCGCATCCTTCGGGGAGGTACCTGCATCCAATGCCACCTGGTAGGCGTCAATGGAGCTGATATCATCCACCTCATCCAGAGAGTTGATCCTGAGGTTCTCCATGCCCAGTTCCTGCCCCTGATAGATCCAGGGAAGACCCTTCAAAAAGAAATACGTGGTGGCAAGGCATTTTTTACTGGTTACGGACTGATCCCCCTCCGGGATATAGCGGCTGACACCCCGGGGTTCATCGTGGTTTTCGATGATATTACTGATAAACCCGATATCGGCAACCTTTGCCTGTGTCTCGAAAATCACCTTTTTATAATCCTCCGGAGTGATATCCTGATAGGCCTGCCAGCCTTTCTGACTCTGCCCGAAGACCGTACCGGAAAAATCATACATGGAAGAGAAGTAGCCGTCATCCCCGATGAAATCCGGCAGCTCCTCCGGTTTTTCATTAAAGACCTCCCCGACGGTAAATGCATGATGCGGCCGGAAGGTGCGATCACGCATTTCTGTCAGAAACTCACCGACTCCCGTGGCTTCGTGCAGCTGGTGATGGACGGAGCAGAGCCCGTCATCGCGATCCGGTTCATAGTCTCTGAAGGGCAGTGCTTTCTTGATATTAATGATGGCGTCCAGACGGAATCCGTCCAGCCCTTTATCCAGCCACCAGTTGATCATATCATATACCTCTTCTCTGAGCTCGGGGTTTTCCCAATTCAGATCGGGCTGTTTTTTGTGGAAAACGTGGAGATATACCTTATCATCGTGACCGGGAAGCTTGTCCCAGACGGGACCTCCGAAGTAGGAACGCCAGTTGCAGGGGAGATCCTCCCCTTCGTTGACATCTGCGAGATAAAAAAACCTTCCGTATTTTCCGTCCGGATCGGCACAGGCTTTGCGGAACCACTCATGCTCATCGGAGCAGTGATTGACCACGAGATCCATCAGAATATACAGATTCCGCTTATGCGCCTCCTCAAGAAGCCGATCCATGTCCTCCATGGTACCGAACCGGGGATCGATCTTTCTGTAATCCGCGATATCATACCCCTGATCCGCCAGGGGGGAAACATAGATCGGGGAGAGCCAGATGATATCCACCCCCAGATCCTTCAGATAATCCAGCTTGCTGATGATGCCGGGGAGATCTCCGATGCCGTCACCGTTGCTGTCGCAGAAGCTTTTCGGATAGATCTGATACGCGGTCATTTCATGCCACCATTGTTTTTTCATAGGTTGTTCTCCTTGCTATTGACCTTTAAACAAGCACTACCCGGGCTTCATAAGGCTGAAGCGAACCGGGGGTGTGGGTTTCATAGTTGGAGATCAGGTCGGGAGCCGATAAACCGTCGAAGACGGGGCAGGGCTGCGGCTGATCGGTCCAGTTGCAGGCAACCGTCAGGGTGTGACCGTCGAGAACGCGCTCATAGGCATAGACGGTTTCACTTTCCAGAAAAAGCGGACGGAATCCGCCGTAGACGATGATGGGGTTCTCATGGCGGAGCCGGATCAGCTTCTGATAATAATGAAAGACGGAATCCGGATCGCGCTGCGCCGCCTGCGCATTGATCTCTTTGTAATTCGGATTCACGGGAAACCAAGGGGTTCCGGTTGTGAAGCCGGCTTCCCTGCCGTCATCCCACTGCATGGGCGTACGGGCATTGTCACGTGCCATGGCATCGAAGCATTTGAGCATTTCTTCGCTGCTGATCATCTGATGATCGGTCACATACTGACGGTAGGCGTTGAGCTCCTCCACATCGGCACAGTCATGGAGGGAGGAGAAGTGCATGTTGGTCATACCAAGCTCCTCTCCCTGATAGATGTAGGGCGTTCCCTTCATCATATGGAGCAGGGTGCCGAGCATCTTGGCGGATAACACTCGCCATTCCGGCGCATCGTTCCCAAAACGGGAAACCACACGGGGCTGGTCGTGATTGTCCCAATAAAGACTGCCCCAGGCACCATCATCGAGACCGGTCTGCCATTTGTTCATGATCGTACGGATGGTGGTCATACGCGGGTGGGAATAGCCCCATTTCCCGATCACGCCGGATTCCCGGGAAGCAGCATCGGTATGCTCGAACTGGAAGACCATGTTTAACTCCGTGCCCTCCTCATTCGCATATTTTCTGGCTTCCTCCACCGTGACACGGGGGGTCTCGCCCACTGTCATAATATCATAGCGGGAGAGGACACGGCGGTTCATTTCCTGCAAAAACTCATGAATGCGGGGACCATTCATGACATAAGGAGACATATCCCCATACAGTCCGTCGCTGAGCTCGCCGTCCGGGAAGGACTGATCCTTGCTGATCATATTGATGACGTCCATCCGGAAGCCGTCGATGCCTTTTTCGCACCAGAAGGTCATCAGATCATACACCTCGTCACGGACTTTCGGGTTTTCCCAGTTCAGATCCGCCTGTTTCCTGGTGAAGCAGTGCAGATAATACTGTCCGGCAGTTTCGTCATACTGCCACGCGGAGCCGGAGAAGCAGGACTGCCAGTTGTTCGGTTCTTTGCCGTCTTTTGCGTCTTTCCAGATATAGTAATCGCGGTAAGGGTTATCCTTGCTCTTCCTGCTTTCGATAAACCAGGGATGCTCGTCAGAGGTATGGTTCACTACGAGATCCATCACAATTTTAAGTCCGAGCTGATGTGCTTTCTGCAGCATTACGTCAAAGTCTGCCATGGTGCCGAATTCATCCATGATATCGCGATAGTCGCTGATGTCGTAGCCATTGTCATCGTTAGGGCTCTTGTAGACCGGAGAGAGCCAGAGCACATCCACACCGAGTTCCTTCAGATAGGGGAGATGCGCCGTAATCCCGGGAATATCGCCGATTCCGTCACCGTTGCTGTCCGCAAAACTGCGCGGATAAATCTGATAAATGACTGCTTCCTTCCACCAGGCCTTTTTTTCCTTCATGCGAGTCCCTCCTTTAACGGTAAAGTATACCTTCAATTTATAGTACCTTTTCCGGAAAAGTCAACCGGTTTTTTCAAAAAACGGGTATGTCCGAAATAGTGACACTGTGCGTAAAGATATGGTATATTGAAGAAAAGTTTTGAGCGATTCCGGAAGAGTCGCCTGCTTGTATAAGGAGATCAGGGAATATGATCACAATTAAAGAGATTGCAAACCGCCTTGGCATGAGTCCCACGACAGTCAGCAACGTTATCCGGGGGAAGACGGGAGAGGTGTCCCCGGAAACCATCGAACGGGTGGAAAAGTTTCTGGAGGAGGTGGAGTACGTTCCGAATATCAATGCCAGAAACCTCGCGCAGAATCAGTCCAAAATCATCGGCGTGGTGTTGAAGACCGTGGAAGAACGCTTTAACCATATCCTGGCTGATGCTTTTGTCTCCGAGCTTCTCGGCGGGATTGAGGAAGAGATCCGGAAGGCAGGGTATTTCATGATGCTCTATATTTCGGATGACATCGCGGAAATTCTGAAATACGTGGCCACCTGGAATGTAGACGGACTGCTTTTGTTCTGGATGCAGGATGATGACGCGCTGCGGATCTATAAGAAGTATCGAAAGCCTGTGGTCTGTGTGGATACCTACATCAAAAAAGAGACCATTGACCAGTTTGAGAATTCCTTTGTCAATATCGGTCTGACGGATGAGCAGGGCACGTATGAAGCCATATCCTATCTGATCAAAGCCGGGCATGAACGGATCGGCTTCCTGACGGATGATCTTTCCGGGGTGGATATGGAACGGTTCCGGGGCTACCGGCGTGCGCTTTCGGATGCCGGGATTGAGTACAGTGACCGGTATCTGCTCACCTTCCGCTCCACCAGGGAAGACATGGAAAAAACCCTGAAGCGTGCTGCCGAAAAGGCCGCCAATATGACGGCGGTATTCTGCTGCTCCGATACCTTTGCGGTGATGCTGATGAACGAATGCTTCCGACAGGGAAGACGTGTTCCCGAGGATCTTTCCATCATGGGATTTGATGACAGCTTTACCGGGAGGCTTTGCAGACCGACCCTTTCCACGGTTCACCAGGACATTACCTACAAAGGACATCTGGCCACACAGACCCTTTTCGGCATGATCCGGGGAGAACGGCCTCTGGAAAACGAAGTCATTCTGCCAACCAGACTCATCATCCGGGAAAGCGTCAGAGACATATCGAAGTAAAGATTTGCGGAAAGGAAGGAGAAGGGCAGGCAGATGGCGGGGATCAGAGAAATTGCGGAGAGAGCAGGCGTATCCATATCGACCGTATCAAATGTGCTGCATCGTAAGAACAGCGCCTCCAAAGAAACAAGGGAGCGGATTTTTGCCATTGCCGAGGAACTGGGATATATGATTCCCGGCGAACGGAAGGATAATCATCGCTCCATTGTGTTGAATTTCAGTGATTTTGATACATTGTATTATCTGGATATCCTGCATGGGATCAGTGATTATGCCTATGCAAAGGGGTACAGCCTCCTGATCAGTACGGGGGAGAACTTTCCGCGCTATGCGGTTTCCGAGCTATGCTGCGGCTGCATTGTGATCGATGTACAAACGGAGGATGACGTACTGAAAAAAATCGCGGACAGAGGGCTTCCGGTGATCACGCTGGACCGGGAGATCCATCACCCCCATGTAAAAAGCATCGTGGTAAACAACTATGCCTCCGAAAAACAGCTGATCGAGGGAATGATCGAGGGAGGATACCGGCGGTTTGCCTTTCTGGGAGGGCTGGATACCGCGGATAACCGGGAGCGGTACGCGGCCTTCAGGGATGCCTTAAAGGAACACGGAATCTCCTTCCGACGCAAGGACTATTATGAGGGAGACTGGCGTGAGAAGAGTGGCGCGCATACTGCCAGACTTTTGATGCTTTCGGAGGAAATGCCGGAGGCACTGATCTGCGCCAACGACATGATGGCCATCGGAGCCATCAGAAAATTTCACGAAAACGGAATACGAATCCCGGATGACATCGGGATTGCCGGCTTTGATGATATCATCATTGCAAAATACACGGGACTGACCACCGTCACCGTGCCGGATTATGAGAGAGGATATCTTGCTGCACAGGCATTGATCGGCATTCTGGAGGCAAAAGAGGATTATGAGACGGTACGGATCGGCGCCAGGGTGAAATGGAGAAAGAGTACGCAGGATTTTCGCAAAAATGTGGTAAAATAAGCAGGGTTTTTTACTAAAATAAATCGGATTTTACTAAAAAAGCAGCGCATGTCGGTGAGAATATCCAACCGGATGCGCTGCTTTTGTATGGTTTTCATAAAAAAAAAATGGGGGATTGTGTCATTTCCGGCGAACACCTGATAATGGGTACATAACAAATTAACACCCCATCACGAATGGGAGAATCAAAGGAGGAAGATCTATGAAAAAGAAATCACTCGCACTTGCACTTGCGGCAGCGACGACTCTTTCCATGGTTGCGGCAGGCTGCGGTGGAGCGGCAGCTCCGGCGGCTACGGCGGATGCAGCATCTGAGACAGCGGCACCGGCAGCGGAAGGGGGAGCTTCTGACAGCGCAGAGGCTGCTGCACCTGCGGAGACGCCGGAAGGCGGGATCCGTCTTGTAAACAATAAGGTTGAGGTGGATGCAGGTTTGAAAAAGCTGGCGGCAGCCTATGAAGCAGAGACGGGCGTTCCGGTGGTAATCGAATCCCTCGGCGGCGGTATCGACACACAGGCGACCCTGAAGGGATACTATCAGGCAGACAATATGCCGGACATCTTCGTGTTTGAAGGTGATATCCATTATCCGACATGGGAAGGACTTCTTGCGGATCTTTCCGGAGAGCCCTGGGTGAATGATACGGATGCAGAGTACGTGAAAGACGGCGCCGTTTACGGATTCCCGACTACGACGGAAGCAATCGGACTTGCCTATAATGCGGATATCCTGGAAAAAGCAGGGGTGGATCCCAAGAGCATCACAGGTCCGGAAAGCATGCGGAAGGCATTTGAAACCATCGATGCCAAAAAGGATGAACTGGGACTGACGTCCGTACTCGGATACTACACCGAGGCTTCCCAGCTCTGGTGGTCTCCCGGACAGCACATTTTCGGTACCTACTTCGATTCCGGTCTTTCCCGTGATGATACGACCTATATTGATCTGTTCAATGACGGCGGAAAGCTGGATATGGAACGTGCACTTCCCTGGGCGGAGATGGTGACCCTGTTCAATGAGTACACGGATCCGGCAGGTGTTTCCGGAACCTACGATGCACAGGTGCTTGGGTTCACATCCGGAAAATATGCTTTTGTAACACAGGGCTCCTGGATCGGCGCTACCATGATGAACGACGACAAGGATGCTTATGATGCAGCCGGAAACTTTGAGGTAGGTATGATCCCTTATGCCTTCATCGAGGGACAGGATACGATTCTTACCAACTCCCCGAACTGGTGGGGCGTCTACAAGGACGGCAACGTGGAGGAAGCAAAGAAATTCCTGGCATGGTGTGCATCTGACGACGGCGGACAGCAGATCCTTGCGGAAGACTGCGGTTTCATTTCTCCGTACGCTTCCAATACCCATGAAGCTGACGATCCCTTCGCAAAGACCATTGCTGACTACACATCCGCAGGCAAGACCTCTTCCTGGCACTGGCTTTCCATGAAGGAAGGGATCGGACAGAATGCGACAGGCGTGGTATTCCAGGATTATGCAATGGGCAACTTCCCGGATACGCAGACCTTCCTGGATACGCTGCAGAGCGTTTGTGAAAACTACTATGCAAACTGAGAAAAGACTGATAAGAACCGAGACATACGAGCCGAATGAGCTGAATCTGCACGAGACCTTATTTGGCAACGCAAACGGATATATCGGGATTCGCGGCACACTCGAAGAGGGTGTGCCCGCCCGGTTTCCGACCATGCGCGGTCAATATGTATCCGGTGCATACGAGATCATTCCGATGAAGCAGGCCGAGAGCCTGTGCAATCTGGTGGAAAAAAAGCAGACCATGGTGAATGCCGGTGATACCCAGACGATCCGGCTGACCCTGGATGGAGAGGAATTTGTGCCATGGCAGGGGAAGGTATCGGAAAGCAGCAGAGTGCTTGACATGCTCGAGGGTTATACAGAGCGGAAGCTGCTGTGGGAGAGTCCTTCCGGGAAAAAGATCCGGATACGGATCCGCCGGATGGCACATTTTCTTATTCCGGAGCTGTTTACCATTGAATACGAGGCAGAGCCGCTGAATTTTGCGGGGGATCTTGTCTTTGATTCCTTCCAGATTCCGGAAACGGCCAATTATTCCGATCCGAACGACCCGCGGCTTGCGGACGAAAGCCCCTGTTATCTGAAAACAGAGGACAAAGGATTTCGGGATGACGTATCCTGGTCCCTTACGAAAACAAAGGAGAGCGGGGTGCGGATTGCACTGTTCTCATCCCATGCTGTTTCAAAGGAAAATGAAGAGGAAGAGGAGATCTCTCTCCGGGAAGACGGAGGATGCCTGATCACAAGGATCCGGATCCCGGCACGTCAAAAGGAGAAGGTGACCCTTTTGAAATATACCGTATTTTCAGACTCCACACGGCATCATGACCCGGCGGCACATGCAGCCGAGGTGCTGAAAAAAGCAAAGGGTTCGAACATCCGGAATCTATATGAACAGCAGAATACCTATCTGCGGTCCTTTTTTGAACATGCGGGGATGGAGATTGAGGGAGACCCGGAGCTGTCCGATGCGGTGGGCTTTAATATCTACCAGCTGCTTTCAGCGGCACCGAGAGACGCGTACGCTTCCGTGGCAGCAAAAGGTCTTTCGGGAGAGGGATATGAAGGCCATTATTTCTGGGACACGGAGATGTATGTGGTACCGTTCTTTATTCTAACGGACCCGGCATTGGCGAAAAACATTCTTTCCTTCCGCTATCAGACATTGCCTGCGGCAAGGGAGAACGCAAAGCTATTGGGACATGGGAAGGGAGCCCTGTATCCCTGGAGAACCATCACCGGCGTGGAGTGCTCCGGATATTTCCCCAGCGGAAGCGCGGCCTACCATATCAACGGTGCCATCGCCTATGCGGTTGTGCAGTATGTTCTGACCACGATGGATACGGATTATCTCTTTGCGCAGGGGCTGGAGATCCTCCTGGAAACCGCAAGGCTGTGGATGGATACGGGTATTTACGACAGGGACGGTTTTTTCCGGATCCATACCGTCACGGGACCCGATGAATACACCTGCATGGTGGACAATAACTATTATACGAATGCCACGGCAAAGAACAATCTTTCCTGGGCAGCGAAGCTGTATGTACAGTATCGGGACGAGCCAGAGGTGCGGAAGCTGGCGGAAAAGCTCGCTCTGACCCAGAGCGAGGTCGATGAGATGTGTGATGCGGCCGCGCATATGTACCTGCCCTACGACAGCGAGACAGGCATCAATCCCCAGGATGACTCTTTTCTGAATAAGCCGGTCTGGGATCTTCGCGCAACCCCCAGGGATCAGTTTCCTTTGCTGCTGCATTATCACCCGCTGCATTTATACCGGCATCAGGTATGCAAGCAGGCAGATACGGTGCTGGCGCATTTTCTGTTCCCGGAGCTGGCGGATCACACCACCCGGGAAAAGAGCTTTCGCTATTATGAGAAGATCACGACCCATGATTCCTCGCTGTCCACCTGTGTGTTCAGTATGACGGCATCCAGCCTGGGACTGCATCAGGAAGCGCTGTCTTATTTCGGCGATTCGGCAAAGCTGGATCTGTATAATCTGCACGGGAATACAAAAGACGGTGTTCATACGGCCAATATGGGCGGATGTTATATGGCGATCGTGAACGGATTCGCAGGTCTTAAGGTGACGGAGGAGGGGCTGTCTCTTCATCCTTTCCTGCCGGAGGGCTTCTTGCGATATGCATTTGCCTTCCGTTATCGCGGCAGGGAGCTGTATCTCTCCGTGGATAAAAGGGAGACGAGGCTCACCGTCCTTTCGGGAGAACCTGTGGAGGTCCGCAGCAAAGGAGATTCCGTCATCATTTCAAAGGAGGAACCCGGCATATGGAAGCAGTAATTTTTGACCTGGACGGTGTATTGGTCCATACAGACCGGTTTCACTATCTGGCCTGGAAGAAGCTCAGTGAGGAAGCGGGCATTTATTTTGACGAAACCATCAATGAACGTTTGCGGGGAGTCAGCAGGATGGAAAGCCTTGAGATCATCCTGGAACGGTATGAGGGAGAACCGCTGTCAGAAGAGAAAAAACAGCAGATGGCTGAAAAAAAGAACAGCTATTACAGGGAATTCCTGGAAATCATGACACCGCAGGACGTGACGGAGGAGGTGAGAGAAACACTGAAAAAGCTGAGGGAGAAGGGCATTAAGATGGCCATTGGCTCCTCCAGCAAAAACACAAGGTTTATTCTGGAAAAAACGGCACTGACAGATGCGTTTGATGCTGTCTCGGACGGAACGATGATCAAACGGACAAAACCGGATCCGGAAGTATTTCTGCTGGCCGCAGAGCTGCTGCAGGTCCCCCCGGCACAATGCCTCGTGGTGGAAGATGCAGAGGCGGGCATAGAAGCGGGAAAAGCGGGCGGTATGAAAACAGCTTCCTATGGATCGGCGGCGGCCATGCATCTGGGCGACTATATCCTGGAGAATTTTGCGGATCTGCTGAAAATCCTTTCTTAATCTGTCACTTTCAGGAAGCGGGTTTCGCTGCAGGAAGGAGAGGAACTGCCAAATCAAACAAAATATGACCTCCTTGTTTGTGGAAAATGACGAAATCATGCATTGAAGTTGATTATTTTCCAAAAAAAGGTTGCATTTTTATGAAAAAGCGGTATGGTATTATTAACTTAAACGCAAAAGTTAATAAAAAGCATATCGTTGTCTTGTAACTTTTGCGGTAAAGCAACCAAGTGTTTTTGTTTTTGTAGTACTAAGGAGGAACGTATGAAGAAGAGAGTATTGGCACTTCTGATGACAGGCATCATGGCAGCTTCGCTGGCAGCCTGCGGCGAAGCAGCAGCACCTGCAGCAGGCACAGATGCGGATGCGGCGGCAGCTGTCGATGCGGCAGCGGATGCAGTGGCCGCAGATGCAGTAGCTGAGGCAGCGGCAGTAACCACGCCGGAGGGCGGCATCCGTCTCGTAAACGGTAAGATCGAGGTTGACGCCCAGCTGAAAGAAGCAGCAGCAAAGTATGAGGAAGAAACCGGTGTTCCGGTTGTGATCGAGTCCATGGGTGGCGGTATCAACATTCAGGACACCCTGAAGGGCTACTATCAGGCAGATAACATGCCCGACATCTTCGTTTGCGGCAGCGATGACGATTTCGGAAACTGGGACGGCATGCTGGTTGACATGAGCGGTGAGAAATGGGCAGGCGATACGGATGCCGCTTACGTGAGCGACGAGTACGGCACCATCGGGTTCCCGTACACTACAGAGGCCATCGGTCTTGCATATAACGCTGACATTCTGGAGAAGGCAGGCATCGATCCGAAGTCCATTACCGGCCCGGAATCCATGAAGGCAGCCTTTGAGACCCTTGATTCCAAGAAGGATGAGCTTGGACTGACCGCAGTCATCGGTTGGTACACCGAGCCGAAGGATCTGTATTGGTCCACCGGTTCCCACAGCTTTGCAAACTATCTGGATGCAGGTCTGAAGAGAGATGATACGACCTATTCCGATATGCTTGCAGACGGCGGCAAGATCGATGAGAAGCGTTTCCATGACTATGCAGATATGATTGCACTGTTCAATCAGTACACGGATCCCAATGGTGTGTCCGGCACCTATGACAATCAGGTACAGGGCTTCGCTACCGGCAAATATGCATTCGTTACCCAGGGTTCCTGGATCGGTGCTTCTCTGACAGATCAGTACAAGGATGACTACGCTGCATCCGGCAACTTCAAGATCGGTATGATCCCCTACGCATTTGAGGAAGGGATTGATACGATCCTGACGAACTCCCCGTCCTGGTGGGCAGTATTTGACAATGAGAATAAGGATGCATCCCTTGCATTCCTGGAGTGGCTGAGCGAGGATGAGGGACAGGAGATTCTGGTGCAGGAGGCTGGCTTCATCAGCCCCTTCAAGAGCTGCGCATATATTGCGGACGATCCCTTCGCACAGACGATTTCTGACTACACTGCTGCCGGCAAGACCTCTGCATGGCACTGGCTGAAGAACAAATCAGGTTTGGATCAGAACGCTCTGGGTCAGCTTTATACCGACTTCGCACTGAGTGTGATCCCGGATGCTGACGGCTTTACACAGGCCGTGATGAGCAAAGTGCAGGAGTACTACGCAAACTAATCCGGACAGAATCGTAACCTTGTGGGGCGGCCGGGGTCGCCCCATCTATCAATGGAATACACTGACACAAAGGCTTTTCCTGCCACGTACACCCGTGCGTGGCGGTAAGCCGCATTTTGGATTATGGAGGGGTACGCTATGGAAAGTATTGGAAAAAAAGTGCTCTCGATAGGAATCCTGCTGGCCGGTATTGCGATGATCATTGCAGCACTGGCGATGGATTTCAGCGGAAGCCAGTCAGCGGCACGCGGGCCGTTGCTCGTGATCGGTATGATCGCATTCTTTATCGGGCTCTATCTGTTCCCGACCTTAAAAAATCATCGAAAAATTGTCTATTTCATTTTTCTGTTCCCGTTGTTATTCACCTTTGTTGTCACGGTGATCATTCCCCTTGTTCTCGGTATCGGCTATTCCTTTACCGATTGGACCGGTATCAAATTCACACAGGTGGTGGGGCTTCAGAATTATCTCACCATGTTTAAGGATCCTTCCTTTATCTGGTCCATTCTGATCACCTTCATTTTTGTGGCGCTGAACATGGTGCTTGTCAATCTGGTGGCATTCCTTCTGGCCTTGCTTTGTACCTCCGGCCTGAAGGGCGGCGGCTTTTTCAGAGCCTCCTATTTCCTGCCGAACCTTATCGGCGGTATCGTATTGGGCTACATCTGGCAGTTCGTTTTCAATAACGTGCTGATCAACCTGACGAACAGTGTATCCATGCTGGTGAAGACAAACACGGCCTTATTTGCGATTGTCATCGTGTATATCTGGCAGTATGCGGGATATATCATGTTGATCTATATCACGGGGCTGACACAGATCCCGGGGGATGTTCTGGAAGCTGCAAAGATCGATGGCGCAACGCCGGTGCAGACCCTTTTCCAGGTGAAGATCCCGATGATCGCGTCGACCTTTACCATCTGTACCTTCCTGACATTGACCTCCGCTTTCAAACAGTTCGATGTCAACATGGCATTAACCAACGGTACCGGTTCTGTACCTAGCTTTATGGGAAGCTACCTGACCAATGGTACCCAGATGCTTGCTTTGAACATTTATAACACGGCAATTTCCAAGAACAGCTATGCACTCGGACAGGCAAAGGCAGTCCTATTCTTTATTATACTGGCAGTTGTCTCACTGATTCAGGTGCGTGTTTCCAACCGGAAGGAGGTAGAACTGTAATGGGTGACGGAAGACAGGTAGGAAAAGAAGCAAAAGCCCGCGCGATTCTGTGTACGATCATCGGAATCGGTGTGGCGGTATATGTATTGTTCCCCTTTTATCTGGTGGTGCTGAATGCCTTTAAGGCACAGAGCTCCATTGTGGAAAATCCCATCAGCTTTGCCGGCGCTTCCTTTAAGCAGCTGGCGGCAAACCTGAGTGCGGTTATCACCAACTCCAACTTCAATTTCTGGTATGCGTTCGGTACGTCGGCAGTGATCACCGTGATCTCCCTCGTGCTTCTCGCCCTGTTCGGTGCCATGGCAGCCTGGGTGATCAGCCGGAACAACCGCAAAAAATGGTCTGCGGCGATCTACATGGTATTTATCGCATCCATGATCATTCCCTTCCAGGTGGTCATGCTTCCCCTGATCTCTACCTTCCGTGATGTAGGGAAGTTTATCGGCATCAATATGCTGCAGTCGATCCCCGGTATTGTGTTTGCTTACTGCGGATTCGGCGGCGCCATGACGGTCTTTATTCTCGCGGGATTTATCAAGGGCGTACCCTATGATCTGGAAGAGGCGGCCTCCATAGACGGATGTTCTCCGGAAGGAACCTTCTTCCGCGTGATCTTCCCGCTGCTGACACCGGTCATTACTACCGTGACGATCCTGAACGGTATGTGGATCTGGAACGACTATCTGCTGCCGTCTTTGATGCTCGGTCAGAACGGAAAGGTGAAAACCCTCCCCGTAGCCGTACAGGCTTTCGTCGGATCCTATGTAAAACAGTGGGATCTGATCCTGACGGCCGCATTGCTTGCGATCCTGCCCATGATCATTATTTTCCTGATTGCGCAGAAACAGATCATGAGCGGTATGATTGAGGGCGCCGTAAAGGGATAATACTTATATGAATTTATTCAGTGCTGAGGGCCCGCTTATGCGGGCTCTAAGTAATCTTGTTACATTACTGCTTCTCAATATTATGACGGCGATCTGCTGCATCCCGGTGATCACAGCCGGTGCGGCGCTGTCCTCCCTGCATTATATGATCATGAAGATGATGGAGGGGGAAGACGGACACCTGTGGAAACGATATTTCACCCAGTTTCGCGGAAATCTGAAAACATCCACAGGGGTCTGGATTGTTTTTCTTTTGATCGCTGCCTTTCTGTGGTTTGATTACCGTGCGCTGCTGAATCAGAATGAAAACCCGATGCGGGTTCTGATGATCCCCCTCTGGGTGCTGCTTTTTGTCGGCTTTCTGCTGTTTGTATGGATTTTCCCGGTTCTGGCGCGGTTTGACTGCGGCTTTGCCGGGGCGTTCCGCAACACATTCAGGCTTGCCATCGGGTCTTTTCCGCGCACGCTTCTCATGGCGGTGATCTGGTTTGTGACCACCTTTGTCCTGTCTCAATCATGGAAGCTGCTGCCATTGTTTTTCCTGTTCGGTTTATCACTGCCTGCCTATTTATCGGCGCTGGTTTATCATCCGGTGATCAAAAAGATGATTGCCAGGAAAGAAGAGGAAGATGACACCACAACTTGAAAAGGCAAGAATCTACGAAAAGAAAGCGGCGCAGGAGATCAAAGAGGAAGAGCGTCCGGCTCTGCATCTGACGCCGTGCTGCGGGTGGATGAATGATCCCAACGGGTTTTCCTTTTACCGGGACCGGGTGCACCTGTTTTACCAGTATGCCCCCTACCAGACCACCTGGGGGCCGATGCACTGGGGACATGCGGTGTCCCGGGATTTTCTGCACTGGGAATATCTCCCCTGTGCCATGGCACCGGATACGGATGCGGATCGGGATGGCTGCTTTTCCGGAACGGCTCTCACCATGCCGGACGGGCGGCAGAAGCTGTTTTATACCGGTGTGACCAAGGCCGAAGAATTACAGGTGCAATGCGCGGCTTCAGGAGACGGGACAGACTACGAAAAGAACCCGGACAACCCGCTGATTAATGCCTCCATGCTGCCGGCAGGATACTTTTGCAGGGACTTCCGGGATCCGAAGGTATGGAAAGAGGGGTCTCATGGTTACCGGATGCTGGTATCTGTGCGGAATGCGCAGGGTGACGGTGAATTATTGCTCTTTTCTTCTCCCGACAGTGAAGCCTGGGAATTCACGTCCGTATTTTTCCGGGGAGAGAAGGGAGCAGGCGTGATGCTGGAATGCCCGGATCTCTTTCATCTTGACGGAAAAGATGTACTCCTGGTCAGTCCCATGGGAGGATCCCCCTATGCCTGCATCGGGACGGTGGATCAAACAACAGGGGAGTTTCACCCCGGAAGCATACAGCAGCTGGATCAGGGCCCGGATTTTTATGCGCCGCAGACGATGGAAACCCCTGACGGCCGCAGGATCATGATGGGCTGGATGCAAAACTGGGATACCGTGGAAGAGAAGACGAAGGGACGCAGGATTGCCGGACAGATGACACTGCCGAGAGAATTGTCGATACGGGACGGGAAGCTCTGCCAGCGTCCGGTACGGGAGTTATTCAACGGCGGTGCTTCACGGGAAGTGACGCAGATCGTCGCAAAGAACGGTACAGTTACGCTACATGACCGGACAGAACAGGGTGCGGAAATGATCAGACTGCAAGGGAGAGAAATGACAGCCCTTCTGCTTTTAGACCGGTTCAGTCTGGAGGTGTTCTTTGAGACGACGGGAGAGACGTGGTCGGAAAGCTTTGCGAAACCGCAGACACAGAGAACAATAACACTTCCGGGACTTGCCGCGGTCGAGGAACGGCTCCTGATGGAGCGCACTTTCATTTCATAGGTCAATGAGGAGAGAAATCATGGCGGAAAAAAAGAAAAGCACTTTCAAAGACAGGCTGTCGCAGTACTACGATGAACTGAAATGGCTGTACTGCGAGCTTTATCACAACGATATGCAGGCGTTTTCTTATTTTTGCTCCATGCTGGAGAAATATGAAAAAATGCGGAGCAAAAAGCTGAAGGCATGGGATCAAAAACGCTCGGAGGATCCGGGCTGGTATCATGACAACAAACGCCTTGGCATGCTGATGTATGTTGACTGCTTTGCGGATACCCTGCAGGGGGTGCGGGAGGCGCTCCCGTATCTGAAGGAAACCGGCGTGAATTATCTGCACCTGATGCCGCTGTTGAAAAGCCCGGAAGGACGCAGCGACGGCGGATATGCGGTATCCGACTTTCGCAGTGTGGATCCGAAGCTGGGGGATATCGATGAGCTGGCTGCCCTTTCGGACGAACTGCATGAGGAGGGGATCAGCGTCTGCCTTGATTTTGTCATGAACCATACCAGTGAAGACCATGACTGGGCCGTGCGCGCCAGAAAAGGAGAGCAGGGATACCGGGAGCGGTTTTTCTTTTATGAAAACTGGGATATCCCGAATGAATATGAGAAAACCGTGCCGCAGGTGTTTCCCCAGACGGCACCCGGTAATTTTACCTGGTGTCCGGAAGCAAACCAGGTGGTGATGACCACCTTTTACCCCTACCAGTGGGATCTCAATTACCGGAATCCCACCGTATTCAACGATATGACCGCCAATATGCTCTATCTCTGCAATTGCGGCGTCGATATCGTACGGCTGGATGCAGTACCCTACATCTGGAAAACACTCGGTACAACCTGCCGGAATCTCCCGGAGGTTCATACGCTGGTTCGGATGATGCGGATTGCGGCGGAGATTGTCTGCCCCGGGACACTTCTGCTGGGGGAAGTTGTGATGGAACCGAAGGAAGTCGTGCCTTATTTCGGGAGCGTCGAGAAGCCGGAGTGTCATATGCTCTATAACGTCACCACCATGGCAACCACGTGGCATACCGTGGCCACGCAGGACGTGCGTCTCCTGCAGCATCAGCTCAGTACCGTATTTGCCCTCCCGAAGGACTATGTGTTTTTAAACTATCTGCGCTGCCATGATGATATCGGATGGGGACTGGACTATGGGTTCCTGAAAGATTTCGGCATTACGGAAAAAGAGCATAAGAAGTTTCTAAACGACTTCTTCCGCGGCTATATTTACGGGAGCGAGGCCAGAGGAGAGCTCTACAACGATGATCCGAGACTCGGAGATGCCCGGCTCTGCGGTACGACCGCTTCCCTGTGCGGGATCGAAGCGGCGGAATATGAAAAGAATATCGAAAAGGAGAAACGGGGCATTGACCTGGACATTATGCTGCACGCGTTCCTGTTTACCCTTTCCGGGATCCCGGTGCTCTACAGCGGCGATGAGATCGGACAGCTCAATGATTATACCTATCACGAAAACCCGTTGAAATGGAGTGACAGCAGATACCTCCACCGGGGCAAATTTGACTGGAACGCGGCGAAGAACCGTAAAAAGAAAAATACCAGAGAGGGCCGGATCTACAGTGCCATAGAAAAGCTCTTTTCGCTTCGCTCAGCACGGAAGGTCTTTGACAGCGGGGCTGACACCTGGATCATCCCCCTCGGAAACGACCATGTGCTCGGAATCGGCAGATACCAACAGGGAGAAAAGCTTCTGGCGTTCTTTAATTTCAGCTATTTGCCGCAAATTGTCTGGACAGGTGAATCCGAAGCCGTCAAAGATCTTTTCGCAAACCGCAGAACAGATGCGAACAGGATCGAGCTGCAGCCATATGGCTTTACCTGGCTATGGAAGAAGTATGAATAAACACCGGCTCATCACGATACTTGCCCTTACGGCAGTGCTTTTTGGCGGTTGTGGCCGGGTGCAGGAGATTCCGGAAACGGAAACAACAGAAGCGCATGCGGCCGGGGATCCGGTGGAAGAGAGCCGATCCGCCTATATCTATTATCTGCATACCGATGAGGATTGCCGGGAAATCTGGGAGCGCCTTGGGGAGACCTTTTCCCGCAGGAGCGGCATTCCGGTTAGGATTGAATATGTGGAGGAGAAGGACTATGCCATCCGTTTGCAGCAGGTGATGGCAAAGCAGGAGATGCCGACGGCCTTTTTTTTGCAGGATGCCGACGGAGCCTATGCCTGGGATGACTACACGACAGACCTCTCGCAGACGTATCTGGGGGAGAAGATCCGGTACCCTTCCGAATATTTTTACTATCGCGGAAAAGCGGCGGGGATTCCGGATCGGGTGTCGCCTGACCGCAATTATGTGGCATTCAATGCACAGGCGGACGAGGATTCACTGGAGGCGACGGAGAAGTTCTTTTCCTGGATCTTTTGCTCCGCAGAAGGGAGATGCTCCTTTCCGAATCGCGGCTATGCGGATTGTTACCGGTAAGATGACAGATGACACAGAAAAGTATTCAGAGAATAGCAGGAGGAAAATCACTATGAGAACAAGCGGCGTATTGATGCATTTGTCATCCCTTCCGTCCCCCTACGGGATAGGAACCATGGGAAAAGAGGCTTACAGGTTTGTGGATTTTCTGAAAAAAGCGAGTCAGACGTACTGGCAGATGCTGCCCGTAGGTCCCACCAGCTATGGGGATTCCCCCTACCAGTCTTTTTCCGGTTACGCCGGAAACCCTTATTTTATTGATCTGGATCTTCTGGTGAAGGATCACCTCCTCAAAAAACAGGAAATACTGCGGTTTGACTGGGGAAAGAATGAAGAGGCGGTTGATTACGGGCTCTTGTATCAAAACCGCTTTCAGGTTCTGCGGATCGCATCGGATCGTCTGATCCGGAGAAAGAGCCGCGCATTCGCAGTCTTTTGCAAAGAACAACAGGCATGGCTTGACGATTATGCGCTCTTTATGGCAGAGAAGGACGCTCATCACGGAAAATCCTGGATGGAATGGGAAAAACCCCTACGTTTCCGGGAAGAAAAAGCCATCCGGGAGGCGAGGAAAACCTATGCGGATGAGATCACGTTTTATAAGGTGCTGCAGTTCCTGTTCTTTGGGCAATGGAAGGAATTAAAGGCATATGCGAATCGGAACGGCATCGGGATCATCGGTGACGTACCGATCTATGTGGCATCGGATTCCGCGGATGTATGGGCCGAACCGGAGCTGTTTATGCTGGATAAGAACCTGCAGATGACCAAAGTGGCCGGATGCCCGCCGGATGCGTTTTCCGCAACGGGTCAGCGCTGGGGAAATCCGCTTTACCGATGGGATGTGATGAAAAAGAAGGAATACGACTGGTGGATCCGCCGCGTCCAGGGGCTTTCCGAACGGTATGATATTGTACGCATTGACCATTTCCGTGCGTTTGATTCCTACTATGCGATTCCCGCAAAGGACCAGACCGCGGAAAACGGGAAATGGATGAAAGGACCCGGGATGCAGCTGTTCCGTGTCCTGGAAAGGAAACTCGGAAAGCTCAACATCATCGTGGAGGATCTTGGGTATCTGACACCGTCCGTGATAGAGCTTGTGAAGAAATCCGGATTCCCGGGGATGAAGGTGCTCCAGTTTGCCTTTGACACCAGAGAAGACGGGGACTATCTGCCGCACAATTATCCGACGTATTGCGTGGTTTATACAGGAACCCATGACAACGACACCATCAACGGCTGGATGCAAACCGCACCGAAGCAGAGCGTGAAGAATGCGAAGGAATACCTGAACCTTACGGAGGAGGAAGGGTATCATTGGGGCATGATGCGGGGCGCCTGGAGCTCCGTGGGAGAAACCGTCATTGTGACGATGCAGGATCTTTTGGGACTCGGCCGCGAGAGCCGGATGAATATCCCGTCCACCCTCGGTTCGAACTGGAAATGGCGTGCAAAGGCAGGAAGCTATGGCGCTGCCCTGGCCAAAAAAATGGCAAAACAGATGCAGCTGTTCGGACGGATGCGCGAGGAAAACAGATCATGGTGAAGATTCATTATATTCATCACAGCGCCTTCGCGGTGGAATTTGAAGAGAAAATCCTGATTTTTGACTACTTTGATCCGGCACGGATGCCGGAGTATCCCTTTACGGGGCATCTGCCGGAATTGGCGGGGAAAAAGGTTTATTTTTTCGCAAGCCATAAGCATCGGGATCATTTCGACATGGATATTCTCCACGTCATGGATCGCGTACCAACGGTTCGCTACATTCTTTCCAGAGACACTAAAATGTCCGGAAATTTCCTGAAAAAACACGGGTTTTCGCCGGAACGGGTCAACGCCTGTGTCAGGTATGTGACCCCGGTTTCCGATTACGAGATTGATGATCTGAAAATACATACCCTGCGTTCCACAGATGAAGGGGTGGCCTTTGTGGTGGAGACGGAGGGCAAAACGATCTATCATGCCGGGGATCTGCACTGGTGGCAGATGCAGGGCGTCGGAGAGCTTGTGAACGGGAAAACGGAGAAGGAATATAAGCATCAGCTTCGCTATCTGGAAGGGAGGCTGGTGAATTATGCCTTTGTGGTACTGGATCCGAGGCTTGGGCCGGACCAGTTTCTGGGACTGGATTATTTCATGAAAACAGTTCTGGCGGATCATGTTTTTCCGATGCACATGTGGCAGCAGCTGGGTCTGATCCGTCTTTACAAGTCGCGTAGCGACAACAGGAGCTTTACGGACCGCATTGTTGACATCACCGCGGAAAATCAGGTGTTCACGTTTTGATACGACAAAGGAAGGGATCTGCTGGATGAGGGTGACGATTTACACAGATGGCGCAGCCAGAGGAAATCCGGAGGGACCGGGGGGTTACGGCGCCATCCTGCAGTATACGGATCCGAAGGGACAGCTTCATGAACGGGAGGTTTCTGCGGGATACAAAAAGACCACCAACAACCGGATGGAGCTGATGGCCGTGATTGCGGGATTATCCAAACTAAACCGCCCTTGTGAGGTTGTGATTTTTTCCGACTCCAGGTATGTGGTGGATGCATTCAATCAGGGATGGATCGCCAACTGGCAGAGAGCCGGATGGAAAAAATCCGATAAAAAGCCCGTGAAAAATGTGGATCTCTGGAAGAAGCTGCTTGCATTCATGGAACCGCATCAGGTGACTTTTCAATGGGTGAAGGGGCATGACGGCAACCCTCTGAACGAGCGTTGCGATACCCTTGCCACCACCGCAGCGGATGGAGAAAATCTGCTGGAGGACAGGGTAGAGAAAATACAGGACTTTTGAGCTGGGTGTGTTATACTATGATGTAAAGGGTACAGTGCCGCAAGCGGCACGTGACTTTTACATCATTTTTTTACAGCCATGTTTATCGTCCCATCGTATAAACAATCGTAGAGGTGAGCCACCTGTTTCAGACAGGAAACGCTTTCATCAGCGTTTCCATGAAAGAAAAAGCATTTCGATGTACAGGAAGGAGGCACTTATGGCACAGTTTGAGGACTATCTTGAAAAACAAAGAAAAGGTCACAGTGAGGCGTTTCGTATCGATGAATACCAGAAACGGCTTATGCCCAAAGACGATGATGACCTCATCGAACAAGTCCCTCAAGGCGCTGCTTTTGATTTCGAGTTCGACCCCGGGCAGCTGGAGGAGAAATATCAAAACCGATTTCGGGATTCCTCTTATCAAGAGCGGACGATGTATTATTTTCAGGATGAAGGGCTGTATGCCGCAAAGGCTCGACGTTACTGGATACTCGGCAAAAAAGAAAACAATGTGGAGATGGAACGATACGCAGCGCAGTATACCCATCACAGCGCGTCGAAAAGAAAGAAAGCCGCGAATGCTGCCGGCAACGCCTTTGGAAAAGCCGCTTTGCTGGTACAGGAAAACCATATAAAAGAAAAAAAGGCAAAAAACGACTATGAAATATTTGAGCTGAGAGAAGCCGTTATGCGATTACGTATGGAGGGCATGGGAAAAGCGGCCGAGGCCAAGTCGAGAAATGCTGACCATGAAACCTATTTAAAGTGTAAAACGAAGATCAGCTGCCTGCTGATCCTGCAGGATCAGCTCCGGAATCTTCGTAAAAACGCCAAACGCTTCAACGATCAACGGGTGCTTCAAAAATTTGCCGAAAAAACGAATGCCCTGAGAGCGGAACTGGAAAATGCGAAGCGGAAGATGTCCACCATAAACAGAAACGCCGATGCTCTCTGGGCGCAGGAAAACTCGATTCCAGAGAAAACCCGGAATCTCATGGCGGGGCAAAATGCTGAGCAGATGACGGAAGATCAGGCCAAAGCGCTGGCGGTTTTGCAAACCATCCATGAAAAGAATCAGGAGCATCCGTCTCCCTGCTATTCGCTCCGTCTGGATCGAAATGGACAGCCCATGAACAAGGCTGAGCTGCAAAAGATGGATTGGATTCAGAAGAATAAGAAAGTAATGCAGGGCAATGATCAGGAGGCAAAGGATCAGATGCTGCTGGAGGTGGCAAAGCGGGTGGAAAGCTATAAACTCCCGGATGTCACCGCATTTCAAAACGGTTCTGTCCTGGAACTCTTCTGTCAGCATGGGGTCGAATTCTACGAGATGCTGCTGAAAACGCCGGACTTTCTGAATGAGCAGATGGGACAGAATGAAGCCCTTGCACAATATGCACAGCAGCACCCGGTATTTACCGCGAAGCTGAAGCTGCTGACCAGTATGGGACGTCATTTAAGGGATACCCTGAAAGAAAACAGGATTGATCCGGATCAAGCGTCCCTATTCAAAGAAGCAGTGCTGGAGGAAGAGGGGGATGTGGATCAACAGCAAAAGATCGTCGGAGACGATGCGAAAACAGGTCAACATCCGGAAATAGGACCTGACGAACGACGGCAAAAGATCGCAGCGGATTATCAGGCTTATCAAAATGCAATACAAGACCAGAATGTAAAAGAGGAGGAAGTGGAGCAGCTTTCCCTGCAATCCGAGGCGGAAAAGAACGCGGAATACGCAACGTTCCTTCAAAAGAATCCGGGGTTCACCAAAGAGCAGTACAGGGTCTACAAAGAGCTCAAAGCCTCTAGCGAGATCTTTGAAAAACAGAGTACCAAAAACAGGCTTGCGGCAATAAACCAACGCGATAACAGCACACTCGAGGCAAGCCGGGATCTTGGGTTGGTTCTCCGCTCCGTACATTATGATAAACAGGGAAACCCGATTTCCGAAGAGGATAGGCGAAGAGAGAAACAGAACCAGCGTGCCCTCAAAGCCTGGGAGGATAAGGATGAAAAAACACAACGGGCGCTTGTCATGAAGGAACTCCCCCATTTGTTCGATGGGTTTGATCCTCCGACCCCGGAGAATGAAGAACTATGGTTTAAAAAGAATATAGAAGAACGCCCCTTTGAGTTTCAGGAGCTGATAACCCACACGCTCTCCATTAGCAACATGGAACCAAAGTTTCCATGGATCAGGGAGTATATCAATACCCATCCGGCTTTTGCAATGAAGCTGCATCTGATGAGTACTCTCTTCACGGTTTATCCACCCTTCATAAGAGGCTTCTATCAGCTGAACAGCAATGCGGCCATGAGCATTGAAGAGAGGGAAAGTCGTCAGGACGCAATAGATGGGATGGCAGATTTTCAGCAGACATTCCGTGATAGCTTGGAAGGTTATCGAACGCAATACGAATTAAACCGGCAGTCCTGGGAGCAGATGGAACAGCAGAAACAGGACTTTAGGCGCAAAAATCCAGAGCTGACAGATTGGGAATATGATATGATGCAGAGCCTGACGATGAGTTATGCCGTCGCTGGTAAAGAGAACTATAAAAATCAGATAGCCATTGCGCAGCAAAACCGTGAGGACAGGCAAGGGAAGGAAAAGATCGATCAGAAAAATCTCAGCGAAGCGGCGCAAAAACCATACGACATCACCAGGGATGCCGGTTCTGTCCTTCGCTCTGTACTATACAATAAGGAGGGTCTCCCGCTGACAGAAAAAGACGGGGAACTGGAAAAGCAAAATAACAGATGGATGGACGCCTGGGAGAATGGGGACGAAGAAACCAAGAAGAAAATGGCACTGGACATTGTCCCCCACATATTTGACGAGTTTGAACTTCCGGAGCCGAAAAACCTGTGGATCTGGGTGGATGCCCAGATGCGGACACGTCCCTTTGCCTTCATGGATGTCTTAAGAAGAACCACCAACCTCCATGATCTAATGAACAGGATACCGGCTGTCGGGGAGTATGTGTTAGGAAATCCGGTTTTCAACCAAAAGCACCTGCTTTTCAGCTGTATCAACAACTATATCAACAATTACTTTGGGATACACAATATCAGGAATGACCAGGGAGTTTTTACGATTAGAACAGGCCATCGTGATTACGAAGTGCGGAAGAGTTTCTTCGATGCTCTTGACAACGGTGCAGTGGAATATGAGATGCTGTATAAGGAGTACAAGAGTGCTGTACAACAACAGAACCAGATTCCGGGAGAAAATCCATGACCCAATCCTATGTTTTGCTGGATAAAAAAAACCGAAAAGACTTTACCAGTGTTTTTCCGGAGGTCATTCCCGATGAAGGAAACCGTATCTCTCTGGGAGCATACCGGGAAGACGGTGCCGTGCTTGGCGCCGTCTCCTATGTCCTCATCAACTACCGGTATGACATTGACTGGATTTATGTGACCCCCGCGGCAAGACTCCAGGGAGTCGGCATGGGATTATTTCATGAAATCACCGGAATCATATCCGGCACCATGGAACGGTATCCCTTATGCGCGCAATTCCCTTTATCCGAGGAAGACCCCTGCCTGCATCGTTTTTTTCTTTCCTGTCCGGGTGTGGATGTTTCCTATTCTCATGAACGCTATTTTGTGACGGCAGAGGATCTGAAAGCAATCAAGCCACTGCAACGCAAGTCGGAAAGCCGCTTTCGATCAGCGGGTTTCTTTGACGAGCCCCTTCAATGGCAGAAGCGCACCCTTGCCATGCTGAGCAGATCCGAGCAGTTCTCTGTCGCGGATTATGAAGCATGGAAAAATGAATGTGCTCCGGAGCTCTGCAAGTGTCTGATGATACAGAACAACCTGGTCAGCCTGCTCTTTGTACAGAAGGACAAAAAAGACCTGGAGCTTTCCTGGCTCTACAGCGACTATCCGCCGGGACTCCAGACCCTGCTGGCGGATGCCGTGGCGGATGCGAACCGTTTCTATCCGAAGGCCTCTCTGTCCTTTGAGGCCATCAATGAAAAATCAGATCAGCTGGCACGCCACCTCTTTCCCGAGGCACGGCATACCGCGATCTACGAGGCATGGTGGTAACAGACAGAAAATGTTAAGACAGGAGGAATGGGAAATGCAGGAAACGGGGACGTACCAATACCTATATATTGACGAGAGTAATCAGTTGGATTTTGATACGCTGCTGCCGAGAGGATTCGCAACCGAGGAGAACCGTGTTTGTATCGGCATCGCGGATGAGGAAGACAACCTTCTGGGAACGGTCAGCTACGTGTTGATCCAATTTGAGTATTTAATTGACTGGATCTATGTGGAGCCTTCCTACCGGGGACAAGGGGCCGGATCACGGCTGCTGAACAAGGTCATCGAAACAGTGATGGCCACCGGGGATCTTTTCCCCATCATCGCCCGTTTTCCCTATACGCAGATACAATATCCCGTTTTCTGCCTGTTTCAGTCAAATGAAAAGATGATGCTCTCCTATTCTCACGAACGTTTTCTGATCAGCGCGGAGGAGATTCAAAAAGCAGAGAATCTGCATGTACATCTTCACTTCCCGTCAGTCTGCTTTTTTGATCTGCCGGAGGAAAAACAGAAAGAAATTCTGAAGGAAATGGAAACCAGACATGGGTATGTCATTGATTCCTATGACAGATGGAAGAGAAGTATGGTGAGCGCCTTCTGCCGCTGTGTTTTTTCGGAGGATGAGCTGGTAGATCTTGTTCTGATCAGAAGGCTTCTCAACGGCGATCTGGAGGTTTCCTTTGCCTACGGCAAAAACGGGGTCGGACTGATGGCTCTATTTGCGGAAGTGACGGCTGAGGCCGAGAAAAAGTATCCGGGGGCAGCACTGACCTTTGATACCATTAATGAAAAGGCAGCACAGCTTGCACAGAAGCTTTTTCCGGAGGCAACGTCCATTCCGATTTATGAAGCGGTTTATCTTTAAGGAGAGATTGTTTTCATCTGTCAGTGTGGCAGGTGACTTTTTATTGCAACAGAGGTTGAACATACGTAAAGAAAGGGAATGCCGTGTCAGAAAAATTCAAATCCTATCAACAGATCCAGAAAAAGTATCAGAATAACGACGAGGAACTGGAAGCGCAGCAGAATCAGGAGGATGCAAAAGAACGCCAAAAGACACTTCCCGGAGATCAGGCGCACAAGTATCTGATGGATGCCGACCAGCTCAAAGAGTATTACGAAGAGAGGAACCGTGATACCGACGAAAATGATTTCAAGATCCGTACCAAATACTATTTTGAGGATGTGGGCAGAGCCACGGCCAAGAAAGACCGTTATCAGAGCATTTCCAATCAGGCACCCATGATCGAGGCATACGCAAGGCGTCATGGCGGACGCAGAGCCAGCAAGCGACAGGGGGATGCGAGAAAGGCCAAAGAGAGCTTCCAGTCGATGGAGCATCTGATGAGGCAGCAGCTGCAAAACAACCGGGAAAACTTGACGCCGCTTGAGAAGTATCAGCAGCGGGAAGAGATCATGAAGCACCGGATGACGGGGATGATTGCCGCTGCACAGCTGAAATCCAAGCCGGACAATATGCATCATTCCATGTACCGGGCGCAGCTTTCCTGCTATATGATCCTGAAGGATCAGCTGGAGCATCTCATCAGGGAGCAGCAGAGCGTACAGGACAGGACCGCCCTGCAAAAAAAGCTGACACAGCTCAACACCAAAATCGACAGTACCTATACGGGTCTGAAAAAATACACTCCTACTGTGCAGCAGCAATGGCAGAATGACCAGTTCACCGGACTCCGCTACAATACGGCGCGGGACGGTTATCAGCGGGTTTGCAATCGAGGTGTGACGGTGAGCATGGAGACCGCGAAGATGCTGCTTCATCTTCAGAAGTTTCACGAGAAGATGGGCGGGGTCAAATGGCCCGCGCGCTGTGTGTACAAGTTCAGCCGGGGAGACGCACCCCTGAATCCGGCGGAGCGGAAGCTTCAGGAGTGGAACAATCGTGTCGCCGAGATCCGTGATCACGGGAGCGACTATGCTAAAGAGCAGGTGGAGGAAGAAGGAATCCGTCTCTTTATGAGCACGGAGCTGCCGGATGCCAAAGCCCTGAAAAAAATGGGGGCCACCTATCTGGAGGACCATCTGCGCACCTATTATGAGATGATCCACCGTGCACTTCCCTATTATCGTGAAGAGCTTTCGAAGGGGGAAGGAATCGTTTTTGAATATGCCCAGAAAAACAGTGGTTTTGAGGAAAAACTGGATTATCTCGAGGCGATAAAGGACTATATGGAATACCGCCTGTCCATGGATTACGGGATTCAAACCGACCCGGAACGGGGATATGTGATCCGAAAATCGGGCCGGGGCTATACGCCGATGAGGATCCGGGCAGGAAGAAGCCTGTTTGAGAACGACCCCGAGTCGAACCTGGACAAGGCATACCGTTTTTACGGGGTACTGGGACAGAAGCGCCAGGACCAAGCCGATCTGATGCCAAAGATCGAGGTTCAGGCACAGCGCCCCGCGGATGAAGATGAGGAGGAAGAGCAGGAGCAGAATCTGATCCGGAATGAGGAGAACCATGAGATCCGGAACGAGGAGAATAACGAGATTCGAAATGAGGAAAACAATGACATCCGGAACGAGGAAATCATTCTGGTCAGGAATGACGTGCAGCCTGTGGTGCAGCCTGAAGTACAGCCTGTAGCGCAGTCTGTAAATAAAGACAAGGCCGACAACATACAGATTGTAGAGAACCGTCTCTACTCCGACATGATCGTGAAGGAAGAGAAGAAAGAAGACCTGAAAGAGGACAACAGGAACGAGATCATCGAGAAAAATCAGAACCATATCTTTGAGGAGGAAAATCAAAACCGGATTATCATCGAGGAAGAGGCACCGGTGAGAATGATCAAACAGGCCACCGACCTCACCCAGCATCAGGCGTATCAGCAGATTCTGACCGAAGCTGACGAAGTTTTTACGAAGTATCTGGGCAAGAAAAAAGAGCAGGAGAAAGAGGGCATCAACCTCATCATAGAAGATGAGGAAGAAATCCGTTCGCAAAAGAAAAACGAAATGGTTTCTTCCATGATGCGGCTTGTTCATTTTGACAAAAACGGCGCACCCATTACGAAGGAAGATCAGAAGAACCATGCGTGGAACTTGAAATGGCTCAATGCCTGGAAGAATGACGATGTGACTGTCAGGGAAGAGATGATCGACGAGGAGCTGGAGCGGCTCAGCGGCAGTATGGTACGCATTCCGAAAGGGGAGCCGGAGGAGACCGGGCAGTCGAAGAAGACAAAAGATGCTTCCGGAGAGATGATGGCGTCTTACCGGCAAAAGCTGAATACCTGGGTAAGAACAGAGATCAGTGAAAAAAAGAACGATGGTCTGGTGGCATCGCTCCGGAAGATGCAGGCGCTCAAGGAGCTTCAGAAAGCACATCCCGGTGTCAGGGACTATATCAGGAACAACCCGGCATTTCACAGCTACGTCAGCATGGCAGGGAATCTGTCCAGCTATATTGTGCTGGTTCAGTCGATGAAGGACGGGAATAACAGGCTCAGCAAGGATCAGAAAACGAAGAAGCAATCCGCGCTCGCTCTGAAGATTCTGGAAAAGAACAACCAGTTTCTTGCCCATGAAAAGGACGACTTTGTACCTTATCAGAGCCGGTCGTATCTTGCGTTGGAAAAGGATTCGGATGTCGAGAAGGAATTACATACCCCGGAGAGTATGAAAGAGTTCCAGCTTACGGAGGCTCACTTCGGGAAGAAACGCACAAAAGAGCAGAGCAAAGAGCTGGCCTTTGCAAAAAAGCAGGTCGAGCTCCTGAAACGTTATAAAAAGACTTATGAATTCGAAACCCATAAAGAGTACCAGGCGCTTTATAAGCAGACAGGCGTGGAAAAAGGAACTACCCTGGGACGTACCTTTATGGTCATGATGCGCCCCGTCATTTTTGATCAGAACGGAACACCCCTTCCGAAGTATCAAAAGAATCATCAGTGGAATCTCCGCTGGTTGAAGCTGTGGGTGAAAAAGGAGGATAAGCAGCCAAAGGACGAAAAAGAAAAAGAAGCGCTGAAACTGGAAAAAGAGCGGATCGAGAAAGAAAAGGAAAAAATGCTTCAGACCTATTATCCCCATACGCTGGACGGTCTCACGGTGCCGGAAGTGAAGCTGAGCAAGGCCGACATGGAGATCATGAGAAAGTATACGAAACTGACAAGACAGGAAGAAGCCGTCAAAAAGAAGGAGGAGGAGCGGGAAGAGGCGCTTCGGAAGAGCAATCCGAAGATTTCCTTCCTGGAAATAAAAAATGACCCGGTGTATAAAAAGGTCAGCGAAGAAAGAACCCTGATCTGTGACCAGAAAAATGCCATGGATGACAGTGTGATGGCAGTTGCGGAACGGTATGCAAAAAGCAGGCAGTTCAAGGAATGGATTGAAGGGCGTCTACAGGATAACTCGGAGCAGGAATTCATCCGCCATTTCAAGGAAAACACCCAGGGTGCCGTGGATAGTCTGCGAGACAGAATGCCGTCTTTGAAGGCATATGAGGAGCAGAATCCGAAATTCGTACAGAAAGGGCTTTTGATCGACAAGGCCCATTTCCTCTACAATGATTTTGTGGGAAACAACTACGGGATCGATATTTCCGCGGGTTACAGGACTAAGCGTGACTGGCTGGAGGATGATGAAGCAAGGAACGGCTCCCTTACCGTGACCGGCATGCGAACCATGACCACTTTCCTCACGACATGGATGGACTACCATTACGAAGAAACCCAGAATGTGGGAGAAGAGGATGCGCAGGAGCTCGCCCGGATTCAAAAAGAGGAAAACAAGCATTTTACCCGGAAGGATTATGAATTTTATAAGAAAATCCGTGCGATGAAGACACTCACACTTCAGAAGCCCTACCAGCAGATCTTCAACAGTGAGAAGACGAAAAAAGTCCGAGCGAAATATGGTCTCAAGAACGGGGATACCATTGATCGTTTTGCACTGCCGGTATTCAAACCCGTGAAATTTGACCAATTAGACCAGCCCGTGACGGAAGAAGATGAGAAGAACCATGCCTGGAACCTGAAATGGATGAAAGCATGGGAGGACGATGATGTGTCCACCAGAGAAGAGATGATTGCAGACCGGCTGCCGCATCTGTTCGATGGGATCAAGCTGCCGGATTTCAACCTTTCCAAGGGAGACCGGCAGGCATTTGAAGAGATGAACACGGCGGAAGAGACCTACCATAAAGCAAAGGCGGATCTGGACAAATGCAATGCCGCCTTCCGTGCCGAAAAAAGCAGACTGGATGCTGTGATGAAGGAAGCATCTGAGGCCGGGGACGATGCCCATTACCAGGCGACCCAAAAAGAGCTGGCAGACCTTGAGAAGGCACATACAGCAGAAAAGAGCCTTCTGCAGAAGGCAGCGGATACAGCGCGTGTTGCGTACAAAAAAGCCGAAGAAAAGGAGGAAGTACTGCGCGTCAAATATCAGGGCGTATATACCAAGTGGGTCGAGGGGATTGTCAAGAATCAGGATACGGCATTCATATTTGCTGCCTTAAGCGGACTCTCCTTTGACATTCTGCAGACGCTTCATCCCTCTGTAAAGCGGTTCTTTGAGCAGAACCCGCAGTTTACGCTGTTTGCAAGGGTGATAGACAATGCCATGAGCGCTCTCTCGGCTTATGTAGTGGAAGCAAAGCATCGTTTTACCATCGGCGCAGAAGTGAAAATTCAGGATGAAGCAGGCCATATGTCTTTGGAGGATATGTACAAGGAGAACATGGGCATCGAAACAGGCGGATTCTTCAGGGCTCTTGTGAAATATGACAAGGTAAAAAAACAAAAACTGGTTCCCTTTACCTCCCTGTCCAGCACAGAGAACTATCTTACCAATCAGGAAGAACGGGAGGAGTATCAGGCGCTTCTGAAAAAGCAGCCCAACCTGACGCAAAAAGGATATGGCGTCATGAAGCTGATGAAGACGGTGAGAAGCGTGGCAACCAACAAGGAATACAGCGATGAATATCTGAAAGCAAGGGATGTATTGAAAGGGGCACAGGATGGTACCTTTACCCGGGATGCCACGCTGATTATGCGCCATGTGAATTTTGACAAAAAAGGACAACCCATTTCAAAACAGGATCAGGAGAACCATGCCTGGAACAAAAAATGGCTGAAAGCCATAGACGACGATGATTTCGAACTGAGAGAACAGATGCTTTCCGAAGAGATTCCCCATCGCTTCCAGGTCAAAGATCTGCCGAAACCTTCGGAAAAGCTCCTTTCCCTCCGGCGCCAGCTCATGACCCTTCCGCAGAAGCAAACCACCTGGAATCAAAAACGTGTGGCGGCGGAATACAAAAAAGAACGGGACAGATTCCAAAGAGAGCTGGAGCGATTTACGGAAGAAAAAATGAAGAACGAAGATGTGGAGTTCTTCCGTGACCTCATGAGCGGCATGACGGTGGATACCTTAAGAAAGGGACATCCGTCACTCCAGCAGTACCTGGACAACAATCCGGAGATTCAAAAAAGAAGTACGATGGTTGATGCGTATCAGAATATCGTCGCGCCCTATCTCTCCAGAACCTATTTCCTTTCCACCGGCACATCGGTAGGCGTGCTGCCCTTACAGGGGGAAAAGCTGGAAAACAAGCAAAAAGCAGAACAGGAGACGGAGAATCAGATGACGGATGATTTTCTGGACAAGTACATGGCATACCAGGAAGTGCAGGACACTCCCTACGTGCCCTATCAGACCATCATCCGCAAAGAGGACCGGCTTCGGAAAGAAAAACGCCTCGTCGTCAAAAGAGAGAAAGAGCAGAAAGCCAGAGAGGAAGCGGAAAGGAAAAAGAAGCTGGAACCGGTCTTTCAAGAGTACAAGAAGGTCAATCCCAAGTTTGACCCGAAGCATTATAACCGGCTGCAGCAAACAAACCTTCGGGGAGAGATGTTCCAGAACAAGGAGTATCTGGAACTGGCAAAGAAGGTGACACTGAAAGGTTTTGCAGGTCCCTTGAGCGGCCCTATGTCCTTTGGTCTTGAAACCGTCGAGACGGACGAAATGGGGAATGTGAAGGACGAGTACAAGGAGGCTCACGAAAATAATAAGGCATGGCTGAATATGCTGATCCAGGCCGGTGGTACCGGGGATATGAGGGCGATTCAGGCATATATGAAAAAAGAGATGGCAACGCTTGCAGAGAAGTTCCTTTTCCCGGCATCGCATAGTCTTGGAGACTTCGGTCCCTTCTCCATGTTTATGAAAGACCCGCTGAAGATGACGAGCCAGATGCAAAAAATCAAAGCCTATCAGGAAATTGTGAAAGCAAATCCGCCTCTTTCCCTTTCTGCTGTAAAGCAGGACAATCTGGGCGCTAAGATCAATCTGCTGATGCAGGCCAGAGATCTGATCCTGGAAGATACTAGGCAGTACAACGGCATCGATTTCAGCGGCGACACCTATCAGGTGGTCAAGCCGGGGCAGATGACGCCGGAGCAGATCAAGGCCCACGAAGAGAAACAGGCTCAATACCTGAAGGCCAAGGCAGAACTGAAGGTGTGAGAGACTTCCCATCACCCTGTGATGTCCTTCGTCATAGGGTGATGGTTGAAATGCCTTAACCTTTCGGGTATAATATATGGGATTATGGATAACCTTGAAGGAGGATTTTGATATGCTTGCAGTTTTACAGGGAAGCGTCACAGCATTTTTCGGCAGTTTTCTGCAATATCTGATCGAAGCGCTGATCCTGGCAGGTGTAGCGTTTCTCGGGATCATCGTCGGGAAGAAGGCGCGCGCCCGTAAGAATCAAAAGCTTGCAGCGGCAGAAGCGTCTGCGGCAGAAAGCATAGAGGAAACGGGGACGGCTAAAAAATGAAAAACGGAGTAAATGAATTACGCAGGAAGTACCTTGCTTTCTTTGAAAGCAAGGAACATCTTGTCATGAAAAGCTTTTCTTTGATCCCGCATAATGATCAGAGTCTTCTGCTCATCAATGCAGGGATGGCACCTCTGAAGCCATATTTTACAGGACAGGAGATCCCGCCTAGAAAACGGGTGGCGACCTGTCAGAAATGCATCCGCACCGGAGATATCGACAACGTAGGTAAGACTGCCAGGCATCTTACCTTTTTTGAGATGCTCGGAAACTTTTCCTTCGGAGACTATTTCAAGAAGGATGCGATTCACTGGTCCTGGGAATTTCTGACCGACGTGCTGGGGCTGCCTCCCGAGCGTCTGTATCCGTCCATCTATGGGGAGGATGAAGAGGCCTTTGCCATCTGGAAGGATGAGATCGGGATTCCGGCGGAGAAGATCACCCGGTTTTACCGCGATCCGGAAACGGGCGCCTGCGACAATTTCTGGGAGCACGGCGCGGGTCCCTGCGGTCCCTGTTCCGAGATCTACTACGACAGGGGTGAGAAATACGGCTGCGGAAAACCCGACTGCAAGGTGGGCTGTGACTGTGACCGTTATATGGAAGTCTGGAACAATGTGTTCACGCAGTTTGAAGGAGACGGTAAAGGCAATTATACCGAGCTTTCCCAGAAAAATATCGATACCGGGATGGGGCTGGAGCGCCTTGCGGTGGTTATGCAGGATGTGGACTCCGTCTTTGACATTGATACCATGAAAGCGATCCGGGACAAGGTCTGTGCCCTTTCCCACAAGACCTATCAGGAGGATCCGCTGCATGATGTTTCCATCCGGCTGATCACGGATCATATCCGCTCCGCGACTTTTATGATCAGCGACGGCATTCTCCCCAGCAATGAAGGGAGAGGCTATGTCCTGCGACGGATCATCAGACGCGCTTCCCGCCACGGTATGATGCTGGGGATTGAGGGCACCTATCTTTCCACACTCTGCAAAACCGTGATCAATGAGAGCAAAGACGGTTATCCGGAGCTTGAGGAGAAAAAGGAATTTATCCTGAAGGTGCTTTCCCAGGAAGAAGAGAAATTCGGAAAAACCATTATCGGACAGGGCCTTGCGATCCTTGCCGAGATGCAGAAAAACATGAGGGCAAAGGGAGAGACGGTGCTTCCCGGCGAAGATGCCTTCAAACTTTACGATACCTACGGTTTCCCGGTGGAGCTGACAGAGGAGATTCTCTCGGAGCGCGGCTTTACCTATGATGCCGCGGGCTTTCAAAAGTGCATGGAAGAGCAGAAAACCATGGCTCGTTCTGCCCGGAAGACCACAAACTACATGGGAGCGGATGCAACCGTTTATGAACAGCTGAATCCTGCACTGACGACGACCTTTGTCGGCTATGAGAGTACGACGAGCAAATCGGATGTGAGGGCGATCACTACGGAAAAAGAGGTTGTTAAAACGCTGAAATCAGGAGAAGCCGGCACCATTGTCACCAGCGAAACCTCCTTTTACGCGACCATGGGCGGTCAACAGGGGGATACCGGTTTCATTAAGGGGCCGGACGGGATCTTTGAAGTGACGGATACCATCAAGCTTGTGGGTCAAAAGGTGGGGCATGTGGGTGTCATGAAAAGCGGCTCCATCAAAGTCGGAGATATTGTCAAGCTGCAGGTGGATGAGATCCGCCGCCGTGATATCTGCCGCAATCACTCTGCGACCCATCTTTTGCAGAAGGCCCTCAGGGATGTGCTCGGGACCCATGTGGAGCAGGCCGGCTCCTATCAGGATGCGGAACGGACAAGGTTTGATTTTTCGCATTTCCAGGCGATGACCGACGCCGAGCTTCATCAAGTGGAACAGGCGGTGAATGACCGGATCCGCGAAGCGCTGCCGGTGGAGACGGCGGAAATGTCCGTGGAGGAAGCGCGAAAGACTGGCGCCATGGCTCTTTTCGGGGAAAAGTACGGAGATACCGTGCGTGTCGTGTCCATGGGGGATTACAGTAAGGAGCTCTGCGGCGGGACACATGTCAAAAACACCGCGGACATCCGCAATTTCAAGATTATTTCGGAAAGC
The DNA here is from genome assembly GCA_045661345.1 of Lachnospiraceae bacterium. Lineage (GTDB taxonomy): Bacteria > Bacillota > Clostridia > Lachnospirales > Lachnospiraceae > RUG12461. Next base: position 87,459 of record JAZRFM010000034.1, read on the forward strand.
GGTATTGCGGCCGGCGTGCGGCGGATCGAAGCGCTGACCGGCAAGAATGTTGTCCTGTATTATCAGCATGTGGAAGAAATGCTGAATGAAGCGGCAAGCGTGGCGAAAACATCCCCGCAGAATCTTGCGAATAAGATTGAGCGCATGAACGCAGAGATCCGGCAGTTGAAATCCGAGCTGGAATCCATCAAGAGCCGTGCTGCAAAGGATGCGGCGGCATCGGTCATGGAGCAGGTGAAGGAGGTCAAAGGCGTGAAGCTTCTTGCGGTGAATGTGCCGGATGTGGAGATGAACGGTCTCAGGGATCTTTCCGACCAGCTGTCCGAAGAATTGTCCGACGGCGTGGTGGTTCTTGCGTCCGCCAGAGACGGCAAGGTCAGTCTTGTGGTGAAGGCATCCGAGGCAGCGCAGAAAAAGGGTGCTCACGCCGGAAATCTGATCAGAGCCATTGCAGACAAAGTCGGCGGTGGTGGCGGCGGCAGACCCAATATGGCACAGGCAGGCGGCAAGAATCCGGCAGGGATCCAGGATGCGCTCGCGGAAGCAGAGAAAGTGTTAGAAACACAGATTGCCTGAGGAGACATAGAACCATCTGACAAACATGCTCATCAGACAGGGAGAAGGATGTATGAAGAAGTTATATGCCATCGGTGAGGCGTTAATTGACTTTATTCCGCAGCAGACCGGCGTCGGGATCGCGGAGGTGGATGCTTTTGCACCGAAGGTGGGAGGAGCGCCCGCCAATGTTTGCGGTGCGTATACGAAGCTGGGCGGTCCGTCGGCGATGATCACGCAGCTGGGGGCGGATCCCTTCGGAGACAAGATCGAAAACGAGCTGAAGGGCTTCGGGATAGATACGTCTCTTATCCGGCGTACCGAGGAAGCCAATACGTCTCTTGCGTTTGTCGCCTTAAAGCAGGACGGCAACCGTGAGTTCAGCTTTTACCGGAAGCCGGGTGCGGATATGCTTTATGATCCGAAGGATATTCAAAAAGACTTCTTTGCGGAGGGATTTGCCTTGCATTTCTGCTCGGTATCATTGGGTGATTTCCCGATGAAGCAGGCACATCAGCAGGCCATCCGGTATGCGAGAGAGGCGGGGCTCCTTATCAGCTTTGATCCGAATCTGCGGAAGAACCTCTGGTCATCGGAAGAGGCGCTGCGGCAGGCGGTGCTGGAGTTTTTGCCGGTTTGTGATATCCTGAAGGTTTCCGACGAAGAAATCGCTTTTATCACCGGAAAAGAGAAGATTGAAGAAGCGCTGCCGGTGCTGTTTACCGGGGAAGTAAAACTGGTGGTCTATACGGAGGGGGCGGCAGGCGCCCGCGCTTATACGAAACATGCACAGGCTTCCTCCCCCTGCCAGAAAGTGAAGGCTGTGGATACCACCGGTGCGGGAGATGCTTTTATCGGTTCCTTTTTGTACAAGCTGTCGGAAGCAGGTGTGAGGGCAGAGGAGCTTGCAACCCTGTCCGGAGAAACCCTGGAGGCCATGCTGCAGTTTTCCAATACCTACTGTGGAAAGAGCGTGCAAAAAGAAGGGGCCATCGCCTCCTATCCCACAAAAACGGAAATGGGTTGAAAATCCTTTTTGAATATGTTACGATATTGTTACGTTTTTTGATGAATCGGCATGAAAATCTGAAAAAATTGGAGAAGGATGGAGAGTAAGATGGCTGACTTAAGTAATACCCAGTATTTCAAAGTGGAACGGGAACCTGAGATTCAGGTCAGTGAGGTGCTTGAGCTGGTGTATAAGGCATTGACGGAGAAGGGGTACAACCCTGTGAACCAGATCGTCGGATATGTGATGTCCGGAGACCCGACTTATATCACAAGCCACAATAACGCCCGGAGCCTCATCATGAAGGTAGAGCGGGAGGAGCTTGTGGAAGAGGTTCTGAAAGAATATATCCACACCAGTGGTTGGGAAGAATAAACGATCTATGCGGATCATGGGCCTTGACTACGGTTCCAAAACAGTGGGTGTGGCACTGTCGGATGAGCTGCAGTTGACCGCGCAGGGACATTCCATTATCAGGCGCGACTCCGAGAAGAGGCTACGGAAAACGCTTGCGGAAATTGCCCAAATTGCTGCGGACAACGACGTAGGTGAAATTGTTCTCGGATACCCGAAAAACATGGACGGGAGCGAAGGAGACCGATGCGGGAAAACGCGGGAGTTTCAGGCTCTTGTTGAGAAACGGACCGGACTCCCGGTGACACTCTGGGATGAGCGGCTTACCACGGTTGCAGCGGACCGGGCCATGGATGAAGCCGGTCTTCGCCCGGATGAAAAAAAGGAGCATGTGGACCGGATCGCGGCAGAACTGATTTTGCGCGGATATCTGGATCGGCATGCCGGAAAGAATACCTGATCATATGGAAAAGATCACATTTACCGCGCCCGAGACAGGAGAGACGCTTTCTTTCTATGTATTGGAGCAGACAGTTGTTTCCGGACGGGAATACATCCTTGCCTCGGAATCCGAGGCGGATGAGGCAGAGGCCTATATCCTGCGCAAGACATCCGATGTTTCCACGGAGGAAGCCGGGTACGCGTTTGTGGAGGATGAGGAGGAGCTTGCAAGCATCGGCAAGGTGTTTGCGGAGCTCATAGAGGACACGGATATTGTGTGGTAACACACTTTTGACACATAAAGCATGCTGGAAAAAGCGGCTTTTTCGCGCCTGATGCAGGCGGGGAAAGGCGCTTCTTTGCAGTTATGGGAGATGTGAAGAAAAAAAGAAACAGGAGGAATTTGTTTGAGCAGAAAAAAGAATCAGGGGCAGAGAAAGCCGGGCTTACGGATTATCCCGCTGGGGGGTCTGGAAGAGATCGGCATGAATATCACTGCCTTTGAATACGAAGACAGCATTATCGTTGTGGATTGCGGGCTGTCCTTCCCGGAGGATGACATGTTCGGCATTGATCTTGTGATTCCGGATGTCACCTATCTGCGGGACAACTTGGATAAGGTGAAAGGGTTTTTCATCACCCACGGACACGAGGATCATATTGGCGCGATTCCCTATATCCTGCGGGAGATCAATGTGCCGATCTATGCGACGAAGCTAACCATGGGCATTATCGACCACAAGCTCGAGGAGCACAGGATGCTTTCCGATGTCAAGCGCAAGGTGGTGACCTACGGACAGCATATCAATTCCGGATGCTTTCGTGTGGAGTTTATCCGGACGAATCACAGCATTCAGGATGCCGCCGCGCTGGCGATCTATTCGCCGGTGGGGATCGTGGTGCATACCGGCGATTTCAAGATTGACTATACACCGGTGTTCGGGGATCCCATTGATCTGCAGAGATTTGGAGAAATCGGCAAAAAGGGTGTGCTGGCGTTGATGTGCGACAGTACCAATGCGGAACGGGAAGGCTTTACACAGTCCGAAAGATCCGTGGGCAGCGCACTGGATGAGATTTTTGCCGACCATAAAAAGAAGCGGATCATCATCGCGACCTTTGCATCCAATGTGGATCGCGTGCAGCAGATCATCAACACAGCACACAAGTACGGACGCAAGGTGTTTGTCGAAGGACGCAGTATGGTGAACATTATCAGGACCGCGTCCGAACTGGGCTACATCAAGATCCCGGATAATACCTTAGGGGATATGGACAATATCCGGGACATCCCGGAGGCCCGGACGGTTCTGATCACCACCGGCAGCCAGGGAGAGTCCATGGCGGCTCTGTCACGCATGGCAAGCGGAACGCATAAGCGCATACAGATCAAGCCGTCGGATCTCATTGTATTCAGTTCCCATCCGATTCCGGGAAATGAAAAAGCCGTCAACAACATCATCAACGAGCTCTTTGTCAAAGGTGCGGAGGTCATCTTTCAGGATGTGCATGTGTCAGGGCACGCCTGCAGAGAAGATATCAAGCTGATCTATTCTCTCGTCCGTCCAAAGTTTTCGATTCCCGTGCATGGCGAATACCGGCATTTGAAGGCGCAGGCAGCCATCGCGGAGGATATGGGAGTACCGAAGGATCACATCCTTCTGCTGAAAACGGGGGATGTGCTGGACATTGACGAGGATCATGCGAAGGTAGTGGATCATGTGCCCTGCCAGGAGGTGTTTGTGGATGGTCTCGGTGTCGGCGATGTGGGAAATGTCGTCTTAAAGGACCGGCAGCATCTGGCCGAGGAGGGTGTCATCATTATCGTGATGACGCTGGAGAGCATCAGCGGAAGGCTGCTGGCCGGACCGGATATCATCTCAAGAGGCTTCGTTTATGTCCGTGAATCCGGCGATCTGCTGGAGGAAGCGCGTAAGACCATGAATGAAACCATGGACAGGATCCAGAGCAGAAACATCACGGACTGGGGAAAAATCAAATCCGAGATCAAGGATGCCATGGGGGAATTTGTCTGGAGAGAGACCAAGCGCAAGCCCATGATCATTCCGATCATTATGGAAGTATGAGTGAAGGCCTATGAAAACCAGGAAGATACTATTTCGCATCATCAGGATTGGCATTGCGGTACTGGCCACCATATTGATTCTGATGCTGTTTCTTTCCATCGGAAAGAAGGCATACGAATTCGGTTACCGCATCTTTACGGAAACCGCCGTGGACAAGGAACCGGGCAAGGATGTTGTGGTGCTTGTACGCTCCGACATGAGCAAAAAGGATGTGGCAGAGATGCTGGAGCAGAAAGGCCTTGTGAATGACGCATCCCTGTTTCTGATTCAATACAGGCTGACGGATTACGACGAAATAGCGCCGGGCACCTACACGCTGAACACTTCCATGACTGTGCATGACATGGCGGCGGCCATGAGTCCCATGGAGAACGATACGGAGACCATGGACGAGGAGGGAGAGCTTCAGGATCCGGGAGAGACCTCATGATAGACGCAGAGAGGTTTTCTGTCTTTCTTTCCTCCATGGAAGAGCCATGCTCCGAGGTGTTAAGACAGCTGGAGCAGGAAGCGGTTGCGGAAGGGGTTCCCATCATCCGAAAAGACACACAGGGTCTTTTGAAAATGGTTCTTTCCATCCACCGGCCGAGGCGGATTCTGGAGATCGGTACCGGTGTCGGGTTTTCGGCCATGTTCTTTGCGGAGTATGCCGCCGGGCTCATGGATCTTGTCACCATCGAAAATTTCTCCCCCCGGATTGAAAAAGCAAAAGAAGTATTTGCAAGCAGCAATGCACCCATCCGTCTGGTGGAGGGGGATGTCAGGGAGGTGCTTCCCACACTCCCGAAGGAACGTTTTGACCTGGTATTGATGGACGGACCGAAGGGGCAATATCCGCTGCTCCTTTCGGAAGTGAAGCGTTGTATGGCGCCGGGGAGCGTTCTGGTTTCCGACAATGTACTGCAGGACGGGGATGTGCTGGAATCGCGCTTTGCGGTGACACGGCGGGACCGGACGATTCATGAAAGGATGCGGGAGTATCTTTTGATGCTGGTGCGGGACAGAGATTTTACCACCACGATCCTGCCCATAGGAGACGGGGTTGCGATCAGTGTGATGCATAAGGAAGCCTGAAATGGGAGAGCAAACATCAACCATGCCGGAGCTGCTGCTGCCGGCCAGCTGCCTGGAGGTATTGAAGGTAGCCGTCCATTACGGGGCGGATGCGGTCTATATCGGTGGAAATGAATTCGGCTTGCGCGCAAAAGCAAAAAATTTTTCTCCGGCCGAGATGGAGGAGGGCATCCGCTTTTGCCATGACCGCGGGAAAAAGGTCTATGTCACGGTGAATATTCTTGCCCATAATGAGGATCTGGAAGGGGCGGGGAGGTACCTGAAAGAACTGTCCACACTGAAACCGGATGGCCTTATTATTTCGGATCCCGGAATCTTTTCCATGGCAAGAGCCCTTTGCCCGGAAATTGACCTTCATATCAGCACCCAGGCCAACAATACCAATTATGAGACCTTCCGCTTCTGGCATCAGCTGGGGGCAAAACGGGTCGTATCCGCCCGGGAGCTTTCCATGAAGGAGCTGACCGAACTCCGTGCCAAAATTCCGCCGGAGCTTGAGGTGGAAACCTTTGTCCATGGCGCCATGTGCATCTCGTATTCCGGGAGGTGTCTCCTCAGTAACTTCTTTACGGGACGGGATGCAAACCGCGGCGAATGCACCCATCCCTGCCGATGGAATTATGCCGTGATGGAGGAGTCGCGTCCGGGGGAATACCTTCCCGTGTTCGAAAATGAGCGGGGAACCTTTCTGTTTAATTCCAGAGATCTGAACATGATCGGATTCCTGCCCAAGCTGCTGGAAGCGGGGATTGACAGTTTCAAAATAGAAGGTAGAATGAAAACAGCCCTGTATGTAGCAACTGTCGCGCGTACTTACCGGAATGCGATGAAGGATCTGGCAGTTTCCGAACAGCTGTACCGGGAGCACCTGTCCCAATACGAAGAGGAGCTCAATTACTGTACGCACCGGCCCTATGGAACCGGGTTTTTCTTCGGGAAGCCGGGAACCGATGCACAGATTTATTCCGAAAGCACCTATGAAAAGGGAGCGACGTATCTTGGTATGGTCAAGGACCTTTGTGATAACGGTGCTTTGATCATGGAACAGAAGAACAAGTTTTCCGTGGGAGAGACCGTGGAGATTATGAAGCCGGATGGACGAAATATCTTTGCCGAGGTCATGTCCATCCGTTCGGAAGATGGCACAGAAATGTTGTCAGCGCCGCATCCGAAACAGATCCTGCACGTCACGCTTACGGACGAGGCAGAGCCCTTCGACGTTTTGCGAAAGAGAGTCCGCAGCTGATGACAGAATACGATGTGACCACTGCGGGAGCGCCTGCGCCGCTGTAAGAACACAGGGAAGACAGAAGAGAAAGAGGAGAAACGGGATGGCTGAAAAGTATATCGCTTATGTAGGCACCTACACTCATGAAAACAGCATCGGGATCCATCTGTACGATATGGATATTGAAAACGGTCTGATGACCGAGCGCAAGGTGGTGCCGATCAATAATCCCTCGGATCTGATTGTATCCAACAATAAAAAGTACCTGTATTCCATTGCGGATGAAGGCGTGGAGGCCTTCCGGATCCTCCCGGACGGGGATCTCGAGCCGATCAACAAGGCCTGGATCGGCGGGATGCGCGGCTGCTATGTGGAGTTGGATGCAAAGGACCAGTTCCTGTTCGTCGGCGGGTTTCATGATGGCCGGGTGACCATGATGAAGCTGAACCCGGAGGACGGCAGTATCGTCGGGATTGCAGACGGAGTCTTTCACAAGGGAATGGGCCGGAGTGTTGCAGCACGTAATTTTGTACCACATGTCACCTGCGTCAAGATGACACCGGATCAGCGGTTTCTCTGCGCCGTGGACAGCGGTCTGGATCAGGTGAAGATCTATATTCCGGATTATGAAAAAGAAAAAATGATCCTGACGGATATCGTGCGGTTGGATATGGAGTCGGGACCGCGTATGATCCGTTTCAGCAGAGACGGAAAGTGTGCTTATGTAGTCTGTGAGCTGACCAATTCCGTGGAAGTCTATTCTTACAAGGCCGACGAAAAAGCGCCGGAGTTTGAAAAGATCCAGTCCATCCGTACCAGCGAGGAGAAGGACGGAGAGGGCGTCTGTTCCGCTTCCGGGATCGAGGTGTCCAGAGACGGTCAGTTTCTGATTGTGACGAACGCCGGGGTCAACACGGCGACGATCTTTGACATTGATAAGAGAAACGGAAAGCTGAAAAGGCTGTTTGAAAACAAGATCAGCGGAGACTATCCGAAGGTTCTTTCCATTTATCCAAACAACAGATACTTTATGTGTCTCAACAACGAAACCGATGAGATCACGACGCTGCAGCTGAATTTTAAGGAACGTTACATGCTGATGGAAAGCAAACCCGTGCCCATTAATAAACCGAACTGCGTCTATATTCATAAATATCAGGGATGAAGCAGATGATACGGGGTGCAATCTTTGACATGGACGGCGTTTTGTTTGATACGGAACGCATGTATCAGGAGACATGGCGCGAAGTGGCTCTGGAAAGGGGGATCACCCTTCCGGAGGAGTATACCTGTTACGTTTCCGGTGCCTCCAAAGACGGGGTCTATGAAGCGGTCAGACGCTTTTATCATACGGATGAGCCTGTGAAGGTAACCACAGAAGTATACGAACGGATGCGTGTGAAACAGCAGAATCCGCTTCCCATCAAGCCCGGTGTGAAGGAGATGCTCACGCTGCTCAGGGAGCAGGAGATCAGGACGGCTGTGGCCAGCAGCACGTTTCATGAACAGGTCAGATATAATCTGGAAAATAACGGATTGGACAGCTTCTTTGACACCGTGATCTGCGGCGATGAGGTCACGAAAGCAAAGCCTGATCCGGAAATCTTTTTGAAAGCAGCCCAAAAGCTCTCCCTGCTGCCGGAGGACTGCCTGGTCTTTGAAGACAGCTTCAACGGGATTCGCGCTGCCCATGCGGCAGGCTGTGTTTCCGTCATGGTGATTGATCTCATGGAACCGGACAAAGCCATCCGTGCCATTGCAGATCACGTCTTTTCCGATCTTCTGGAAGCCCGTGTGCTGATTCCCCAAAATCACCCGCAGGAACGTTGTTTATAAAATGTTCATTAAATTTTATTGCATTTTCACGGTATTTTTGATAATATAGCTTAGTGCCTTTTCGCAACCGTAGTCTAACGGATAGAACGCAGGACTCCGACTCCTGTAATGTGGGTTCGATTCCCGCCGGTTGCATTTTCCCGATACCGTGGATCATGTAGGAGAGTATGCTGAATTATGAAGAATTTTTCCAAGGCAAAGTTGATTGCCTTTTTTAAAAAATACGGGCGATATTTCGGAGCCGGTGCTTTGTTTGCAGTTCTGGTTGTTCTGGTGGTGAAGTTTACAAACCCCGCTGATCCGAATGCGGCAGGCACCACCAACGGAAACGCACCGGCCGTACATGAGCTCAGTGACCAGACGGCAGAGGCTTATCAGGTGGATGTGGATGAGGCTATCAATGAGCTGATCCGTAATTATTACACCTATTATGCCAACGGAGACATTGCAAATCTGGAGACCGTGGCAACCCCCATCACCGATGGAGAGAAAAGCTTTATCCAGATGTATTCCAACTATGTGGACAGCTATGATAACCTGACCTGCTACACAAAGGGCGGGCTTTCCGAAGACGCTTATCTTGTCAGTGTTTATCTGGAGATCAAATTTGACGGTGTCGAGACACCTGCTCCCGGACTGGATTTCTTCTATGTGGAAAAAAATGACGCCGGTAATTATCAGATCAATAATCTGTACAGTCAGTATAACTCGCTGACAAAAGAGCTGCCGACGGATCCGGCCATCGACGCGCTGATTCAGTCATTTGAAACGCAGGAAGACGTGCTGGCGCTTCAAAGTGACGTGCAGACCCAATACGAGACGGCCATCAGTTCCGATCCGAATCTCGATACGCTGATCAATACGACCATCGCGGATGCCTATGCGACCTGGGCGAAAAGTCTGAATGCGACACAGACCGCAGAGGCTGTGGAGGAAACGGAGACGGAAACCGAAACCGAAACGGAGGAGACGACGGAAGATACGGAAGAGGAAACACCGACGGCTGAGCAGCCGGTGATTCTCGTTACCACCAGCCGTGTAAATCTGCGCAGTGATTCTTCCCAGGATGCTGAGGTTCTTTCCACCCTGGATGAGGGGACGGAAGTCGCCATGGTTTCCGACGTGGGCAACGGATGGTACAGTGTGGCTTATAACGGTACCAACGGCTATATTATCGGCGAGTATCTGCAGCGGAAGGATGCGCAGGGTGCTGAGACCCAGACGGAACCGACAGATGCCAACGCGCAGACAGAGGAAGAGACGACCCAGACCACCGACGGTCCCAGCGGAACGGTGACGCTGCGGGATCACGATGTTGTGACGATCCGCGCATCAGCCAGCAGCGACTCCGAGAAGATCGGAACAGCCTATACCGGAGATCATATCAAAGTACTTTCCAATGAAAGCTCGGGCTGGTCTAAAGTGGAATTTAACGGACAGACCGGGTATATCCGGACAGATCTTTTGAGTTAAACCCAAGGAGCCGGGTATTCACCCGACTGTGATCAAAGAAACAGCGGAGGCAGGAGATGTCTCCGCTGTTCTTGCGTAAGAAACCTGTAACATTTCCCAAGGAGAAATAATGCGGATCAATAAGTTTTTGAGTGAAGCCGGGGTATGCTCCAGACGTCGTGCGGACGAAGAAATTGCAGCAGGACATGTCAAGATCAACGGGAGGAGTGCGTCTCTTGGGGATACCGTTTTGGAAACAGATGTGGTAGAGTATAAAGGCAGGGTGATCGATCAAAAGCCTGCCAAAAAAGTATACCTTTATTACAAACCCGTTGGCGTCGTCTGTACGGAGGATCGGAGAGAAAAACACAATCTTTTCGAGAAGCTTTCCCTTCCGGAACGGGTCACCTATCTCGGCAGGCTGGATAAAAACTCGGAGGGCTTACTGCTTCTGTCCAATGACGGAGAGCTGAATCAGCAGCTGATGCGCCCCGGGACTAATCATGAAAAGGAATACCTCGTGCAGATCGACAGACCCGTGACAGAGAGCTTTTTGCGGAAGCTGGAAAAAGGCGTGTATCTTGCCGAGCTGCATCGTACCACAAGACCCTGCCGGGTGAAGCAATGCGGCGGGGATACCTTTTCCATCATTCTGACACAGGGGCTGAACCGCCAGATCCGACGCATGTGCAAGGCACTCGGATGTCAGGTGAAACGGCTGATCCGGACACGGATCTGTAATCTGATGATCGGGCAGATGCAGCCCGGAGAGATCAGGGAATTGACGGAGCCGGAAGAGAGGGACCTCAGGGCACAGACCAGGCAGGTAAACCATGGATGAAGAAAGAAAAGCCTATGAAGCTTTAAAGAGAACCATAGATCATCATATGGAGCTCTATTATAATGAGGATCGGTCCGAAATCAGCGATTTTGACTATGATGCATTGATGAATCAGCTGAAGGAGACGGAGAGATCCCATCCGGAGTGGATTACGCCGGATTCTCCGACACAGAAGATCGGGGGGAGCGCAAAAAGAAAAGCAGGGGTTGAAGTCACGCACAGAGTCCCCATGCTGTCGATTCAGGACGTGTTTACGAAGGAGGAGGTCGCATCCTGGGTGAAAGACGTCCTTTCCCTGCATCCGGACGCGGTCTTTTCCGTGGAGGAAAAGATTGACGGGCTTTCCATGACACTGCGTTATACCAACGGAGCCCTTTCTCTTGCGGAAACCAGAGGTGACGGGCTGGTGGGAGAGGATGTGACACTGAACGCGAAGGTGATCCCGGATGTCCCTGCCGGTATCGGCTTCCGTGATTATGTGGAGCTGCGGGGTGAGGTGTATATGACCCACGCCGCCTTTGATACCTATAACCGCAAAATGGAGGATCTGGGGAAAAAACCGGCGGCCAATCCGAGAAATCTTGCGGCCGGCACCTTGAGACAGCTGGATCCGGCTGTTACGAAGGAACGGGGACTCAGGATGTTTATCTTTAACGTGCAGGATGCCGAGGGAGACGCGGCAAACCTGCTGCCGTCTCATTGTGACGGACTTGAAAGCCTCTCTGCCATGGGGATCCCCACCGTCAGACATTTCCGCTGTACAAGTGTATCGGAGATTCTGGATGCCATCGATCAGATCGGTGAATCCAGAGGAGAGCTTCCCTATGATCTGGACGGGGCAGTCGTGAAAATAGACCAGACAGCATATCGTGCGGATTTTCCCGCAGGGAGCAAGTATTCCGCCGGTCATATCGCATTCAAATATCCGCCGGAGGAAAAGGAAGTCGTCATAGAAGCCATCGAAGTGGATGTGGGACGCACCGGGAAACTGACCTTCCGGGGACGTTTTGCGACACCGGTACGCCTGTGCGGCACCAATGTGCAGAGGGCGACCCTCCATAACATTGATTTTATTCATGAAAAAAAGATCTCCGAGGGGTGTCATGCCATCTGCAGGAAGCAGGGCGAGATCATCCCCGCCATCGTATCGGTGACCAGTCCGGGAAGGACGGAATACGAAGCACCGGAGAACTGTCCGGTTTGCCATCATCCCCTGCAGCGGGAAGAGGATACCTGTGATATTTACTGCACAAATCCTTCCTGCCCGGCCCAGCGGAAGCGGACCCTTTCCTACTTTGTTTCCAAGGACGCCATGGATATCAAAGGCTTTGGCACACGGCTCATCGATGATCTTGTGGATCAGGGGTATCTCGAAAGTGCGGCCGATTTTTACCACCTTGCCGGGGTCCGCGATGAGCTTGTGGCTTCCGGCATTCTTGGCAGAGAAAAGAATACGGATAAGCTCCTTGCGGCCATTGAGGCGTCAAAAAAGAACGATGTAGCGCAGGTATTGACGGCGCTGGCGATCCGGAATGTGGGCCGTACCTCCGCAAATGTAATCATGCAGCATTTTGACACGCTGCTTTCCCTTGCGGATGCGACGGTAGAGGATCTTCTTCTGATACCGGATGTGGGGGAAATCACGGCCCGGGGGATTGTTGCCTTCTTTTCGGAACCTGAAAACCGCGAAATACTGAACCGGTTATCCGCAGCCGGGGTCAATATGAAAGCGGCGGATAAAAAAACAGGCGATGCTTTATCGGGACTCACCATTGTCGTGACAGGAACGCTGCCGACATTGGGACGGAAAGAAGTAACGGAGCTGATTGAGAAAAACGGCGGGAAATGTACCGGATCCGTCAGCAGGAAGACGGATTATGTCGTTGCGGGAGACGCTGCGGGCAGTAAGCTTACAAAGGCAAAAGAGCTTCAGATTCCGGTGATCACGGAAGAAGAGCTTCTTGCGATGACAGGAGGAGCGGGATGATTAAACGTGAGAATATGGTGGATTATCATGCTTACATCAGGATCAACGATATTCATGTCAGATGCAGACATGGGAATCTGCAGCTCTCCATCGATCTGAATAATATATCGGGACGGGCCATTCAGGAAGCAACGTTTCTCCTGCGGGCTGTCAGCGCGGATAAACAGCCCGTGCTGCTGGATCATCAGGAAGCACTTACCTTTACGCTGTCCGATATGAAGCTGGAAGCGGCCATGCGGATGTCCACGCCCTTTCAATGCACCGTGCAGGGGGCGCCCACCGGCATTGAGATTGAAACGGAGTCGGTGGTGTTTCTGGGCGGCGGACATGGCTTGAAGCAAAGACCCCATAAGAAGCTTTATTTTTATGATGCGCTGGACCCGGAACGCCCGAAGGAACGCGAATGTCAGGAGTTGCTGCAGCGGTATTCGGATCGTGCATTATGCTTTGCGGAGAAAAGAAATGACGGGTGGCTGTGCACCTGCGGACGTCTTAATCGAAATCGAGATGACGTCTGTCTGGAATGCCTTGCCGACCGCAAGGAGCTTTTTACGTATTGTACAAAAGAGGCAGTCAAGGCAAAAATCAGGAAGGAACGGGGGCGGTTTCCGTTTTCGTTGAAACATCGAGGCTGATCTGCTATAATGAAAAATCATAGGAAGGTAAGGAGGCCATCAAATGGCAGAGGATCGAAAAGCAGTCAGGATCAAGGATGGCGAGATGGGAGAGGTGAAGGTCTCCGACGAAGTCATCGCGATTATCGCTGGTCTTGCAGCAACAGAAGTAGAAGGTGTCAGCTCCATGGCTGGCAATATTACAAACGAACTGGTCAGCAAGCTTGGCATGAAGAATCTATCCAAAGGAGTACGGATTGAGGTGCAGGATCACTCGGTTGAGGTATATCTCGCTCTCAATATTTCCTACGGATACAATATTCCTGAGGTCTCTGCCAAGGTGCAGGAACGGGTGAAGTCAGCGGTTGAGAATATGACGGGATTAAACATCGCCGTTGTAAACGTCAAAATAGCGACGGTAGACATGGCTTCCGAAAACGACTGAGAGAGGATTGAAACGGGAGGATGTCAAAATGACATCCTCTCTTGTTGCATAAGGAAACACTTGGGAAATTGCATCTTTTGTATCTCCGTGCATGCGGAAAGGGAGGATTATGACAAGACATCAGCTTCGGGAACAGATCTTTTTACTGCTGTTCCGGGCGGATTTTTATGATGCCGAGGGCTTGCGGGAGCAGGAGACACTGTTTACGGAAAACCTGACAAAGGCCTCCGAACGGGATCTCATACAGATCAGGGCGAAATATCACGCGATTCTGGAGAAGCTTTCCGAGATCGACGGCGTGATCAATGAACGGACAACCGGGTGGAAAACCAGCCGTATGGGGAAAGCGGAGCTGACGATTCTCAGGCTGGCGGTCTATGAGCTTCTCTACGATGAAGAGATTCCCACCGGCGTAGCCATCAATGAAGCGGTAGAGCTGGCCAAGGAATACGGGACGGAGGAAGCGGCTTCCTTTGTAAACGGTGTTCTGGCAAAAATCACGGCAGAGCAGCATGAATAAAAACGTATACGGCGTAGGTCAGGTCAATACTTATCTGAAAAATCTGTTTGCGCAGGACTTCCTTCTTCGGCGGATCAGTATCAGGGGGGAGGTTTCCAACGTAAAATACCACTCCTCCGGGCATCTGTATTTCACCCTGAAGGATGAAGGCGGCGCACTGTCCGCGGTCATGTTTGCGGGAAGCAGGAGGGGGCTGACCTTTCCCATGAAGGACGGTGATCTGGTGGTGGCCACCGGATCCGTAGAGGTCTACGAGCGGGACGGGAAGTATCAGCTTTATGCCAGGCAGATCGAACGGGACGGACAGGGTGTGCTGTTCGAACGATACGAGAAGCTGAAAAGAGAGCTGGAAGAAATGGGGATGTTTGCCCCGGAATATAAAAAACAGATACCGCGTTATGCAGGAAGGATCGGTGTCGTCACGGCAGCCACCGGTGCAGCCGTACAGGATATCAAAAACATCAGTGAGCGCCGCAATCCGTATGTACAGGTGATTTTGTGTCCGGCGAAGGTACAGGGGGAGGGAGCGGCGGAGAGCATCGTCAGAGCCATCAGAATCCTCGACGGGATGCATCTCGATATTCTGATCGTGGGCCGGGGCGGCGGATCGATGGAAGACCTCTGGGCCTTTAATGAAGAACCGGTTGTACGCGCGATCTTTGAGTGCGAGACACCGGTTATTTCGGCGGTCGGACATGAGACCGATACCACACTTTCGGATTATGCAGCGGATCTTCGAGCACCCACCCCTTCCGCCGCCGCAGAGATGGCAGTCTTTGATCTCCATACGGCCTTGCAGATGCTGGAGGAAAACAGACTTTCCATGCAGCGGCTCTTTTCCCGCAAATGTCAGTCAGAAAAGCAGAGAGTGGCGCTACTTGCCATGCGGTTGCAAAAGGCCGGTCCCAGAGAACGGCTTCGTACCCAGCAGCAACGTCTCAGGGACTGCCGTATGAAGTTGTCCTACAGTGCCAAAGAAATCATGAACCGTACCGAGCAGAGGCTCCGTGTTCTGGCAGAGAGGATGGACGGTGCGTCTCCCCTTAAGAAAATGGGACAGGGATACGGGTTTATCAGCGACAAAGCGGGAAAAGGGAAACGCAGTATCAGAGACTTTACCGTCGGAGAGACGGCGTGGATTCATCTCACAGACGGAAAAGCCGAAGCGAGAGTGCTTCATCTGGAAGAAAAACAGTCACAGGATGAATGCTAGAGTAGAGGAACCAGGATGGGAGAAGAGATAAAAAAAACGGAATCCATCGAGGAGATGCTTTCTGCTATTGAAGAGACGGTAGAAAAACTATCCCGGGATGACCTCACGCTGGAGGAGGCATTCACGCTCTATGAGGATGGCGTCATACGTGTCAAAGCCTGCCAGAAGGCCATGGAAGACGTGGAAAAAAAGATGCAGGTACTGGCAGAAGACGGTGAGTTGGAGGATTTCGGAGAATGAATTTTGAGTTGGCAATGCAAAGCCTGACAAAGGAAACGGAGGGGTTGATCGAACGGTATCTTCCCGAGGAGACCGGATTCCAAAAAAAGGTTGTGGAGGCGATGAATTACAGTGTGCGCGCGGGAGGCAAGCGCCTCCGGCCTATCCTGATGCTCCTTACCTACCGGCTTTTCGGCGGGAACGGCGAGGTGATCGGTCCCTTTATGGCGGGGATCGAAATGATCCACACCTATTCGCTGATCCATGATGATCTGCCGGCGATGGACAACGATGAGCTCAGACGCGGCAAACCCACGACCCATGTGGCCTACGGAGAGGGGATGGCAATCCTTGCGGGAGACGGTCTCTTAAACTATTCCATGGAAACGGTGATAAAGGCGTTTTCCCTGGCACCGCAGGAAGTCAACCGGATTGCGGCCTCCATTGCGCTGTTGTACCGCAAAAGCGGCATTCACGGGATGATCGGTGGACAGACGGTGGATATCGAGACCGATATTACGGGAGATGTTTCCCGGGATCAGATCGATTTTATCTATCGCCTGAAAACAGGTGCCTTGATCGAGGCCTCCATGATGATCGGTGCCATCCTGGCCGGCGCTTCGGATGAAGAGATCGAAACCATCGACACCATCGCCCAGAAGATCGGTCTGGCATTTCAGATCAGAGACGATATTCTCGACTGCACATCCACAGCCGAGGAGTTGGGCAAGCCCATCGGCAGTGACGAAAAAAACAAAAAAGCGACCTATGTGACCTACGAAGGGGTCAAAAAGTCGGAAGAACATATCGAGTCCCTCTCAAAGGACGCGATTGCAAAGCTCAAGACATGCCGGGGAGATACCCGTTTTCTGGAAGAGCTGATACAATCCCTCGTATATCGAAAAATGTAGATAATAAGGCGGAATACTGTGATACTTGAAAAGATAAAAAAGGCAAATGATGTCAAAACACTTCCGAAGGAAGAAATACCGGAGCTCTGCGACGAGATCCGGGAGTTTTTGATCAAAAAGATCTCCGTTACCGGCGGCCATCTCGCATCCAATCTCGGGGTTGTGGAGCTTACGGTTGCACTCCATCTCGCGTTTGATCCGGAGCTGGACAAGATTATCTGGGATGTGGGCCACCAGTCCTATACACACAAGATCCTGACGGGACGCAAGAATAACTTTGACGAGCTCAGAAAGTACGGCGGGATCAGCGGATTTCCGAAACGCAAGGAAAGTGTCTGCGACGCTTTCGACACGGGACACAGCTCCACCTCGATTTCAGCGGGTCTGGGTTATGCGGCCGCACGGGAGCTCACCGGGGAGGATTACCGTGTCATCACCGTCATCGGAGACGGAGCGCTCACGGGGGGGATGTCCTATGAGGCGATGAACAACGCCTCTAAATTGAAAAAGAATTTTATCATGATCCTGAATGATAATAAAATGTCCATCTCCGAAAACGTGGGCGGCATGAGCAGGTATCTGGCACGGGTGCGTACCGCTGGATTCTACCGGGGGTTAAAATCCGGCGTGAAGGATGCCCTCTCGAGTATTCCCGTGTACGGCGACCGGATCGTGGAACAGATCAGCCGTGCAAAGAACGGGATCAAATCCAACTTTGTTTCCGGTATGTACTTCGAAAACATGGGAATCATCTATCTCGGCCCTATTGACGGATATGATGTGGACACCATGGTCAGGGTATTTAAAGAGGCGCAGAATATTGACGGTCCGGTACTGATCCATGTCCTGACGAAAAAGGGCAAGGGCTTCCTGCCGGCAGAGCGCCATCCCGCCAGATTCCACGGGGCGGAACCATTTGACATCGAGACCGGTCTGCCCACCAAACCCCGCACCAAGGCCAACTATACGGATGTTTTTTCCACCGTCATGCGGAAAATGGGAGACCGCCATCCCGATGTGGTCGCCATCACGGCAGCCATGGAGGACGGCACCGGACTGAAGCGGTTTCATAATCTGTTCCCGGATCGTTTTTTTGATGTGGGGATTGCGGAACAGCATGCCGTCACTTTTGCGGCCGGTCTTGCGGCAGCGGGACTGATTCCCGTTTTTGCAGTCTATTCCTCCTTCCTGCAGAGAGCCTATGATCAGATTATTCATGATGTCTGTATCCAGAATCTCCATGTTGTCTTTGCCATAGACCGTGCGGGCATCGTGGGAAGCGACGGCGAAACACATCAGGGAATCTTTGATATCTCTTATCTGAATACTGTGCCGAACCTCGTGATGATGGCACCGAAGAACAAATGGGAATTGTCCGATATGATGAAATACGCTGTGGCCTTTCCGGGACCCATCGCGATCCGCTATCCCCGGGGCACGGCTTACGATGGTCTGGGAGATTTCAGGGAGGAGATCTGTTACGGAAAGAGCGAGATTCTATACCGGGAATCGGAGATCGCCCTGTTTGCCTACGGCAGTATGGTCAAAACCGCAGAGGCAGTCAGAGAACGGCTGAAGGAGCTGGGGCATCCCTGTACGCTGATCAATGCGCGGTTTGCCAAACCCTTTGATACAGAATGCATCGCATCCCTGGAGGAGGATCATGCGCTGCTGGTGGTTCTGGAGGAAAACGTCCTTTCCGGCGGTCTGGGGGAGCATGTGGTGGAATATGTGGAGGATCACGGACTTTCCCTGAGGGTGATGGAAATCGCCATCCCGGATTGCTACGTGGAGCACGGGAATGTTGACATCCTCAGGAAAGAAGTGGGGATCGACGAGGATACCGTCCTCAACCGTATTCGGACCGAGTATTTCGGAGAGTCCCTATGAAGAAACGCCTGGATATCCTCCTTGTGGAATCGGCCCTTGCGCCATCCCGGGAAAAAGCCAAAACCATGATCATGGAAGGCACCGTGTATGTCAACGGCAACCGGGAGGAAAAAGCGGGAGATCTCTTTGATCCGGAGAAATCCGAGATCACCATTCACGGAAACGCGCTTCCCTATGTCAGCAGGGGCGGGCTGAAGCTGGAGAAAGCGCTGCATACCTTCCCGATCACCCTTACCGGGGCGGTTTGCATGGATATCGGCGCCTCCACAGGCGGCTTCACGGACTGTATGCTCCAAAACGGCGCTGCGAAGGTTTACGCCGTGGACGTCGGCTACGGTCAGTTTGCCTGGAAGCTGCGAAATGATCCGAGAGTGATCTGCATGGAAAAAACGAACATCCGTTATGTGACGAAGGAGGAGGTGCCGGAGCCTCTTGATTTTGCTTCTGCGGATGTCTCCTTTATTTCTCTCACAAAAGTGCTGCCCGTGGCATTTTCACTGCTGAAAGAGGACGGGGAGATGGTTTGCCTCATCAAGCCCCAGTTTGAAGCCGGGAGAGAAAAGGTAGGAAAGAAAGGTGTCGTCCGGGATCCGAAGATCCATGAAGAAGTGATCGAAGGGATCCTCGCCTTTGCCAAAGAGACCGGCTTTTTTGTCTGCGGACTTACCGGCAGTCCCATCAAAGGACCGGAAGGCAATATCGAGTATCTCATCTATTTGAAAAAGGACGCAGCCCTGTCGGAAGAGCTTACGGAATCGATCCCGGAGATCGTCTTGCTCACACATAAGGAGCACGAAGCATGAAGCGTTTCTATCTCATTACAAATGTGTTGAAGGACCCGGAATTTCAACGAACGGAAGGGATTTGCCGATACATCCAAAAAAAAGGCGGGACGTGCAGTTTTCTCAGGATGGACGGCAATGAAGAAGACTACCCGCAGGCCTTGAGAGCAGATATCCCCGCAGATACCGAATGCATTCTCGTGATCGGCGGCGACGGGACCATGATCAAAGCCGCCAGAGAGACCACGGCACTTCATATTCCGCTCATCGGGCTGAATCTCGGGCATCTCGGGTATCTTTGCGAACTGGAGCAGGATACGGTTTTTCCCGCCATCGACAGGCTTTTTGAAGACCGGTACGTACAAGAGAACCGGATGATGCTGGAGGGATATGTGCTCCGTGACGGAAAAGAACTCCTGAAAGGGGAGGCTCTGAATGATATTGTCATTCATCGGTCCGGATCACTCCGGGTGATCGCCTACCATCTTTCCGTCAACGGACATCTGCTCGCCCGGTATAATGCGGACGGCATGATCGTTGCCACGCCTACCGGATCCACCGCATACAGCATGTCGGCCGGGGGTCCCATCATTGATCCCAGATCCTCCATGATCCTTCTGACCCCGATCAATTCCCATACCTTGAATAATCGCAGTATTGTGCTGGATCCCGATGCGGAGCTGCAGATCACGATGCCTTCCATGCATGGAGATCCCTCCACCAGAATTGATCTGAGCTTTGACGGGGGACAGACGGTCACGTTACAGCCTGATGACGCCGTACATATTCGCAAGTCCGGCGAAAGCACCAGGATCTTAAAACTCAGCCAGCGGAGTTTCCTGGAAATTCTCCAGCGAAAACTGCAGATATACGGATAAAGGAGAAGCATGCTACAGTACTTACATGTCAAGAATCTCGCCCTGATCGAGGAAGCCGAGGTAGACTTCACGGACGGGTTCAATGTCCTTACGGGAGAGACCGGCGCCGGGAAATCCATTATCATCGGCTCCATCAGTCTGGCACTGGGAGAAAAAGTGCCAAAGGAGCTCCTGCGGGAAGGGGAGGACTCCCTCGTGGAGCTTGTATTTACGGTCGATGAAGAAACGGCAGACCGGCTTTTCGATCTGGAAGTGACACCTGAAGACGGCACGGTGATTCTGACCAGAAAGATTGTCCATGGTCACAGTACCGCCAGGATCAATTCAGAGACCGTGACGGCCTCAAAACTCAGGGATGTGGCGGCGCTTCTGATCGATATCCATGGCCAGCATGAGCATCAGTCTCTGCTGAAAAAAAGCCGGCACCTTGCCATTTTGGACGCATATCTGCCAGCTTCCTTCGCAAAAGAACGGCAGGCATATCAAAGCCATTTTCACAAATGGAAAAACCTGCGGAACGAATGTCTTTCCCTGTCCATGGACGAAGAGACCAGGAAACGGGAGTTGTCTCTCCTGTCCTTTGAAGCGGATGAAATCCGCAATGCCTCCCTGTCCCCGGGAGAGGACGAGATCCTGGAGAAGGATTTCCGCAGGCTGTCCGGTGGCAGAAAGATTCTGGATGCCATGTCGCAGGTACAGTCGCTGCTTTCCGAGGGAAATGAAAATGCCGCGACCTCCATCGGGCGCGCCTGCAGAGAGCTTACGGATATAAAAGAGCTGGACGACAGACTCATGTCCCTGTCCGGACAGCTTGACGAGATTGACAGCCTGCTTTCCGACTTCAACCACGAGGTAAACGCCTATCTTCTGAACGCGGATTTCTCGGAAGAAGAGTTCGTCCGCACAGAGGAACGGCTGAGTGAGATCAACAGGCTGAAGGAAAAATACGGTCATACCACGGAAGAAGTGCTGGAGGCTCTTTCGGAAAAAGAGAAACGCATCGCGACATTATCCGATCTGGAGAGCTTTCGCAGGGAAAAGCAAAAGGAAATGGAAGCGGAAGAACAGTGCCTGGCGGAATCTGCCGCAAAGATGCATGAGCTCAGGGTACGGGGAGCAAAAAAACTCTGTGAGGAAATCCGTTCCTCGTTGCTGGAATTGAATTTTTTGGATGTCCGTTTCGAGATGGTGTTTTCCGAAACGGATCATTTTACGGAGAGCGGACGGGATGAGGCGGAATTCTTGATCGCCCTGAACCCGGGGGAACACCCGCAATCCCTTTCGAAGGTTGCTTCCGGCGGGGAATTGTCGAGAATCATGCTTTCGCTAAAGACTGTTTTTGCCAGGCAGGATGGCATCGCCACCATGATCTTTGATGAGATCGATGCCGGGATCAGCGGTCGTACAGCTCAGGCAGTATCAGAAAAGATGCATGCCCTTTCCCGGTATCACCAGATCATCTGTATCACGCATCTGCCGCAGATTGCCGCCATGGCAGATACGCATTTTCTGATTGAAAAAAACAGCAGCAATCAATCCACGGTATCTACGATCCGGACGCTGTCGGAGGAGGAGAGCGTGGAGGAACTGGCAAGGCTTCTCGGGGGGGTCCGTGTGACGGAGACTGTTCTTGCCAACGCCAGGGAGATGAAAGAGCTGGCAAAGAGGGGGAAATCATGACCAATGTATTATTTGCCGCGTCGGAAGCGGTTCCCTACATCAAAACGGGCGGGCTCGCGGATGTGGCAGGGACTCTTCCGGCATATTTCGATCGAAAGGAATATGACGTACGGATCATTTTGCCGAAGTATACCTGTATGGAAAAGAAATGGCAAAAGGATCTCACGTTTCTCTGCCATTTTTATGTGGATCTCGGCTGGCGCAAACAATATGCGGGGCTATTCAGGGCGGAACATCTGGGAGTCACCTATTATCTTATTGATAACGAATTCTATTTCGGAGGCGCGCAGCCTTACCATCTGATCCATGAAGACATGGAGAAGTTTGCATACTTTTCCAAGGCCGTCCTGGAGGCTATCCGCCATATGGACTTTCAGCCGGATATTCTGCACTGCCATGACTGGCAGACCGGTCTGGTTCCGGTCTACCTGAAAACGATTTACAAACAGGATCCGAAGCTCCATTCCCTGAAGACGGTTTTCACGATCCACAATCTGAAATTCCAGGGACGCTGGCATCTTCGCGGCATGCAGGATATGACGGGACTCCCGGAGTATCTCTTTACATCGGAATATCTGGAGTTTTACGGAGAGGGTAACTGTCTGAAGGGCGGCGTGCTGTTCTCGGATCTGGTCACAACAGTGAGTCCCAGTTATGCGGCGGAGATCCGCACGCCGGAAGGAGGCGAGGGCCTGGACGGCCTGTTTCGCAACAGGGGAAGCAGACTGTGCGGTATCATCAACGGCATCGATGAGCGGGAATATGATCCCGAAACCGATTCCGCGATGGCAGCACATTTCTGCGCCGATGACCCGGATCTGACAGATCGGAAACGTGCGAACAAGGCGGCCTTCCAGGAGGAAACCGGAATGCCGGTCAGTCCGGACAGATTCCTGATTGGCATGGTCAGCCGCATGACGGATCAGAAGGGATTTGATATCATTGCCTACATGCTGGAGGAAATGCTTTCCGCCGGACGCTATCAGTTTGCCATTCTCGGCACGGGAGAGGAACGGTATCAGGATATGTTCCGCTTCTTTGCGGGGAAATATCCCGACCGGATTACCGTGAAGGTTGGTTATTCTGAAGAGATGGCACATAAGATCTATGCATCCTGTGATGCTTTTCTCATGCCCTCCCTTTTTGAACCCTGCGGACTTTCCCAGATTATCAGCATGAGATACGGAACGGTACCCATCGTCCGGGAGACCGGGGGCCTCAAGGACACCGTCGAGCCATACAATGAATACGAAAAGAAAGGCACCGGGTTTTCCTTTGCCAACTACAACGCGCATGAGATGTACGGAACGATTCTCTATGCCTACGATGTGTTCCGCAATCACCCGGTGGAGTGGGAAGCGCTGATGCGGCGCATCATGAAGCAGGATTTCTCCTGGCATACATCGGTGAATCAATACGCAAAGCTCTATCGGAGACTGGTACAGGAGTAATACGATTCTTTCTGCCTTTCGTTCTTTTCGTTCGTATAAATACATGTGGAGGATTTTCTGAGGAATCCGGTCAGTGGGACTGAATCGTTACGGGCATTGACTGACACGAAAAGGGGGCGCATCATATGCCAAATATACCACTCAATAATCAGGCGCAGACGATTGAAATCACAGAACGGACAAACAGGGATTACCTCCGGTTCGTTCCGCAGAGAGAAAATCTGTATCAGAAATTCGGTGAAGGATTTCTCAATCACAACTTATCTGAAGCAGAGCGCAACGCCAAGAAAAACGACACCCGGTCCGATCTGTATAAAAAGAGAGCGAATGCCAGGCTTCTTAACAAAAGGGTTGATCAGCTCCAACACCGGAAAAGAGTTCTGATGCAGGAGCAAATGGCCGACCGTCCCGTGCAGTGTCCCGATGATACCTATCGCGACATCTCGTCTTTTATGACATCCTCCAATACAGCTATCAACAAA
>JAZRFM010000035.1:0-56755 GCA_045661345.1 Lachnospiraceae bacterium
GCATTAACCAAAAGATAAAGACCTTACGTCGGCATGGATATGGCTATCCTGATGATGAATACTTCTTTCTCAAGATCATGGATATGAGTCGGAAGCAGTATGTCAGGAATCAGCCATCACATAGAATTTGTGATTGAGCCAAAAAAATCAACCTAGAACTGATGAAAATCCATTGAATTGTCGAAATTATTATTATAGAATAACAACAAATATGTTAAAACGATCACGCGTCATCGAACGGATCGCGGATCGAAAAACAGCTTAACAGAGTAGGAAGTACATGAAATATCGGCCCTTGTTAAAACTGAAAAAAGGCATGATTCTCGGGCAGGATGTACTGAACGGTTCCGGAAAAGTGTTGATGAAAGAACACCGGATCCTGGATGAGGAGGGGATCCGGCATCTTGAGGAATGGGGATTCCCGGGCGTATACATAGATGACAGCTTTACGGAGAGCATTGAAATCGACACGGTGATCCGCCCGCAGATTCAGGCAGAGGCCTTGAAGCTGATCAGCAATATGTATCAGACGCCCCAGGAGAAAGAGGCGGAGAAGGATAATGCCGTAGCGGAAGAGGAGCGGCGCATCCGTAACATGGTCCAGGACATCGTCGGCGATATCACAAGCGACGGCGATGTGATGTACAACCTCCTGAATCTGAAGAATTATGATGAATATGTCTATTATCATACTCTGTATGTCACAATGATGTCGGTTCATATCGGCATTCGACTCGGACTCTCACGTGAAGAATTAAATGAACTTGCCACTGCAGGACTTCTGCATGATATCGGCCGCAAATTTGTGGACGGCAATCTGCAGGAGTTAAAGCGTCCCCTTGCGCCGGAAGAGATGCGCGAGATCCGCCGGCATGTAGAGGAAGGGGCAGAGTTTGTAGATTCCAATTTCCATTTTTCCGATGCGGTCGTAAAGGCCATTCGGGATCATCATGAGAACTTTGACGGATCGGGTTATCCGAACCGTTTAAAGGGCGACAGGATTTCGATCTATGCCAGGATCCTGCACGTGGCCGATGTGTATGATGCATTGATCACCAAAAAACCATACAGGTCAGAGTTTCGTCCCGCTGATGCCATGGAGTATCTGATGGCCAGCGACGGGCAGGAATTTGATCCGGAGATCATCCAGCTGTTTGTGGACTGGGTTGCCGTATTTCCCGTGGGAAGTGAAGTGCGCCTTTCCAACGGACAGACAGCGATCGTAGAAGAGAATTACCCGCATTTTCCCCTCAGACCCCGCGTTCGCATTGTCGAGACGGGAGAGGAGATGGATCTCAGGAGCGACATGTCGGCGCTGAATGTGGTCATCGTCGAGATGGTAAAGGGAGATCTGTTCTCTTCCGAGATGCATGATTTCTGATTTATGAGGAGACTGCTATGCCGGGTCAGACGAAAAGCGCAGTAGACAATCTGCTGGCGGAAAGCTTCAAAGAACTGGTCTATAAACGTCCCATCGAAAAGATCACAATCAAAGAGATCACAGACAAGGCCGGCGTCATCCGGCCGACTTTCTATAATCATTTTCAGGACAAATACGAATTACTGGAATGGATTATCCGCACCGAACTGATCGATCCCATGCGGCCCCTCATCCAGAACGGGCTGTCTGATCAGGCACTTCTGTTTGTTTTTACCGGCGTTCAAAACGATAAAGAGTTTTATGTGCGTGCGCGGCGCCTGGAGGGACAGAATTCCTTTGAGAGCATTGTGACAAAATGCATTCAGGATACACTGCTGGATGCCGTCGGCATGCGCGAGTTTGACGACAAGCTGGTGAAATCACTGACCCCGGATCTTTTGTCCATGTACTATGCAAAAGCGATGTGTTTCCTTGTGCTGTCATGGATCGACTCCGGGATGAAGATACCGCCGCAGGAAATGGCGGACATCTATAAGTATCTGGTGAATCATTCCGTAGAGGAAGCACTGGAAGAAAAGGGAACCTGATATCGCCAGCGGCCGGGTATCAACTGCCATTTAGTCAAGGAGAAGAATCATGACACTGGAATCAATTGAATTTTTGATCATATCAGCGGCATTGTCGTTCGACATCTTCGGGGAGATCGCTGCGGAAGGAGCGCTGCTCCCGAAGATTAACTGGAAACGCCTTGTGGGGATCTGCATCGTGATGGCGGTCTGGCAGACGTTGGCGCTGTTTATCGGCCGGTTTTTCGGAGATTTGCTCTATGCCATCGACACACGGCCCAATGCGGACAGGGCAGGACGCCTCATTGCAGCGGCGATCTTTATTCTACTTGGGATTCGTATGATCTGGCGGGCATGGAAAAATGAACAGGTGGAGGAGCACCGGATCGAGACGATTCCCTACTCGGTGGTACTGAAGCTTCTTGCCAAAACGACGCTCTATACCATACTCACCGGGTTTGCGGTTGGGTTTCTGTATACGGATCTGAGCTTTATCTTTCCGACCATCGCGATCTTTACGGCGTTGGCGGTTACCATCGGGATCTATATCGGATACCACTTTGGTGCGGCGTTTAAGCGCGGCACCTGTATCGCCAGCGGAATCGCGTACTTTTTGATCAGTACGGACATCGTGGTACGATATGTGATCGGGTGAACTTTATGAATATTCTGATCTACAGATGGCGTGCCTATAATGATACGGATATTATCGGGAGCTTTCGGCTACTGGGACATCAGGTCTCTGAGTTTGGCCGGAAGCTTGTTTCTTATGATGAGGATCCGGAATTTACGGCGGCGCTTACGGAGAGGCTGCAGGAAACAAAGATTGATTTTATGTTTACGGTGAACTATTTCGCGGCTGTTTCCGATGCCTGTTATGCTGCCGGAACCCCTTATGTGGTCTGGACCTGTGACAATCCGCTGATCAGCATGTTTCACCGGAGTCTGTTTCATCCGACGAATTTCATTTTTACCTTCGACAAGACGAATGAATTGGAACTGAAGGGGATGGGGGCAGAGCATGTCTGGCATTTACCGCTGGCCGTGGATACAAACCGCCTGGATCAGGTCAATGCCATGGAAGGAAAACACTACGATCATGAGATTTCCTTTGTGGGAAGCCTGTATGAGCGGAATACGTATGACAAGCTGGAGCAGGCGCTGCCGCCGTATCTGCGCGGCTATTTTGACGCGGCCATCGAGGCGCAGCTGCAGGTCAGCACAGGGAACCTTTTGGAACGGCTTCTGACCCCGGAGATCATGGCGGAGGTATCGGAATATGTGGATCTGGAAAAGTCGGCGGATTCCTTTTCCGACCTTTCCCTGATTTTTGCAACGACGGTACTGGGGTTTAAGGTGGCGGCTGAACAGAGAAGCAGAGCGCTCCTGCGCCTTTCCAAACGGCATGAGGTTGCGATTTACAGCAACAGCAACACGAAAGAGCTGATCGGACTTGAAAAATGCGGAACTGTAGATTATTGGACGGAGATGCCCCGGGTATTTCGCGGGTCAAAGATTAATCTGAACCTGACGATTCCGGACATCAAAAGCGGGATTCCGCTTCGGGTGTTTGATGTGCTGGGGAGCGGCGGTTTTCTGCTGACGAATTTTCAGGCTGAAATGCCGGCATATTTTGAAATCGGAAAGGATCTGGTCTGCTTTGAATCTCCGGAGGAGCTGGAGGAGAAATGCGAGTATTACCTTCTTCATGAGGAGGAGCGTAAAGCGATTGCGCAGCACGGATACGAAACCGTAAAAAACAAGCATCAGCTGAAGACGCGACTTCAACAGATGCTTGCTGTGATATCCGCTCCCGATTCGGCAGGATCAGAGATTCCGATCCACCATGAGGCCTGAATATACGGAGGAAATATAGGGGGTAGAGAAATTGTGCCCCGGGTTTTTATAAGCCACCACCACCTTGTTGGCGTAATTCATGGGATCTATGGACGCTTTATCCGCTTTTGCGGACAGGGCGTCTTTGAATTTGTTGAGCGTGTCGAAGCTTTGGGCTGCATCTCCTGTGGTAACGGCTTCCTTCAATGCCTCCTTATCCACATGGATGCGGGTATTCTCATCGATAGAGAGACCGATCTTCGCAAAATCCGAAGAAAAGCTCTTTGCGACACTCCCCATTTCCGAAATCAGCTTGCCGCTTTCCTGACCGCTTCCTTCATAACGATCCGCCATGTCAATGATGGAATTATAAGCGTTTGTCATGCGCTCAATATTATCGGCTACGGCATCTGCGTTGGCCTTGAAACCGACATGGATCGTGGTTCCCGGAGAAGCGGCCTTCAGATTGACCTCAAAGGCATTGTTGATCGTAAACGTATTTGCATAAGAGGAACGCTCTTTTCCGTTTAATGTAAAGACAGAATTATGCGCCTCGGATTCGATCTTGTTGAGACCGAGTACATCCATGGCATGCATGGAAGCGGCGCCAAGCTGCGGCCGGATGGAGAACAGGGCATCCTCCTCCTCATTGAGTCCGGTGCGTTTTGACTCGATCCTGATGGCAGATGTCCCGCGGTCGCCGTCCACAACTTCGGAGACCAGACCGATATTGGCATTGTTGATCAGGCGAACCAGCTTGTTCTGAATCGAGCGGTTGTCGTCCTCAGGAGCGACGTTGAACTGGAACTCGTAGGCATTTGAAGGAGTGACCAGATCGAAGCTGTAACTGCCGTCGCCGAGGTTCTTGCCGTTGCTGCGCAGGTAATTTCCCACATTGACCTGAGGCGCTGCCAGCTCCTTGATCTCCATCTGGAAGCTTTCGGTGTGTTCGTTTTCACCGTCCTTTCCGATGTAGTCCACGGAAAGCAGGTCTTCGTGATCGGAGATCGCGACGCGCCGGCGGAAAAGACTCTCGATGCCTTCACCGCTTTCGCTGTCATCAGAGAGGGAAGCGATCACATTCTTGATATTGCGCGCACTTTCCTTGATGTCGATTGCAAAACGTTTTACATCGCCATCTTCGTCTTTTAATTTATAAAGAGGGGATTCGTTGTTGGATTTCGCGATACTGTTGGTGGTTTTCCGCAGATCGCTTTTCTTATGCGAATCATAACGGGAAGAATGCTCGTTCCCGTACGTAGATAGATAATATTGATAAACAGAGTCTATCGCTGCCATGACGTCCCCTCCTTTCTTCCTTGAAATGACGCAATTGAAATTGTCTGACAATTACGCGGGGATATAATAAGTCCTTTTAATACTTGTATCATATCATGGGTCTTTTGGTTTGTCATCTTTTTTTTCAAAAAATATTGTACAAAAAATCAGGCTCAAATCCGTGGGAAATGGGCAATTCCGGGTTTTGGGCGGATGAGTTTCTTCTATATAAAAGGGAGTTGTTTTTGGCAGGCACAAGATATAGTTTTTTGGGGGCCTTATTATGATGGGCAAAATAGACAATGAAAACGGGGGGCGAATCTGCGAAAAAACCGTTGACGAGGCAAAATAATTATGCTATAGTTGACAAGCTGACACGAAAAGGTGTTTTTTTTATGCAAGTTTCGCAATAAACGGAGGTGAAAATCGTGCGTACCAAGATTACACTTGCCTGCACGGAGTGCAAGCGTCGCAATTACGATATGACGAAGGACAAGAAGACGCATCCGGATCGTATGGAGACCAAGAAGTACTGCAGATTCTGCCGGACACATACTCTGCATAAGGAAACGAAGTAAAAGGCTTCGTCTCATTCGTTTTTAGCGGAGTATCAGCAAGAGGTATAAAGGAATGGCGGAAGAAAAGACAGAAAAACGACCGAAAGAGAATTGGTTTACGGGACTCAAGGCGGAATTCCACAAGATCATCTGGCCGACGCGAGAAGCTCTGGTAAAGCAGACGACGGCGGTTGTCATTACATCAGTGATACTCGGTCTGATCATTGCGCTTTTGGATACCTTATTCCAGTATGGCGTAAACGTTCTGGTTAATCTATAGGAGGCGTTGCAATATGGCTGAGGCACATTGGTATGTTGCACATACTTATTCCGGCTATGAGAATAAGGTAAAGGCAAATATCGACAAGGCGATAGAAAACCGGCATCTGGAGGAGCAGATCCTGGAGGTGCGGGTTCCCATGCAGGACATTGTGGAGATTAAGAACGGTGTCCGCAAGAATACCACCAAGAAGATGTTCCCGGGATATGTTCTGATCAACATGGTGATGAACGACGATACCTGGTATGTGGTAAGGAATACGCGCGGTGTGACGGGCTTTGTAGGCCCCGGAAGCAAACCGGTTCCGCTGTCGGATATCGAGATGCGCTCACTCGGCATCAAGACGGATAATATTGTGATCGACTTTGAGGAAGGCGATACGGTGGTTGTCCTTGCGGGTGTATGGAAAGATACTGTCGGCGTCATTCGTCAGATGAACCATAACAAGCAGGTGGTTACGATCAATGTGGATCTGTTTGGTCGTGAGACGCCGGTGGAAGTCAGTTTCGCAGATGTTAGAAAGGTATAAAGGAAAGGTTGCTGAGTGATCAGCAGAGAGAAGGAGAAATATCATGGCAAAGAAAGTAGAAGGATACATTAAATTACAGATTCCTGCAGGGAAAGCGACACCGGCACCTCCGGTGGGGCCGGCGCTGGGTCAGCACGGTGTGAATATCGTGGAGTTCACGAAGCAGTTTAATGCAAAGACCGCGGATATGGGCGATACCATCATTCCGGTGGTGATCACGGTGTATGCGGACAGAAGCTTCAGCTTCATTACCAAGACGCCGCCTGCGGCAGTGCTGATCAAGAAAGCATGCAAGATCGACAAGGCATCCGGTGTTCCGAACAAGAATAAGGTAGCTACTCTTTCCAGAGCGGATCTTCAGCAGATCGCCGAGACCAAAATGCCCGACCTGAATGCGGCCAGCCTGGAGGCAGCCATGAGCATGATCGCCGGGACAGCACGTTCCATGGGTGTGAACGTAGCGGAAGCCTAGAGCGCGGAATGAAATGAGTGGGAGGGAATTCGATCCCGCCATCACCACAAGGAGGATAAAAAAATGAAACACGGCAAGAGGTACAATGAAACTGCGAAAGCGATCGAACGCAGTGCCCAGTACGATGCGCAGGAAGCCATCAGTCTGGTGAAAAAATCCGCGGTCGCAAAGTTTGACGAAACAATCGAAGTGCATATCCGCACCGGTTGTGACGGAAGACATGCGGATCAGCAGATCCGCGGTGCGGTGGTTCTTCCGCATGGCACCGGCAAAACTGTCCGGGTGCTCGTTTTCGCAAAAGGGACGAAGCTGGATGAAGCGCAGGCAGCAGGCGCCGATCATGTAGGCGGCGAGGAGCTGATCCCGAAGATCCAGAATGAAGGATGGCTTGATTTTGACGTGGTGGTGGCGACACCGGATATGATGGGTGTTGTCGGACGTCTCGGTAAGGTTCTCGGACCGAAGGGCTTGATGCCGAACCCGAAAGCCGGTACGGTTACGATGGATGTGGCAAAGGCCATTGAAGATATCAAAGCCGGTAAGATTGAGTACCGCCTGGACAAAGCAAATATCATTCATGTTCCGGTAGGAAAGGCTTCCTTCACCGAGGAGCAGCTGAAGGATAACTTTGACGCCCTCATGGGAGCCGTGATCAAAGCAAAGCCGGCGGCGCTGAAGGGGCAGTACTTAAAGAGCGTGGCACTGTCCTCTACGATGGGACCGGGCGTCAAGCTGAATGTACAGAAGCTTCTTGGCTGAAATGGCTTGACTTGCAACAGCAAACATGATAATATCCTGAAAGTCCGAAGACAGCAGGTGGCGAGAGCCGTAAACGAACAGTGCCTGCCGAGGAGAGTTGAAATGATGCGACAAAACCTCTCTGTCTTTTGACAGGGAGGTTTTTCATGCATAGAAAAATACAGAAGGAGGAAAAAGATTCGTGGCAAAAGTAGAACTGAAACAACCGGTCGTTGACGAGATCAAATCAAGTATCGATGGCGCACAATCCGTGGTTGTCGTGAAATATCTCGGTATCGATGTTGCCAAGGACACGGCATTACGCAAAGCCTTTCGCGAAGCGGACGTGAATTACAAGGTATACAAGAATACCATGGTAAGACGGGCGATCGAGGGGACGGAATTTGCTTCCCTTGCCGATGTTCTGGAAGGACCGAATGCGTTTGCGATCAGCAAATCCGATGCAACGGCACCGGCGAGAATCATCTCGAAATTTGCAAAGGATGTGCCTGCGCTTGAAATCAAAGCAGGTATTGTAGAGGGAACGCTCTATGATACAGAGGGCATGAAGAAAATCGCGGCAGTTCCGTCCAGAGAAGAATTGATCAGCAAGTTGCTTGGCAGCCTGCAGTCGCCGATCACCAACCTGGCACGCGTATTGAACCAGATCGCGGAGAAGGGCGGCGGCGCGGAAGCGGCAGCAGAAGCACCTGCAGCAGAAGCACCTGCCGGGGAAGCACCTGCGGCGGAAGCACCGGCAGAGGCGCCTGCAGCGGAAGCTCCTGCCGAGGAAGCACCCGCAGCGGAAGCACCGGCAGAGACTGAAAGCAACGATAGTAACAATTAATCATTCATAGGAGGAAACAGTATCATGGCAAAATTGTCCAAAGAAGAATTTATTGAGATGATCAAAGAGTACAGCGTACTTGAGCTGAACGAGATTGTAAAGGCATGCGAGGAAGAGTTTGGCGTATCTGCAGCAGCAGGTGTTGTTGTGGCAGCAGCAGGCGGTGATGCAGCCGGCGCAGCAGAGGAGAAGGATTCCTTTGATGTAGAGCTGACAGAAATCGGTTCCGAAAAGATCAAGGTCATCAAGGTTGTACGGGAGATTACCGGTCTTGGTCTGAAGGAAGCAAAAGAGCTTGTTGAGGGCGCACCGAAGATTGTCAAAGAAGCTGCAGACAAGGCTACCGCAGAGGAGATCAAGACAAAGCTCGAGGCAGAAGGAGCAAAGGTTACGCTCAAATAAGCCGGCCGATAAAAAAGAACCGCAGTTGCGCGGTTCTTTTTTTCGTCTCTGAAAAAAACTCTTGACATCGCACCTGCGATGTGATTATAATGTAGATTGCGCTATTGTGGTGCAATAGGCAAGTTATGCCCATAAGCAGTGCAAACTAATAGAATAATGGAGAGGAAGCGTCAAATGGAGAAGAACAGAATACGTCCGGTCAAGGCCGGAAAGGGTATCCGTATGAGCTATTCAAGGCAGAAAGAAGTCCTTGAGATGCCGAACCTGATCGAAGTCCAAAAGGATTCCTACCAGTGGTTTCTGGATGAAGGCCTGAAGGAAGTGTTTGATGACATTTCGCCGATCACGGACTATAACGGACACCTTTCTCTGGAGTTCGTTGACTTTAAACTTTGCAAAGACGATGCGAAGTATTCCATCCCCGAGTGCAAGTCGAGAGATGCGACATATGCGGCACCCTTGAAGGTAAAAGTCAGACTTTATAACAGAGAAGACAAAGAAGACATCAACGAGCATGAAATCTTTATGGGCGATCTTCCTCTGATGACGGAGACCGGTACATTTGTGATCAATGGCGCGGAGCGTGTCATTGTCAGCCAGCTTGTCCGTTCCCCCGGTATCTATTATGACATAGCCCATGATAAGATCGGAAAACAGCTCTTTTCCTGTACCGTGATCCCGAACCGCGGTGCGTGGCTGGAATACGAGACGGATTCCAATGACGTTTTTTATGTGCGTGTGGACCGGACGAGGAAAGTACCGATCACCGTGCTGATTCGTGCGCTGGGTGTCGGCTCCAATCAGCAGATTCTGGATCTTTTCGGAGAGGAGCCCAAGATCGTTGCGTCTCTTGCAAAGGATCCGGCAGTGACGGAGAAAGAGCCTCAGGGAAGCCGTGAGGCCGGTCTTCTGGAGCTGTACAAAAAAATCCGTCCGGGTGAGCCGCTGACGGTGGAAAGTGCGGACAACCTGATCGAAGCGATGTTTTTTGATTCGAGACGGTATGATCTGGCAAAGGTTGGCCGTTATAAGTTTAACAAGAAGCTGCATTTCAAGAATCGTCTGTATGGTCAGATTCTGGCGGAAGACGTGGTGGATGAAAAGACCGGAGAGATCCTGTTTACGGCCGGTACCCGTCTTACAAGAGAGACCGCGGAGCAGATTCAGAATGCGGCTGTTCCCAGTGTCTGGATTCAGACAGAAGAGCGGAACGTAAAAGTGATTTCTTCCATGATGGTGGATATCCGCACCTATCTTCCGAAGGTTAAAAATCCGCGGAAGGAGCTCGGCATTTCCGAATTGGTGTATTATCCTGTTCTGAAGGAGCTGATGGAGAACAATCCGAAGGAAGCGGATCTGAAAGAAGCAATCAAAAAGAGCGTCACGGAGCTGATCCCGAAGCATATCACAAAAGAGGATATTTTTGCCTCCATCAATTACAATATGCATCTGGAATGGGGCATCGGAAACAAGGATGATATCGATCATCTTGGAAACCGCCGGATCCGTGCGGTGGGAGAACTTCTCCAGAACCAGTATCGTATCGGTCTTTCCCGTATGGAAAGAGTGGTACGGGAACGTATGACCACCACGGAACAGGAGGGCATTTCTCCCCAATCCCTGATCAATATCAAGCCTGTGACGGCTGCCGTGAAGGAATTCTTCGGTTCTTCCCAGTTGTCCCAGTTCATGGATCAGAACAATCCGCTGGGCGAGCTGACGCATAAGCGCCGTCTTTCCGCACTTGGTCCCGGTGGTCTGTCTCGAGACCGCGCCGGATTTGAGGTGCGTGATGTTCATTATTCCCACTACGGACGTATGTGCCCCATCGAGACACCCGAAGGTCCGAATATCGGTCTGATCAACTCCCTGGCATGCTATGCAAGGATCAATGAATACGGCTTCGTGGAGGCGCCTTACCGCCGGATCGACAAGAGTGACCCGGAGAATCCGGTCGTTACCAATGAAGTGGTCTATATGACGGCTGATGAAGAGGACCATTTCCATGTGGCGCAGGCAAATGAGAAGCTGGATGAACAGGGACATTTCATTCGTAATTCCGTGTCCGGTCGTTACAAGGATGAGACACAGGAATACGACAAGCATATGTTTGACTTTATGGACGTTTCGCCGAAGATGGTGTTTTCCGTTGCAACGTCCCTGATTCCCTTCCTGCAGAATGACGATGCAAACCGTGCATTGATGGGTTCCAACATGCAGCGTCAGGCAGTACCGCTGCTGACCACGGAGACACCTGTCGTCGGGACCGGTATGGAGCCGAAGGCAGCCGTAGACTCCGGTGTCTGCGTTGTCGCAAGACGTTCCGGTACTGTGGAACGTGCGGTCAGCAATGAGATCCGCATCAAGGCCGACGAGGATGGAAATGTGGATGTCTATGAGCTTCAGAAATTCGTTCGAAGCAACCAGAGCAACTGCTACAACCAGAGACCCATCGTACTGAAGGGAGAGCATGTGGAGACCGGAGATGTCATTGCAGACGGTCCCTCCACATCCGGCGGTGAGCTTGCCCTCGGCAAAAACCCGCTGATCGGCTTTATGACCTGGGAAGGCTATAACTACGAGGATGCGGTTCTCCTTTCCGAACGGCTGGTGCAGGAGGATGTGTATACCTCCATTCATATCGAGGAATATGAGGCGGAGGCGCGGGATACGAAGCTCGGACCGGAAGAGATCACAAGAGATGTTCCCGGCGTCGGTGAAGACGCCTTAAAGGATCTGGATGAGCGCGGCGTGGTACGCATTGGCGCGGAGGTTCGCGCGGGGGATATTCTGGTCGGAAAGGTTACCCCGAAGGGTGAGACGGAGCTGACGGCGGAAGAGCGGCTGCTGCGTGCCATCTTCGGTGAAAAAGCGAGAGAAGTCCGGGATACGTCCCTCAAGGTACCCCACGGAGAATACGGAATCGTCGTGGATGCAAAGGTGTTCACCAGAGAAAACGGAGATGAGCTTTCTCCGGGCGTGAACCAGTCCGTTCGGATCTACATTGCGCAGAAACGTAAGATCTCCGTCGGCGATAAGATGGCAGGCCGCCACGGAAACAAGGGTGTGGTTTCCCGTGTGCTTCCGGTGGAGGATATGCCTTTCCTTCCCAACGGACGTCCGCTTGATATCGTGCTGAACCCCCTCGGTGTGCCGAGCCGTATGAATATCGGGCAGGTACTGGAGATCCACCTTTCTCTTGCGGCCAAAGCCCTTGGCTTCCATATCGAGACCCCTGTGTTTGACGGGGCGAATGAGGCGGATATTCAGGATACGCTGGAGCTGGCCAATGACTATGTCAACATGGAATGGCCGGACTTCGAAAAGAAATACAAGGGCATTTTACATAAGGATGTGCTGAAATATCTGGGCGAACATCTGGAAAACCGTGAAGAATGGAAGGGTGTGCCGATCAGCCGTGACGGTAAGGTACAGCTCCGTGACGGACGAACCGGAGAATTCTTTGACGCGCCGGTTACCATCGGACACATGCATTACCTGAAGCTCCACCATCTTGTGGATGACAAGATCCACGCGAGATCCACGGGTCCCTACTCCCTTGTAACGCAGCAGCCTCTCGGCGGAAAAGCCCAGTTCGGCGGACAGCGTTTCGGTGAAATGGAAGTGTGGGCACTGGAAGCTTACGGTGCGTCCTATACGCTGCAGGAGATCCTGACCATGAAATCCGATGACGTGGTAGGACGTGTGAAAACCTATGAAGCCATCATCAAAGGCGACAATATTCCGGAACCCGGCGTTCCCGAGTCTTTCAAGGTGCTTCTGAAAGAGCTGCAGTCCCTCGGTTTGGATGTGCGTGTGCTGGATGAAGACCGGAATGAGGTACAGCTCATGGAGACCTCGGAATACGGAAATACAAACCTGAATGCCATTATTGCGGGAGATAAGGACTTTGCTTTTGAAAGCAGTGAATCTTTCGAAAAACACGGGTTTTCAAAGCAGGAATTCAATGAAGACGGCGAGCTTGAGACCATCGATGATGAAGAGATGGACGACGAGGCAGACTTTGATGAGGATGAAGTACTTGCCGAAGACGCTTTTGACGACACCGACGAGTGATGAAGGAGGATTTCAGGAATGGAAAACCGTGAAATAAATCAGTCCATGTCTTTTGACGCGATCCAGATCGGACTTGCTTCTCCGGAAAAGATCAGAGAGTGGAGCCGTGGTGAGGTGAAGAAACCGGAAACCATCAACTACCGTACTCTGAAGCCGGAAAAAGACGGTTTGTTTTGTGAGAAGATCTTCGGACCGAGCAAGGACTGGGAGTGCCACTGCGGAAAATACAAAAAAATCCGCTATAAGGGTGTGGTCTGTGACCGATGCGGCGTGGAGATCACAAAAGCATCCGTTCGCCGTGAGCGTATGGGCCATATCGAACTGGCGGCGCCGGTGTCTCATATCTGGTATTTTAAAGGGATCCCGAGCCGGATGGGTCTGATGCTGGATCTTTCCCCGCGTACCCTGGAGAAAATTCTGTACTTTGCTTCTTATATCGTATTGGATCCGGGGGATTCAGCGCTTGCGATGAAGCAGGTGCTGACAGAGGGAGAGTATCAGGAAGCAAAAGAAAAATACGGCAATTCCTTCCGCACCGGTATGGGCGCGGAGGCGATTCTGGAGCTTCTCAAAAACATTGATCTGGAAAAAGAATTTGATGAACTGCGCAGTGAGCTGGAGAGCGCTACCGGGCAGAAACGGGCGCGTCTGATCAAGCGGCTGGAGGTTGTGGAAGCGTTTCGTGAGTCCGGAAACAAGCCGGAATGGATGATCATGACGGTT
Organism: Lachnospiraceae bacterium; assembly: GCA_045661345.1. Classification (GTDB taxonomy): domain Bacteria; phylum Bacillota; class Clostridia; order Lachnospirales; family Lachnospiraceae; genus RUG12461. The sequence goes on from JAZRFM010000035.1 coordinate 13,687, forward strand.
ATCCCGGTTATTCCGCCGGATCTCAGACCCATGGTGCAGCTGGACGGCGGTCGTTTTGCCACTTCGGATCTGAATGACCTTTACCGGCGGATCATCAACAGGAACAATCGTCTGCGCAGACTGCTGGAGCTGGGCGCGCCGGACATCATTGTCCGCAACGAAAAGCGTATGCTTCAGGAAGCGGTGGATGCGTTGATCGACAACGGCCGGAGAGGGCGTCCTGTGACCGGCCCCGGCAACAGAGCGCTGAAGTCCCTTTCGGATATGCTGAAGGGTAAATCCGGACGGTTCCGTCAGAACCTGCTTGGAAAACGTGTGGACTATTCCGGGCGTTCCGTTATCTGCGTGGAGCCGAAATTAAAGATCTATCAGTGCGGTCTGCCGAAGGAAATGGCATTGGAGCTGTTCAAGCCCTTCGTCATGAAGGAGCTTGTCATGAACGGCGTCGCACATAATATCAAGAGCGCCAAGAAAATGGTGGAGCGTCTGGAGACCCAGGTGTGGGATGTGCTGGAGGATGTGATCAAAGAGCATCCGGTTATGCTGAACCGTGCCCCCACGCTGCACAGACTCGGTATTCAGGCATTTGAACCGATCCTTGTGGAGGGTAAGGCGATCAAGCTGCATCCCCTTGTCTGTACCGCATTTAACGCGGACTTCGACGGAGATCAGATGGCGGTACACCTTCCGCTGACACAGGAAGCCCAGGCTGAATGCCGCTTTATGCTGCTTTCCCCGAACAACCTTCTGAAGCCGTCGGATGGTGGTGTGGTGGCGGTTCCGTCACAGGATATGGTACTTGGCATCTACTATCTGACCCAGGAGCGGGAGGGCGCCAAGGGTGAAGGAAAGTATTTCCGCAATGTCAATGAAGCGATCCTTGCCTATGAGAACGGTGAGCTGTCTCTCCATGCAAAAGTGCATGTGGGCATGAGCAAAAAACATGAGGATGGCACGACTAAAACAGCCATTATCGAGACCACCCTGGGCAGGATGCTGTTTAATGAGATCATTCCGCAGGATCTCGGCTTCGTGGATCGTTCGGTCGAGGAAAACGAGCTGCTTCCGGAAATTGATTTCCATGTGGCAAAGAAGCATCTGAAGAAGATTCTGGAGAACGTCATGAATATCCATGGCGCGACCAAAACAGCAGAGGTGCTGGATGATGTGAAGGCCATGGGATACAAGTATTCCACACAGGCCGCCATGACGGTATCCATCTCGGATATGACCGTGCCGGCCAAGAAGGCGGAGCTGATCGAGGGTGCGCAGGAGACGGTGGACAAGATCACGAAACAGTATCGCCGCGGTCTCATCACCGAAGAGGAACGTTATAAGGAAGTCATCGAGACCTGGAAAGAGACGGACGATGACCTGACCAAGGCATTGCTGGATGGTCTGGATCAGTACAACAACATCTTCATGATGGCAGATTCCGGTGCCCGTGGTTCCGATAAGCAGATCAAACAGCTCGCCGGTATGCGTGGACTGATGGCAGATACCACCGGCCGTACGATCGAGCTGCCGATCAAATCCAATTTCCGTGAAGGTCTGGACGTTTTGGAGTATTTCATGTCCGCACACGGAGCCAGAAAAGGTCTTTCCGATACGGCGCTGCGTACCGCAGACTCCGGTTATCTGACGAGACGTCTGGTGGACGTTTCCCAGCATATGATCATCCGTGAGCCGGATTGCTGTGAGGGCAAGAAACGGGAGATTCCCGGCGTCTATGTAAAAGCATTTATGGACGGCAAGGAAGAGATCGAAAGCCTGAAGGATCGTATCACGGGGCGTTTTTCCTGCCAGACCATCAGCGATAAGGACGGCAACGTGATCGTAAAGGCAAACCACATGATCACACCCCGCCGCGCCGCGGCCATCATAGAAAAGGGCGTGGACGAAAAGGGCGAGCCGATTCAGAAAGTGAAGATTCGTACCATTCTGACCTGCCGCTCTCATATGGGTGTCTGCGCGAAGTGCTACGGAGCGAATATGGCGACCGGAAATGCAGTACAGGTCGGAGAGGCAATCGGTATCATCGCAGCGCAGTCCATCGGTGAGCCGGGTACACAGCTTACGATGCGTACCTTCCATATCGGCGGTATCGCGGGTAATGATATCACACAGGGTCTTCCCCGTGTCGAGGAAATTTTTGAGGCAAGAAAGCCGAAGGGTCTCGCGATCATCACGGAGATTGCCGGAACCGCACAGATCAACGACGCCAAGAAAAAGCGCGAGATCATTGTGACAAATAAGGAAACGGGAGAAGCCAAGACCTATCTGATCCCCTATGGTTCCAGGATCAAGGTCACCGACGGTGCAGAGCTTGCAGCCGGCGATGAACTGACAGAGGGGTCCGTAAACCCGCATGACATCTTAAAGATCAAGGATGTCAACGCAGTACAGGATTATATGCTTCGTGAAGTACAGAGAGTGTACCGGCTACAGGGTGTGGAGATCAACGATAAGCATATTGAAGTGATCGTGCGTCAGATGCTCCAGAAGACACGGGTGGAAGAAGCGGGAGATTCTGATTTCCTTCCCGGAACCCTGGTGGATACCCTTGATTTTGAGGATATCAATGAGGAACTGGAGGCAAACGGCAAGACACCGGCAGAAGGCAAGCAGGTACTGCTCGGTATCACGAAGGCTTCTTTGGCGACCAACTCCTTCCTGTCAGCGGCATCCTTCCAGGAGACCACGAAGGTTCTGACAGAAGCGGCGATCAAAGGAAAGATCGATCCGCTCATCGGTATGAAGGAAAACGTCATCATTGGAAAGCTGATTCCGGCCGGCACAGGGATGAAGCGTTATCGCAACATCAAGCTGGATACGGATCTGAATCAGTTTGCGGATGTGGATCTTGCAGAGGACGATGAGTCGGAAGAGTCGGATTCCACCTTTGAGGATACCATGGAAGCGGCTGCTGCGGCACGCGCAGAGATTGATGATGAAGAAGGAGAGATGATCGAAGACGAAGAGATTCTTGTGACGGACGGGGCAGAGCAGGAGTAGGGAAAATCGTTACTATTCACTGCCGGGTCACGCACTTGCTGCGGGACTGCGGCACGATAGCTTTGACTTGACAAATCCCTGAAAATCTCTTGACAAGCGAAAAACAGGCTTATATAATACGGTAGTGTGCGCTAAAAGAGGCATACTACCGTATTCATTTTAAAAAAGGAGGTGAAAACATGCCAACATTCAACCAGTTAGTACGCAAAGGACGTCAGACATCGGTGAAGAAGTCTACGGCGCCGGCTCTTCAGAGAGGTTACAATTCTCTTCAGAAGAAGTATACGGACGTTTCTTCTCCCCAGAAGAGAGGTGTCTGCACGGCAGTCAAAACTGCAACTCCGAAGAAGCCTAACTCGGCGCTCCGTAAGATCGCGAGAGTACGTCTTTCCAACGGGATTGAAGTCACGAGCTACATTCCGGGCGAAGGTCACAATCTGCAGGAGCACAGCGTTGTGTTGATCCGCGGCGGAAGAGTAAAAGACCTTCCGGGTACCAGATACCATATCATCCGTGGAACATTGGATACGGCCGGTGTCGCAAACCGTCGTCAGGCCCGTTCCAAGTATGGCGCAAAGCGGCCGAAGGAAGCAAAATAAGAGACACTGCATGATGGCAGTGTAATCAAAGGTTAGTGTTGGATATGTTTTTGCAGAAAGATATACCCGGCACCAAGCGTTAGCATCAATTCGCTGTGACGCAGTACCGATGATTTAATTCTTTAATTAAGGAGGGAAGTAAAGTGCCACGTAAAGGACATACTCAGAAAAGAGACGTTTTGGCCGACCCGATCTACAACAGCAAGGTTGTCACAAAGCTGATCAACAATATCATGCTGGATGGCAAGAAAGGTGTTGCACAAAAGATCGTGTACGGCGCGTTCTCAAAAGTTGAAGAGAAGACCGGAAAACCGGCTCTGGAGGTTTTTGAAGAGGCCATGAATAACGTTATGCCGATTCTGGAAGTAAAGGCAAGACGTATCGGTGGTGCGACCTATCAGGTGCCGATCGAAGTTCGTCCGGATCGCCGTCAGGCGCTGGGTCTTCGCTGGCTTACCACATTTTCCAGAAATCGTGGTGAGAAGACCATGGAAGACCGTCTGGCAAATGAGATCATGGATGCTGCAAACAACACCGGATCTTCTGTCAAAAGAAAAGAAGATATGCACAAGATGGCGGAAGCAAACAAGGCGTTTGCACATTACCGCTTCTAACAGTAACAGGAGGAAAAGATTTTGGCTGGAAGAGAATACCCGTTAGAGAGAACCAGAAATATCGGGATTATGGCTCATATCGACGCCGGGAAAACGACGCTGACAGAGCGTATTCTCTATTATACTGGTGTTAATTACAAAATCGGTGAAACCTACGAGGGTACTGCGACCATGGACTGGATGGAACAGGAAGCCGAGAGAGGTATCACCATTACTTCCGCTGCAACCACCTGCCACTGGACGCTCCAGGAGAAGGCGAAACCGAAGCCGGGTGCCGAAGAGCATCGTATTAATATCATTGATACACCGGGACACGTAGACTTCACGGTTGAGGTAGAGAGGTCGCTTCGCGTGTTGGATGGTGCAGTCGGTGTGTTTGACGCGAAGGGCGGTGTGGAGCCGCAGTCAGAAAACGTCTGGAGACAGGCGGACACCTATAGTGTTCCCCGTATGGCGTTTGTAAACAAAATGGACATCCTCGGTGCGGATTTCTTCAATACGGTAAAGGAGATCGGCACAAAGCTCGGGAAAAATGCGGTTGTTACGCAGCTTCCCATTGGAAAAGAGGACTATTTCAAGGGCATCGTCGATCTGTTTGAGATGCAGGCCTACATCTATAATGATGCGAAGGGTGAGGACATTACGATCACCGATATCCCGGAGGATATGAAGGATGAGGCGGAGCAGTATCATACCGAGCTGGTGGAGAAGATCTGCGAGTTTGACGATGACCTGATGGAGAAGTATCTGGAAGGCGAGGAGCCGACCATCGAAGAACTGAAGGCAGGTCTTCGCAAAGGTACCATCAGCAATGCCGGCGTACCGGTATGCTGCGGATCCGCCCATCAGAACAAGGGAATCCAGAAGCTGATCGATGCCGTGGTTGAATTTATGCCGGCACCGACGGACATCCCCGCAATCAAGGGGACCGATCTGGACGGCAACGAAATCGAGCGTCATGCTACCGATGATGAGCCGTTTGCAGCGCTGGCCTTCAAGATCATGGCAGATCCCTTTGTAGGAAAGCTTGCATTCTTCCGTGTTTATTCCGGAACGGTCAATTCTGGCTCCTATGTATTGAATGCGACAAAGGACAAAAAGGAGAGGATCGGACGTATCCTGCAGATGCACGCTAATAAGCGTTCCGAGCTGGATAAGGCATATTCCGGAGACATCGCGGCAGCGGTCGGCCTGAAGGTGACTGCCACCGGTGATACGCTTTGTGACGAGCAGCATCCCGTGATCCTGGAGTCCATGGAATTCCCGGAGCCGGTTATCGAGCTTGCGATCGAGCCCAAGACCAAGGCCGGTCAGCAGAAGATGGGCGAAGCCCTTGCGAAGCTGGCAGAAGAGGATCCCACATTCCGCGCACATACCAACGAAGAGACCGGTCAGACCATTATTGCCGGTATGGGAGAGCTTCATCTGGAGATCATCGTGGACAGACTGCTTCGTGAGTACAAGGTGGAAGCGAATGTCGGTGCGCCGCAGGTTGCTTACAAGGAAACCTTCACAAAGACCGTGGAACAGGAGTACAAATATGCAAAGCAGTCCGGTGGACGCGGTCAGTACGGACACTGTAAGGTACGCTTTGAGCCGATGGACGCAAATGCGGAGGAGACCTTTAAATTTGAGTCCGCTGTCGTCGGCGGCGCGATCCCGAAGGAGTACATCCCGGCAGTCGGGGAAGGTATTGAGGAAGCCGCACAGGCCGGTATTCTGGCCGGATTCCCGGTGCTTGGCATCCATGCGACAGTCTTCGACGGCAGCTACCATGAGGTAGACTCCTCGGAAATGGCTTTCCATATCGCCGGTTCCATGTGTTTCAAGGAAGCCATGCAGAAGGCTGATCCCACGTTGCTTGAGCCCATTATGAAGGTGGAAGTGACCATGCCGGAAGAGTACATGGGCGACGTAATCGGCGATATCAATTCCCGCCGCGGGCAGATCGAAGGGATGGAGGACGTCGGAAACGGCAAGCTCGTCAAAGCACATGTGCCGCTGGCAGAAATGTTCGGCTATTCCACAGATCTTCGTTCGGCGACACAGGGACGCGGCAACTACTCCATGTTTTTCGAGAAGTATGCGCCGGCACCGAAGTCCGTGACGGACAAGATCATAGCAGACAAGAAGAAGTAATAAAAAAGTATCGTGAACACATTAAAATAATTTGTTTCCTATAACTAATGCTTGAAAAATAAGAATATTTTTTATATAATCAAGCATAGCGTATTAAGAACAAAAGTAAACCGGAGAGAGGTTTACGGAAGGAGAAAAAATGGCTAAAGCAAAATTTGAAAGAACCAAACCGCATTGTAACATCGGTACCATCGGTCACGTAGACCATGGTAAGACCACTCTCACCGCAGCTATTACGAAGGTGCTTTCCGAGAGAGTTGCAGGAAACGTTGCAACGGATTTTGAAAACATCGACAAAGCTCCTGAAGAGAGAGAAAGAGGTATCACGATCTCTACCGCTCACGTTGAGTATGAGACCGAGAAGAGACATTACGCACACGTTGACTGCCCCGGTCATGCTGACTATGTCAAGAACATGATCACCGGTGCTGCACAGATGGACGGTGCGATCCTCGTTGTAGCCGCTACCGACGGTGTGATGGCGCAGACCAAGGAGCACATCCTTCTGTCCCGTCAGGTAGGTGTTCCGTACATTGTTGTATTCCTGAACAAGTGCGATATGGTTGACGATCCGGAGCTGATCGAGCTCGTAGAGATGGAAGTGACCGAGCAGCTTGAGGAGTATGGATTCAAGGATTGCCCGATTATCAAGGGTTCCGCCCTGAAGGCACTTGAGGATCCGTCCGGCGAGTGGGGCGACAAGATCATGGAGCTCATGAGCAAGGTAGATGAATATATTCCGGATCCGCAGCGTGAGACCGACAAGCCGTTCCTGATGGCTGTTGAGGACGTATTCACCATCACCGGTCGTGGTACCGTTGCTACCGGCCGTGTAGAGCGTGGTACGCTGCACCTGAACGAGGAGCTTGAGATCCTCGGCGTCAAGGAAGATGTGCAGAAGACCGTTGTTACCGGTATCGAGATGTTCAGAAAGCAGCTGGATGAGGCTATGGCCGGCGACAACATCGGTGCTCTTCTTCGTGGTATCGACCGCGACAAGATCGAGCGTGGACAGGTTCTGGCAAAGCCGGGTACCGTTACCTGCCATCGTAAGTTTACGGCACAGGTATACGTTCTGACCAAGGATGAGGGTGGCCGTCATACACCGTTCTTCAACAACTATCGTCCGCAGTTCTATTTCCGTACCACGGACGTTACCGGTGTTTGCAACCTTCCGGCCGGCACAGAGATGTGCATGCCTGGCGACAACATTGAGATGACCATCGAGCTGATTCATCCGGTCGCTATGGAGCAGGGTCTTACCTTCGCTATCCGTGAAGGTGGCCGTACCGTAGGGTCCGGTCGTATCGCTTCCATCATCGAGTAATCGGAAGCAAAGAAATACGTACGCATAAAGCGAACCGTGTCATCAAAACTCCCGGGAAATTCCCGGGAGTTTTTTAATGGGATCGTTTTTCAGGGAAAGACAGAATAATCAGTCTTTCCCTAGTACTTTTTTCATGGTTGAGGAATCTGACCTCCTGTCCGATAATATCTATAACAAAAATCACAATATCTGGTGAGAATGGATGAGGACACACAAGATATCGCCCGCCCGGAGATCGCAGTAAGGCAGCGGATGGCATTGGGCGGAGAGAGTACAGGAGGTACGCATATGATCATGGAAGTCACACCGGTGAGCCCATATTCAACATCTTCACAGGAAGGACAAAGAGAAGCATTCTATTACCAGACACCGCGACGTACGCCGCTTTCTTTCGGCTCCATGCTGGCGGACGAGGAAGAAAAGCTGGCGGTATCCGCACCGCTCCCGAGAGCAGATGAGTTTCGGAATCCGGTTCCGGAGGAGACACATTACGCGCTGACGGAGCAGGAGCTGGAGGAAAGTCTGGCAAAGCTGCTTCATTATGCAGGGTTGGACGGTCTCGAATAAAGACTACAGAGCAGATGAAGTGTATGAATGGCGAAACACCACCGAAAAAATGTCGGTGGTGTTTTTTTGGCATAGATGCTAAAATAACAGAGGATTTCGGGATCATGTCGAAATCCCGTAAAAAAAGAAAAGGAAGTGACACGAGATGTCAGTAGCACAAGTGGTGGCGGTGGCCATTTTTATCGTCATGTTTATCATGGTCGTCTGGGACAAGATCGAGCGTCAGTATGTGACGCTGGGGTGCGGTCTGCTCACCCTGATCTTTGTGTTCGGGGTAGCGATGCAAAGCCCCGGAGCGGCATGGGAGACCCTGAATTTTGGCAGTATCTTCAGGCTGGATTTCTGGTATGCCGCAGGGGGAGAAGCCTCGGAGAGTGCGGGCGTCAACTGGGCGACGATCATTTTCCTTCTGGGCATGATGATCATGGTGGAGGGCATGGCACGGACGGGCTTTTTCCGCTGGCTTTGCATGGTGTTTGCGAAGGCGGTGAACTATAAGCCGATCCCGTTGTTTGTTGCGTTTATGATTATGTCAGCAGGTCTTGCGATGTTTATCGACAGCATTACGGTCATTCTGTTCCTTGCTGCGGTGACTGTAGAGCTTGCGCAGCTGCTAAAGATCGATCCGGTACCCATGATCCTGTCAGAGATTTTTTGCGCGAATCTGGGCGGTTCCGCTACGATGTGCGGGGATCCGCCCAATATTATCATCGGCACTGCACTGGGTCTTTCCTTCGGACAGTTCGTGGTCAATACAGGTCTGATTGCACTGATATCACTGGGCGTTGTGCTCATCTATTATTTTATGGTTTTCCGGAAAGAACTGATCGCGGAGGAACGGGATACGGTAGATGTAACGAAGATGCCGAGCCCTAAAGAGGCAATCGTTGATCGAAAGGGCTTTTTTGTCAGCTGTGTGATTTTTGGCTGCGCCGTGGTTCTCTTGATCACCCACGCTCAGACAGGCCTGTCGGTAGCCTTTATCGGCGCGTTTATATCCATCGTGACCCTGATTGCCGGCGGCAGGCATATTCCTGAGATCATCAAGCGTGTGGACTTTAAGACATTGCTGTTTTTCATCGGCCTGTTTATCGTTGTCGGCGGACTGGAGCAGACCGGGGTGCTGGAATTGATCGCAGGTCTGATCGGGAAGATGTCCGGAGGCAATCCGTATGTGATGATTGCGATCATTATCTGGGTTTCCGCCATTGCCAGCGCCTTTGTGGATAATATTCCCTTTGCAGCGACCATGGTGCCTGTGATCCGGAGCCTGTCCGTTACCATGGGCGTGGATATTCATACCCTCGCATGGACCCTTGCGATGGGAACGGATATCGGCGGCAGTGCGACGCCGATCGGTGCTTCCGCAAACGTTGTAGGAACATCCGTCGCAGCCAAGAGCGGTTATCCCATCAGTTGGAAGCGGTATCTGAAAACCTCCGCACCGGCGACGGTCATTGTGATCACCATTTCCATGCTGATCATCTTTATAAGATATTTATAAAACTGGATTTAATAAGGAGGAGATATCATGGAAAAACAACTTCTGGTGTCTATCAGCCGTACGTATGGAAGCGGCGGACATGCGATAGCTGCAGAAATAGCCAAGGATCTGGGACTTCCCCTGTATGATCGGAACCTCCTGGAAAAGATGGCGGATGAGAGAGTAATCAAAAATGACGAGTTCCGCAAGGTGGATGACCGGCCGCATATTTGGATGTATAGCCGGAAAGTCCGCGGTTACTCCAACTCTCTGGAGGAGAATCTGCTGGAGCTGCAATTTGAATACCTGAAAAAGAAGGCAGAGGAAGGGGAATCCTTCGTGATTGTAGGCCGCTGCTCGGAAACGGCACTGCAGGCCTATGAGGGGCTGATCACTGTTTTTATCAACGGAGACAGAGATGCAAGACTGGAGCGGATCATGTCGATCCAGAAGCTCAACGGGAAGGATGCGGCAAATAAGATCAAGCGGGTGGATCGCACGAGGAAGATGTACCATGATCGTTTCGGGAAAAAGGGATGGGGAGACTCTTCAGCCTATGATTTATGCATCAACAGCACCAAACTCGGGATTGAGGGAACTGCCCGGATGCTGGAGAAATACATTGAAGCACGCCGGGAATTATGATAGAATAATTCTACTAATGGCGAAACGGAGTGACGTGTGACGGAATTGGATACGAACATCATTCTTGAGATTCTTGTATTGATCGTTCTTTTGCTCCTGTCTGCTTTCTTTTCTTCTGCAGAGACGGCGTTCACGACAGTCAGCCGCATTCGGATGCGGACACTGGCGGAGGACGGAGACAAACGGGCTGCAAAGGTTCTGAAGATCAAAGACCAGGGACCCAAGATGCTCAGTGCCATTCTGATTGGAAATAATGTAGTAAATCTTTCTGCATCCGCCCTGACCACGACTATCGTGATGCATGTGAGCGGAGGCGTCGCAACTGCAATTGCCACCGGTATTCTGACACTTCTGATCCTGATCTTCGGGGAGATCTCGCCGAAAACCATCGCGATGGTGCGTGCGGAGAAGCTTGCTAAGAACTATGCCTCGTTCTTATATGCGATCATGGTGGTTCTGACGCCGGTGATTATTGCGATCAATTTTCTCTCCGGTTTGTTTTTGCGGCTTTTCGGCATCAAGGAAGGGGCGAAGGTAGAGCCGATCACAGAGGATGAGCTCCGTACCATCGTGGATGTAAGCCAGGAAAACGGTATCATCGAAAACGAGGAACGGGACATCATCCAGAAGCTTTTTGATTTCACCGATGCAAAGGTGCAGGAAGTGATGGTTCCGCGCAACCACATGACCTACACGGATGTGACGGTAGGATATGACGAGCTCTTCGAGCTGTTCCGCAATTCCCACTTTTCAAGACTTCCTGTTTGTGAAGAGAACACCGATGATGTAGTGGGGATTATCTATCTGAAGGATCTGGTCTTTTTTGAAGACAGAGGGCATTTTTCCGCGCGGGATGTGATGCGGGAGCCCTTCTACACCTATGAGAACAAAAATACGGCAGAGCTTCTTGCGGAGATGCGGGCTGCTTCCATCAGTATCGCCATCGTGCTGGATGAGTACGGCGCGACCGCCGGGATGATCTCTCTGGAGGATCTTCTGGAGGAAATCGTCGGCGATATCCATGACGAATACGATGAGAATGAAGAAGAGGATATCCGCCTGGTGAAGGAACGGGAATATCTCATCCGCGGTGCTGCGAACCTGGAGGATGTCTGTGAGGAACTGACGCTCCCCTTTAAGAGTGAGGACTCGGATTCGGTGGGAGGTTTTCTGCTGGAGCTTTTGGGACATGTTCCGGAAGAGGGAGAGGAAGTCAGGACAGAGGGAGGTTATGTCCTGTCTGTAGATAAAATGGAAGGGCGCAGTATTTCTGTGGTACGGCTTCTGATTCCGGAAAAGGAGGAGGAAACCGAACAGGGAGAAGGAAAAGAAGAAGAAACCGAGGGAAAACAGGGGTAAAGAGCAAAATTAAATTTTAATATAATAAAACAGGAGGGATTTACCATGAACATGCAGAACATTCCACAGGTAAAGATCGGGATTGTGGCGGTCAGCCGCGACTGTTTCCCGGAATCGCTTTCGGTCAACCGCAGAAAAGCGCTGGTCGATGCCTACACGAAGAAGTTTGATGCGGCGGATATCTATGAATGCCCGATCTGTATCGTGGAGAGCGAGATCCACATGGTACAGGCATTGGAGGACATCAAAAAAGCCGGCTGCAACGCGCTTTGCGTTTATCTCGGCAACTTCGGACCGGAGATTTCCGAGACGCTGCTGGCAAAGCATTTTGACGGACCGAAGATGTTTGTGGCTGCAGCAGAAGAAAGTCAGAACGACCTGATCCAGGGAAGAGGCGATGCTTACTGCGGCATGCTGAATGCCAGCTACAACTTAAAGCTTCGTAATGTCGGCGCCTACATTCCGGAGAATCCGGTAGGGGATGCAGAGGATCTGGCGGTGCTGATCCATGAGTTCGTACCGGTTGCACGTGCCATCATCGGTCTTTCCGAGCTGAAGATTATTTCTTTCGGTCCGAGACCGCTGAACTTCCTTGCCTGCAACGCACCGATCAAGCAGCTTTATAACCTCGGCGTCGAGATCGAGGAGAACTCCGAGCTGGATCTGTTTGAATCCTATAATAAGCATAAGGATGATCCCAGGATTGCGGATGTTATCAAGGACATGGAGGCAGAGCTTGGCGCCGGCAACAAAAAGCCGGAAGTGCTTGCAAAGCTTGCGCAGTATGAGCTGACACTGCTGGATTGGGTTGAGGAGCACAAGGGTTATCGGAAATATGTGGCGATCGCGGGCAAATGCTGGCCTGCTTTCCAGACCCAGTTCGGCTTCGTGCCCTGCTATGTGAACAGCCGTCTCACCGGAAAAGGAATCCCGGTATCCTGCGAAGTGGACATCTACGGCTGCCTTTCCGAATTCATCGGCACCTGCGTCAGCGACGATGTGGTGACGCTGCTGGATATCAACAACTCGGTGCCGAAGGATATGTACCACGAGTCCATCGAAGGAAAATTCGACTACAAGCATACGGATACGTTCATGGGCTTCCACTGCGGCAATACCTGCAGCAGAAAGCTTGCATTCCACGAGATGAAGTATCAGCTCATCATGGCAAGATCCCTCCCGGTCGAAGTGACCAACGGCACCCTGGAGGGGGATATCGCTCCCGGAGAGATCACGTTCTACCGTCTGCAGTCCACAGCGGACAACAAGCTCCGCGCATATCTGGCAGAGGGCGAGGTACTTCCGGTAGCAACGAAGTCCTTCGGCGGAATCGGCGTTTTCGCAATCAAGGAGATGGGACGGTTCTACCGTCACGTGCTCATTGAGAAGAACTACCCGCATCATGGTGCAGTTGCCTTCGGTCACTACGGCAAAGCGCTGTTCGAAGTGTTCAAATACATCGGTGTGCCGCTTGAGGATCTGAATTACAACCAGCCGGCAAGCCTGCCGTATCCCACCGAGAATCCGTTCGCTTAAGGAAAGACTGAGGAGGCTTTGCGAAAGCGGCTTGCGGTGCAGAACCAAGACCCGGGAATTTTTCCCGGGTCTTTTTTTACGCACATCCCCCAAAAAACAGGCCCGAAAAGTTTAGAAAAATTTTATTTGTTTTCCTGTGTCCGCCTTGCTATAATCAGGATACGAGAGAAAGACTTTTTGATCTATGAAATCTGTTAAGCAGCGTCTGGCGGCGTTTATTCCGAGGTTCATCGGGGCGGGCACGGTTGCCCGGTTCCTGTCTTTGGTCAGTGTGCGGATTCCGGTCTCCCAGAGAAATGCACACTTGGCGCAAAACTCCATTGCATGGGATCAGATATGGGAAACGGCTGTGAAAGGCCGTTATATTGAGTATCAGGGGAAGCTGTCTCCGTTGGTGCTCGGGAGGCTTTCCGCAGACCGGAATGCCTGTGAGGTGATCGCTACCTACAACACGATGGCGTCTCTTGCTGCTGCCGAGGCATCCTGGGCGAAGAAGCCGGAAAAAAGCCTGCGCTATCCGTGGTGGGATGTGACGAGAAGACGTACATTCCCGGAAATGCTGTGGGAGTTTGAGTCATACGGGCTGGCACTGGCGGGATATTTCGGGACGGCGCCGGGAAAAATCGTAAAATATCTGGAAAAGCACGGATATGAGACGGACACGCTTACCGGAAAGGCAGTTACGGCAGAACGTGTCCGTGCCCTGGCGGGGCAATTTCGCGCGTTTGTGCTGATGACCTATAATGATCGTGAGAATATCATGGCGCAGATCCATACGCTCAGCATTACAAAGGAGGCATACGGTTTTCAGGTACATAACGGAAACATGGAGGATCGGATCTTTTCGATGCTCTATGAAGCGGTATGTGCGGTCAATCAGGGAAAAAGCAAGCCGATTGTTCTGATCGGTGTGGGGCGTGTCTAAGGAACTGTACAGGTTCCAAGCTCCGCAGGGTTCTACTTATTCCATAACATTCCATAACAAGATGAAAAAAACAGGGATCAAGACCGTCGGGTGCGGACGGTTTATATGCTGCCGGGTGCTCGGACGTGGCGGGGAGGGAACGGTATACCTGGCCTGGGACACAAAAAGACAAGGGGTTGCAGCGCTCAAGGAATACCCTGCCTGTACGGAAACGGCAGAACGTACCGAAAAAGAGGCTCTTCGTCTGAAGGGGCTGTCACATAAAGGAATCCCGGCGTTTTATGCCCTGTTTCGGGAAAATAACCGGCAATACCTTGCCATGGAGTATATTGACGGGAAAAGCATCAAGACATTGCTGGAAAAAAAGGGACCGCCGGGTGAAAAAGAGGTGCTGCGGATCGCGTCAGAATTATGTACATTGCTGGACTACCTTCACAGCAGAAGTCCCGCGGTGTATTACCCGGATCTGAAGCCCTCCAACATCCTGCTGGATCGGGACGGATCCGTCCATCTCATCGATTTTGGTGCGGAACGGGCACATACCAGAGGATACGCGGCACCGGAACAATACCTTTCGGATGCCGCTCCGGATACCAGAACGGATCTGTATGCACTGGGCGTTACGCTGCATTATCTGCTCACGGGGAAGAACCCCAATCATCCTCCTTTCTGTTTTGAAAAGGTCAATAAATTAAATCCAAAAATAACAATAGAGACAACGCGCCTGATAGAGGGACTTCTACAGCCGTCCAGAGAAAAACGATGGCAGAATGCCCGGGAGGTGCAAAAGGCAATTGCCGGAATCGGACACCGGAGAATACGGCGCCGTATAGCGCAGATCTGTCTGACGGTGGCAGCAGGCGTCATCTTTTTTGCGGGACTGACCGGCTATAAGAGGTCCGCGCCGGAGGTTTCCACAGGCATGGAGCTGAGAGAGGAGCGGGAAAAGAAACAGGGGAAAGGAAAACAACCGGAAAGAGAGCTGGCATTTTCGCTTCCGGAGGGTTCTTATGACGGGTATCAGCTGCTGACCATCTCCTATGATCCCCTGTACGGAATGGTTTACTACACAACCGATGGCAGTGAGCCGGGACGGAGGTCTGTTCCCTATCAGGATGGGATCGTCATATCCGACCCGGCGCAGACGATTCGAGCCTGTCAGTTGGGACTGGATGGGGAACGTACCGAGATAGAGGGATACTACCGGATCACAAAAACCGTGGAGCGGGTAGCCGTCTCTCTGGATCGGCCCCTGGTATGGGATATTTATTATGCGCTGGGAAAATCATGGACGGAGCCGGTTTTGAATTATGAACTGGCGAAGATCCGGAAGCTGCCGGCGGAAGAAATACAGGAGGAGGACAAATGGCTGCTGGAATACATGCCTTTTCTAAAAGAATGATGCTTGTGCTGTTGATGGGAAGTCTGCTCATAGTGGGCGGAAATGAGGCGATACGCCGTGGGACGATGATCGGAATGGAGAGATCTGCCAACGCGGTCTGCTTTGCCGTGGACTGCAGCATCAGCATGATCGGGGAGCCGCTTGTACAGGCATGTAACGGGGTGCAAAGGAGTCTGATGCAGCTTCCGGATGGCATGGAGGCTTCTCTCGTGGAATTTCAGAAGGAAGCGAGGACGGTTGTGCCGCGTACAACGGATTACGGACGGATTACACAGGCACTGCCGGATCTTACGGCTACCGGAACCACGGGGATCTCCGAGGGAATCCGGGAGGCGGAAAAAAGCGTGTCTGCAGCTACAGGGACACGTTCCATTATCCTGTTTACGGATGGAAAAAACGGGGAGGAACGGATTGCACCTGAGGTGGCGCAGAGCCTGAAGGAAAACAAAACTGCGCTTTTTCTGATCGGAATCATTTCGACGGAGGGAGAAAACCTGCGGCAGATTGCGGAGGACTCCGGCGGAAGCTTTTCCACGCTGCAGGAGGGGCTGGATGCAGCCGTTTCCGGCGTGGTTTATCGCGCCCAGGCCGGCAGAAACCTCGCGTTTGCCGCTGCAGCCGCAGCAGAGCTGATTCTGTTCTGGGCAATCGTAGTGATCGTACTGCACCGGAGACGCAGAAAAAAAAGAAAAGAACCGCAAAGCGGTTCTTTACCAAATGCCGGTTATTTAAAACGGGAAGAAGTGAAGAAGCTGATCTGATTACAAAACTAAGCCAGAATCGCTTTGTCGCTGGCAAAGGTCTCACCGCTCACTTCTTCGAATTTCTGTAACAGATCCTCTACGGTCAGGGTTTTCTTCTGTTCTCCGCCGATGTCCAGGATAATCCGCCCTTCGTGCATCATGATCAGGCGGTTTCCGTGCATGATGGCGTCCTTCATGTTGTGTGTGACCATGAGCGCTGTCAGATGATGCTCCCGGATGATCCGGTCGGAAAGATCCAGAACCGTCGCAGCTGTTTTCGGGTCAAGCGCTGCCGTATGCTCATCCAGAAGAAGAAGCTTCGGCTTTTGCAGCGTTGCCATCAGCAGTGTCAGGGATTGACGCTGTCCGCCGGAAAGCAGCCCCACCTTTGTGGACATCCGGTCCTCCAGCCCCAGATTCAGCTCCTTGACCTGCTCCCGAAAGGCAGCGTGTTCACTTTTTGTGATCCCCCATTTAAGACCTCTTTTTTTGCCGCGGCGGACAGCCAGGGCAAGATTTTCGTCAATCTGCATGGTGGCAGCGGTTCCGGTCATGGGATCCTGAAAAACCCGGCCGATATAGGCGGCACGTTTGTATTCGGGCAGACCGGTGACGTCGATGCCATCGATTCTGATAGAACCGTTATCCACCGGCCAGACACCTGCAATGGCGTTGAGCAGAGTGGATTTTCCTGCGCCGTTGCCGCCGATCACTGTGACGAAATCGCCCTCGTCCAGTGTCAGATCAACGCCGTTCAAAGCAACTTTTTCATTGATGGTGCCCGGGTCAAAGGTTTTGTGAATGTTCTCTATGTTTAACATGGGGTTTCTCCTGTCAGGTTGTTCTTTGGCTTTTGTATCATGTGTCATTCCGCAGGCCAAGGGCCCGTTTCGCAGCCATCTTAAAGGAGCTTCTCCTCTGTTTGCGAAGGTACGGAACGGCCAGGAAGACGGCAACGATCACGGCAGTGAAAAGCTTCAGATCGTCTGTCGGCATCTTGAGCCAAAGGATCAGACCGATCACAAAATAATAGACGACGCCGCCGACCACAACGAAGGACAGACGCAGCGCAAAATTCATCCGTTTCTTGAAGAGGGCTTCCCCGAGGACTTCCCCGATGATGACCGCCGCCAGGCCGATGACGATGGCGCCTCTTGCCATCTGCACATCCGCAAAGCCCTGATACTGTGCCAGAAGGCCCCCCGACAGAGCAACGAGCGCGTTGCTGATGGCAAGACCGATCAGCTCCATATTTGCGGTATTGATGCCCTGTGCCTTACTCATGGCACGGTTGCACCCGGTGGCGCGCAGTGCGGATCCCTGTTCGGTGCCGAAATACCAGTACATGACAATGATGATGATCGCGGCAAAGATCAGTGCGATGACAATGGACTGGCTTACATTGCGCAGCGAAAGGATCAATTGGTATTTATCCACGCTGATGGCCTGATTGGCACCGCCGAGAATATTCAGATTGATGGAGTACAGACCGATCTGGGAAAGGATCCCGGCAAGGATGGGAGGGATCCCGAGCTTTGTGTGAAGAAGTCCCGTGACAAGCCCCGCCAATGCCCCCGTGATCACCGCGACGGTGAGAGAAAGTCCGACGGGAACACCGGCAATCGTCAATACGACCGTTACGGCGCCGCCGGTTGCCATGGAACCGTCCACCGTCAGATCGGCGATATCCAGAAGCCGGAATGTGATATAGACCCCAAGGGCCATGATGCCCCAGAGAATGCCCTGTGCGATATTACCGGGCAGCGCATTTACGAAGGCTGCCGGGCTGAGGGAGGAAAAATAGGCTGCTAGCATAAGGGTAATTCCTTTCTGAAGTAGTTATCGTGAACGAATGAAATTCGTTTGCTTTGCGTTCATTGCCAGCGGATGAAAGCTCAATCCTGCTGCAATCGTGCACACGGTTTTCATGCCTCTGCAATCAGATCCGCCACATAAACGCCGCTTGCGGATGCGTGGGAAAGGGAATGCGTCACGCCGCTGCCGTCGCCGATACAAAACAGACCGGGATGGTTTGTTTCCAGACGTTCGTTCAACTTCACTTCCATATTATAGAACTTGACCTCCACACCGTAAAGAAGCGTGTCGTCATTTGCGGTTCCCGGTGCGACTTTATCGAGGGCATGGATCATTTCTATGATACCGTCCATGATCCGCTTCGGCAGTACCAGGGAAAGGTCCCCCGGGGTGGCCGCCAGCGTCGGGCGAACGGTACATTCCGCGATGCGTTTCTCCGTACTTCTTCTGCCGCGTTCCAGATCACCGAAACGCTGCAGGATGACGCCGCCGCCGAGCATATTGGAGAGGCGTGCGATGCTTTCGCCGTAGCCGTTGCTGTCACGGAAGGGTTCGGAAAAATGCTTGGCAACAAGCAGGGCAAAGTTGGTATTTTCCGTGCGCTTACCCGGGTCTTCAAAGCTGTGGCCGTTTACAGTGACGATGCCGTTGGTATTTTCGTTCACCACGGAGCCATAAGGATTCATACAGAAGGTGCGGACGCGATCCTCAAATTTGGCTGTCTGGTAAACGATTTTGCTCTCATACAGTTCATCGGTCAGATCGGAGAAAATGACGGCGGGGAGCTCCACCCGTACACCGATATCCACGCGGTTGCTCTTGGTATCAATCTCCAGATCCCGGCAGACGGTTTCCATCCATTTGCTGCCGCTTCTGCCGACGGAGATGATACATTTTTCACAGTCCGCGCTCCCGTCTTGGTGCAGGATCCGGTAGCCTCCTCCCGGCAGTGCCTCGATTTTTTGTACCGCGGTCCGGAAAAAGAAATCGACGTGATCCTTCAGTTCGTGATAGAGCTGCTCCAGGACAATATAGTTGATGTCTGTGCCGAGATGCCGTACCGAAGCATCCAGAAGAGAAAGCTTGTTCTGCATGCAGAGCTTTTTCAGGTGGGTGCCGCTGGTGGAATACATTTTGGTGTTTTCGCCGCCGTGGGAAACATTGATATCATCCACATAGCGCATCAGCTCGATTGCTTTTTCGCGGCCGATATACTCATAAAGAGTGCCGCCGAAATCATTCGTGATATTGTATTTTCCGTCGGAAAAAGCACCGGCGCCGCCAAAGCCGCTCATGATGGCACAGGTAGGGCATTTGATACAGTTTTTCACCTTTACGCCGTCGATGGGACACTTCCGCATTTCCAGGGAATAGCCTGCTTCAAAAACAGCAACCTTCAGCTCCGGTTTCCTTTTGCAGAGCTCATAGGCGGAAAAAATACCGCCGGGACCGGCTCCGATGATAATAACATCATAGTTCATGACAGCTCCTCGCTTCAGATCAAAAATGCGTTCTTATTGTAGCACAGATTTCGAAAAAAAAAAACGGTTTTCCGAAGTGCCGGGACTTGACAGAACGCGGGGGGAAAAGTACAATCACGGATGAAAGCTGAGCCAAGAGGGGTGAATCAAATCATGAAAAAAGTAGAGGATTATATTCGTACCATACCGGATTATCCGGAGCCGGGAATCATGTTCCGCGACGTTACCAGTATCCTGCAGGACGCAGAGGGTTTGAAGCTTGCGATTGATTCCATGATAAAGCTGCTTGACGGAGTGGAGTTTGACGTGATCGCCGGTGCCGAGTCACGGGGTTTTATCTTCGGGATGCCCATCGCTTATGCCCTTGGGAAACCGTTTGTCCTGGTACGTAAAGCAGGGAAGCTCCCCGGAGAGACGATTTCTGCGGAATACGAGCTGGAATATGGCAAGGCAAAGATCGAGATGCATAAGGATGCCGTGAAGAGCGGCCAGAAGGTGGTTCTGGTGGATGACCTGATCGCAACCGGCGGCACGATTGAAGCAGCGGCAAAACTGGTTGAACAGCTGGGAGGCACTGTCGTGAAGATCATTTTCCTGATGGAGCTTGCCGGACTGAAGGGAAGAGAACGGCTGTCAAAATACAATGTGGAGTCTGTTGTTACCTATGAAGGGAAGTAAGGAACCGTTCCCGGGGATCGGCAGCAGGATATTTCGCGACAGGTTCTGTACAGCTCTTTAAGAAAAATACCAGAATGGAAAAGGAGACTGCGAGACAGCCAGTCTCCTTTTATGATTGCACAGGCCCGCGCATGGGATGATTCCGGCTGAAGCCGGGTGCGGGCCGCGCAGCGGGCAGGGGGATTGCATCCACCCTACTCGATTTGTGAGGGAGGAAACAGCGATGAAACCGATAGACAGCGGGATCGTCAGGGAACGGCTGACTGCACTGCGGCGGAAAATGAAGGAAAAGGGGATCGACGCCTACCTTGTGGTGACGGATGATTTTCATGCGTCCGAATATGTCTGCGATCACTTCAAATGCCGGGAGTATATCAGCGGATTTGACGGATCGGCGGGATCCGTGGTGATCCTGCAGGAGGAAGCCGGATTATGGACCGACGGCAGATATTTTCTGCAGGCGGAGGAGGAGCTGAAGGGAACCGGAATCACCCTGTACCGGATGATGGAAGAAGGCGTTCCGGAGCTCCCGGAATACCTTTCCGAAAAGCTTTCCGATGGCATGGTGCTGGGATTTGACGGACGGACGGTCAGCAGCAGACTGTTTCGCAAGCTTCGAAAAAAACTGGGGGATGGGGTCAGGATCTCCATGGAACTGGATCTGGTGGGAGAGATCTGGACAGAGCGTCCCTTGCTGCCCGGTCGGCCGGTAATGGAGCTCGGGGAGAAATACACCGGAAAATCCCGTGCCCTGAAGCTTTCGGAGACCCGGGAGCGCATGAAGGAAAAGAATCTGGACTGCACCGTGATCGCTTCCCTGGATGATATCGCCTGGCTTTTGAACCTTCGCGGCGGAGATGTGCGGTATAATCCCGTCTTCCTGTCCTTCTTGATTGTTTTCCGGGAGGAAGCATATCTGTACGCGAATAAAAGCGCGTTTGATGACGAAATTATAGCAGGATTAAATAATGATAAAGTTTCTCTGTTTCCCTACGAAGAGTTTTATGAGGCACTTTCCGTGCATACGGAGGGGAAACGTGTTTTGATCGATCCGGCGAGAGTGACAGCCGCCATCATCAACCGGATGAGTGCATCGACGGAGATTGTGGAAGAATCCAATCTGACACTTCTGCCGAAGGCGAAGAAAAACAGGGTCGAAGTGGAAAATATCAAGGAAGCCCACCGGAAGGACGGGATCGCGGTTACCCGTTTTCTGTACTGGCTGAAATCCCGGATCGGCAAGGAACCCATTACGGAAATATCAGCGGCAAGGAAGCTGGAAGCGTTTCGCGCGGAGGGAGCGGATTACCGCGGACAGAGCTTTGCCCCCATCGCCGGGTACGGCGCGCATGGAGCCATCATTCATTATGAAGCGACGGAAGAAACGGATATTCCTCTGGCAGCGGAGAGCTTTTTACTGCTGGATACCGGCGGACAGTATCCGGAAGGTACGACGGATATTACAAGAACCATCGCGCTCGGTCCCGTGACTGCGGAACAAAAGAAGCTGTATACGGCTGTCCTGCGCGGAAACCTGTCCCTTGCCGCGGCAAAATTCAAATACGGCTGTATGGGACTGAATCTGGACTATCTGGCCCGTTCTCCCTTGTGGGAGATGGGGATGGATTATAATCACGGTACCGGGCATGGAGTCGGCTGCTTTTTGAATGTGCATGAAGGACCGCAGGCATTCCGGTATAAGCTTATCGGGAAGGCGAAGGAGCAGACCCTGGAAGAGGGCATGGTGATTTCCAACGAACCCGGCATTTATCTGCCGGGAGCCTACGGGATCCGGATCGAGAACCTGATGGTGGTGAAAAACCTGGAGAAAAACGAATACGGACAGTTTATGGGATTTGACACATTAACACTGGTGCCGTATGAACCGGAGGCGATCGAAGTGTCCTGCCTTACGGAGCGGGAAAA
Source organism: Lachnospiraceae bacterium (assembly GCA_045661345.1). Classification (GTDB taxonomy): domain Bacteria; phylum Bacillota; class Clostridia; order Lachnospirales; family Lachnospiraceae; genus RUG12461. The sequence goes on from JAZRFM010000035.1 coordinate 35,941, forward strand.
GGCGCTCCTGAACGACTATCACCGTCGTGTTCTGGAAGAGATCGGGCCCTTTCTTGCCCCGGAGGAGAGAGAATGGCTCCGGGACGTGACAAAACCGTTGTAAAGGGGTATAATGCGTGAGGAAAGGGGCGTCGGGGATTGCTGCCTCGACACAGGGAAAGATGAGTGTTTTTGAAAATACGACGATGATCGAGCAAAAAAAGACGCCGGCGCGCTGGGCAGTGGAAATCATAGTGCTCGTCGCGGCTATCTGCATGACCATCGCCATGATCCTGTTTCATCCGCTTTTGTTTTTCGCGCCGGCATTGCTGTTGTATGTCGCGTTTTACTTTATCCACAAATACAACTTCATTGAGTATGAATATACCTGGATCGAGGGACAGCTGGATATTGACCGGATCTATGCGAAAAGCCGCCGCAAATCCGTTGCGAAAATTGAGGTGGAGGATCTCCTGATTATCGCGCCGGCGGGGAGCAGGGATGTATCCAACTATGAACGGGATTCTTCCGTTACGGTAAAGGACTGCTCCACGAGGCTTCCGGAAAACAGGAAATATGAAGCTGTATACAAGGATGACAAGGGAACCCACCGGATCATTTTTGAACCGGAGGAGAATATCCTGGATCTGATCAGCATTCGCAATCCCCGCAAGGTGATAAAATAACAGACAGCAAAGATCGAAAGCGTTGCTCCCAGGTATGGCGGAGGGACGCTTCTTTTTTGCCTGCTTCCGCCACAGAAGCGAGCTTTTCTTCTGAGGAGAGAAGAGACGTGACCCGGTCCGGCAGGTTGTCCAGGGCCTCTTTGCCGTATTCATAAAAAAACAGATGCTTTTCCGGCGTAAAATGCCTGAGGAGCCAGCCGCTGGGATCCGTCAGGACGGCGGAACCGTTCAGCATGGCGCTGAACACCCGGTCGTGGACACCGCATTTGAAAAGCGGGAGGATGTTCAGGGTTATTTTTGAACGCGCCATCAAGGGGAAGGTTTCGGGGAAGGGAACCTCCGGCAGAAAGACAGCATTCTTTTCTCCGTAAAAGGGGGCTTTTTCATAGCCGTTGCCGCACAGGGTGACGGGGAGACCCGAGGAAACAAGCCGGTACAGGATACGGTCCCGCACGGATGAGCGGAGGTATGTGTCGGCCAGAAAGAAGGACTGCATATGGAGCGGAAACAGTTCCGTGACGATGGTGTCCGCAAAAAGCGAGCGTGCCGCATCTTCTATCGTGAGAGCAGGATCTTCTTCCATCCGGTCTATAAGCGACCAGATCTGCTCCTGCATAAAGTCCGGGATTTTTGAGATGGCTTCCCTCACTTCTGCAGGGCTCGTATAACTGCCTGTGAAAAGGAGGGGGATATCCTTTTTCTGAAAGGGGATCTCCGGAATAAAGCGGGATCCGGTCATGGGAAAGAGGTGGGCGCTTTTCAGATGCGGATAACAGGCTTTCAGATAGGACCGGTGATTTTCGTCCAGACAAAGCACATGGTAATTATTTAAATCCTGTTTTAATACATTGTGGTGGTAAAGAGGATGATCCAGGATGACATTGAAAAACGGCGCATCCATCGTATTCAGAAAAGGAGTGCCATCCTCTGTGGTTACTTTCGGTAAAACGGAATTGAAATCAATGACGGCATCAAAGTGCTGTCCCCGAAATCGCTCCATGGATGTCAAAGGCTCCTTCGCGGCGTTAAAAAAGAGGGTTTCGTGTCCCGCTTTTTGAAATTCTGCCGCAAGCGCCTCTGAGAAATAGAGATAGGACTCGTAGCTGGTGGGTTTGATCTGAAAAAAGAGCAGCTTCATAGAGGCATGATAGCACAATCCGCCTTGCATTTCCACGGCGGATTCGCTAGATTTATATGCAGGAACGGCAGGAATGACAGAAACGGCAGGAATGACAGGAACGGCAGAAATGGAAAAATGGAAGGAATGGGTTCTGCAGGAGAAATGAAGAAAAAGGATGCGGATCAGGATACAAAGAAACTGGATCCGGTAGGGATTTTTGACTCCGGTGTGGGCGGAATCAGCGTAGTGCGGGAGGTGGTCCGCATTTTGCCCTCGGAGGATCTTTATGTGTTCGGGGATTCGAAGAATGCGCCATACGGGAGCCGGACACTGCAGGAAGTACGGGCCCTGACTCTTTCCCATGTGGAGACCATGATCCGTGAGAAATCGGTGAAAGCCGTTGTGGTCGCCTGCAATACCGCAACCAGTGCGGCGATCGCCATCCTGCGGGAACGCTACCCAAGGATCCCGATGATCGGGATCGAACCGGCGCTAAAGCCGGCAGCGCTGTTCAAACACCACAGCAAGGTTCTGGTGCTGGCCACGGAGATGACGATCCGGGAAGATAAATATCATGACCTGGCAAAGCGGTTCTCGGATCAGGCGGAACTGATCCCGTTGCCGGCGCCGCAGATCGTGACGCTGGTGGAGGAAGGAAAGCAGGACAGTATCGAGATGGATGCCTATTTGGCGGATCTCTTCGAACCGTACCGACGCTGCGGGATCGATGCCGTCGTACTTGGCTGCACCCACTTTCCTTTCGCGAGGAATGCGATCCGGCGCTACTGGGGGGAGGGGGTACGCATTTTTGACGGAGCGGAAGGAACAGCCAGAGAATTAAAACGGCGGCTGACGGAAAACGACCTTCGGAATCCATCCGAAGGCCGTGGAAAAGTCGTTTTGGAAAACAGCGGCGGCATCGAAAAAATCCGCCTGTCGGAGCGGCTCCTTGGCTTATGAAGCGCCTGCACCAGGCATATCGGAAACCGGGGGCTCTGTTGCGTCCAGCCGGACGTGGGGGCTCTTTTCTTTTGCCTTTTCAAGGAGCAGCAGCCAAAGCTCATGGATCTTGTAGGTCAGGATCTTGGAATTCTCGACGTTGTAAGGCGCCAGAATATCCAGGTCAAACCGACGGATCCCGTCCGGTGCCAGAAACAGGAGATTATTGGTCTGCACTCTGTCCCGGCAGGTTTTGAGCAGCTCATAGGTGATGAGATGAAACGGTTCTCCCGCAAATTTGCAGGTAAACTCGGTATAGCATTCATCTATGGTCCAGGTATCGCCGTTTTCATCGGTGATGTGATCCTTCAGGCGATCCTCCATAAGCTCTGTGGTCTGAAAGTTGACCACCCAGTCCAGAGAACTCTTCTTGGTCAGCGCAAACATTTCGTCTAATCTGGAAGCCAGACGTTCCGGTTTCATGTGGATAATCCTCCAAAATCATGCTATAATAGGGAGTGCAATTTCCTGTAATTCCAACGACATTATTATAAATCTTTTCCCGGGAAAATGACAAGTGAAAACATGACCGAAAAGACAGGCTTCGAGACGGGTAAACCACGGAAAAAGCAGGAATGATGTTATATTTCAGTCAGTGTACTTCTGTCAACAATACTAAGAAAAGGAGAAAGCAGTTATGTATGATGTAGCGATCGTCGGTGCGGGAGTCGTCGGATGCGCGATCGCACGGGAGCTTTCACGTTATGATGTGAAGGCGTGCGTGATCGAGCGTGATGAAGACGTTTGTACCGGCACATCGAAGGCAAACAGCGCAATTGTGCATGCGGGCTTTGATGCAGAGCCGGGGAGTCTCAAGGCGCAGATGAATGTGAAGGGCAACGCCATGATGGACGAGATTGCGGAGAAACTGGATGTTCCGTTTCAACGGATCGGTTCCCTTGTGGTGCGGACAAAGGAACAGGATCATGCCGGACTGGAAAAGCTGCTGGAAAAGGGAGAAAAAAACGGTGTGCCGGGGCTGAGGATTCTTTCCGGAGAAGAGCTGAGAAAGCTGGAACCAAACATGGCGGATGATGTGGAGGAGGCTTTGTTTGCACCGACCGGCGGGATCGTCTGTCCTTTCCATCTGACCATGGCCTATGCCGAAAACGCAGTGGAAAACGGGGTCGAGTTTTTCTTAAATACAGAATTAACATCTATTAAGAAGGAAGATGATCACTTTGTCCTGGAGACTGGCAACCCGGAGCATAACAGGATAGAAGCCGGGACCGTTGTGAATGCCGCCGGTGTTTATGCGGATTGGGTCAATAACCAGCTCAGTGGGAGAAAGCTTCATATTACCGCCCGCAAGGGAGAATACATGCTGCTTGACAAGACGGCGGGAGCGCATGTGTGTCATACCATCTTCCAGCTCCCGGGGAAAATGGGGAAGGGAGTCCTCGTCACGCCGACGGTGCACGGCAACCTTCTGATTGGCCCTACGGCGACGGATATTGAGAATAAAGAGGGCGTGAATACGACACAGGACGGTCTGGATCAGGTGACTGTAAAGTCTGCCCTCAGTGTCAAGAATCTCCCCCTCAGGGAAGTGATTACCTCCTTCGCGGGACTGCGTGCCCACGAGGACAGCGACGATTTCATCATCGGCGAGGCTGAGGATGTACCGGGCTTTTTTAATGCTGCGGGTATAGAGTCACCGGGTCTTTCTTCCGCGCCGGCCATCGGTGTCGCCATCGCGGATCTCCTGCGGGAGAAGCTTTCTCTGGCAGCGAAGGCGGATTTCAAGGAAACCAGAAAAGGGATTCTTCGTCCCTCCGAGCTCTCCGTGGAGGAACAAAACCGTCTGATCAGGGAGAATCCGGCATACGGCAATATCATCTGCCGCTGCGAGATGATTACGGAGGGAGAGATCCTGGATGCGATCCACAGACCGCTGGGCGCCCGTTCTCTGGATGGAGTGAAGCGCCGTACCAGAGCCGGCATGGGAAGATGCCAGTCGGGCTTCTGCTCGCCCCGGACCATGGAGATTCTGGAGCGGGAAGTGCCGATGGATATTTATGCGGTCAGTAAAGCAGGCGGAAAGTCCACGTTTGTCGTTGGAAAGAATAAAGAGATCGGGGGTGCAGACCAATGAAACATGTTGATCTTGTCATCGTCGGCGGCGGTCCGGCCGGACTCGCGGCGGCGATCAGCGCAAAGGAAAACGGGATTGACAGCATCCTGATTATCGAGCGGGATAAGGAGCTGGGGGGGATCCTGAACCAGTGTATCCACAACGGCTTCGGGCTCCATACCTTCAAAGAGGAATTGACCGGACCGGAGTATGCCGCACGGTTTATTGCTGAAGCTAAGAAATTAAATATAGAATATATTTTAAACACTATGGTTATGGAGATCGGCGCCGATAAGAAAATCACAGCCATGAACCGGAGCGAAGGACTGTTTGAGATTCAGGCCAAGGCAGTGATCCTTGCCATGGGATGCCGGGAACGCTCCAGAGGCGCGCTGAACATTCCGGGTTACCGGCCGGCGGGCATCTATTCTGCGGGAACAGCGCAGCGGCTCGTGAATATGGAGGGCTTCATGCCCGGCAAAGAGGTGGTGATTCTGGGCTCCGGTGATATCGGCCTCATTATGGCACGCCGGATGACACTGGAGGGCGCAAAGGTGAAGGTAGTTGCGGAGCTGATGCCTTACTCCGGCGGATTAAAACGGAATATCGTGCAATGCCTGAACGACTTTGGTATCCCGCTGAAGCTTTCCCATACGGTGGTGGATATCGAAGGAAAAGAGCGGGTGGAAGCCGTTACCATCGCGGAAGTCGGTCCGGACAGAAGACCGGTGCCGGGGACGGAAGAGCGTTACACCTGTGATACCCTGCTTCTCTCCTGCGGACTGATCCCGGAAAACGAGCTGTCGAGGGGCGCGGGAGTCGAGCTTTCCCGCATCACCTCAGGTCCTGTCGTGAATGAGAGTCTGGAGACGAATATTGAGGGGATTTTTGCCTGTGGAAACGTCCTTCATGTACATGATCTGGTCGATTATGTGTCGGAGGAAGCCAAAAATGCAGGGAAGAATGCAGCCGCCTATATTCAAAACGGTCTGTCCGGTGATACCCGCACCATCACCATCAAGCCTGTGGGAGGTGTCCGTTATTCCGTGCCGAGTACGATCCGTCCGGATCGGATGGATGATACCCTGACGGTTCGCTTCCGTGTCGGGGATGTTTATAAGGATTGCAGTATCGTGACGTATTTTGATGAGGAAAAGATTTCCGAACGGAAGCGTCCTGTGATGGCCCCCGGGGAAATGGAGCAGGTGATTCTGAAAAAATCGGATCTTTTGGATCGGCCGGGTCTGCAGACGATCACGATCACGGTGGAAGGAGCGTAAATATGGAAAAAAGAGAGCTTACTTGTATCGGATGCCCGCTGGGATGCAGTATTACGGTGTCCATGGAAAACGGCGAGATTTTGGAGGTGACCGGCAATACCTGCAAACGCGGAGATGTCTATGCCAGAAAAGAGGTGACCAATCCCACCAGGATTGTTACCAGTACGGTGCAGGTCAGCGGCGGGGTTTCTCCCACGGTTTCCTGTAAAACAAAGGAGGATATTCCGAAAGGAAAGATCTTTGATGTGACCGCGGCGTTGAAGGGAGTCTGTGTCAAGGCACCTGTCGCCATCGGGGATGTCGTGTATGCCAATGTGGCGGATACGGGGGTGGATATGGTTGCCACCAAAGACATCGCAGCAGCCGGATAAGAAGGGACAAAAGGCTAATAGAGAAAGGGACGGTCAGTTGAACCGTCCCTTTCCCGAGGAGTTTAGTTATGAAAATGTTTTTTCTATGGTCTATACTATAAAAGCTAATTGTGGCGAAACTGTGTCTTAATTCTAAAAAGAAAATAAAAAGATCATAAAAAATTTGGGACTCCGGCTAAAAGCGATGCACACGCTTGACATTCTCAAAGAATATCAGTAAAGTGATAGGGAAATATTTGCGGAGGAATCAGGAATGGCTGTCTTACAGCACAAGGATTCAATTTCACATCAAACCAAGAATTGTGCCCGGTGTGGAAAGATCCTGCCGGAAAGCTATGAAAAAGAGTTTTGTAAGAAATGTGAGGAAGAGGAACTGTTTATCCGGGTCCGGGAGTATATTCGGGACAATGACGTGACGGAGATGGAAGTGGCGGATTACTTCAAAATTCCGAAGCAGAAGATTAAGGAATGGATCCGCGAAGGAAGAATTCAGCATCGGTAACAGCTTTATGCTGATACCGGTGTTTTTTTTGCAGACGGAGAAAGAAATGAACGATTACGACAACGGGGGCAATAACGGCGGAAACAACAATAAGCGCAACAACGGACAGATGATCCTTTTATTCATCGTCACGACGTTGATCGCGCTTTTTGCCATGAGTCTGATCAGCCGTATGCAGTCCGGCGCAACAAAAAAAGAGATCAGCTATACCGAGTTTCTGGACATGGTCGAGAAGGATGAAGTCAAGACCGTGGAGATCGGAACCTACCAGATCAATATCACACCAAAGTCAGAGGGGGATATGATGATCCCGATTACCTATTATACAGGTGTGGTAAGAAATGATGACCTGCTCTCCCTCCTGCTTTCCCATCATGTTGAGGTGAAGGGGACGATTCCGGACAATACGTCCTCCTGGATCTATAATATCCTGAGCTTTGTGATACCCCTTGTGCTGGTATGGATCCTGCTGGGCTTTTTGATGCGCAGAATGGGCGGCGGCGGTGTGTTCGGCGTCGGCAAGAGTACCGCGAAGGTCTATGTGGAAAAGTCCACCGGCGTGACATTTAAGGACGTGGCAGGGCAGGACGAAGCGAAGGAATCGTTGCAGGAGGTTGTGGATTTCCTGCACAATCCCAAGAAATATCAGGAGATCGGTGCGAAGCTGCCAAAAGGAGCATTGCTGGTGGGACCGCCCGGAACAGGAAAGACGCTGCTGGCCAAGGCAGTGGCCGGTGAGGCAGGGGTGCCCTTTTTCTCTCTGGCCGGCTCGGATTTTGTGGAAATGTTTGTCGGTGTCGGTGCTTCCAGAGTACGGGATCTTTTCCGGGATGCGGAAAAAAATTCACCCTGTATCATTTTCATCGATGAGATCGATGCCATCGGAAAGAGCAGGGATACCCGTTTCGGCGGCGGCAATGACGAGCGTGAGCAGACGCTGAACCAGCTCCTCGCGGAAATGGACGGATTTGATACGAGTAAGGGACTTTTGGTGCTTGCGGCCACCAACCGGCCGGAGGTGCTGGACAAGGCGCTTCTCAGGCCCGGCCGTTTTGACCGGCGGATTATTGTAGACAGACCGGATATGAAGGGGCGTCTGGAGACCCTGAAGGTGCACTCCAAGGATGTACATATGGATGAGAGCGTGGATCTGGATGCCATTGCCCTGGCTTCCGCAGGACTGGTGGGTTCGGATCTTGCGAATATCATTAACGAGGCTGCGATCAACGCGGTCAAGAGCGGACGCAAATTCGTCAATCAGAAGGATCTGTTCGATGCGTTCGAGCTGGTGGCTGTCGGCGGCAAGGAAAAGAAAGACCGCGCGATGAGCGACAAGGAACGCCGGATCGTTTCCTATCATGAAGTTGGACACGCCATGGTTTCCGCCCTCCAGAAGAATACGGAGCCGGTACAGAAGATTACGATCGTGCCGCGGACCATGGGTGCGCTGGGGTATACCCTGCAGACGCCTGAAGAGGAGAAATTCCTGCAGACCCGGGATGAACTGGAAGCCAAGATCGTCACATTCATGGGTGGACGTGCAGCGGAGGAGCTGGTCTTTTCCTCGGCGACAAGCGGTGCGGCCAATGATATCGAGCAGGCCACCAGAATTGCGCGGGCGATGGTCATGCAATACGGCATGAGTAAAAAATTCGGGATGGTCAGTCTGGCAACCATTGATGCTGCTTATCTGGACGGACGCGCACACTTTGACGGCGGAGATGCCACGGCTGCGGAGATCGATCAGGAAGTACAGCGCATGATCCAGGAAGCGTATGACAAGGCCATGAACCTTCTGATTGAAAACCGGGAGATCCTGGATGAAATCGCAAAATACCTCTACGAAAATGAAACAATCACAGGAAAAGAGTTCATGAAGATCTTCCGGAAACTGAAAGGAATTCCGGAGGAGGAACCGGAAGAGAAGAAAGAGAATGACAGGGAGGAGACACCGCCGGATCAGAATGCGGAGCTCTCCGATGAAATGTTTGAGGAAGACGATTTGCCCATTGTGGGCGGTACCATCGATTTGGTGGCAGATGATGAGTCAGTTTGAGATAGAAGAAGAATTAAAAAAACTCCCGGATAAACCGGGAGTTTATCTTATGCATGACAAAGCCGATACCATCATCTATATCGGCAAGGCCAGAAGTCTTCGGCACCGGGTGCGGCAGTATTTTCAGGCGAGTCATTCGGAAGGGCTGAAAAAAGACCAGATGGTCAGACAGATCACACGCTTTGAGTACATCGTGACAGATTCCGAGCTCGAAGCCCTTGTGCTGGAATGCAATCTGATCAAAGAACATACCCCCAAATACAATACGATGCTGCGGGACGACAAAACCTACCCTTATATTCGGGTGACACTGGGGGAAACCTATCCCCGTGTGCTGTTCTCCCGTCAGCTGAAAAAAGACGGATCGCGCTATTTCGGACCTTACACCTCTGCCTTTGCCGTAAAAGACACCATCGAACTGATCGGAAAGCTCTATCATCTGCGTACCTGCAGCCGCAGGCTGCCGAGAGACATCGGAAAAGAACGTCCCTGTCTGAATTACCATATCGGTCAATGTGATGCGCCCTGTGCAGGCGCGGTCAGCCCGGAGGAATACCATAAATCGGTTGATCAGGCGCTGCAGTTTCTGAACGGGGATTATGCACCGATCCTTACCATGCTGGAGGAAAAGATGAACGGCTTTTCGGAACGCATGGAATACGAAAAGGCCGCGGAATACCGGGATCTTCTGGGAAGTGTCCGGCAGATCGCGCAAAAACAGAAGATCACAACCTTCGACAGTGAGGACAAGGATATCGTGGCCCTGGCCAGCGACGGAGATGATGCAGTGGTGCAGGTCTTCTTTATCCGCAGCGGCAAGCTGATCGGGAGAGACCATTTCTACATGCGTGTCCGCAGTGATGACACCAACAGCCAGATTTTGTCGGCGTTTCTCCGCCAGTATTATTCCGGAACGCCGCTCATTCCGAAGGAGATCCATCTGCAGGAGTCAATCGAGGATCTGGAAACCATTGCGGACTGGCTGTCGGAACGCCGGGGCAATAAGGTACGGATTCTGATTCCTCAGAAGGGTCTGAAGGAACGCATGGTGGAGCTGGCGGAAAAGAACGCGGAGCTCGTGCTGAATAAAGACAGGGAACGCATCAAGAGAGAGGAAGGCAGAACCATCGGTGCGATGAGGGAGCTGGCGGAACTCCTGGGGATGCAGGAGCTTGGCCGGGTGGAAGCGTTTGATATTTCCAATATCAGCGGATTCCAGTCCGTAGGTTCCATGGTCGTATTTGAAAAAGGGAAGCCGGTAAAGAGCGATTACCGGAAATTCCGGCTGCGGACCGTGACAGGGCCGGATGATTACGCATCCATGCACGAAGTGCTGACACGGCGTTTTCTGCACGGTCTGAAGGAGCAGGAAAAGCGAAGGGAAAGCGGCGAGCCGGAGGAATACGGCAGTTTTACACGTTTCCCGGACCTGATCATGATGGATGGCGGAAAGGGGCAGGTACATGTGGCGCTTCAGGTGCTGGATGAGCTGGGACTCTCGATCCCTGTCTGCGGAATGGTGAAGGATGACAACCACCACACCAGAGGCCTGTATTTTCGGGATGTGGAGCTCCCGATTGACAGCCACAGCGAGGGATTCAAGCTGATCACCCGTGTACAGGACGAGGCGCACCGTTTTGCCATCACCTATCACCGTTCTCTGCGCGGGAAGGAACAGGTGCACTCTGTGCTGGATGAGGTGCCGGGGATCGGAGAGGCCAGACGAAAAGCGCTGATGCGGCGGTTCAAGTCTCTGGAGGCCATCGGAAACGCTACGGTCGAGGAACTTGCCTCCACGGATGCCATGAATGAACGTGCAGCTGAGGCGGTATATGCCTATTTTCATTCAAAATCCGCGTTTTGACGCTTCCTGTCCTGTGTGATAAGATGATGTCGGGTGAAAACGCTGCCATAAGGGGAGGAGAGATATGAATCTAAACGGAAAACAGGTGACGGTGGAGAAGATCGCCAAAATGCTCGATCTCAGGAATCTGACGGAGGAATTGGATCTGACACAGCGGATGATCGTGCTCTCTGATGTGAACAGGCCGGCACTGCAGCTTTCCGGCTATTTTGAATATTTTGAGCAGAAACGCATACAGATCATCGGCAACGTGGAATATAACTATGTCCGGCAGCAGGTGCTCAAACAGCGTCTTGATATTGCAAGGCAGTTTTTTGCGTTTGATATTCCCTGCGTTATTTACTGCCGTGATCTGGTGCCGGATGAGGAGATCAGGCAGATTGCAGTCGAAAACAACGTACCGCTCCTGCAGACGAGCCGTTCCACCTCGGAATTTACGGCGGAGCTGATCTACACGCTGAAGGAAGAGCTGGCACCCATGATCACGATCCACGGGGTACTCGTGGATGTCTACGGCGAAGGGCTTTTGATCATGGGAGAGAGCGGAATCGGAAAAAGCGAGGCTGCGCTGGAGCTGATCCGAAGAGGCCATCGTCTTGTGACGGATGACGTGGTGGAGATCCGGAAGATCAATGAACATACCCTTGTGGGTTCCTCGCCGGATATCACGAAACACTTTATTGAGCTTCGCGGCATCGGGATCATTGATGTGAAGGCTCTCTACGGCGTGGAATGTGTCAAGGAAAAGCAGAATATTGATCTGGTGATTCAGCTGGAGGATTGGAAAAAGGAAAACGAGTATGACCGCCTCGGTATGGAAGAGGAATACACGGAGTTTCTGGGGAACAAGGTGGTCTGCCATTCACTGCCCATCCGTCCGGGCCGCAATCTGGCGGTCATTTGTGAAACAGCGGCCGTGAACCACAGACAGAAGAAGATGGGCTATAATGCGGCGAAGGAATTGTACCGGCGCGTACAAGCAAATTTAAATCAGGAATAAATATTTTATATTAGTAGAAAAGAAAGAGAGGCATCTACAGATGGAAAGAAAAAATGCATGGAAATCCTACACAGCAGCAGAAGTTAAAAGAGTATTTGATTTTTCAGAAAGCTATCGGTCTTTTTTGAGTGACTGCAAAACAGAACGGGAATGCGTCGCCTTTTTTGTGAAGGAAGCCGAGAAAGCCGGCTTCAAAAATCTGAAGGATCTGATCGCCTCCAAAAAGAAGCTGAAGGCAGGTGACAAGGTTTACGCGGAGAACTACGGAAAGGGGATGGCACTGTTTGTGATCGGAACGGATCCTCTGGAGAACGGGATCAATATTCTGGGTGCGCATATCGATTCGCCGCGTCTGGATCTGAAACAGAATCCCCTTTACGAGGATCAGGAACTGGTTTTGCTGGACACGCATTATTACGGAGGCGTGAAAAAATACCAGTGGGTGACCCTTCCGCTGGCGCTGCACGGGGTGATCGTCAAAAAGGACGGAAAGAAGATCCCGGTCAATATCGGGGAAAAGCCGGAGGATCCGGTGTTTGGTGTCAGTGATCTTTTGATCCATCTTTCCGCGACCCAGCTTGAGAAAAAAGGAAACAAGGTGGTGGAAGGCGAAGACCTGAATGTCCTGATCGGGAGTATGCCGGAGAAGGAAGCGAAGGATGGCGGGAAAGAGGAGACGAAGGATCTGGTGAAGAAAAAGATTCTGGCTCTTCTCAAAAAAGAATACAAAATCGAGGAAGAGGATTTTCTTTCGGCCGAGATCGAGGTGGTGCCGGCAGGACCGGCCAGAGACTATGGGTTTGACCGCAGCATGATCATGGGCTACGGGCATGATGACAGGAGCTGTGCATATCCTTCCTTTGAAGCACTGCTTGCTGTACCGCGGCCGAAACGCACCTCCTGCTGCCTGCTTGTGGATAAGGAGGAGATCGGATCCGTCGGCGCCACGGGCATGGAGTCCCGTTTCTTTGAAAACACCCTTGCGGAAGTGATGAACTGCGCAGGCCAATACTCGGAGCTCTCCGTCCGCCGCGCGATTACGGCATCCAAGGCGCTTTCCTCCGATGTCTCCGCAGCGTTTGACCCGAATTATCCGTCCGTGATGGAGAAAAAGAACTGTGCCTATTTCGGACGGGGACTGGTCTTCAATAAATATACGGGCGCCAGAGGCAAATCCGGTTCGAATGACGCGAATGCGGAGTATATGGGCGAGATGCGCCGGATCTTCGACAAGCATAAAGTCTTCTTCCAGACAGCGGAGCTTGGAAAAGTGGATCAGGGCGGCGGCGGCACCATCGCTTATATTTTCGGCAATTACGGTATGCAGGTCATCGACAGCGGCGTGCCCGTACTGAATATGCATGCTCCCTGGGAGATCATCAGCAAAGCGGATCTCTACGAGGCTTATAAAGGATATGTTGCTTTCTTAAAAGAAGCTTAAATAAACATGGAAACCGGTGAAACAGTGCTTAACAGCATAAAGGAGGATCTGGAAGTACTCCTGAAACGGGAGGAAGAAGGTGCCCCGGCGGCGCAGATTTACCTGAAGGAGCCGATGCGCCTGCATACCACTTTTCGTGTGGGCGGGCCGGCGGATCTTTTTGTGACGGCGGGGGAGGATGACGCGGCAAAGATCCGGCAGTATTGTACAAAAAGGGATATTCCCTTTCTGATCGTGGGGCGCGGAAGCAATCTTCTCGTTTCCGATCACGGTCTGCGCGGGGTCGTGCTGATGCTGGAGGGCGAGGCGGCAAGCATCACCGTAACGGGACAGGAGCTGTCTGCCCCGGCAGGCGCTGCGATGGCAGCCGTTTCCCGTACCGCGCAGCAGCACGGATTGACAGGGCTGGAGTTTGCGTCCGGGATCCCGGGAACCGTGGGCGGTGGTGTGGTTATGAATGCCGGTGCCTATGGACAGGAGATCCGGGATGTCTTAAAACAGGTCACGGTCTGCACGAAGGAGGGAGAGTACCGGGAGGTTCCGGCCGGGGAGCTTCTCCTTTCCTACCGGAAAAGCATCATCCCGGAGCGGGACTGGATCGTGCTTTCTGCTGTTTTTTCTTTGGGAAAGGGAGAGACCGGAGAGATCCGGAGCCGGATGGAGGAGCTTGGCGAACGCCGGAGGGAGAAGCAACCTCTGGAATACCCCAGTGCCGGAAGCACATTTAAGCGACCGGAAGGGTATTTTGCCGGAAAGCTCATTGAGGATGCCGGACTGCGCGGGTTCTCCGTCGGTGGTGCGCAGGTATCCGAAAAGCACTGCGGATTTGTGATCAATACCGGAGAAGCTACGGCGGAGGATATTGTTACGCTGATTGCACAGATACGGGAAAAGGTAAAGGAATCCAGCGGGATTCTGTTGGAGCCGGAAGTGAAGATGTTGGGTTTTTCTGAGGAGAATCGTCAATGAGGTTTGTGATCCTTACCGGAATGTCCGGCGCGGGGAAAAGTACCGCAATGAAAATGATGGAGGATATCGGGTATTATTGCGTGGACAATCTTCCGATCTCCCTGCTGGAGCCGTTTATGGAGCTTTCCGACCAGAGCGGGGAGCTGCAGAAGGTGGCTGTCGGGATTGATGTGCGGAGCGGCAGACCCTTTGAGGAACTGGAGGATGCCCTTGCCCATGCCAAAAAGACGGGTTGGAATTTTGAGCTCCTTTTTATGGAGGCGGATGATGAGGTTCTTCTGAAGCGGTACAAGGAAACACGCCGCAGTCATCCTCTGGCGGAAAGCAACCGCCTGGAGACCGGCATCGGATTGGAGAGAGAGCATCTGCAAAAGCTCCGGAGCAAGGCAGACCATATCATCGACACCAGTCATCTGCTGACCCGGGAACTCAAGGAAGAAATCAACCGTATTTTTCTGGATAATCAAAATTACAAAAATCTGTTTGTCACGATCCTTTCATTTGGCTATAAATTCGGTATTCCGACGGATTCGGATCTGGTATTTGATGTGCGCTTTCTTCCGAACCCCTTTTACGTGGAGGGTCTTCGAAACAAAACCGGAGAGGATCAGGAAGTACGGGATTACGTGATGCAGTTTGCCGAGGCGCATACATTTTTGGACAAGCTGACAGATCTGATCGAGTTTCTCCTGCCGAATTATGTGTCGGAGGGGAAGAGCAGGCTTGTGATCAGTATCGGCTGTACCGGGGGCAAGCACCGGTCAGTCACACTGGCGAAGGAGCTGTATGCGAGGCTGATCAACAACGAGGGATACGCGCTGAAGATTGAGCATCGTGATATCACACGCGTTTCGGGACGGTAAAGGGATGTCTTTTGCGGGAAAAGTAAAGGAAGAGCTTTCCGGGAAAAGGCGGAAAGAGAAGGATAAAGACCGTCAGGCCCTGCGGGATGCTTTTCTTTCTTCCGGAACCATGAGTGATCCGGAAAAGTCCTATCATTTTGAGCTGGTCTTCCGGGAAAGGCCGGAAGCGGAGCAGATGCTTACCGTGATGGAGCACCTGTCCCTTTCCGGGAAGATCATGGAGCGAAAAGGACACATCGTCGTTTATCTGAAGGAAAGCGACGAGATTTCCGATGCCCTGAAAATGATGGGCGCCTACCGCTGCTGTATGGAATTTGAAAATGCCCGGATTCTGAAGGAAATGCGTAATTCCGTGAACCGGAAGGTCAATTGCGAGACCGCAAATATCCATAAAACCGTCGGTGCTGCTGTCCGGCAGCTGGAGGATATCCGCCTGATTGAAGAAAAAATGGGATTGTCAGAGCTCCCGGAGCCCCTGCGTGAAATGGCGGAAATCCGCGTGCGCTATCCGGATGCGACGCTGGCAGAGCTTGGCGCTTATTTTGTACCGCCGGTAGGGAAAAGCGGGGTAAATCACAGACTTCGCAAGATTGCAGGGATCGCGGACAGACTCAGAGATTAGGAGGGTGCCCGCATAACCATGGAAATAGCGGGTAAAGAAATATAGTTAAATGGAGAATTAATAGTTGGAATGAGAAAAGCACTGTTTGTTTTCAACCTCCGTTCGGGAAAGGGAATGATCAAAAGCAAGATCGCAGACGTTCTGGATACCCTCGTAAAAGCCGGGTATGAGGTCACTGCGCATCCCACACAGGATGGCGGAGACGCCGAGCGGCTTGTGGAGGAGAAGGCGGGGGAATACGATCTGGTGGTATGCAGCGGCGGGGACGGGACATTGGATGAGACCGTGACCGGTATGATCCGAGGCGGTCACCGGGTACCCATGGGCTACATTCCCACCGGGAGCACCAACGATTTCGGCGCAACCCTGAAAATCCCGAAGAATATTCCCAAGGCAGCGGAGATCGCCGCAGACGGAGATGATTTTGCCTGTGATATCGGCAGGATCAACGATGACAGCTTCGTCTATATTGCAGCCTTCGGTCTTTTTACGGATATTTCCTACGGAACGAGCCAACAGATGAAAAATGCCTTTGGGCATGCAGCCTATCTCTTTGAACTGGCGAAACAGTTCGGGAGACCGATCCCCGGCTATGCGATGCGTGTGGAAGTGAACGGTGAAGTGCTGGAGGATCGTTTTTCCTACGGGATGATCACAAATTCCTCGTCAGTGGGAGGGATCAAGGATCTGACTGGGAAAAATGTCGATCTTGCCGACGGCCTGCTGGAAGTGACGCTGGTGCGCGAGCCTCAGAATCCCCTGGAGTTGAATGAGATTCTGACAAGACTTGCAAACCTGATTCCGGAATCCAAACTGGTACATGCGGTGAAGGCGGAACGGCTGACCTTGCGTGCGGAGGATCCCATCGCCTGGACGATTGACGGGGAATACGGCGGGACATACAAGGAGGTAGAGATTTCCTGCCAGAAACAAGCCGTGGTTTTTCGCGTCCGAAAAAAGAAGTAGGAATTGAATTTGACGTGTAATCATGCTAGAATAGATGCGCAGGCGCGTCAGCGCAAAAATAAATCATAATGGAGGGAAAGAAATGTTAGTATCAGCGACAGAGATGCTGCAAAAGGCAAAAGCAGGCCACTATGCGGTAGGACAGTTTAACATCAATAATCTGGAATGGACAAAAGCGATTCTTCAGACCGCACAGGAATTAAATTCCCCGGTGATCCTCGGTGTATCTGAGGGTGCAGGCAAGTATATGGGCGGCTTCCGTACCGTACAGGCGATGGTAGAAGCAATGGATGAGGAATTCAAGATCACGGTTCCGGTTGCGACGCATCTGGATCACGGTACATATGAAGGCTGCTACAAATGTATCAAAGCCGGGTTTACTTCCATCATGTTTGATGGTTCCCATTACTCCATCGAGGAGAATGTGGCAAAGACGACAGAGCTTGTCAATGTAGCCCATGCGCTTGGTCTTTCCATCGAGGCAGAGGTTGGCGCCATCGGCGGCGAAGAAGACGGTGTCATCGGCAAGGGCGAATGCGCGGACCCGGATGAATGCAAGGCAATCGCAGATCTCGGTGTGGATATGCTTGCTGCAGGAATCGGCAATATCCACGGCAAATATCCCGCTGACTGGGAAGGGCTTTCGTTTGAAACGCTGGATGCGATCCAGAAGAAGACGGGCACGATGCCTCTCGTACTGCACGGCGGTTCCGGTATTCCGGAGGAGATGGTTAAGAAAGCCATCACACTCGGTGTATCCAAGGTCAATGTGAATACCGAATGCCAGCTTTCCTTCGCAGATGCGACCCGCAAATACATTGAGGCAGGCAAGGATCTCGAGGGTAAGGGATTTGACCCGAGAAAGCTTCTTGCACCGGGCTTCGAAGCAATCAAAGCAACGGTGAAGGACAAGATGGAGCTCTTCGGTTCCGTCGGAAAAGCTTGAGAAGCAGAACATACAGAACGGTACAAGGGTACTCCGGCTGCGGAGTACCCTTGTCTTGATATGAGGAGGATGAGAGCAGATGAGTGAATCGGCGTACTTTAATGTGGCGGATATTTTCGGGGAGAACGTATTCAATGATACGGTGATGCAGGAGCGTCTCCCCAAAAAGGTCTACAAAAAGCTGCGCGAGGTAATAGAAGAGGGGCAGGAACTGGATCTGGAGACCGCAGATGTGATCGCTCATGAGATGAAGGAGTGGGCGATTGAGAAGGGCGCGACCCATTATACCCACTGGTTTCAGCCCATGACAGGCGTGACGGCGGAGAAGCACGATTCTTTCATCTCTGCACCGCTTCCCAGCGGCAAAATTCTGATGAGCTTTTCCGGAAAAGAGCTGATCAAAGGGGAACCGGATGCCTCATCGTTTCCGTCCGGCGGTCTGCGTGCCACATTTGAAGCGAGAGGGTATACAGCATGGGATTGTACGTCCCCCGCTTTTGTCAGGCAGGATGCTGCCGGGGCAACGCTTTGTATCCCCACCGCCTTTTGTTCCTATACGGGAGAGGCTCTCGACCAGAAGACGCCGCTTCTTCGTTCCATGGAAGCGATCAACGAACAGTCTCTGCGGCTGATCCGTCTTTTCGGCAATACGACATCAAAACGGGTGACCCCGTCTGTCGGAGCGGAGCAGGAATACTTTCTGGTGGATCGCCAGAAATATCTGAAACGGAAAGACCTGATCTTTACCGGAAGAACCCTTTTCGGTGCCATGCCGCCGAAGGGACAGGAGATGGACGACCATTATTACGGCGCCATCAGGGAACGTGTGGCCTCCTTTATGCGTGATGTCAATAAAGAGCTTTGGAAGCTGGGCGTGACGGCAAAGACACAGCATAATGAGGTGGCACCGGCCCAGCATGAGCTGGCGGAAATCTATTCCGAGGCAAATGTGGCAGTGGATCATAACCAGATCGTCATGGAGACATTAAAGCGCGTGGCTTACCGGCATGACCTCCACTGTCTGCTGCATGAAAAGCCCTTTGCGGGAGTGAACGGCTCGGGAAAACACAATAACTGGTCTCTGTCCACGGATGACGGGATCAATTTGCTGGATCCCGGGAGACGTCCTCATGAAAACACGCAGTTTCTGCTGATCCTGGCATGCGTTTTGAGGGCGGTGGATGAGCATGCGGATCTGTTGAGGGCTTCCGCAGCAGACGTCGGCAATGATCACCGGCTGGGTGCGAATGAAGCCCCGCCTGCGATTTTGTCCGCTTTTCTGGGAGAACAGCTGACAGATGTGGTGACACAGCTCATTGATACAGGCTCCGCAACCCATTCCCTTCACCGGGAGAAGCTGGAAACAGGCGTAAAGACGCTGCCTGATTTTATGAAGGACGCGACAGATCGGAACCGGACCTCCCCCTTCGCATTTACCGGAAATAAATTTGAATTTCGTATGGTGGGCTCCAAGGATTCCATTGCGCAGCCTAACATTGTGCTGAATACCATCGTCGCGGAGGCGTTTTCCGACGCCTGTGACAAGCTGGAAAAGGCAAAGGACTTTGATGAGGCTGTACGCGATTTGACGAAGCAGCTCCTGAAAGAACACCAAAGGATCATTTTCAACGGCGACGGTTATTCGGAGGAATGGGTGGAGGAGGCAAAAAAACGTGGCTTGCCCAATCTGCGTTCCATGGTGGAAGCGATTCCTGCCTATACCGAAAAACACAATGTCGAGGCATTTGAAAGATTTCATGTTTTTACGAAGGCGGAGCTGGAGTCCCGGGTGGAGATCCAGTATGAGATCTATGCCAAGACGATCAATATCGAGGCCAAATCCATGATTGATATCGCCAGCAAGCACATCATTCCGGCGATCATCCGCTATACGACACGGCTGGCGGATTCCATCAACCAGGTGCGTCAGGCGCTGGAGGATGCGGATGTGTCTGTGCAGACAGAGCTTCTGGCAGAGGCCCTGGATCTTCTGTCCGATACCAAAATGGCACTGGCAAAGCTGATCGATGAGGATGAAAAGGCTTCCTCCATGAAGGAGGGAAAAGCGCAGGCGAACTATTATTACGAAAAGGTGTTTGCCGCAATGAAGGCACTTCGTGCTCCTGTTGACCGGCTGGAGATGATCGTGGACAAAGACCTTTGGCCGATGCCGTCCTACGGCGACCTGATCTTCGAGGTGTAAATAACCCGTGGAAGAAAAGAAGACACGCTTCGTCTATGAAGGCGGGATCGGGGAGATTGAGGAAAAGAAGTCACGCTTCATCGCGGCGGTGCAGAGTGTTCACTCCGAGGAAGAAGCCCTGGCCTTTCTGGCGGCGAAAAAAAAGGAATACTATGATGCAAGGCATAACTGTCATGCATTTGTGATCGGTGAGGGAAACCGGATTCAGCGCTGCTCCGATGACGGGGAGCCCTCCGGGACAGCCGGCAGACCCATGCTGGAAATTCTCCTGCATGAACATCTGGAGGATACGATTGTGGTCGTGACCAGATATTTCGGCGGGACGCTGCTGGGTACAGGGGGACTCGTGCGGGCCTATCAGGCAGCAGTGCAGGCCGGTCTTGCGGCAAGCCGCATTGCGGAACGTCGCCTCGGGAGAGAGCTGACCGTGGAGGCAGCCTACACGGATCTTGATCGCCTGCAGCGCTATGCAGCTAAGCAGCACCTGACCATTCATGACAGTACCTACTCGGAGAACGTCACCCTCTGCCTGATGGTGCCGGAGGAATCCTGCCAGAGCGTCCTTGCGGAGCTGACGGATCTGACTGAGGGCAGGGCAAAGCTCACCTGCAAAAAATCCGAAGCCTACGCCGAAATTGATGGAAAAATCATACGGTTTACTTCTTGACATTTCGCAGTATCATCAGTATAATAGCACTTGTGCTCGTAGCCCATTCGCCAAATGGTAAGGCAGCGGACTCTGACTCCGTCATTTCCAGGTTCGAGTCCTGGATGGGCTGGTACGAAACACCCCGGAAACGAAAGTCTCCGGGGTGTTTTTCTGTTCTGGGGCATGTCCAAAAGTTTTTTTCGAAAAATGTCCAAATATCAACCT
>JAZRFM010000036.1:0-193714 GCA_045661345.1 Lachnospiraceae bacterium
CTGTTCGTCAGGCTACGATTTCGCTATCCCTTCTTCTCGCCCACACCTCGCAGTGTAAACCTTGGGAGTTGCTATGAGATTCGTCGGCAACTACGCCCCTTGTGGACTTTCACCACAGACTGACGGCATGCCCGTCATACAAAAAAAGGAAAGACTGATGAAATCAGTCTTTCCCTGGTTTGCCCGCCGGATCGCGCCGATTGCGGGGGCTGAGCGCCGCATTCCGATTCCTTATCAGGCGACCTTCAAAACGCCGCTCGCAAGCGGATTGGCAAAAATCTTCTTTTTGGCTGCCACTGCATCCCCGTATCCATCTTGATGCCATCTCTTATTATGCCGCTTTTCCGCCTCGTCATGAGCGGCTTTGCTCACATCCTCCGTTTTGACATAATGCTTAAACTCATCCTGCCCGAAGAGATAATGCTCGTTATCCACGGAAAGATAGGTGTTTCCGGGATCTACGGAAAGCTCCGAGAGATCTGTTATACTGGCATAGTCCTCCTGCTTCAGCAAAAATTCGTTCTGAGGCTTTTTATCCCATCCTGCCAGACGGTAAAAGGCCTGCGCCTTTACCTTCGCTTTTTCAAGGAAGTCAAGGGTATCCTTGCAGCGCTGCTTGAACGCCTGGATTTTTGCGTCAGAAAAATTAAGAAGCTTCAGGTCCGCCTCCATCTGCGGATCATCACCGTTTGCGGCTATCCGAATCTGCTCATAGGAGTCGTAGTCAAAATGCAGCAGGGAGGGAATCTCCAGATCTCCTGCTTCGTTTCTGAGGGTGTCCATATCTTGTTTTCTCTGGTTCCTTTGCTCCTCCGAATATTTTTCCTCCGACAGGCCGGCCGCCAAATCTGCCACTTCCGGATCCTCCCGGAAAAGATTGGCATAGGTGTACAGCATATTCTGAATCCAGAAATCCAGAAATCCGGAATAACCGCTGCATATTTGGGCATTATCAATCCAAGCCTTGGGGGCCAGAGCAGAAAAATCATACTTTTCCTTCAGCTCATGGAGATCTCCCATGAGACGGAACACATCCTGCTTTTCCTCTTTCGTAAGATCCGTCCGAAAAAGGTTTGCGATATTTTCCTGCCTGGTATCATGCCGGTTCGGATTCAGAATGGCATTGAGCTCCTTATGGATCTTGCCAAGCTTGGTACTGACCTCTTCATACTCTTCCGGATCCGTTATCTCATTTCTCTTGTCCGGATACTGATCCTTCGGTATTGACTTATCCCGTTTAAAAATAGGACCACTCCAGTTATGCTCCCCCTCCGAGTCTTTTGTCAGAAACGGAGATTGGTAATCGCTGTGAAATTGTACCAGAACCTTCGCCATGGCTGTGCTCGGATCAAAGTTTCTCATATCACTCTTGGAGAGATCCACAGGTTCCATTTTATTGCGGACCAGTTTAAAACCCCTGAGAACCGGCACGGTTGCCTGATCCAACCACGCCGGCTTGTTGATACCGAAATACTTTTTATTCACATAGTGGTATTCGGCGCTGTCCTTTTTCAGAATCTTGTTCATCCCCGGGAGGAAGCCGTTTTTCTTCCCGGCAAGCAGATCAAGAATCCTGCCCTCCCCAAAGGAATTGTCATGATCATAGGACTTGATCTTTTTTATGATGAGGGTGCCATTCTCCTTATTCACATCAAATTCGCATTTAAAATTCCGGCCGTGCCGGTCTGTCTGATTACAGGCAATATCAAAGGCCTGCAGCCGCATGAGCTGCCGGATGGCATCCGGTGTATAATGTATTTTCAGCTTCTCCTCTTCCGCCTTTTGGATGAGCTTGACAAACTCTTCCCCTTTCGCCTCTTCCATGACCGTACAAAAGCGCTCCACGATCTGATCATTTCGATCCTTAAACTTCACCACCCGGGTCTCTGCGGTGGTGACCACATCCAGGAACCCCATTTTCTTTGCCAGCTGATAGGTCGCGGTATTGTTGGCGGCTGCGATCTCCTTAACCTCAGAGCCTTGCCGCTCCCGGTACTGGCCGAAAAGCTCCACTTCCTTCCCGAGGGAGACAGTAAACAGTCTTTTAATCTCTTCCTTCCCTTTTCCCTGGAGCAGGTTCAAAATATCCCTATCTCTGTTTGCGTTCAATCCCAGCTTTTGTGCCACCCATTGCTGCACCGTCATTTGTTGAGGCACAGCCGCATCTGCACCTGCAGCTTCTCCCCCTTGATGCTTTTCCCGGTATTTTTTCATATATACCGCGACTCCATATAATGGGTGATTTGTCTTCTTGAGAATTTCGGTCCAGTCTATCTTTTCATGGGTCCTCGCAATATCCGCTGCATAATTATGGGTATCCAGCTCCTTGAACATTTTGTCAAAATCATGTGCCAAAAAGGACGTCACCCTTTTCTCGACGTCTGTACGATCCGCATCATGGGCTCGTGTGATACGCGTCTTCAGTGCCCCGATAAAATTCCTTGCCAGTTGGTATTCTTCCTGTGTCAGCTTGGCATCGTGAAGTCTCTTCTCTTCCCCCTTCTGGTCTTTATGGTCACTGCTGAAGGCCAGCTGTTGATCTCTTCGATCCAAAAATCCGGAAATATCCTCACTGATCAAAGGGAGGTTCTCCTTGATGTAGTAGGTTTTGTCTCCGTCGGTGGCTTTAATCTTATAGACGTCTGTCGAATTCCCCTCATTCTGCCACTCTGAGCTGCCTTCCTCCGCCGTCAGGGTCAAATGCTGGCTGGTAAGCATCTGGAGAGAAGTATCCGCCATATCTTTCAGGTCGTTATGCTCCATCCCCGATTTTTCTGTAAGAGCGTCCATCAGCGCGCCGAACTTCAGCTTTTCCTCCATGCAGCGTTTCCGCACCTCTCTCACAAGATCAAGGCGACGGATACCGGCAGTATATTTCCCTCCGCCCTGTTCTCTTTTTTTTCGGGCATAATTGTCACACGCCTCCATACACTCTTCCAGTGCGGTATTCAGCTTTTCCCGGAGTTCAGCTGTATCCAGAATCTGTGCACCGTCATCACCCTCCTTGATATGTTCGGAAAGATTCTGGTTAATCAGATTCGTCACCAGATTCAGGGTCTTTTTTACCCGAACCATCTCCGGGGAATCCTTCCCGGTGAAAAAAAGCCAGTTCCATTTATCCTTATTGAGCTTGGCGCTTAATGCATTAAATACGTCATTCTCCGCCAGACGTTTGGTTTTATAGGTAGTGCCTGCATCCGATTGCAGGGTTTGAAGATGATTCTGCGCTTGCACATAGGTCTCCTCAACCCTGGCATTATCCATCTCACCCCGGTACTCAAACAGATCCCTATCGTAAGCTTTCTTCAGCCGGTAGGTTTCCCTCCCCCTAAGTTGAATGGTGTCCGTTGTCTGCTGCTGCCGCTGCTGTAATTGTTCATCCATTTGATCTCCTCCTTCGTGAAAATCAGCTTACACGCTGACGCCGAACGAAATGTTTCCTGCAAATCCTGACGGAGCATACGCTCCGGATCGTTATTCTCCAACACCGCTGAAATACTCCACCCCGGTAACGAAAAGCTTCTCCGGGATCTCTTCCCTGTTCTGATCCATCTCCTCCCGGCTCTTCAGCTCCTGCAAAAAACGTTGTTTTTCTTTCTCAATTGCATCATAGGAGGCTTCATACAGCCTCGTGACAATCCGTGTCCGAACCGTAAAATAACTCATGAATTCTGAAAGCAGATTTCCCGCCTTCGGACAGAACGAAATCGTTCCCTCTCCCTCCGAGGAGCGAAATGTCTCGGCAAGAAACGCGGAGATAACCGCCTGACGGATTTCTTCCGGTACATTCTGATCCTTCCCGGAAAGCCCCAGCGGATAATAGGTAGACATCACCCTTCTTACCAGAAGTATATACCGGAGTTTTCCTTCCTCCAGGAATGCAAGGCTGGTTTCCAAATCCAGACTGCCGGCTGCTTCTGCGCCGTAACGTTTCCTGATCTTCCGCAGGCTCTTATTCAAAACCTCCTCGGGAAGGTTCGAAAAGGATTTGATGGAAGGATTCGGTTTGCTGTTCTGCGAAAGTGTCTTTTTTTTCAGTTCACTCAGGTACAGAAGCACCTCTCCCTTCTCTTCCGTCACCGGAAAAAAGCCCCGGTCGAAAAGGTATCCCTCCAGGGTGTACCCTTCCAAAGGAGTGTCGGTTTGCTCCTCCCTTGTAAGTACCTTCGCCAGAAAGCGAACCTTTTTTTGATAATCCTTCGCCAGCTTGAATGCCACCTGTAGGAGCCTGTCTCCGTATCCGCTTCCCCGGTATTCTTCTGCCACTGAGAGCCAGTATACGTCAAAGGACTCCTCCTCCTCCCTGAGAATCAGGAGTCCCACCGCTTCGGCTCCCTCCGGCGTCTCCTTGAAAAGTCCGAAGGGCGTCAGCTCGTCTCTGTAAAGGAGCGAGAGCAGTTCAGCAGGCATCAGCTCCTCATAATAGATACGGTTTGCAGGGTCAATTCTTAAGATCTGCATAAGCGCTCCTTCATGTAATCACAAACTCTTTGTCTCTCCTGTTATTATATACGATAATCTATCGCTCCTGGCAGTGTTTTCCTGACTTTTTTTCTTTTTTCAGCACACTTGACAGAAAGAGACGATTGTATGTATAGTAAACGCGTTAACAGATAGGTAGGGCAAAAGTCACATGCCGCTTGCGGTATGGTGACCTACCCATCATCCCATGACTTCACAGGGTGTCGACCGCCGTACAGCAGATCGCGGGGACGACACTATTTTTATACGGGAGAAGACCCGATGAATCCAGGGATCGACCCAGGGAAAAGCAGACAGAGAGATCTCATTTCCAAAATGTTCCTCTCGGCCTCCGTCGGCATGATATTTACGGTGCTTGTGGGCACGGCCACACAATTCCTCGATGGCATCATCACCAGCAGGTTTTTGGGAAATGATGCTTATTCCTCCATTGCCCTGTTCGGCCCGCTGAACGGCATGTTTCTGATGTTGGCCTGCTTTATTGCCTCCGGAAATCAGATCCTCTGCGCCGGTTATATCGGGAAAGGAAAAAAAGACGCGGCTGATGCCGTATTTTCCTTCTCTATTCTGGCAGGTCTGCTGACCTCCGTCATCCTCATCCTTCTCTGCGTCGCGATCCCGGATCCGCTGATGGCTTTCTGCGGCGTGACAAAGGACGGCAATTCCGCCCTGTATGACAATATGCTTTCCTATATGCGCGGTTATCTGTTCGGGATTCCCTCTCTCATCACCGTGCAGATCCTGGGTCCCATCGTGGTTCTTGACAATGGGAAAAAAATGCTCAGCCTGTCAGCCATTGTCCTGTGTGCCACAGATATAGCGCTGGATCTTCTCAATGCACTGGTGATCCATGGCGGGACCTTCGGCATGGGAGTCGCCACCTCCCTGTCCCTGACGGTTCAGGTCGTGATGCTCTTCTCCTTTCTGCTGCGACGTGGCGGGGTTTCCCGTTTTTCACTGAAGGCTTTTCGATCCGGAGAGATTTCCGAGCTGGCGAAACAGGGTTCCCCCACGCTGGTACAGAGTCTGGCCATCAGTCTGCGTGATCTCAGCATCAACCGCCTCAACCTGTTCTTTGCCGTTTCCACCGCGGCAATCGTCGCCAGAGGTGTCCAGTATGATTTCAACATGGTTCTCTTCTGCATCTCCGACGGGCTTGCCAGCACCATGGTCTCCATGTCCGGCATCTATCACGGCGTCGAAGACAAGATGGGGCTCAAGCGCGTTTTCACCTATGGAATGAAGCTCTCTTTATGCTTTGCCGTGGTCACGTTTTTGACTGTTTTTTTCCTCGCGCCGTTGATCGCCGGCTTCTATACCGCAGACAGGGAGACCGCTTCCCTCAGTATCTTTGCGATCCGGTGTATGGCGCTTTCACAGCTGGCGGATATCCCGATCTGTACCTACATCAATTACCTGAAGGGCACCCGCAACCAGCGCATTGTCATTCTCCTGAATATCATTGATCGTTTTATTCTCCCGGTAGCCTCTGCGGCGGCACTGGTATTCTCCTTTGGCTCGAAGGGGCTGCTCTCTTCCATTGCACTTGGCAAATTCCTGCTGCTGGGGGCAATTATTCTGATCCTTTGTCTGAAAAACAGGAAATTCCCCAAAACCCTGGATCAGTTTATGCTTCTGCCCGAAAGCTTCGGGGGCGACAGCAGTGATAATGTCTACGGGAGCATCTCCTCGATTGAGGACGTTTTGCGCGAGAGACAGCGCACGGAAGATTTTTGTCTCAGCCGGGGAACCACCAGAAAAAGCGCCATGCGCATGGCACTGTTTATGGAGGAAATGGCAGTCAATATCCTTCAGCACGGCAATCCCGACAAGCAGAAAGCATCCGGTGCGGAATACCGGCTGTTTGTCAGCGAGAACAAGATCAGCCTGACGCTGCGTGATTATAACCTGGCCTTTGATCCGACTGCGTGGTATGATGCCAATCAGGACAAAAAGCCCGGAGAGGGAACCGGCATACGCATGGTGATGGCTCTGGCGGAGGATATCTGCTATTTCAACGCATTTAACAGCAACAACCTGATTCTATGTCTGCGTGTCGGAGACAAGGCGGAAAAAAAATGATAAGATGGAAAGGTCAGAAGTGCTGTGCGACTTCTGACCTTTCCACCATGACAGACAACAGACAGGAGGAATCAAAATGTCAAAAAATTGTCATCTGGTCGTCGTAGGGTTTGATGAGATCGTCTTGAACAAATATCTCGGACTTGTGGATGAGGCAATCAAAAACGGTATTCTTGACGGATTTTCCATCGTTGACCTTGCGATGGAGCAACAGGAAATTGAAAAGCGTCTGGACAGGGCACTCATCCGTCCGGAAAAAACCTATTATCTGCAGAAGCCCGATCTGCTGCATGAGAAGGAGCAGATGGAGGAATTCGACAGGGTGGTGCAGAAGATTCTGGAAAAGCATGACGAGATGAAGATCTACATTGCAACGGAAGTGCGCTATCACGAGAGATACCTGAAATACTGCGTGGAGCACGGTATCTCCTGTCTGGTGGAGAAGCCGGTGTTTCTGCCGGAAAAGGACGGGAAATACTGTCCGGAGGTCATGACCGGGCATATGGCCTATTATGTGGAGCAGGCCGAAAAGAACCACTGCCGCGTCTCCGTCATGACGCTGGGCAGATGTCACGAGATCTACGCAGATGTCGTGTACAAAACGATCAGGGAGAAGATGCAGAAATATCAGGCGCCCCTCACTTCTTTTCATATCAAGCACGCGGGCGGTGTGTGGAATCTGCACCGGGAATATCTGTGGCGGGAGGATCATGCCTATCGCTACGGCTACGGCATGCTGATGCACGGGGGCTATCATTATGTGGATCTGCTGACCCGCTTTCTCCTGCTGAACAAGATGATCTATCCAAAGAAGCAGCTTGAGATCGCCTTCACCTCCTATGCGGCATATCCCACAGATCAGAATGACAGAATACCCAAGGAGCTCAGTGAACGTTTTGATGACAACTGTCCGGACTGGTGGAAGAATGAGGGCAAAGGCATCAAATGGGGCGAGACGGACATCACCTCCACCTTCTGTCTGCGGGATAAGGAAACAAAAAGAGTCATCACCCTGGGAACCATCGCCATGGAGCAGACAACCCCCTCCGTCAGAACCTGGAAGGAGTTCCCGGACAAGCTGTACAATAAAAACGGCAGGGTGTCCAATCTGGATATGGAGATCCAGCTCTCCACCCTCTACGCCGCCAGTGTCAAGTGCTACAAAATCCCCCGTGATGACGGGAAATTTGTAGAGCACGTTCCGGTAAAGCCGATTTTTATCAGCAGAGCCAATCCAAAGCTCCTCCCGGATGAGGAATATGAGGTAAAAAAGGAATACCCCCCGGTATTCAACAGCACCAGCAACAAGCGGATCATGACGAACTGGCTGCGGGACGAGGAAACGATCAGCACGCTGAAGGATCATCTGCCCGTGATGAAGATGATGCAGACCATCGCCTTCTCTCTGGAGAAGCAGGGAGAATCCGTCGTCGCGGACTTTTGATCAAGCGCGTGTTGCCATTTGACGCACCGGCTATGTACCGGATTGCAGCAGAAAAAGAAGCGGGCTTACCAGCCCGCTTCGTAAATGTGAACAGTGGCTGCATCCGGAAACAGGTGATCCGCCAGTCTCTTTGACTGTTCATTGATGGCTTCAAAGATCAGAGAGTACTCCGGAAACAGCCGTTCCGCCTTGCTGACCACCTCTCCCAGAATAAAGAACAGTCCCCGTTTCTGTTTTCCGTACAGCCAGCTCAATTCCAGACTCCGGTCTCCCGCGCGCTGCACAAAGATCCCGCAGAGTAATTTTTTCTCCATGGCCATATACAGGCAAAGCTCCGGCACACAGTCCGCTTTCCAGCTTTCATAATCCTCTACCGCATACCCGTAGGCCTCCTCCAACGTCCGCAATACCCTCTTCTGCCACAGTACCTCCTTCTCAAAAAAGGATTGCATCTCCACCACATCTGACATTTCCTGATGCAGCTTTCTGGAGCGGCGGATATCCTCTGCCGTTACCTCATAACGGTCATGGGAATACCCCACCTCTGCTCCCGGCAGGGAAAGGAAGAAACGGTGAAGGCTCACCTCCTCCGGAGACACCGCAAAGCGGGCATTCACAGGGTAGACTTCTCCCGTGGACAGGATAAAATTCTGAAATTCCTTCAGGAGGCCTGTTGCAATCCCCTCTCTCCGCCTTTCCGGGATCACATAGAGCCAGTCAATTTCGTACTGATAATCAACAAGCATCAGGGAAAGAGCCCCGAGGATCTCCCCCTCTGTACTGCAGGCGCCCAGGCTGATCCTGTTGTCCTCATTTCGGAAGACAGCCGGGAACACACTTTCAAAATCACCCCGGTTTTCCTCCGTCAGCAGGACATGGTCGATGTCCGTCGTCATCTGATCTCTCCTTTATCTTCGATCTATGGCTACTCTTGCCCGAGATAGTAAGCTCTTCTGTATGCAACAAACATGTTCAGCCTGTATCCCACGTACTCCTCCGGATCTTCAAACATTCCTTTGGACATGGCCTGACCCGCTGTGGTCTCCACCTTGATCCCCTGGGTGTTCTCCGTGTCGATCCCGTAGGTGGCTCTCATAAAGAGCGGCATGGAAAGGCTCAGTGCCGTAGCAATGCGTTGATTTCTACCGAACTCCGGGTGGCTTTCCTTGTACTCCTCCAAAGGCGGGTAAATCTCCGCCATCTTGTCAATTGCAATGGAACGTTTCAGCATCTCGTTGAGGGCGAAAGGCTTCGTCTTTACCATTTCCTTCAACCAGTCCAGGAGATCCTCCGGCTCCGGGAAGGTAAAGCCATCATAGATGGTCGAAATCTCCTTATCCACGATCTCCTTTTGGACGGCTTCTCTCCTCTGTTTCTCCTCTTCGGTTTCATTTTCCGGCACCACCCAGGAGTTCATCCACCGGTCATTCTGTTCCTTCTTGATCCGGTCTTCCTCTGTAATGGGTCTGCCTTTTTTATCCAGGTGTACGGCCCGAAGGAACGCACCAAAAGTACGGGAAAGCTCCACATTCATGCCCCGGCTGATCTGCTGGTACCTTTCGTCCTTATAAACCATCGCGCTGTACCGGAATGCCCTGTACACTTTATAATCGTCCTTCGAGAAGTTCCGGTTGATCTGCTTCAGACCATCATACTCCGCTTTCCGCTCCTCCAGGGTCATCACATCCGGCTCATCCTTGGCCTTCTCTTTCGCGATCTTTTCTTCCTCTCTTTCCATTGCATTTTCCATGGCGGCCGCCTCGCCCAGAGCGCTATTGATCTCTATTTCTTTGGGGCGTGTCAGCCTGGCAAAATCCCCGGTTCTATAATTGATCTGCTCATCGCGCAGCTCCAGTTTAAAGAGGGTATTCAGCTTCCATAAGAGTCTTGCCTTTTTCTGGAGTACAGGATCCTTTTCGACGGCCTCATAAACCGCGCCCCCTTCTTCTTGCTGCTTTTCCAGATATTCCGGAATGGTGACAAGCATCTCATAATAATCCGCCGGGTTCTGTCTGAACAGGGTCGTCAGCCCCTGCTCCTCTACATAAGCGATGGAAGGGACATACATCTTTTTGATCCGTTCCAGCGCCTCTGACGTCATCCGGTTCACGGTCTTCTGATCCCCATCCTCCACCGCCTCCCGGTAACGCTGATTCCATTCCAGCTTTTTCGCATCGGCGAGACTGATGGGCTGCCCGTTCCGATCCGTTTTCGCCACCTGGCAGGGGAACTCCATGTGCTGGTCTTTCACCTGTTTATGAATGACCTCGTAGTTCATCTGGGTTTTGGCCCCTTCCAGGGTGACCTTGATACCACGGGTTTCCAGCTCCCTCCCCTCCATCACGGCATTGTCATAGCGATGCTCTCTGATCCCGTTGGCATTCTGCCACCGCATATTGGAAGTGATGACATATTCTGCCATATACTCTCTGGCTTCCCTCAGCTCCTTTTGAATGGAGGTCTCCTTTTTTTTCAGTTTCTGTACGGATCTTTGATCCTTCAGAAGCTCTGCCTGCTTCTTCAGGTTCTTGATCTGATCCTTCAGAACCATCAGGCAGGAAACCTTTGCCTTGGCCTTCAGATAAGCCTCATTTTCCTCACTGGTGGACTTGGTCTCTGCCGCACTCAGCATGCCTTCCATCCGAAGCCGCATGATTTCCTCACGCCGGGTGTATAGGTCATAGGCGTTGTTACACTGTTTTTTACTGTATTTGTCCGCCAGCACGGCGGCTTTTCCGAAGGATTTCGCCGCTTTTGCCGCAGAGTTCTTTCTCTTGTAGGCGGAATAATGGTTCCGGTGGGATCTGGCAAAGGCCTCCACATTCAGGCCGCCCTCCGAGATGGTGCGGTATCGTTTGGATTTGCTGGCCATCAGTCCTGCATTTTCAAAGTAATACCTGGTGCGTTCCTGGAAGGTGGTTTTCTCCATCCGCTCCTCATAGTAGTCCACCAGTTCCAGGTAATCCATACCCACTTCAAATCTCTGTTCCTGAAGCCCTCTCTGCTCCTGCTCCCGGCGAAGCGTCATGGGGTCTTCCTGTTTTTTTCTTTCCAGATAATTTTCAAACTGTGCCATTGTACCCTCCTAACTTATTTCATTGCATAGCACGATTTACCATCATTATATACGAAAAACTTTCCCTTGTGTCAACGGGGTAGAGCTCAATCCGAAGCGCTCCCGATGCGCGGGTATGCATCAGCAGGATCTGTTACAGCAGCTTGAATCCATAAATCAGAGAATTGATTCCCCCCAGGCGCTTCACGGAGGACTTCAGATTCTGATCGATCACATCCCCCATCACCTCAAAGAAAGCATCCGGTTCGTCATTCTCCCGCCTGATCTGCTCTGCTACCTCTGAAATCCTGCCTCTGGCCGCAGCGATATAGATCCGGAAAAACTGATCCTCCGCCTCTGCAAGGGCTTCCTCATCCAAGGGCCGGGTGTCCTGAATCCTGCGGTAATTCTCGTAAACCTTCTTCAACTCCTGCCCCATGTTTTTGGTATCCTCAAACCAGCTTTGCATCTCCATGTCAAACTGCTCCCGGGGGGTTGGAATGACCTTATCCTTTTCAAAGGTGACCCTGTTGCCGTTCTGATCCAGATGCGGCGGCTGCGTATCCCTGAGATTATCAAGAACCCTTTTAAATATCTGATCTCCCTTTTGAACATCCGTATAGAGACGGTCATATTCCTCGTAGAATTCGTTCTCCAGATCCCTCAGGCCCCCGTCCCCGTTTATACCGTCCTGCCTCTGGCGTATCAGGGAAAGCTTTTCACGGAGACCGGCACAACGGTTCAGGAAGGGTGTCACCCTTTGCATGAAGGTTTCTATGATCTGATCGATGTCGTTGCCGACCTTTGTTTCATGCGCCCGAAGTGCTGCCTGATTCTCCTCATTCCCTATCTCGTCCAGCGGGATATCGAGCCTTTGGGACACATCGGAAATGCGCTCCGTGAGATCAGGCATAAAGGAATTGATCATACTGCCCAGGGCATGGAACGCCTGTTCCGTGCTGAGACGTGCCTGAATCCCCATAGACAGACTTCTTCCGGCGACATAGTTTACGGCACTTGTTTTCAGTTCCGTCAGCTGTCTCCGAAGGGATTCCGGTGTGTGACGTGCGAAATTCATCTCCACGGCGTCGAATCGTGCACGTCTGGCCTTACTCCGGAGGAGATCGAGAAATTCATATCGACCCCATCCCAGCTTGAGACGGAATCGTATCATGTCGGTATAACGATCCTCCCTGTCAGCCCGGTTCAGTTCATTCTGGATCAGGAGCAGATCTCCCATCACATTTCCCGTGGATACCTGATCCACCGCCCGGATATCTCTCTTCACCGCCATCACGAGATCATTCATCTCATCCAGGGTGTTCTGCATGCGAAGCTGGGACTGTGAAAAATTGTAAATCGCTGCCGGAATCTGGAGTCCCAGTTCCTGCGCCTTCATAAGCGCAACCGCAATCCTTTGTCCGGTAGATGCCCGGTCCCCTTTTTGGAAAATTTCCCCGATGATGCGTCCCAGCTCGGCTCTTCTCTCCTGATACCGCGCTTCCATCGCCGGATTCGCCGCTAAAAGATGATGAAAGCTGCTCCGGAAGAGCCCCATATCCCCGGCGGCTGCGGCCGCCATCATGCGGGTGATCTCGGTCTGCTGCTCCCTGGTCAGCTTGGTGGCGTTTCCGTAATCAATCACCGTGGCCTGGTCATTATTGATCATAATATTGCCGGCGTGGAGATCGCCGTGATAATAGCCTTCCCCATAGACCCCCTCCGTCACCCAGGTTTCCGAAAGGTTCCGAAGGTGTCTCTGGCGGATTTCCAGATCCTTCAGTATCTTCTCCAGCTTTCTTCTGGTAGTGTGCACATTGGGAATCCGGCTGAAATTCTGGATGGAGAACTTATATCTGTAGTCAACTTCCGTCAGTTCCCTGCCCTTCATCTTTTCTTTCAGGTTGGGCTTCAGGAACTCATGCATCAGCTCATTCTTCAGCTGACGGATCTCCTTCATATAGCGATCCACGGTGGTTCCCGGTGCAGCCTCCATCACAAGCGTATTCGTGGTGGGGATCGCGTCATCCGTCAGCTTCACTGACCGGACGCCTTGAAATTTACCGTCATAAATAAGCCCTCTCTGGGCATTTCTCGCTTCAATGGTAAGATCCAGCTCTTCTTCGATTCTTTCCAGCTGTCCCTCATAGGTGGCGAGCATTCCCCCTGTCTCGTCCGTATCCTGCGCGCACTTCTTCATGATCTCCTTCTCCCGCATCATCCGGTTTCGGACATCCGGGCGGAGAAGCTTTACCACCACGTTCTTTCCTTCCTGGTATTCAGGTCCGTAAATTTTGCACAGAAATGCCTGACCCACGGAAGCCGCCCCGAGAGCCTTTGTCACCTCTATCCTTTCGATATGTCCCCCGGAACGGTCTATGATGCCCTTCATCTGCGCCCTCACAAAGGGTTCCGGGATAGGCGCAAGCTCCGATTTCATGGCGGCAACGGCAGGCTTTAACATCTCCGGAAGGGAGCTTGTGGCCATGCCCTGCAGCATCTTCTGCAGGAGAGGACCCGCTCCCTTCAGAAGACCTCCCAGATATGCCTGCATCCTTTTATTCTTATGTGCTCTGATCTGCTCCTCATTCGCGTTCCCGGGGAGCGCCTTCTGCGGCCTCGCATTCCGGATGGCGGAAGAAAGCATGGCTCTCTGGTCGATCACCGATACGGAGGAAAAATACCTCTTCAGAACAAGCTTCATAAACCTGCCCTGCCCCTGCTGTCCCGTGGCAATGGCTTTCATCATGTTGTCCAGCTCTTTTGCCTTGAAACGGCTGATAGCCCGCTTCCGCTTTTCCTTCTCCTCCAATGGGATCCCCGCCTCTGCGGGATCCGGGAGATCCTCCAGACGCTGTACATCCTCCTCTTCCCCTTCCCCGGCCGGCGGGTTAAAGATCTGATCGACAGCTTCGGAGACAAGTTCCTGGATGGAGCCCGAAGCTTTTGAGGTTGCTTGATCAATGGTCGCTTCGTACCCGGCAAAGGTTTCCTGACTGATGGCAAGAAGCGCTACGGTATAGAGGCCGTTGAAGCTGACCTTTCTTGCCATGCGGTAAGGAATTGCCTTTACCAGGTTGAACTTCCCGAGCAGTGTACCGAACACTTTTTTGATGGTTGAGCGGATGCTCTTTGGTTCTGCATCCTCTGCACCTTCTTCCCCTTCCTCCTGAAGCTCATCCTCCTGCTGCGCCTCCTCCTCTTCGTCCTCCGGAAGCGGCAACCGCTCCAGCACACGGTCGAGGAGGGTGGGATCCTCCAGCATTTCAAAAATGGCATCGCTGTGTTTTCTGAGTACATCCTGAATCCGTTTTCCCGGATCACCGACCACCTTATCCGCTTCCCAGGTCTCGCTGCTGAAGAGAAGCTCCGAAAGAAGATTCTGCACCATTTTCTCCTCTTCGTCGAATTCCGGCTCGCCCTCTGCTTCTCCGGGATCCTGATCCTGCGCCTCCTCCCTTCGGATCACAACCTGTTCTTCCTGCTCCTCCTGATCCTGCTTTTCCATCATGGCAAGCAGATCCCTTGCCTCTTCATTGTTGATGAGCTGCTTATTGTCCACGATTTCGATAAACCGCACAATGGTCGCTGCGGAACGATCTCCGTTCACCAGATCTCCGGAATAGGCAGCAAGCTTCTCAAAGGACAGGTTGTCAAAAAAGGCGCTGTTTTTCCCTGTCCGGTCGGAAAGGAGCTTTACGTACAGATTCCTGAGGCGCACCTTTTCCCCGGAATCCGATGGATGCTCCGGAAGCTGGAGAACGATCTCCCTGACATGATCCTCTCCGTATTTTTTTCCATTGCCGCAGATATCCTCCTCCAGCCGTTTGTAAAGAAGCTCTGCCGATACCGTCAGAGGGATCGTACGCCCTCCCACGATGGCATGAAGGGAAAGATCCTCCTTCTGGCTTACCCGCACGGGAACCTCTCCGATCCATACATCTGCCACTGCCGCGCCTTCCTTCGGAAATCCGCGAAGGACCCTGCGAAGCTTCAGGATTCCTTTCGCCACAGCATCCTCCTCTTTTTCCACCAGGTCGGAAGGGATGTTTTGCAGAAGCAGGAGCCTTGCAGCTGCCTTCTCCTTGTCCGTCAGCTTCCCCAGAAGCTTTTCCACGAAAGCGCTGCGATCCGTTTTTTCCTCCGGATCCTCCTGCCGCAGCGGGATTTGTTTTTGTTCTTTTCTTACGGTTTCCATGGCGATTCTTTCCGTTTCCGCCGCAAAAGAAAAGCCGCCCTGATATCTCTTTAGGGCTTCCGCAAACCCGCTGGCATACCGGGTTCCGCTCAGCTCATCCGCCACCCTCCTGAGCTTATTCGGATGCGCCAGCTCCCGATCCAGGCTGCCGCCCAGCTCCATGATTCTCGTGCCCTCCGCTTCCGAAAGCCCCTCCCGGACTGCCTTGGCCAGAAGAACGCTCATCTCATCCGCCTCATCCAGGAAGGTCGAGAACTGGTCGATTTCCCTGGTCCGCGTCATGCGATCCATTTTTCCATACATACTGATATGGCTGTTGATCCCCTCCGCGCCTCCGAGGAGAGCGGGGATGGCAAGATCCTGATATCCCTTCTTTCTTCCCTGCTTCCCCGCCACCGTAAACGCCGTATCCTTCAGGTATTCCCGAAGTGCCGTATCCGAAGCTTCCTGATTGGAGGTGCCCCTGTTTGCCATCTGTTCAATGACAAGCGCCGCCGTTTTCATCACCAGTGCATCATTTCCCGCAATCAGGTTATGATCCGCTTTTTTCCCGGAAGACAGGCTTTCTGCCGTCCCCGCTATGGATCGGAACGCGTGAAAAAGGTTATCCCGGAGCAGTCCGGCATTCCCGTTCACCAGATTGTCCATCTGATGCTCGGAAAGCTTTATGGGACGGAAGGAGGGATTCTTCTCCTGCGCTGTTTTTAAGACGTCGAGAATCTGCTTTTTCAGAGCTGCCTTCTGCTCCTTCGAGGGATTCGAAAGATCGTCCGCATCCAGCTCCCTGCCCACCAGCTCATTCGAAAGAATGGCAAACCGGTGATCCCCGGGATCTGCCGATTTCCCTTTTTTTAAGATTCTCCCTACATCGGAGCTCAGCTCATTGACCCATGCAAGAACTGCCCGCAGAAGCTTTCTCGTCATGGGAACATCGTTTCTTTTTTCCTTATCGAGGCCAAGACTCTTTCGAAGACCCATCACCACCTCCGGTGCCGGGTTTTCCCCGAGTCTCCCGAGGCAGACGCTAAAAAAACGCTCCCGAAGGAGCCTGCCTTCCCTGGTCTTTTGTTCGGAAAGGCTGTCCAGGGCACGGTTGTTGATGATGGCAAGTCCCTGCTCCCCGAAGGTAATCTGCCCCCGGTTCTTGGTTCCGACCATGGCGGCAAAGTCCTCATAGGTCAGGGAGGCCATTTCCCTCCTGTCCTGTCTGTCCCGGAGCACGTCTGTACCTGCCTGACGCAAAAACGCTTCCGCCATTTGCGCTTCTCCGTTCTTCAAATCCCTGAAGCCGGCCTTCAGCGCGTCCAGATATTCATTGGAGACCTCAAGGCACCGCTGCGCGCGAATTTCCGCCGTGAAGTTTCTTTCCACGGAAAAATCATCCTCCGGTTTCACGCCTCTTCTGTAGAGATCTTTCTCCACCAGTTTTCTGAGGGTTCTGGCCTGGATTCCTTTATGCCGGAGGAGCTCCTTCACCTCCGCGGGAAATGTATCCGCAAGCTCCTGGTTCTCTCCCCGCTCCATCAGCTCCAGAAAACCGGAGGCCCGATCTGTCATCCGGATAAAAACTCCTCCGTTTTCCGAGAGCCACCTCGGTTCCAGCATCTCCAGGGAAAAATCGAAGCAGAGGATCTCGTTTGCCATGTATTGAAACTGCTTCTTTTTTCGCTCCGCATCGTTCCCCAGGAACGCACTGATCACCTCGCGGTTATCCTTTACATCTCCCGCCCTCATCCATGAGGTAAGGCCCGTTGCAATCCCCCATTCCTGCACGGTGAGGGGTCTTGTGGCTCCGTCCAGAAGAACGTTCAGGGCACGCTGCTGACTTTCCTTTTCCTTTGCCACGCCTTTGAGAAACAGCATGTCCTCCACGGTAATGAAGGCATTCCCGGACTGTCCCCGCAGCCTTTGCAGGTCATTGCGATCTCTTCTCCCCGGCTCCGTGGTCGGAGCAAATCTGGAATTTCTCGTATAGGCATTTTGCTCATCAAAAACGCGTGCCCTGAGATATTGCTGCACAGAATTCAGATAACGCTTTTCTATGGAGGTCTTGCGTCTACGCGCCGGCTCGGCCTGCTGTTCCCGAAGTACCGGGTTCTGCTGGTCATGTGCTTCCTCCCGGTTTTGGTTGTGCATGTCCTGTTGCTGTATGCGAATCTGCTCTTCCATAACGCTCCCTTCGTGCCTTCTCTTTTGTCAGTGTGTCTGTATCCGCCGATCAGTTTCCCCCGGCACAGGATGCGAAACCCTCACAGGCGCCGCAGTTAAAACAGCCGTTGCAGAGAATCTGAAAGGAGCATTCCCTGCATTTTTTGGCAAAACGGGGCACATAGAGATCCTCCGGCGGAATCGGCCGGCCGGCGCTGTCCTTGAGGACAAAGTGGATCGGCTTCCCCCGGTAAGTCATCCCGGAATGAACCGCCTGTGCGTTTTGTGTCTGTTTACTGCGGATTCTATGCAGCTGCCCGTCCTTGATAAAGCTGGTCCCCGTCTCCATAAAGCAAAAGGTGATATCCCTCGACACGCACTCTTCTCTCAGTGCCTTCACCCATGCAAAGTCACAGGGTCTGGATCCCCCGTAGTTTTCCCCGCCGCAGGTGACCTGCTCGATCTGGCCGCTGTCAAGGTACTCCCCGATATGAAGGGGCCCGAGCAGCGGTGCGCAATGCAGACCCTTATGCAAAAAAGGCAGCTCCAGGAGCTTCGGGATTCGCTCCTCTGCCCGGTTCTGATTCTCACAGGTCACATTCAGGAAAATGTTGTCCCACCCTGCACCCCAATTGGCGGGCAGGCACCTTTCGATTCTCTCGGGTCTCTTTGTCAACAGCAGAAAAATGACATCACTCCTGATATGCATCATTTCCCATACATCGGGGCGCCATGCATCCGCTTCCTCCAGGAAAAAATCAGAGGTCATACAGACACTGATCATTTCCCCGCTTTGGATTTTATAGTTTCTGTTTTTGTCTTTGGACAGGGGATACCGGAAGGCGGTCTTCGTTTTGTAAACATCGGCACCGCTCTTTCCTCTCATCCTGTCCAGATAGTATACATAACAGTTCTGGCAGCCCTCACTGCACTTTATGCAGCCGTGCCAGGGATTCCAGTTACTGTGCATTGCCATGGTTTCCTCCTGTCTCTTTCTGCGCTCCCGGGGCAAAGGTCTTCGGAAGGTAAATGCTCTCCGACACATAGGAGGAAACATCCTTTGGAACATCCTCTGCATCTTTTACAACATCAATTCCCATCTTGTGCGCTATGTTCCGCACCTCTCTCGGCTGCTGCGTGGAGAAGGCTCCCGTATCCTCATCATAGCCGAGACCCCGGAACTCCTTTTGAAGCGCCTTCGGGTCTTCGATCTTATCCAGCCAGACCAGTTCCACCGGGCGTCCCTGGGGATCCCCCTTCCCGATCACATCCTTGACATCCAGCATTTCCACTGCATCAGGACCATCCTTGGAGTCACACACCTCCAGCTTCTCACCGGCAATGCCTGTGATGAAATAGTAATGACCGTGGTAGTACATGACGAGCGCCTCCTGTTTATGGATGGCACCCGCAACGATATCCATAAAATGCTCCCGCAGGTTATGTACCGCGGCGCTGTCCTTTCCCATATACTGACCGTCGATGGTTAAGCCTTCCTTATGCCGCATGGCCTTTTCGGTCTGGAAGGTTGCCTTCCTGACAGCAGTGTTTTTATGTGCCGGACTCTTTTCGAGGAGCTTCAGATAGTAATCCGCGATCAGAAAGGGATTTCCCATGGGGGACAGCTCTCTGTCCGCTGACCGGTTGCCCATTGTAAACTCCTGGATCTCAAAGGTCTGACGATCCCAGGCTCTGCGATTGAGACCCATTTCTTCTTTACTCAGGAACTCCGGGCTGAACCCTCTCATATTCTGCTGGCTCTGCCAGACATACTTTGTATACGGCATCATATAAGCATTAATGAGGGCCGTCCCTGCGCAGGACCAGCAATCATTCGAGTTGTACGCCTGCTTTTCGTAGACCTTTTTGAACAGCTTCTGCTGCTTCAGCTGTTCCTGGTGAAGATGACGCTCCCTGCGTTCGTGGTTCACCACCTTGTCGTCTGTGCCGGTCTTTTCGCTCTCCTTATGCTCCACAATCCGGTTGAGATTCTCTTCCTTTTCTTCGATATCCTGCATCAGACTGCCATTTTCTTCTTTCTCTTCTGAGATCTCGGAAATCAGACTGGTATTCTTTTCCTTTTTTATGATCTCCTGACTCAGGCTGATGCTTTCATCGTCTTCTGACATCTCGTGGATCTGATTGGGATTCTCTTCATTTTCTATGATCTCCCCGTCCTCTTTGATCATGGAAAGATCCATGCCGAATTTCTCTTCATCTACCAGCTCCTCTTTCAGTTCCTCCAGATCATCCGGTATTTTCTTTTCCTGCGTATCAAGACCCTCCGGCATATTCTTGTCTAGCACGGCAAGATCATCCAGCATCTTCTTTTCCTGCGCATCAAGATCATCGAGACTCTGTTCCGACTCGTCCAGATTAATGAGCTTCTGCTCCGGCTCCCCTGTCACTTTCATACCACTGCCGCGCATCACTCCCTCCGGCTCTGTGTCCAGATACTTGTCATACAGATCCAGGTAGTCGTCCTGCACAAATTCGTAATGGGCTTTGATATGGGGATGTACTTTGATTCTGTACTTCTGTCCCATCTTTTGGATGACAGCCGGATCCGGTTTTCCATAGCTGTCCGAACGGGGGTCGAGATCAAATCCGGCCTTCTTTACACCATTGATATAGGCGTTGACGTATTTGCACAGACCGATGGCCGCATTGATCTTGCGGGCCAGCTTGGGATGAGTGCGGCAGTACCTGTGCAAAGGAGGAACTTCCCTTACAAGCATGGGCAATGCCTGTATTCTTCTGATCATCTCAAAAAGCTTGCCCGGCTGATGCCTCAGGTTCTCTCCAACCCAATCGTTTATCACCAGGTCATCTCTGCTGGGAAGCTCCAGGACAAAAAGAGATCGCAGCCCGCTCATGCTCATCTCGGTGATGGTTTCCCCATCTCCCTCCTCCCAGGCTCTGGTCCATCTGTCATTCCACTGATGCTTTTCTACCTCCTCCCCGTTTTTGGGTT
Organism: Lachnospiraceae bacterium; assembly: GCA_045661345.1. Classification (GTDB taxonomy): domain Bacteria; phylum Bacillota; class Clostridia; order Lachnospirales; family Lachnospiraceae; genus RUG12461. The sequence continues at coordinate 20,384 of JAZRFM010000036.1, forward strand.
TCCAGTTCTCACCATACTCCACGGATCTCAGCATGGCTCCAACGGCACCGCGCAGGTTTACACCGGCCGGTTTTCTGTAGCCGGGGCCCTCACCTGTGATGCTTTTTGTATGGCCGTTCCGGAGGCGTGCACGAAACAGAGGATGGTATAAAACCTTGTTGCTGTTCGAAAATGCCTTATAGTATTCCTGATTGTATCCATTTTGATTCACCGCATGATCTGCAATTTCAGGCTGTGCGTTCTCTCCGGCTCCGGATTTTGAGGCTTCGCCTTCCATCATATTCCGCCTCCAGAGCAGATATCTTTTGCCGAAAGCGACAGTCCTGTCTTCCTCCGTCTGCAGCAGCTCTTTGGACAAGGGGGCGGTCATCTCACACCTGTCCATATTCTCTCCCATGTCGATACAGTATTCCAGCTTGAAATAATGCCGGAACATGTCCGCCAGATTCGTTGCTGCCAGCCGTTTTGCCGCAAATTCAGGATGCTCCCTTTCATAGGCGGCCAATGCCTGGTTCTTTTCTGCATTTGATGAAAGCACCTTGACCTTTCTGAAAAAAGTCATCGTGGGCTTCGCTCCGCTCCTGAGCTGATTCTCAAACCACCCGTTGGCCAGTTCCTGATCCGTGGGAAAAACAAACTCATCAAAAAAATGCGCCAGATCCTTCAATGCCTCTTTCAGGTACTTCTTTTCAGAAGCAGCCTCATCCATCGTCCCGTTGATGTTCCGATACCACAGATGCATCTCGTCCGTCAGGTTGCTGTTGATTTTTAACAGCCTTACTCTCTCCAGCTCATGTGGGATCTTCGGTTTTTCTTTCTTTTTCTTTTTGGGTTTTGAGCTTGTAGAGATGATATTTACGTCTTCCTCCTCCTCTTCCTCCTGCTCTCCGTGAAAGCTTACATTATCCTCCGAGGAAAAACTCACTTCGTCCAGAATACGGTAAGCTTCCTCCAATGAGTGCAGGTCTGCGTCTACCATGCCTTGGGGATATGACTGCCTGGAAATGAAGTATTTGCCTTCTTTGTTCAAATCCAGATGGTAATGATTGAGCAGTTCCTTGTTCAGGATATCGCCCAGCAGAGCGAATATGCCGGCCTTCGCTCTGATCACCTTGTGGGTGGCAACATATTCCTCCATCTGACTCTGCAGATCCTCATCATCAAAGACAGGCTCGCCGTCACGATCAGCCAGACTGCATATAGCAGGCGCTGTGATATGGATCATCCTGTACAGACCGTGGAGATCCTTTAAAAGAAGCCCTAGAACCCCGTTTTCCCTGACTTCTTCCAAAGACGGAAGAGGATATTCCATCATGCATTTGATCTCTTCCAGCACCATGTCCTTTTGGGTCTGCCGGTCTTCGTCATTTCTCGCATCGCCGAGCTTCTGGTTCCACTCCGCGTTCCTCTTGTCTGTATAGGACAGGGGCAGCCCGCTTTTATTTACAAATACACATCTGGCCGGAAAGCGTTTGAGTTTTGTATCACGATCAGCCTGATTCAGGATTGCCCTCAACATCACATTTTTATCAGTGGCAAACTCCGATCCCCTCTCATGGCTGTTTTGAATGAACTCTACTTCCTGATCCACTCTCTCATCCGTATAACCCATGTGAAGGAGCTGGGCTTCCAAATAGGGTAAGGAGTTGGCACGCATTTCTTCTCTGGCCTTCTGAAGCTCTGTTTCTATTTCCATCTGCTTTTTCAGGAACTTCTTTCTCTGCTTCAGATCAGCCCCCAACTCCGCCCGTGCCCATAGATTTTCCAGCTGATCGCTGATAATCGTAAGGCAGGAGATCTGGGCTTTGTTCTTTAAATATTTCTCGTGGGTTTCACTCTTACTCTTGACCTTGGCAGCATAAAGCATCCCCTTCATACGCTCCCGCATGATCGCTTCCCTTTTTTCAAACATCTGCCAGGGGGTCAGCACCATGGCTTTCTTCAGGTTTTCCTGCATCTCTACGACTTTGTCGAAACACACTGCCGCGTCCCAGGCAGCATCCTTTCTCTTGGATGCCTTCTGATTGTCATATTTCCCGGAGAATGCATCAATCTTATGGGAGGTATCCTCCTCAGGATTCCCGCTTTTTCCGGAGAGTTCGTAGTAGCGGAGCATCTTGTTTTGCATGAGCTTCACGTCATCGAAATAATACCTGGTTCTCTCCTCGAAGGTAGTCTCCGTAAGACGGTGGGTCATCTTCGTCTCGAATTCATTCCTCCCCTCAAGATTGGCATGGAAATACATCGTTTCATCAAGATCTTTGTTCTTCATCGACTGATAGAACGGATCCAGTTTCTTCTTGTCCCTTTGTAAGTTTACATATTCTTCAAACTGTCCCATGGTAACCTCCCTGTGTGGTATCGCAAAAGGACTTTCTTTGCAGCCCTGCAGTCATTTGTTTATACGAACGGGTTCGGTCGATGGCAGCTACATCCACAATGCCTCGTAGATATCCGTCTGTTCCGCCTCAGGAAACAACTTGTCTGTCAGCTTCTGCGATTCCTCTGTCAGCGCCTCAAAGACAAGCCCCTTCTCCGGAAAAGAATGCTCCATGATCTTTACGGCCTGCAGAAGCCCCTCCGCCAGAGTGGCTACGTTTGTGCTGTACAGATAGGAAAGCCGGAGAAACTCCTTAGAGAAGCTGCTGACAAGAAGGATGCCGGAAACACTGTCACCGGTGAAGGCGCACCTGCAAAGCTCCGGAATCATGAGCGCTTTCCACTCGTCATAATCAGACACCACATATTGTCCCAGCCTGTTCATCTCTGACATCACCTGCTTTTGCAGGGATGCGGGAAGCGCAAACAGATTCTGCCAGTTCTTCCTCTCTTTTATTTTCCTGTGCAGTGCTTTGGAAGACCGGATCGCCTCCGGCATGATTTGCGTTCTTTGATGGGAATAAGAAACCGTCATTCCGGGAATGGATTTGAAAAACCAGTAAAGCTCCTCTCTTTGCGGTGAAGCAGGAAAAAAAACGGACACCGGGAATACCTCCCCCGTACCCGTAATGACAGAAAACACCCTGCTCATGAGAGCAGAACCCACACCTCGTCTGCGTGCCTGCTCGTTCACATAGATCCAGTCTATCGTATACTGATAATCGATCAAAGTCAGGGAGACCGCTCCCAGAACAGCTCCCTCCCCGTCACAGCTTCCCACTGCGACTCTTTCCTTACCCGAAATCAGATCCGGCGGAAGAACCCCTTGAAAAGCCTGGTAATTCTCCTGGTTGACCATAACGTGAAAAGTTGTCATATGCCTACCTCTTTTGCAATCATGTGAATCATTTTACGGATACCTGTCAGCCTGCGCCCGGACGGGGGACAGGTTTTTTCCGGGAGAGTCTTGCAGTCTCACGCTTCCTTACCACCAGGTACAAGCCAAAGGCCAGAACCCCCGCTGCGCCCCAGGCGATGGGGTCTCCTCCCGCCGCGAGGGCATAGCTGTGCAGCTGTCTGGAGAGCACAGCCGCGAAAAGCCTGGCGCCCAGCTCCATGAAGCCGAGGGCCAGTGTGGTTTTTCCATACCCGCAGCCCTGCATGGCATTGCGGTAGATAAAGATCATGGAAAGGGGAATATAGAAGAAAACACTCTCATAGCAATAGGTCTTTGCGTAGGGCAGATAGCTCGTAAGATCCACCCCCGCATCAAAAAACAGCCGGATGGCGTAGGGCAGCAGCACCACGGACAGCACTCCCGCCACGACGGAATAGATGGTGGCGATCAGCATGGCTGCTTTCGTCCCCTCATGGACACGGTTCATGTCTCCGTAGCCGTAATTCTGACCCACGTAGGAAGCCATGGTCTGGCCGAAGGCCGGCATGGCAGATGTCATCAGACCGATTACCTTGCTGGCTGCGGTAAAGCCGCCCACGGCGATGGATCCGTAGATATTGATGGCCGCCTGCATCACCATGGTGCCGCTGGCCGTGATCCCGAACTGCAGCGCCATGGGTACACCGATGTTCAGCTGCTGGGCGGTATAGGAGCGCCGCAGTCTGAAGTCCCCCTTCTGGGGCCGGAGCGAGGGCACCCGCCGCATGATGTAGAGGAAGCAGAGCAGCGCCGAGGTTCCCTGTGCCACGTTTGTCGCCAGGGCAGCTCCCATGGTTCCCAGACGCAGCACAATGATAAAGAAAAGATCCAGCACCACATTCAATACCGTCGAGATCACCAGGAAGTACAGGGGATGGCGGCTGTCTCCGATGGCGCGCAGGGATGCCGCAAAAAAGTTGTAAAACACGATGGTCCCGCATCCGGCGCAGATCGTAGAGATATACGCATAGGCATCCTGATAGATATCTGCCGGCGTGCTCATCACCCGCAGAATCGGATGCATCAGCAGAAGCGAGAGCGCGGTCAGAATGGCGACGCTGATCAGAGAAAGCAGGATCCCGTTTGCAAAGGAACGCCGCGTCGCCTCTTCGTCACCGGCACCGTACCGCTGGCTTGTCAATACCGCAAATCCCGTGGCAAGCCCGATGGCGAGCCCCAGGATCATAAAGACGATGGTTCCCGTGGAGCCAACGGCCGCCAGGGCATGCGGTCCCACAAACCGTCCGACGATCACGGTATCCACCATGTTGTAAAGCTCCTGAAAGAGGTATCCGAAAAAGATCGGTACCATGAATTTAAAGATCAGCGTCAGCGGTTTCCCGCTTGTCATTTTCACACCCATTGTTTTCGTTCTTCTTCCGTCAAAACTGCCCGGTCAAGGAGATCCGGCCTCCTCTGTACCGTACGCATAATCGATTGTTCTCTTCTCCATGCATCCACCTTCCCGTGGTCTCCGGACAGCAGGATCTCCGGAACCTTCCTGCCCTTCCACTCCTCCGGTCTCGAATACTGCGGGTATTCCAGCAGTCCGTCCTCCAGAGACTCCGTCTCGGAGGAGGCCTCATTGGTGAGAACACCGGGCACCATGCGGGACACAGCGTCACACACCACCATCGCCGCCAGCTCTCCGCCGGTCAGTACATAATCCCCGATGGAAACATAGTCCGTCACGATCTCCTCCAGCACCCGTTCATCCACCCCTTCATAATGCCCGCAGAGCAGGATCAGGTTTTCCTCCACTGCCAGTTCCTTTGCCATGGCCTGGTGAAACACGGGAGCCTGGGGCGTGAGATAAATGGTCCGCACGGGAGATGCACATCTTTTTTTGACATCACACCAGGCATCATAGATGGGCTGTGCCTGCATCACCATGCCGGCGCCTCCCCCGTAAGGATAGTCATCCACTTTTTTGTGACGGTCCGTGGAAAAATCACGGATGTTGACCGCTTCCACGGTCAGAATCTTATTTTTCACCGCTCTGCCGATGATAGAGGCAGAAAGCCCCTGCTCCACCATCTCCGGGAACAGGGTCAGAATATAAAAATGCATGGGATCTCCTTTATCCGCTCTTTCCCTCATCAGGAACCGCCGAGGAAAGCTCGGCAAGCCCCGGCAGGAGATGCACCTCCATCCGGTTCCGGTCCAGGTCCACCTGCAGGATGCAGTCCCTGATGGCCGGGATCAAAAGCTTCGGTTTCCCCGGTGCCGTCACCTCATAGACGTCGTTTGCACCGGTCTGCAATACATCCGTAAGCTCTCCCAGGGCACGCCCGTCCTCCGCATATACCGAGAGTCCGATCAGATCCGCTATGAAATATTCGTTCTCTTTTAAAGGCACCGCCTCTTCCCTGGGGACAAACAGAGCGCTCCCGCGATACGACTCGGCGTCATCCCGGTTGTCGATCCCCTTCCATTTGAGCAGCACCGAATTCTTAAAAAACCGAGCGGATTCCACCGCCAGGGTTTCCTCCGCTCCGTTTTTTTTCTGTACGATGACCTGTTTCAGCTTTTTGTAGCGCATCGGGTCATCCGTCATGGGATAGACCTTGACCTCACCGCGAATACCGTGGGCGGAAGATACCGCCCCGATCTGAAAACGCTCCGTCATATCAGTCCTCCGCGATCTCCACAATAACCTTTTTGTCCTCGCGCATGGCTGCCGCCTTGACGACGGCGCGAATGGCCTTGGCAATCCGGCCCTTCTTTCCTATCACTTTCCCCATATCGGATTTCGCTACAGAAAGCTCAACGATCAGCGCACGATCGCCCTCTCTCTCCGTAACCACGACTTCTTCAGGATGATCCACCAGAGACTTTGCGATTACTTCAACTATTTCTTTCATAAAAGCCGCCTTTCATCCTTTTACTTCGTGATCCCGGTAGCCTTGAAGATCCTGGCGACCGTAGCTGTGGGCTGTGCTCCGCTTGCAAGCCATTTCTTTGCAGCCTCTTCATTCACATGATATTCGGACGGATCTCTCGTGGGATCATACGTACCGATCTCCTCGATGAAGCGACCGTCTCTCGGAGAATTGGAGTCAGCGACTACGATTCTATAGAAAGGAGCCTTCTTCTGTCCTAATCTGCGCAAACGAATCTTTACCATGTTTCTTTCACCTCCTTAAAATGTTCTTTTATGCAAAAGGAAAACTGAGTCTTCCTCTTCTGCCCTTCTTGCCGCCGAGGAGCCCCGGCATCTGTTTCATCATCTTTTTCGCCTGTTCGAACTGCTTGACCAGGCGGTTCACTTCGGAGATATCCACCCCGGCGCCTCTTGCGATGCGGTTTTTGCGGCTGGGGTTTAAAAGAGCGGGGTTCCCGCGCTCCGCCGGTGTCATGGAGTAGATGATCGCTTCGATCCGCGCCATCTTCTTTTCATCCACTGCGTCCTCCAGCTGCTGCATCTGCTTCCCGCCGATTCCCGGCATCATGGAGAGAACGCTGGAAAGACCGCCCATCTTTTTCATCTGGCTCATGGAATCCAGATAATCGTTGAAATCGAAGTCCGCTTTCTTGAACTTCTTTTCCATCTCCCGGGCCTTTTCTTCATCAATCTCCGCGGCCGCCTTTTCGATCAGCGTCAGGACATCGCCCATGCCGAGAATCCGGCTTGCCATACGATCCGGGTAAAACTGCTCCAGATCGGAGAGCTTCTCTCCCATACCGACGTAGAGGATCGGCTTTCCGGTAACAGCGCGGATGGAAAGAGCCGCACCGCCTCTGGTATCACCGTCCAGCTTCGTCAGGATCACCCCGTCGATCCCGATCTTTTCCTCAAAGGTGCTGGCGACGTTCACGGCGTCCTGCCCGGTCATGGCATCCACCACCAGCACCGTCTCCGTAACGTCCAGGGTTTCCTTGATCCGCTGCAGCTCTCCCATCATGTCTTCGTCCACATGCAGGCGTCCCGCGGTATCCAGAATCAGCACATTGCAGTCGTTTGCCCTGGCATGAGCCGCGGCTTCCTGCGCGATCTTCACCGGGTCCTTGCTTCCCTCTATGAAAAAGCAGGGCACCCCCATTTTCTCCGCGTTGATCCGCAGCTGATCCACTGCTGCCGGCCGGTATACATCACAGGCCGCAAGGAGGGGCCGCCTGCCCTTTTCCTTGAGCTTTCCGGCGATCTTCGCCGCAGTGGTGGTCTTACCTGCGCCCTGCAGACCCGCCATCATCAGAATGGTGAGTTCGTTGGAGGGCAGCAGCTTCAGCTCCGTCGTCTCCGATCCCATGAGGCTTACCATTTCCTCATTGACGATCTTGATCACCATCTGCCCCGGGTTCAGGCCGTTCATCACGTCCTGCCCGATGGCGCGCTCCGTAACGGTATTCGTGAACTGCTTGACCACCTTGAAGTTGACGTCCGCCTCCAGCAGCGCCATTCTGACCTCTTTCAGCGCCTCCTTCACGTCCGATTCCGTCAGCAGTCCCTTGCTCCGGAGATTTTTGAATACACTTTGCAGTTTATCCGATAAGCTGTCAAAAGCCATAGGTCTTTTCCCTGTCTCCCGGTAGAGTTCAGAAGCTTTCCCTGATCTCGCGCGCCAGCGTGCGTATCTTCGGATCCGTCGACATCCCCTCGATCATCTCCAGCTTCTCCTGCGCTGTCTGAAACTTCTGAAACAGTCTCAGCTTCTCCTCATAGGAAAGGAGCTTCTTTTCGCTCCGGTTCACCAGATCATAGACCCCCTGCCTTGTCATGTCTTCCTGATCCGCGATCTCCGCAAAAGAGAGATCCTCAAACAGGTGCTGCTCCAGAAGCCTTTGCTGGCGGCTGCTCAGCAGCTCCCCGTAAAAATCATAGAGGTATGTCAGGCGAACCTTTTCTTTCATTTCCACATCAGTATCTTTACGCACCCGCATATCATACTACCGATGGAAAGCGCTGTCAAGTTTTTTTCTTGGCAGCGCTTTGCCGCCCCTCCCCGCTCCTTTTGCTTTTTTTCCGCTTTTCCGCTATAATGGCAGGAAAAGATGTCTGTTAAAGGAGTATGACAATGGAATCACAAGACCGGATTGCTGTGTTGATCGACGCGGAAAACATCAGCAATCGTTATATCAAACTGATCATAGATGAGATCACCGCCATCGGCGTTCCCACCTACAAGAGAGTCTACGGCGATTTCTCCAACAAAAGCGTAAACGCCTGGCAGGACGAGCTGCGCAGCTACGCGCTGACGCCGGTGTTTCAGTTCAATTACACGAAAGGGAAAAACGCCTCCGACTCCGCCATCATCATTGACGCCATGGATATCCTCTATTCCGGCAATGTGGACGGGTTCTGTCTCGTGACCAGCGACTCGGATTTTACGAAGCTGGCGCTGCGTCTCCGGGAAGCCGGCATGAAGGTCATCGGCATGGGTGAGCAAAAGACCCCCACCTCTCTGGTCTCCGCCTGCGAGACCTTCAAATTTCTGGATCTTCTGTACCGCGAGGACAATGCCGCGGAAGAAGAGGATACGCCCTCCAGCAGCCAGAAGGCGGATAAGAAAGCGATGCCCTCCAAGAAGCAGCTGCGACGCGAGATTATCGCCATCATCGATGCGAAAAGCGATGAGGACGGGTGGATCGATCATTCCGTAATCGGAAGCCTCCTGGGTCAGCGCTATCCGGGCTTCGACCCCCGCAACTACAAGTTCAGCAAGCTCAGCAAGCTCATCGAAAGCTATGACTGTTTTGAGGTAAAAAAAGAGAATAAAAAAGGCACGACGAACGTGCTTTTCCGCATGAAGCAATAAGGGATGCGCTTTCTCTTTTGCCGGAAAAAATTGCGCCGTCAAAGCGGGATGGGGGATAAAAATAAAATCGGGATTAAAAAACAGAAAGAAACGCCGCGGCTCCTGATATTAAAAGAAGGAATATCAGGAGCTTTTCTGTTTTTCCTTTCGTGCAGAAATAGAAAAACGTGCACAGCAAAAACAACGCCATGGACCCCGCTGCCGGCAGAAAGGCCGGGAAGCGGAAGGTGCGCCCCCTCAGGGCAAAGACACCATAGGCAAACAGCAGCCCTGCCCCTGCGGACACCGTGATGGCAAGGATTGTCAGCAGCGCCTTCACGCCGCCGGACAGCTGCTTTTCCCGGGGGGGCTGGTAGGGGCGCCTGATCTCCGCAAGAAGCTGCCGGTAGTCCTCCGCCTCCTTTTCCTGCAGCATCAGCGCATTTCCCGCCGTATCCTCCACGGTCTCCGTCACCCTCGGCAGGTTTCCCGTCACCTCCGACACCGTCACGACATGATCAGGCTCGAAATCCACCGGCGGTTCCTCGGTATCACTTGTAAAAAACTTTCCCTTCCACTCTTCCATTACAGATTCGTTCTCACAACACGGGGACGATACCCCTCGGCCTCCAGGGTTGCAATGATCCGTTCCTTATGCGATGTTCCGAAGCTCTCCATGGTGATCACCAGCTCCACCGCCGCATTGCGGTTGGTGCTTACAAACTGGTTGTGCTCCAGCTTGATCACGTTGCCCTGCTCCTTTGCAATGACACCGGCCACGCGGTGCAGCTCTCCCGGCTTGTCCGGCAGGAGAACCGATACGGTAAAGATGCGGTCGCGGAGAATCAATCCCTGCTGTACCACGGAGCTCATGGTGATCACGTCCATATTGCCCCCGGAGAGAATCGCCACCACGCGTTTTTTTTCACCCTGCAGATGCTTTGCCGCCGCAACGGTCAAAAGTCCCGCGTTCTCCACGATCATCTTGTGATTCTCCACCATGTCGAGGAAGGCGGCAATCAGCTCATTATCTTCCACCGTCAGCACTTCGTCCAGATTGTCCCTCAGGTAAGGAAAGATCTCCTTGCCCGGCGTCTTCACCGCCGTCCCGTCTGCGATGGTATTCACGGTCGGCAGCGTCACCACTTCCCCTGCTGCAAGGGAGGCCTTGATACAGGAGGCCCCCGCAGGCTCCACGCCGATCACCCTGATCTTTGGATTCAAAAGCTTTGCGAGTACGGCGACACCGGTGGCGAGCCCCCCGCCTCCCATGGGCACCAGAATGGTCTCCACCAGCGGGAGCTCCTTAAAGATCTCCATGGCGATGGTTCCCTGTCCCGTGGCAACCGCGGGGTCATCGAAGGGATGAATAAAGGTGTAGCCGTGCTCCTTCACCAATTCGCAGGCCTTCTGATAGGATTCGTCATAGACATCGCCGTAGAGGATCACCTCCGCACCGTAGCTTTTGGTACGGTTAACCTTGATCAGCGGGGTGGTGGTCGGCATCACGATCACAGCCCTGCATCCGTAGCATTTTGCGGCATACGCCACGCCCTGTGCGTGGTTGCCGGCGGAAGCCGTGATGAGCCCCCGGCTTCTTTCCTCTTCGGACAGGGTGCTGATCTTGTAGTAGGAGCCCCGTACCTTGTAAGAGCCGGTAAACTGTATGTTCTCCGGCTTCAGATATACCTGGTTGCCTGTCTGCTCGCTGAGGAAATCGCTGTACACCAGCTTCGTCTCCAGTGTGACCTCCGAAACCTTTTTGCTTGCTTCCTCAAACCGGTCCAATGTCAGCATGTTCTTTTCCTTCCTGCACTCCAATCAGTGTCCGCCCTGCCTATTTTTCAAACAATGCGTCCACAAACTCATTCGGATCAAAGCGTTCCAGATCCTCGATCTTTTCTCCCACCCCGATATATTTCACAGGGATCTTCAGCTCCGACTGGATGGCCACGGCAATCCCGCCCTTGGCGGTACCGTCCATCTTCGTCAAAATGATCCCCGTAAGGCTGGCAGCCTCCGAAAACTGCCTCGCCTGCTCCAGCGCATTCTGTCCGGTGGTCGCATCCAGCACCACCAGTGTCTCCCGGGCCGTATCCGGAAATTCCCGGGTCAGGATCCGGTCCAGCTTGCTGAGCTCCGCCATGAGATTCTTTTTATTGTGGAGGCGTCCCGCCGTGTCCACCAGCAGGATATCCGCATTCCGCGCCTTTGCCGCCTGACAGGCATCATACACCACAGACCCGGGATCCTGGCCTTCCGCGCCGCCGATCATCTCCACCCCGGCCCGGTTTGCCCATTCCTTTAGCTGCTCCATCGCCGCCGCACGGAAGGTGTCCGCCGCTGCGAGGATCACTTTTTTCCCCGCTGCTTTCCATTGTGCCGCAAGCTTTCCGATGGTCGTGGTCTTGCCGACGCCGTTGACCCCCACCACCAGCACCACGGATTTCCGGTCTAAAAAAGCATATCCCGTACTGTCCACCTGCATAATGTCGCGGATACACTCCACGAGAGCACCCCTGCACTCCCTGGCGGTATAGAGGCCTTCCCGTTCCATCCGCTCCTTCAGATCCGTCAGCAGCCGGTCTGTCGTGCGCACGCCCATGTCGCCGCAGATCAGGGTCTCCTCCAGCTCTTCATAAAATTCGTCGTCCACCGCGTGCATGCTTTCAAAAAGCACATCAAATCCGGCGACGAAGTTTTCTCTTGTTTTTTTCAGCCCGTTTTTGAGCCGTTGAAAAAATCCTGTTTTCTCTGCCATCTTATGCGTCCAGCTCTTCCTCTATCAGATTGACGGATACCAGGGTACTGATCCCCTTCTCCTGCATCGTGATCCCGTACAGACGATCCGCGGCCGCCATGGTGCCGCGGCGGTGTGTGATCACGATGAACTGCGTGTTCTTTGTCAGTTTGTGCAGATATTTGGCAAACCGCCCCACGTTGGAATCGTCCAGCGCGGCTTCGATCTCATCCAGCAGACAGAAGGGCGAAGGCTTCAGGTTCTGGATGGCGAACAAAAGCGCAATCGCGGTCAGCGCCTTCTCTCCGCCGGAGAGCAGCTGCATGCTCTGCAGCTTCTTTCCGGGAGGCTGTGCCGAGATCTGGATCCCGCTCTCCAGCAGGTCTTCTCCCTCCGTCAGCACCAGCTCTCCCTTTCCGCCTCCGAAGAGCTCCCGGAAAGCCTTGTTGAACTCGGTGCAGATGGCCTGAAACTGCGTCGAGAACTGCTCCCGCATCCCGTTGTCCAGATCCTCGATCACGGACAGCAGCGTCTTTTCCGATTCGATCAGGTCGTCGTGCTGGTTCTTCAAAAACTGATACCGCTCGTTGACCTCCTGGAATTCCTCGATGGCATTGACATTGACGTTGCCCATCTGCCGCAGCTCCTCGCGAAGCTTTGCGGACTGCCGCTTCAGCAGGGACAGGTCGGATCTCTCCGGATCCTTCAGACCCTGTGCATTGTGATACGTCAGCTCATACTCGTTCCACATATAGTTGATCTGGTATTCCTTCTGCTCCGTCAGCTTCTCCCGCTGGGTATTCAGGCGGAAGATCTCCTTGTCCAGACCGTTCTTTGTTTTACTGATCTCCTCACGCCGGTCGAAAAAGCCTTTGTATTCTGTCTGACGCTCTTCCTTTTTCTTTCTCAGCTCCTTCAGCTGCGTCTCCATCTCCCCGTAGGACTCGTTGGCGGATTGGATGGTCTTTTTGATCTCTTCGATATCCGTCTTTTTCTTTTCCACGTCCTTTAAGGACTCTTCTCTCTGGGTGATGAGCCGCTCCGTTTCCGACCTGAGATCCGTCAGCTCCTTCTCCACACGCTCGCGGTTTTCTTCGGAAAAAGTCTCCTTCTGGGAAAGGCTCGCTTCCTCCATCTGCAGCTCTGTCAGGGTACGCTGGGCACCGTCCTCGAGGTAGATCTTTTCATCCAGCGTCTTCTGGAGCCTGCTGCTGTCCGCCCGTACCGCTTTCTCACGCTCGTCGGAGGCTTTGAGGGCGGCCTCTATCTCCTCCTTCTCCGCGTGGATGTTCTTCACCTGCACATCAATCTCGGCGCTGTCTTTTCTCAGCAGGGAGAACCGTTTCTCGCTTTCCTCCCACTGCTCCTTGGCTTTTTCCATACTGATGCGTTCCGTATTTTCCGCAAGGTAGGCCTCCTGGAGCTTTTGCTTGGTCTCCTGCTGATCCTCGGTAAGGAGAGACAGGGCGACACGGATCTCCTCCCTGCGCTCCTTGATGGCTCTGATCTCCTCCTCGCCGTCCTTCACGGCCTTCGTCAGGGTGTCGATCTCCCGTTTCCGGCCCAGCAGGTTGCTGCTGTTTTTGAAGGAACCGCCGGCAATGGATCCGCCGGGCGCAAGATACTCTCCTTCCAGCGTCACGATATGAAGACCGTATCCGCTTTTCTTCGCCAGTGCCACCGCGTGATCCACATGGTCCACCACGATCACCCGTCCCAACAGATACTGCAGGACATCCTCATAGATCCTGTCCGCCTTGACCAGCTCATTGGCGAAACCGATGGCACCGGGCTCCGAAAGAAATCCCCGGTTCTTCTCCTGATCCTTGCCCTTCACCGATGTCAGGGGCAAAAAGGTGACCCGCCCGTACCGGTTTTCCTTGAGGTAGGCGATGAGGCGCTTCGCGGTTTCCTCATCCTCCGTCACCACGTTCTGGATATTGCCGCCCAGGGCGGTCTCGATGGCCGTCTCGTATTTCTTTTCCACCTTGACGAGATCCGCCACCACCCCGTGGATGCCTTTTTCCTCCCCCTTCTTTTCCATGACGCGCTTCGTGCTGTTGCCGTAGCCCTCATAGCGCTCTGCGATATTGCGCAGGGACTCCAGCCGCGACTGGTTCTGATGGAACCGCTCGTAGGCGTCGGAAAGGCGGTCGTTTTCTTCCTTTTCCTTTTTTTCAAAGGTGACCTGACGGTTCTCCTGTTCTTTTTGGGTTTCCTCCAGTCCCCGGATCTTTTCGGTCACGGACTGCATGCGTTCCTCATGGGTCTGCAGCACGCTCTTCAGATCCGTCTCCTCGCTTTTTCGCTGCAGAAGGGTGCGGTTCAGCTCCGCTTTCCGGATGTTGACCTGCTCCAGCATCGTCTCGGAACGCTCCAGCCTCCCTTTGATCTCGGTACGCCTGGAAAGGAGCTCAATGATCTCATTTTTCCCCTTTTCCATTCCCTCGTTGCAGCGGTTGATCTCCTGACGGATATTGTTCAGATTGTCCTCGGCGGATTTCCGTTTCTCCACCATATCGGACAATTCCTTTTCCAGATTCGTCTTTGCCTTGTCGTATTCGTTCTTTTGCTTTTCCTTCTCTGCAATCTCCGCTTTGATCGCATCCAGACGGCCGGTAAAATGCTCGTCCGAGGTCTCTGTCATCCGGATCTGCTCGTGGAGCAGATTGATCTGCCCCTCCAGCTTTTCCTTCATGAGACCGGCTTCCCCCATGCCGTTCTGGGTCTTTTCCAGCGCTGCGTCCAGATCGGCGATTGCCTGTTCCATCTCCTCAAATTCCTTTTTCAGGGACGCTTCCTTTTCTTCGGTTTCGGAAAGGTCTTTTGCGGCGATCCCGTATTTTTCATCGAGATCGGAGAGCTTCCCGTCGATCTCCTCCACCTCCAGAAGGAACCGGTTCACATCCACTTTTTTCAGCTCTTCCCGGATATTGAGATATTTCTTTGCCGTCTCGGACTGCTTTTCCAGCGGGCCCACCTGCCGCTCCAGCTCCGCCAGAATATCCTTCACACGCACCAGGTTGTCCCGCTCGTCGGCCAGCTTCTTCTGCGCCGTAGCCTTGCGGCGCTTGTACTTCACGATCCCGGCTGCTTCATCGAAAAGCTCTCTCCGCTCCTCCGGCTTTCCGGAAAGGATCCGGTCGATCTGCCCCTGTCCGATAATGGAGTAGCCCTCTTTGCCGATTCCCGTATCATAAAAAAGCTCCGTAACATCTTTCAATCTGCACGGACTGCCATTGATCAGGTATTCACTTTCTCCGGACCGGTAAACCCTTCTCGCGATGGTCACTTCCTCAAATTCAATGGGAAGGGTATGATCCGCGTTGTCCATGGTGATGGCCACATAGGCGTAGGAAAGCGGCTTCCTGTTCTCCGTTCCCGAAAAGATGACGTCCTGCATACTGACGCCCCGGAGCTGCCTTGCGCTCTGCTCTCCCAGCACCCAGCGGACGGCATCCGCCACATTGCTCTTGCCGCTGCCGTTGGGTCCGACGATACCGGTGATCCCGTTGTGAAATTCGAACAGAATCTTATTCGCAAAGGATTTGAACCCATGCACCTCAATGCTCTTTAAGTACATCTGAAACTCCCTTATTGTGCAGCTGGAGCAGGGTCTGATAGGCTGCTTCCTGTTCCGCGGCCTTTTTGCTGTGTCCGGTACCGCTGCCGTAGCGTACCTCCCCGATCCATGCCTCAATCGTGTAGCTCCGCTCATGATCGGGACCCTCTGCACCAGCCAGGCGGTAGGTAAGGCTTCCCTTTCCCTCTGCCTGTACCAGCTCCTGCAGGATGGTCTTGCTGTCGTGGAACATACATTTATGGTCGATGTCCGTCAGGACATTCTTCTTGATGAACGCATCCGCCTGCTCCAGTCCGCCGTCCAGATAAATGGCACCGATCAGCGCCTCAAAGGCATCCGAAAGCACGGAAGGGCGCTTCCGCCCGCCGGTCTGATCCTCCCCTTTTCCAAGCCGCAGAAAGGACCCGAGATCAATATCCTCCGCGCATAAAGCGAGGGTCGGTTCACAGACGAGGCTGGCCCTGAGCTTCGTCATGGCCCCCTCCTGCAGCTGCGGGTAATTCCGGTATAAAAAATCACTGCTGACCAGCTCCAGCACCGCATCCCCGAGAAACTCCAGCCGCTCGTTGTCCACGGCGTTCTTCATCTCATGCGCAAAGGAGCTGTGCGTCAGCGCCTGCAGGAAAAGTCCTCTGTCATGAAAGGTATATCCGATTTTTTGTTCCAGGCTGTCCATCATTTGTCCCATCCTCAATCCTCTCTCACAAAAGGAACGGGGGATGGATCCATCCCCCGCGATCCGAAGCAGTCTGTCTCCGATGCCTGTTACTGGTTGATCGCCTTCTTCACCAGCTCTACGGCATCTCCCACCGTGACGATCTTTTCGATCGCTTCGGTATCCATATCCTCTTCATCCAGTGAGAAACGTTCCTCGATCCCGAGGATGATCTGGAAAAGATCCAGCGAATCCGCACCGAGATCATCCACGAAGGTCGTCTCCAGCGTGATCTCCTCCGTGTCCACATTCAGCACTTCTGCGATAACTTCCTTAATAGCCTCCAGTTCCATGCTTATCCCTCCTTCGTTGGTACCAGCTGTTCGCGTATCTTGCCGTTGATATCTGCCTGTATAAACGTCCTGCATTGCAGAACCGTGTTTTTGATCTCCAAGGCCCTGGAATTGCCGTGGGTTTTGACAACCAGCCCGTTTAATCCCAGCATCGGCGCGCCGCCGTATTTGCTGGCATCATAGTCCTTCAGGGTCTCCTTCAGCGCCGGTTTGATGAGAAGCGCCCCCAGCTTGCTGCGCACCGTACTCATCAGTCCCTTCTTCACCGCGGAGAGCAGCATCGCTGCCGTCCCCTCGTACATTTTCAGGATCACATTGCCGGTAAAGGCCTCGCACACCACCACGTCCGCAGGACCCGTCGGAATATCCCTGGCTTCCACGCTTCCGATAAAGTTCAGATCCGGCTGCTCCTTCAGAAGCGGAAAGGTCTCTTTGACGAGGGCATTTCCCTTTTCCTCCTCCGCACCGATGTTGACGATCCCCACCGTGGGATTGGGTATCCCCATCACATGCTTCATATAGATGGAACCCATTTGCGCGAACTGCACGAGATGACTGGATCTGGCATCCACATTCGCCCCGCAGTCAATGAGGAGCGTCACGCCCTTTTCCGTGGGAATCAGCGGTGCAAGGGGCGGTCGTTCGATCCCGCGGATCCGCCCGATCAGAACCTGCCCTCCCACGAGGACAGCGCCGGTGCTCCCGGCGGAAACAAAGGCATCCGCCTGCTGCTCCTTGACGAGCTTCATACCGACTACGATGGAGGAATCCTTCTTTTTGCGGATCGCCGCCACCGGCGGCTCTGCCATTTCGATCACCTCCGAAGCGTTTACCACCGTGATCTGTTCCCTCGGATAAGTCAGCCCCGCCAGTACCGCGTTGATCTTTTCCTCCTGTCCCACGAGAATCACCTGAATATCCGGTGCTTCCTTTACCGCGTCCACTGCGCCCCGGACGATCTCACCGGGCGCGTTGTCTCCGCCCATGGCGTCCAGTACGACGCGAACTCTTTCTCCCATGTCGTGTCTTCCCCTTTAGTCTGTCAATTTTCTGTGCAGGTACTTTCGCTACAGATCCTTACGCTATACGATACTATAAAACGTTTCATAATTCAACATCATACCTTTTTGTTGACGCCGTTGACCACCGCGTACTCATTTTCCCGCATGGGAATCACAAGGCACCGCTCTCCGTCCACCACGGCGCTTCTGATCTCCCGTTCCTTTTCCGGCTTCACCCGCAGCACCACGTCATAGGTTTTTTCCTCCTCATCATAGGCCGCCACACGTTCCTCCAGCTGCTTCACCCTGTTGGTCAGCGCTTTCTTCTCGATTTTAGCCGCGCCGTCCCGCAGGGTCTTCGCATCCACCAGATGCTCTGCCGCCGGCATCTCCGTCTCGAAGGCTTCGGCATAACGCCCCGCCACAAGGGCTGCCCGGGCTTCATCCATGCCGCTGTCCGTCATGAGCTTCTCCACCTCCTGCTTCCCCAGAATCAGATCCGACTCCTCGTAATCATCCGCTTTTTCCTCCATAACCTCCGTCACCATCTCGGAAAGATTCTGCTGGATATCGATGTAAACCTCGTCCCCGTCCTCGTCAAAAGAAGAGGTGATGATGCTGCGGAAGGTCTTCTTCTGCTCCGTCGCCGTCTGTCTGGCGGGACATCCCAGCATCTTTTCCACGAACTCGTTGTGGGGCTCTTTTGCGTCCTTTGTGTAAAAAATCACGGAATGGATGTCACTGCTACGGTCGGAAAATGCAGGGAACAAAAATCCGGTTTCCGGAAGGGAAACAATCTTGTCCCGGAGCCGCGGGCCGATCTCGTTTTTCTGCTCCAGATACCCCAGCGCCGGCTTGCTGAGGACGATGGGACAGATGGAACAGATGAGATACTCATAGACCTCCTCCGATTCGTCCAGCTTCTGCCTGTCCGTAGTGCGCGTCATCACATCATATACGTCATGAAACAGCAGGATCAGATAGCTCCCTGCGTAATCATAGCTTTCGATCACCAGGTCAAAAAACCGGTCCACCAGCTCCTGGTTTTTCAGCTTGCTTTCTCTGAGCCCCAGCAGAAACTGCTGCGTGCCGCCGGCCTCTTCCTGGTCCCGGGGAAATTCCAGCGGCAGGAGCTGGTCTCCCACCACCCCGGACAGGGTTTTCTTTGCGATCTCCAGGTATTTATAAAACTCGTCATCCTCCAGATTCAGAAAAGTTTTTCCGAAGTTGACGACCTTTTCTTTTCCCGGATTCACATAGCATCCGCACATCCTCGTAAAGGTGCAGCTGTCCTTCTTCATGCGTCTCGTCAGTTCCAGTACGTCTCGTTTTTTCATGATGCAGTCCCTTCTTTTCTTTTTCTTTCTTCCTTTTCTTTCTCCAGATCACTGTCAAAGCTGATCTTGCCCACCGCCAGAAACAACACGGCCGAAAGCAATCCGATCAGGCTGATCACCAGTCCCTGTCTGAGATAAGGATAACGCAGGGTGATGACCGTCCTTCCCTTTCCCACCTCCAGCAGATGGTTCACGCTCCGGATGGGCTGCGCACTCTCAAAGATGTCGTGGAAGGCCAAATTGGTGTTGACCCCTTCCCGATCCGTCTCGATGGTGATCCTCCGCGGCTCAACGGCAACCCGGATGGGCACCAGCTCCCGCTGGGGCAGCTCCTCGGGATTGAGCCGGATGACGCTGTCCAGAATCTCCTTTGCATTCGGATCCCCCGTCAGCATGGTATGGTAGATCAGATTCAGACCGATGACCGTGATATTGTCATTATATACTTTTCCGAGGAAAGATTCCTCCAGTCCGTTGTCATAAAAATACCCCTCCACCTCATCCAGGTGATTGACGAACACCGTCTCCCAGTCCTCGTATCCTTCCCGGAAGAAATCCAGGTCGTAGCGTTTGTCCCCCACGAACAGGAAGGGATACCCGTTTTCAAACAGCACGCGGCTGCAGTTGATGCCCAAAAATTCCCGCACCTTGGTGAGACCGTTGATGGGGATGCCGTCCGCATTGATCACGATCCGCACCTGCGCATCGGCAAGGTCTCTGATCAGCTGCTCCGCCGTCTCCTTGTCCTCATAGGTAAAGTGGTCCAGAAAGATGATCTCGTAGTCCTTCAGTTCGTCGAAGGTATAATCCGTCAGGCAGTCGGATTCCCCCTCCTCCATGATGGGGTAATAGAGCTCGATCTGGGAGCTGTTGGTTCCGATGCCGATGCCCCGGTAATAGTTGACGGTACCGAAGCGCTCCATCCCGGTGTTGTAGTGATACAGGAGATACTCCGGATTCTCTTCCACCAGAGCGTAGCCGCGTTTCACAGCGCAGTCCTTCAGATAGGGCTCGTCCTCTCCCTCTTTTTTCATCATGCTTTTCGGGATCAGCACCGTATCATCCCCCAGCTCCAGGCACCGGTCAAACAGGTAAAGATAGGCGCCCTCGGAGAGCGCCTCCTCCAGCATCGAAACATTGTCCGCGGTCTCCGCGGCCTGCCACCCGTAACCGAAGGATTCCTGCAGCCGCCTTTCGCCGAAATCCGAGATCACATAGTGAGGCGCCGCTCCCTCCAGTCCCGCGTCCAGCATCGCAAGACGCTGCGTCGTTATCTCTTTTGCCTTGGCAATCAGCGTGTCTTCGGAAAGCGCCGTAAGCTCTGCGTCCATATTCCCTGTCCGGATCCCCCCGTAAAGCAGCGGGACGGATGGCAGGACATCCAGCACCAGCAGCACGGATACCAGCAGAACGATCCAGGTCTTCAGGGAATCCCAAAGCAGGAAGGAAAACAGGATCATGGCCGCGGCGATGGACAGAAACCGCAGCATCCAAAGGTACTGATGCCCCGGGATACGGGAGATCAGCGGATAAAAGAGGAGTGTCGTACAGGCAAAGATCAGGATCCCGCTCCAAAAGCCCGGCATGGACTTCCGTTTGCTGCAGACCGCCCCGAAGACCGCCAGGATAAACGCTGCCAGCCCGAAATAAAACGCATCCTGCACTTCCAGCCTGTGCAAAGGGTTGAGGGAGGTCAGACCGGACTGGAAAAAGGTTCGCATGATCCTCTCGTTGTTGACTGCCGTCAGACCGCCCCGCAGGAACGGATACAGCCAGACTCCGGTCAGGAGCCACGAAATGACAAAGGCAGCGCATACCGCCAGGGCACCGCGCTTTCGTTTGTTGATGAACTTATCCAGCAGCAGATAAAAGACCATGGCGATGGTGACCATCCCGGTGTACCCGGTATGACTGAGCAGCATCAGGAGATAGCAGATCATGATAAACGGCATGTAGAAGAACCGCCGCGTGTCCAGAAAGGAGACAATGAGATACAAAAGCAGCGGCAGAAGCGCGATGACAAGCCCGCG
This sequence comes from Lachnospiraceae bacterium, assembly GCA_045661345.1. Classification (GTDB taxonomy): domain Bacteria; phylum Bacillota; class Clostridia; order Lachnospirales; family Lachnospiraceae; genus RUG12461. The sequence continues at coordinate 41,134 of JAZRFM010000036.1, forward strand.
GGCCAGATCTCCCTCCCCGAAGCAGGCTGTCAGGTTCGCCGGCATGAAAAACCAGAGCAGCCCGAGAAAAGCCCCCATCAACAGCCGTTTTTTCCGAATCCCGACATACAGCCAGACCGCCGCCCCTAGGAAAAACAGGATGGCAAGGTACCAAAAATACCCCTGCAACACGTTCTGTCCGGCCAGAACTCCGCAAAGCACGAGCATATACGCCGTCAAAGGGGAGAAATACCGGAGAGGCTCCACCCCGTTGTACCAGTTTGCGTCATAAAGCGGGAAGTAATCTCCCGTCCGGATGGACGAAAGGAGCTGATCCGCCCGATAGATATGATATAATGCTGCCTTCCCCTGCGGGTAGTGCCCGCTCCGGTACACCAGATATGCTACTCCCGCGGCGGCAGCCGCAAAGAGCGCCAGAAAGAGGATACAAAGCAGCCCCTGCAGGATCTTCCGTTTCAACATGGATCCCCCTCTATCCCTTATCATCGATGATCCCGTCCAGTACGGAGTCGATGATCATGGATGTGACCTCTTTGGAATTTTGCTTCATGTTATTCATGAAGTCCAGTTCCTCTTCATAATCCAGCACATAGCTTCTGGTAGGTGTTTCCGAGCTCTCCATCAGAATCACCTCGCCGCCGATGCCGCGGATGATCTTGCGGAGATTGTCCCCGAAATAGTCGGAGACGTTTTCCAGTGTCGGCACTACCTTATCAAAGGGCGGAATCTCGTTGACGATCCTGTTCTGGTAAGGCGCAATGAACTCCTCAATGGCCTTTTCAAACGCATTGAACTGGATAAAATCCGATCCGATTCTGGTCACGCAGATGGTAAACTCCCACGTGTGCGGATGCACCTGCCCCTCTTTTCCGTTGATGATGATAAAATGACTGCAGTTCAAGTAGGCTTTGAATTTATACTCCCTGTTGAAACCGCTTTCCATACTGTCGAAAAACTCCTTACTGGCGGAATCCATATTATTCAAAAAACTCCTTCTCTATGCTTTCCATGTCCGCGTCGGATTCCACTCTCTGCTGCTTTGCGATGCTCATCTCACCGTACAGCTGGATCCGGTTCACGGCCGTTTTCGCTTCGCTCTCCGCATACTGGAGGAAGATCAGAAGAAGGTTCTTTTCATCCCGCATGATAAAGCGCAGAACCTTCTTATCCAGCATCATCTGGGCATGCTCCAGAAACTCCTCCCGGGTCTTTCCGCTGTCAAAGGTAAGCTTCATAAAGTGCATGGGATAAGCCCTGCGCTCTCTGAGCTTCTCCAGAAAGCTCTGCAGCACGGAGATATGATAGGCGTTGAGCCTTGTGGAGTACTGCTCCCTCTCCATCATCTCCTGATCGAGCTCTCCGATCTTGATATTCTGATCCCGGATATGGGAATGCAGCTCATCCGTTTCCTGCTTCAGTCTTTCCAGCTCCACCGTCAGCGTCATGAAGGCCACGGCGATGATCACGAAGATGAGAATCAGCATGAGGATGATCGTAATCTTTGCGGAGAGGAATTCGTTGTTGTCCAGAATCACACTGGTATTGGTCAGCAGACAGATCCGGTAGAATTGCCCGTTATACTCGAATTCGACACCGGAAGCGATATAGTCATCCCCGTCCATTTTGATGGTGTCGTGGGTCACCCAGTTCCGGCGGAGATTGTTCAAAAATACATCCGCGCTTTGCTCCACCATATAGGTGGAGGTGGTAAATCCCTTGTACCGGTTTGTCTCCAGCACGTCCTTCACAAACACAAGATAGTCATCCTTACTGAGGGTCCAGTACTTGCCGGAGGAAGCATCCAGCGTCCCCAGGATCTCCCTGATAATCTCGTCATCCGTTGCCTCCGGATCCCGCAGGGCAATCTGCTCCATCACAAGCTCCACATAGCCGTCCTGCTGATCCGCATAGATCTCCAGCACACCCTGATCATACCGGTAAAGCTGATACACCGAGACAACGATGCAAAGTGCCACCACAAGGATGATAAAAAACGACAGCACCTTAAACCGCACCCGTTTCCCGGCGATCTTGATCTCCGCCACAGCCTTCTTTTCCTGTTCCGGATTCTGCTCCTTTTTTTCCTCTTCTTTTTGGGCCATTCCTTCCCACTCCTTTATTCCTGTTTCTCCGGTTTGTTCACAAACCTTCGTACCGCGCCCAGTCCCTTCGCCACAAAGCCCAGCTCGGAGGCTGCCGCCTCCTTAAACGCCTGCCCCTCTTCCGTCAGGTTCCGCACCTTCCAGGAGCTCTCGGTGTCGATGCTGTTGATGACCCCCGCGAACCGGATGAAGAACACCAGCAGATTAAAAAAGGGCAGGATCGGTATGATATACCATTGCCTCCGGTAGTACCGCCGCAGCTCCTTAAACTCGGACAGAAAGCCGTTGATCGCAATGTAGTAGAGGAGCCCGACGATGATATACAGCAAAAAAAGAAATGCTGTGGAATACGCGATCATGGTAAAGGAGTAGTTCATCAGCATCAGGCAGATCAGCGCCAGATACCAGATCATACGCGGAAACGCAAAGGTATGGTCGTACATGAGTGTCCGCACGTTTTCATCCGTCAGGATCTTATGGGGCTTCAGGTTCTTTTTCAAAAACAGGGAAGAGACCTCCAGACTCCCGCGCTGCCAGCGCTGGCGCTGGGTATAGAGCTTGTTCATGTCCTCGATGGGATCCACGAAAAAGATGGCATCCTCACAGATGCTGACCTTCAGACCCTGCAGGTATTTCATCTGGAAGGTGATCTGGGTGTCCTCCCCGATGGTGTCCGTGTTGTACAGCTGGGATTTCAGCACGGCCGATTTGCGGAAGGCGGAAAAAGCGCCGGACAGGGTATACATCATATTAAACTCGGAAGCGTAATTTCGTCCCGCAAGGAAGGCCTGGGCATACTCCATGAATTCCAGCTTTCTGAGAAGGCGCGGAAACAGCAGAGGATACCCCTCCACCTGCTCCGGAAAAGTCAGGATGGATCCCGTCATACAATCAATGTCCTTGTCCGCTTCAAATTTATGGACGATCTTTTTCAGCGCCGATTTTTCCAGCTGTCCGTCGGAATCGATATGAATGATGTATTTCCCGTCGCTGTTGAAAAGCGCCATGTTGAGGGCTCTGGATTTGCCCTGCTTGGCATTCAGCCATTGCATCATGAGATCCGGATATTTCATCTGGCATTCGCCGAAAACCCGGAAGCTGTCATCCCTGCTCTGATTGTTTACACAGAAGATCCGGATCTGGGAATTCGGATAGTCGCTCTCGTCAATGGAACGGATACATTCCTCCAGCGTGTCCGCCGAATTATACACCGGGATCAGAAGCGAGATCTCCGGCTCAAAGGCCGGAACCGGATAATGCTTCGGAAAGAGACGTTTTTTGAGCAGCACCAGCATGCTGCCGATGGAGGGTATCACTTCCATCACCACCGGAATGATGATCCAGGCTGCCCAGAAAATGAAGGAGCCGAGAAAGCTGTTCATGAAGTTATGAAGAGTGTCCATACTTGAACCCTCCCACTTTCTGTCTGATCACCTGCGTCCGTGTAAAGACATAGAAATACAGTGCGATGGAAAGCACATAGAAAACAATTCTCCCGACAAAGGTATGGGCCACGTAATACATGGAGGTGCCGCCGAAATGGATCATGAGGCAGATGATCGTGATCCGGAGCGCATTGAAAAGGAGCAGAAGCAAAGTCCCCACAGCACCCACAATGAGCTTCTCCGCCTTGGTATAGGCTTTGAAAAAAATGAGGAGCGAGAGGAATGCCATGATCTCCAGAATGCCCGAGCACTCAAAGTCGATGACCAGCGTCATGGAGTCCCCCATGAGCGTGTTCACAAAGATCACCCCGTATTTAAAGTAAGTGGAATAAAAGCCCGTGATCTGTCCGACGATACCGGAGATCGCCGCCACCACCTGCGCCAGAGGATGTGTCAAAAACGGCCGGATCCATACCATACCGAAAACAAACGTTCCGGCGCTCCCTATCAGGAAACGCCAGAACGATAATTGACTCTTCGTCAGAAGATGCAGGACATACAGCCATACCAGAACTAATACAATTGTAACAATGACCGATACCAGCATGTCTTTATCCCTGTGCTGAAACCTCGCCTTTCTCTTTCTTCTTGTAGCCCCATGCCGCTAGAACTGCGATGCCTGCTCCCATCAGGATACCGGGGATCGGTCCCGTGGAGGTACCTGCGCAGGAGATCCATTGATCACCGATATTGACAAACTTGGCCTGAATGTATTTCAGATCCTGCGTATTGACTGTCCGCCCCAGCTTGGTGGACATCCGGTCTGCCAGCTCATTCATATCCAGCTTTACTTCCATCTCCGTGCCGATGGGGGTCACCTTGACGATGATCTTGCCGTAGATCCAGTCATGCTTCGGATTCCACTGATCGGAGAAGGTGGTGGGGTTGTTGATATTCTTGCCGTTCAGTCCCCAGCCGTTCAGATCGTAGAGATAATACTCATAGGTACCCGGCTGCGTCTGATAAAGATCCTGCCAGGAGGGATAGGAGATGTTGCCGTTCTGATCCACGGAAAGCATCTTCATGTTGATCATGTGGTTGGCATCCGTATCCCGGTTAAAGCAAAGGGCAATGTCCTGATAGAAGTTGTTGATCTGATCACGGCCGCTTGCCTTGTAGGTCTGTACATGCATCATCAGGCTGTCGCCGTCGGCATACATGGCACCCTCCGCGTCCGCAGCATGTGTGGAATATTCGATCAGCTGGTGATTGTAGGTATCCCAGTCACCGAAGCTGCCGTCCAGGGTAATCTCATTCGGCGTCGTACCGAGCCCGCTCTGGGAAAGATCCGCCACATTGCTGATGATCTGGCGCTGCACCTGATTGCCGTCCTGATCCAGCACCACATTGCCGTTTTCATCGATTTCCGGATCCAGATAGTAGCCGAGAGAAATGGACTCCTTGTACTGCTTGAGTGCCGTGGAGGGGATCTTCACCTCGAACTGATGGGTCCCGTTGTCGTAGTAGACCTCCGAGCCCTCGATCTCATTGCCCGCACGATCCGTCACGTAGTTTTTGTCCGCCTTCAGGTAGAACACCAGCTGACGCCCCGTATCCGTCGTCAGAACGAACATCCCGTCATTGTGAACCCCTGCGCCGGTGGCGATATCATTCGTACCCCAGTCTACATTCTGACCTTCTATATAGATGTAGACATCCTTATCAAAGACCATGGCCATGCTCTTCACATTGGTATCATCCACGGCCGTCTTCTCCACGCTGTCCCACTGTGCGAAATCACCGTTGATCTCGATCCCGGTGAAAGCAGGTTCTGCAGCCGGTGCCGCTTCCGACTCTTCCAGGGAAGCCGCCGAAATCCCGGCCTGTCCCTCATCATCAGAAAGAGGCGCCAGCATAGATGCGCTCAGTCCGGTCTCCCCTGTGGATGAGTCAGCCGTATCCCCGGATGTATCCGTCGAAGCCGGCTCTGCTGTAGACTGCTGCGCCGCCTGTTCTCCGTCCTGGGGTACTGACCCCTCCGCTTCCTGCGGGGTCTCCTCCGAAGCAGGCTCCGCAGGCGTCTCCGGTATTATCTCCTGTTGCGGTGCTTCTGCTGGTGCCGTAATATCTGCCGGTGCCGCTCCATCCGTCTGTGCCGCTCCGTCCGTTAAAGCCGCAGCATCTGCCGGTACCGCCGGTGTCTCAACGGCGGCACTGGCAGCGTCTGCTGCGGGCTGTTCCACGGTCTGCTCTTCCGGTGTAACAGACTGCTCCGGTGTCTCTACGGCAGGGGTCTCTGCAACGTCTGCGAAGACAGGCATCGCCGAACCGAACACCGTGGACATCGTCAGGGCTGCGCCTGCTACGATTCCAATCAGTTTCTTCACTTTCATAAGCATCTCCTTTGGAATGAATCCTGTGTAATAATATAAACCCGGAGGGGCGTCTCGCTGATCTCGAACCTGCGGAGATTCCAGTTGTTTCGCTTCAGCTCAGCCCTGAGGAGGGGAAAAAGCACTTCTCCGGTATTCTCCAGGCTCGCGTCCCCCTGAAACTCGGGGAGATCATTCAGGTATTGATTCTGGAACCGGGACAGGCAGTCATCCACATGCTTCTCAATGTTGTTGAATTCCTGAAAATTCTCCATCATGGGAAAGGTATACGCTTCGATCTCAAGAACATGGCTGTGCTCATGATCCCTGTTGTTATCCGCACTGTGCCGGATCGTAAGACGATATTTTAAGCGGTAATACTTCCGGGAACACCCGTTGATCACCGCTGCCTGCTCATTTCCCATATCAACACCCACATTTTACTATACTATACGCTCATTTTTCACCGGGTTCAATGGTATCTTAGTCCTATTTTTTCGCGGTCCGGTGCATACGCGTTCCCTCACAGATGCAGCTTTTCAAAGCATGCCTTCATGATGTCATAGGACTGCTTTTTTCGCTCGTGGGTCAGGGGCTGATTCCAGTCCTCCCAGGAAAAGGATTGCATCGGTGCAGAGACGCTGTCCCGGCACAGACCGAGGTAAATCTCCGGTACCGTGATCCCGGACAGCTCCCCGTTTTCCCAGAAATCCGCCTCCACTTCCTTTGTACTGGGATCCCGGAAGCTGAGCAGAGACCACGGGATCCGCATTTCCGCAAACCCTTCCCCGTAGCAGAAGTCCGCCAGGGAATCATAGTCTTCCGAAGCGGGATCCCCGTTGCCGTAGCGCAGAAGCCCTGTATCCATCTTCTCTGTTTCCCGTACACTCCCGTCCGGAAATATCAGCTCCCTGTTCAGCATCAGGTAGATCGGACGAAAATCCGTACTGTCCCTCGCCGGAACCGGAAGATCCTGAAACTCCCTGTCGTAAGCGGTGTAGAGAAATGCATACCTGTCGTAATAGCTCTGTGTCAGCACACGGCTGTCCGACCTTCCGGAAAGCAAAATCATAAAATCTGCCCCATGATCCAGTGCATACGTTTCATATTGATCTGCCCCGGAAGCCGGCGTGACATCCACCGGAATCAGCACCGTCTCCTCCTCCGGCCGGAAATTCTCCCCTGCCACGCAAAGATACAGATACCGGGGATCCTGCTGTGCGTAAAGCCGCATCCCTTCCATCTCGACCAGGGGAGAGATGCCCTCCCAGTCCTCAAAGTCGCCGTCCACCAGAACCTGCATACGGGACAGTCCCGGATCAAAGGAAATCAGCCCGAAGTTTTGCTCACTGGTCTGCATATCGCTCCAGAACGCCCGCCGGTCCGGATCGGTGTAATCCATGGTGTTCCAGGTCCGCTTGAACCATTCGTCCTGCCAGGTAAAAATGAGACCGCCGCAATAGCCGTTTCGAAAGATCGTCTCCGCCATCTTTGCGAGCATCTCCCCCTGCTCCTGTTCCGTAAGATGCCCCTGATTAAAACCGGTAATGCTGTTCGTGTGGGTACAGCCTCTGGAAGCGGGAACCCCGAACTCCGCCACCAGCACCGGCATCCTGTGGATCGAACGCAGCTCCTTCAGATATGCCTCATACGGATCCGGTTCTCCCCCGGCAGTTCGGTACTCCCGGTAAGAAGTCTGCACGGACATGAATTCCGGATAGTAGGGATAAATATGGTAGGACGCAAACAGCCCCGCCGTAAAGTCTCCCTCCGGTTGGAAGCGCTCCATATTGATGGTCACGGCATCCTCTTTTGCGCGTGCCGGATCCTCCGGGTGCTCCAGGTCATCCGCCGTCGGCCAGTTTGCGAAGGCTACCGGCCGCTGCGTCCCGTAACGTTCCATTTCATAGGCGATGGTACGGTCTCCGAGCTCACAGAGAAAGGCATCAAAGGCGGTTCCCTCTTCCTTCATGGAAAGGTACTCCCCTTTGTAACAGGTAATATCCGGATGCTGTTCGTTGGTGCCCCCCACAAACAGCGCATCCGATTCGATGCCGAGAATCCAGCCCATCACATAGGGGGAGACATCTACTGAATAAATGCCGTATGCTCTTCCCGGGCGTTCCCTGATCTGGCAGTCCCCGTGGATGATGTCGATCTGCTCCTTTGCTTCCGAAACCGCATACTCCAGCACCTGAAACCCATCCTGACTCCTTTCGATCTCCTGTTCGTCATACCAGACCCCCATCAGAAGATACAGCGGTTTCTCTGCTGTTTGGTTGTAAGCATACAACGCCTCATAGAAGGCAGGCATCATGGTGGTATAGACCCGGATACAGTTGCAGCCAAGGTCGCTGATCTCCCGGAACCAGCGGAAATAGGTGTCCTGATCGATCGCAAGCTCCCCGGGGAAATGCCCCGGAACTCCCGTCCCGATATTGACACCGTTCAGGTAAATCGGCGTTTCCTTTTCCCCGTCACATATCGTAAAGTAAGACCCCTGCGCCTTAAAAGTGATCCCTGCAGAGTCTTCCTTTCTCCCTTTTTCTTCCTGCCGCTCCTCTGTCCCCTGATTGTTTTCCGAAACGACCGGATCCTGCCCTGCCGTTTCCGGCCGTCCTGAAGGTTGCTTCCGTTCCGGCGCCATCAGCAGAATCAGCCCCGCCAGAACCAAGCCCCCCGCTGCCACCAGCAGAATCCGAAGGATTCGTTTTTTCATTTTTAATTACCTTTTTGTCCCTGTAATGAATAGGATCATCCGTGATGATACGTGCATTATACCGCCAATTCACCGCTGATACAATCATTTGCGGAGGCCTCCCGGTTTCCCGGCAGACAGGTCCGTCTTGCGGGGATGAAGAAAACACTTTATGATGGAAAAAACATATTCACCCGGGGAGGATGCCATGAATCGGATCAGAAGAGCGACAAAACAGGACATCGACAGAATCCTGGATCTGCTTTTGCAGGTGGATCTGGTACATCACAGGGGACGTCCGGATCTTTTCATGGGCCCTGCCACGAAATACGGCGAAGAAGACCTGCGCAAGATCATCGGGCAGGAGGAAACGCCGGTGTTTGTCTGTGTAGACGAAAAGGAACAGGTGCTGGGACATGCGTTCTGCATGTGGAAGCAGGTAAAAAACGACCGGGTGCTCACCGACGTGCGGACCCTCTACATCGATGACATCTGTGTGGACGAAGCGGCGCGCGGCCGGGGAATCGGTGCACTGCTCTATGAGGCGGTACATGCCTACGCCAAAGAGAACGGTTTTTACAATCTGACCCTGAACGTGTGGTGCTGCAATCCCGGTGCCATGCAGTTCTACGAAAAAATGGGGCTCCTTCCGCAGAAGGTGACAATGGAGTGCCTCTTATAGAAGCAAACCCGTAGCCCCCCCGCCGGGCTCCCGGAGGGGGCGGACATGCCGGGGGCGGCGGGCAATCGTCCGGGTAACCAGCCACGTAAAACTGCCGCACAGCGAAGGTGCGGCAGTTTTTCAGATAGGGTTATGTTTTTCGAGGGTATTGCTTATGCGGAGAGGCTGTCGCAATAGGCGCAGGCTGCCAGCGCCGCAACCGCGCCGTCAGAGGCAGCCGTTGTCAACTGGCGGACGGTTTTCGTCCGGCCGTCCCCTGCGGCAAAGATGCCGGCCGTACTGGTCTTGCAGTCCTCTCCTGCAATAATGTACCCGCTCTCATCCAGCGCGACAAGGTCGGAAAAGAGCTGATTCTGCGGGGTCTGCCCGATGGCGATAAACAGTCCGTCCACCGGAATGGAACGCTGCTCTCCGGTGAGCTTATCCGCCACTTCCACTCCCTCCACGTGATCCGTTCCGATGAGATTCTGGATCGTGGCATTCAGAACAAACTCCACATTTTCTTTTTCTTCCAGCAGTGCAACAGATTTGCTGTCCCCGCGAAACTGGTCGCGGCGGTGAATGAGATAGACCTTGCTGCAATAGTTGGACAAAAACAGCGCGTCCTCCAGGGCGGTGTTGCCGCCTCCCATCACGGCCGTGGTTTTTCCTTTGAAGAAAGCGCCGTCACAGGTCGCACAATAGGAAATGCCCTTCCCGAGCCACTCCTCTTCATGGGGAAGTCCCAGATGCCTGTTTTTGGCACCGGCGGCAAGGATCACCGCGCGTGCTTCGTAGGTCTCTTTTCCGGTAATCACCTGCTTGACGTTTCCATGGTCTTCGATGGAACGCACCTCTTCGAATTCCACCCTCGCGCCCAGTCCGGTCGCCTGCTCATACAGGGCCGTCGCAAACTCGAAGCCGGAGGTGTTTTTGATGCCCGGATAGTTTTCGATCTCCGGGGTGTTGATGATCTGTCCGCCGTAGGTATTTGCCTCCAGCACCAGAACGCTTTTCCCGGCGCGTACACCGTAGATGGCCGCGGAGAGGCCTGCGGTACCGGCGCCGACAATTATGATGTCAACCATAAGTCAGTCCTCCTGTGCCCGGTTACTGCGGAATAAGCGCCAGCACTTTTTCCTTCGGGATAAAGCCGACGGACTGATTGACTACTTCTCCGCCTTTGAAAACCAGCAGAGTCGGGATGGAAGAAACACCGAATTTAGCGGCCAGTGCTCCCTCGTCATCCGCGTTGATCTTGCCTACCTTAAAGCCCTCTGCATCCTTTGCGATCTCGTCTACGATGGGCGAGAGCATCTTGCAGGGACCGCACCAGGAAGCCCAGATGTCAACCAGTACCGGGATGTCGGATTGTAATACTTCCTGCTCAAAGTTGTCTTCTGTAATTGTGATCGGTTCCATAGGGATTCCTCCTTTACTCTATGTGTCATGCATGTTCCATGTTACTGTGCTTTATCCATTGTACGAAAAGGAAAAGAAGGATGTCAAGGTGCATTTTCAGCTTCCCGCCCGCTGCCTATTTTATTTTTCTGAGATTACCCCTTGCATTTTTTCATCTCCCATGTTAGGATAAAAACAGAACAAATGTTCGATTTTGTTTACTCTAGTTTTATCTTTTGAAACAATGACTGAATCGGTGGGGTTTGTTATATGAATGCACAGATTTATGCCTTTGATTTTGACGGAACCTTATGTGAGGATTGCTATCCGGAAATCGGCTCCCCGCGGGCCGCGACCATCTCTTATGCCCTGCGGTTAAAAGAGCAGGGGCATCATCTGATCCTCTGGACCTGCCGTGCCGGAGAGTATCTGGATCGTGCCGTGGAGTGGTGTGCGCATTACGGACTGACCTTTGATGCCGTGAATGAGAACCTCCCCGAGATCGTACAGAAGTACGGCAATGACAGCCGCAAGATCACTGCGGATTACTATGTGGATGACCGCAGTCTGATGCCGGCGTAGCAGGTCGCGGGATTGATCTGCTTCCTCCTGTGGGGATACGGCGGGGCTTTTTGATCCCCCCGGAGAATTTAGATTCTCTTTACTTTTACGACACAATTTCTTCACAGTTTTCAAATAGACTTATTTACAGTAAGGTCAGAGACGGGTTGTCTCTCCTTGATATACCAGGGGCTGTTGGGTTTTTACCGGAGAAGGTTTAGGCGCTGTCAGCTCCGACTAAAAGCAACGGGGATCTTCCGAAACGGAAGACCCCTTTTTGATTTCCTCCGGGGTTCCAAAAGCTCCCCGATTCTCCTGTCTCCTCAGGTTCCCTGTCTCCCCCAGCAATACAGAATTCCTGCCGTCAGCCCCCAGATCGTGGTTCCCTCATAGTCATAAAAATAGACCCGGCGCTCTTTTTTTTGGAAGGGATAGTCCCTGCCGCCCGGGATCCGCTCATAGGGAAACCCCTCCCGCGGCACCGTGACGAGATCCACCGCATAGGCCTCCGGCTCGGTGTTCCGGAAATAATCCGCCGGAATCCTGATCACCTCTGCCACTTCCTCCCTGGAAAAGGTGTCCTGATATGCCGTCAGCGTCGCTACAAAGGGGTAGATGTCTGCCCCGTCCGATCCCATTCGTACAGGCAGCGCCCTTAAGAGTCCGATCTGTTCACGGCTGACCAGAAGCTCCTCCATGGTTTCCCGCAGGACAGTCTCCTCCGGGCGTTCCAAAAACGCCCCGTTTTTTTTCAGAATCCCTCCCCCGGGCAGACAGATCTCTCCGGGCTGACGCTTTAAATGGAGCGCGCGCCTCTCCAGTACAATCTCCGGGCCTCTCTCTGTTTCGACCAGGGGGATCAGCACCGCCGCATCCCTTTTGTTCTCTTCCATACGCCCCTTCTTTCTTGAAGTGTCTCCTGTATTATGATACGATGAAACGGTGGTGAATGCCATTGCTGCATGTGACTTTTGACCTTAACATCAAAAAAATTTTATTTTTCAAAAAAATTTTATTTTTCACAAAAATAGGAACATGATTCATAACGATTCAGGAGGTGTGCGATGAAACTGGAAGAACTGCAGTCAAAAAACCCCGGCATCCGGATCCTGCCGCTGACGGATCCTTCTTTTTCAGAATATGGAACGGTCATACAGGGTTATTCCTTTACAGATGCCTACCGCGTGATGGAGACAAAAGAGATCCCCGCATCCGGCAACACCTACACGGCGTGTGACCCCGATCTGCAGGCACTTCCTCTGGCAACAGAGCTGTCCGAAGGCTTTTACGGCGGCATGCCGGTACAGCTGGGCTTCTGCAACGGGAGAGGCACAGGGATGAACGCTCTGGAGTATCATAAAGGAACCGAGGTGGACGGCTGCTGCACGGATCTGGTGCTGCTGCTTGCCAAGACCTATGAGATCAGGGGAAACGTGATTCCCTCCGATTGTGTCAAGGCTTATTTTGCTCCGGCCGGGACGGTGGTCGAGCTTTACGGCACGACACTGCATTATGCGCCCTGCGCTGTTTCGGATGACGGCTTCCGCTGCATCATCGGACTGCCGGAGGGGACGAATGCAGCTCTGCCGGAAAAACCGGCACCGAGGAACGACGAGGATAAGCTTCTCTGGATGAAAAACAAATGGCTCATCGCTCATAAGGACAGTTCTGAGGCGGCTGACGGAGCCGTTGCCGGCATCGAAGGCGTCAATATTACGATCCGGCATTAATACCGGGATATGACCGATCCAATCGAGCAGGGTGGATGCAATCCCCTGCTTGCTGCGAATCCCGCGTCCGGCTTCAGCCGGAATAATCCCATACGCGCCTGTGCAACCAGAAAAGGAGGGCTTATGGCCCTCCTTTTTAGATCCTATTTTTCCGGCAGCTTCCTGATGGGAGAAACCACTCTGTTCAGATCCTCATATTTCTCGAACTCCAGAATCTCCACGTTTTTGATGTCTTCCGGTTCATAAACCGTGGAGCCTCCCACATATTTCAAACGTATCCTGGAAAAATCCGGTTTCTCATCATTGATGGGCTCCTCGGCCACGACACCGATCCCGGTCTTCACATTCCCGTCCTTATCCGTAATCCGTATTCTGTGTTCAAACCAGTCTGTGTTAATCTCCATGGTCTCTTTCCCCCGAAACACGCTTCCCGATCCGTCTGCTCCGCAGCCGTCCTTACCTCCCATTCCCCGGGTCACACCTTGATTTCAGCCTCGACGCCGAGCTCTGCACGGTTTGCCTCCAATACAGGGCGTACATCATTCTTTAAGAACTGCTCCACCTGCAGGGGCGCTCTTCCCACATACCGTGCGGGATCCATCACCTCCAGCAGTTCCTCCAGTGTTTTTTTGAACACCGGTCTCGCCGCAATCAGCTCCAGAAGGTTATTTTCCTTTCCCTCTTTCTTCACGTTCATGCCTGCTTCCATGCTGAGGGTCCGGATCTCCTCGTGCAGATCCTGGCGGTTCCCGCCTTCCTTCACCGCATCCATCATGATGTTCTCCGTCGCCATGAAGGGCAGCTCCGCAAGCAGGTGCTTCGTGATCACCTTCTCATAGACCACAAGGCCGGAGGTTACATTGATACAAAGATCCAGGATCCCGTCCGTCGCAAGGAAGCCCTCTGCCACGGAAAGCCGCTTGTTGGCGGAGTCATCCAGGGTACGTTCAAACCACTGCACGGCAGAGGTAATCGCCGGATTCAGTGCATCCACCATCACGTAACGGGCGAGGGACGCGATCCGCTCGCTCCGCATCGGATTCCTCTTGTAGGCCATGGCCGATGAGCCGATCTGGTTTTTCTCAAAGGGCTCCTCCACCTCTTTCAGATGCTGCAGAAGCCTGATATCATTGCTCATCTTCGTTGCGCTCGCAGCGATCCCCGAGAGCACATTGACCACCCGCGTATCCACCTTGCGGGAATAGGTCTGTCCCGACACCGGATAGCAGGATGCAAACCCCATCTTTTTTGCGATCATGGGATCAATCCTGTCGATGGTCTCCTGATCCCCGTTAAAAAGCTCCTGAAAGGACGCCTGGGTTCCCGTGGTGCCCTTTGACCCCAGCAGCTTTAAGGAGCCCCGGACATATTCCAGGTCGGCAAGATCCATGAGAAATTCCTGCAGCCAAAGCGTCGCGCGCTTCCCCACCGTGGTGGGCTGTGCCGGCTGAAAATGCGTAAACGATAAGGTCGGCAGATCCTTGTATTTCTCCGCGAAATCAGCAAGGGAAGCAATCACGTTGATGAGTTTTTTATGCACCAGATCCAGTGCTTCCTTCATCAGGATGATGTCCGTGTTGTCCCCCACATAACAGCTCGTCGCGCCGAGGTGAATGATCCCCGCAGCCTTCGGGCACTGCTGCCCGTAGGCATACACATGGCTCATCACATCGTGCCGTACTTCCTTTTCCCTTGCCTTCGCCACATCATAATTAATATCATCCTGATGTGCCTTCAGCTCGTCGATCATCTCCTGTGTGATAACCGGCTCCCCGTCCTTCGAAAGACCCAGCTCCATTTCCGTTTCCGCCAGAGCGATCCACAGCTTTCGCCAGGTCCGAAACTTCTTGTCCTGAGAAAAAATGTGCTGCATTTCCCTGCTTGCATACCGCTCTGAAAGCGGACTGATATATCCGTCTGTTCCCATTGTATGTTCCCTCTTTTGTACCCCTGTCTGTTGCCGTGGTTTTATCCGTTCCTGCCTGCTCCCGTCACTTCGTGCTCCCGGAAGGAGTCAGGCTCCTCTTGTAAAATCCGTATCCCTGTCATCGTACTCGCCCCGGATATCCTCCTTCGGGGGGGCCATGGGATAGGTACCCGTAAAGCAGCCGTTACAGATGGGCACACCGCAGACCATTTCGGAAAGGCGCTCCACCCGCAGATAGCCGAGACTGTCCGCACCGATGATCTTCCGGATCTCCTCCACGGAACGGTTGTATGCGATGAGCTGCTCTCTGGCCGGAATGTCCGTCCCGAAGTAACATTGCCATAAAAAGGGCGGTGCGCCGACCCTGACATGCACCTCCGTCGCTCCCGCATCCCGGAGCATGCGGACAATCCGGTCCGACGTCGTCCCCCGGACAATGGAATCATCAATCATGATCACACGCTTGCCCTCCACGGACTCCCGCAGCACATTCAGCTTCACGCGCACGCTGGATTCCCGGCTGGACTGTTTGGGCTTGATAAAGGTTCTGCCCACATATGTGTTTTTGATGAAAGCCGTCCCGTAGGGTATCCCGGATTCCATGGCATAGCCCATGGCAGCGGCGTTGCCGGACTCCGGCACACCCACCACCAGATCCGCCTCCACCGGGGAATCCATGGCCAGAAACCGTCCCGCACGGATCCGGGATTCATAGACCCCCACCCCGTCAAAACGGGTATCCGGTCTGGCAAAATAGATGTATTCAAAGACACAGCGCGCCTGCTTCTCCGCCGGGATCGCCATGGTCATGTCCGAAGTAATCCCCTCCTCCGGAGAGATGGTCACGACCTCCCCCGGCAGGACATCCCGGACAAACTCCGCATCGATGGTCTCCAGCGCACAGGTCTCGGAGGTCAGAATGTAAGCATTATCCCTTTTCCCGATGACCAGAGGCTTGAACCCGTAAGGATCTCTGGCGCCGATGAGCTTTCTGGGGCTCATCACCACAAGGGCATATGCCCCCTTCAGTTTCTGGCAGGCACGGCGCACGGCTTCCTCCGCGGTTTTGGAGTTTAAGCGCTCCCTTGCGATATGATAGGCGATCACTTCCGAGTCAATGGTCGTCTGAAAGATCGCGCCGGTATACTCCAGATCCTTGCGAAGCTCATTCGCATTGATCAGGTTTCCATTGTGGGCAAGGGCCAGGGTGCCCTTGACATAATTCAAAACGAGGGGCTGCGCGTTTTCGATGGTGGAGGAACCGGCCGTGGAATAACGGACATGTCCCACACCAAGGTCTCCCCGCACGGTCTCAAAGTCATCCGGGGAAAACACCTCGTTGACAAGACCCATGTCCTTTCTCGCCTTTACGGCACGCTTCGGTCCGTCGGTATTCGAGACGGCGATCCCGGCACTCTCCTGCCCGCGATGCTGCAGCGCAAACAATCCGTAATAGATGGAGGATGCCACATCGTTTCCGTCAAAATCATACATGCCGAAAACGCCGCATTCCTCATGGGGCTTGTCCTCAAACAAAAATCCTTTTCCTGCACCGGAAAACTCCTCCGGCATTTCAAAGATGCGATGTTCACTCATGAAACAAATGCCTTTCCGGTCAGCAGCTGATATGCCTCACGGTATTTTGCAACCGTCTTCTCCACGATGTCTGCCGGAAGCCTGTAGTCCGCCTCCGGATGCGCTTTCAGATAATCCCGTACAAACTGTTTGTCAAAGGAGGGCTGTCCCTGTCCCGGCTGGTAGGACGCCGCCGGCCAGAACCGGCTGCTGTCCGGGGTCAGCATCTCGTCTCCCAGCACCACCCCGCCGTTTTCATCCAGTCCGAATTCAAATTTGGTGTCCGCGATGATGATGCCCTTTTCTCTGGCGTAATCCGCACACTTTTTGTAAAGCGCGATGGTCAGATCCCGGATCTGCTCCGCGTACTGCGCGCCCTTTCCGGGATACTGCTTCTCCAGCAATGTGACACTCTCATCAAAGGTGATGTGTTCATCATGGAGTCCCAGCTCCGCCTTCGTCGTCGGTGTGTAGATCGGCTCCGGGAGCTTGTCGGATTCCCGCAGTCCCTCCGGCAGCGCGATGCCGCAGACCTTGCCGCTCTCCTGATAGCTTGCCCAGCCTGTTCCCGTGATATAGCCCCGGACAATACATTCGATGGGCAGCATGGAAAGCTTTTTGCATTTCATGCTGCGACCTTCAAAACGGTCGTTTTGGAAAAACGCCGGCAGATCTGCAGTCTCCGTGGACTCCATGTGGTTTTTCACCACATCAGCCGTAAACGTAAACCAGAACTTTGACATCTGTGTCAGAATCTTTCCCTTGTCCGGCACATCGTTTTTCAAAATCACGTCAAAGGCCGAGATCCGGTCCGTCGCAACAATCAAAAGGCTTTCCGAAAGGTCATAGACCTCCCTTACCTTTCCTTCCTTAAATGGCCTGTATTCCTGCATCCTATCCTCCCGCACAAATCTTATTTTCTGATCAGCAGAGACTCTCCCGTCATCTCCGCCGGTTTCTCCATGCCCATCATCTCGATCATGGTCGGAATGATATCACTGAGCCGGCCGCCTTCCTTTAATGTATAGGCCGGATCATAATGAAACAGGACAAAGGGCACGGGATTCGTGGTATGCGCCGTGTGCGGAAGCCCTGTGGTATAATCGATCATCTGATCCGCGTTGCCGTGATCCGCGCACAGGAACATCTGTCCATCCACCTCCAGCAGCGCATCCATTGCCCTGCCCACACACTCGTCCACTGCCTCGATGGCCTTTACGGCTGCCGGAATCACACCGGTATGCCCCACCATATCCGGGTTTGCAAAGTTGATGATGATCACATCGTATTTCAGGGAACGGATCGCCTCGCAAAGCCTGTCGCATACTTCATAAGCGCTCATCTCCGGCTGGAGGTCATAGGTGGCCACCTTCGGGGACTTCACCAGGATCCGGTCCTCGCCCTCATTCGGCTCCTCCACGCCGCCGTTGAAGAAGAAAGTCACATGTGCGTATTTCTCGGTCTCCGCAATCCGTGCCTGCTTCATGCCGTGTGCCGCGAGATACTCACCGAAGGTGTTTTTCAGTTCCACCTTCTTAAAAGCAACCTCCTTGTTCGGAATCGTCACATCATAATCCGTGAAGCAGATGTAATGCACCTTCTTGCGCGGCCCGCGGTCAAACCCGTCAAATTCGTCCAGGCAGAAGGTCTTTGTGATCTCTCTCGCCCTGTCGGGACGGAAGTTGTAAAAAATAATGGTATCCAGGTCCTGAATGAGACCAATGGGTGTAGCGTCTTTTTCGATGACGGTGGGCAGCATGAATTCATCCGTCACGTCGGCATCATAGGAAGCCTGCACGGCTGCCACGGGGTCTGTGGCACGCACCCCTTCCCCCTTTGTCAGCGCCAGATAGGACTTCTCGATCCGATCCCACCGGTTGTCACGATCCATCGCATAATACCGTCCGTGGATGGATGCGATCTCACCGACACCGATTTCCTGCATCTTCGCAACCAGCTCCTCCATAAAGCCCCTGGCGGAAGTGGGCGGCGTATCACGGCCGTCCAGGAAGCAGTGGATATAAACCTTTTTCTGCTCCTCACGCTTCATGAGCTCAAGCAATCCGAAGAGGTGCTCGATATGGCTGTGCACACCACCAGGACCCAGAAGCCCGTAGATATGCACGGCAGCATCGTTCTTTTTCGCACTGGCGATCCCCTCCAGCAGCACCTGGTTTTTGAAAAAGTCTCCATCCGTGATCTCTTTGCTGATCCTTGTCAGCTCCTGATAGACCACACGCCCCGCGCCCATATTCATATGACCGACCTCGGAGTTGCCCATCTGCCCGTCCGGCAGACCCACCGCAAGTCCGGATGCATAGCCCTTTACGCAGGGGTTCTCTTTCATCAGCTTGTCCAGGTTGGGTTTCTTTGCCATGGCAATGGCATTCC
The DNA here is from genome assembly GCA_045661345.1 of Lachnospiraceae bacterium. GTDB lineage: Bacteria > Bacillota > Clostridia > Lachnospirales > Lachnospiraceae > RUG12461. Next base: position 59,937 of record JAZRFM010000036.1, read on the forward strand.
CCTCGGTTTTTTCATTGATCCCGTATCCGTCCAGGATCATCAGTACGGTTGGCTTTTTACCCATAGTCTTATAAACTCCTTTATCTGCGGGCTCACAACAGCCCGGTTTTGTGTGCAAGATTCGTTTCCATTCTATAGCATCGGACGGTTTTTTTCAACCGAACCTTCCGCCCCTCAGGCAGGTGTCCGCCTCAGTATCCCCACCAGCCGTCATCCATCTCCTCATACCCGGCCCAGTCATCCGCCGGTTCATAGGAACCGTACCCGCTGTCTCCCGGTTCCTCGTAAGGGTACCAGTCGTCCGCCGAATCCTCATAGTAGTAGTACCGGTCTTCATATTCGTCGTAGTAGCCCTCCACATCCGCTTCCTCGTCGTAGAAGTACAGCACGCCGTCTTCGAACAGATACCAGAGGCCGTCCTCATAGTCATAGGTCCAATCTCCCGACTCTTCGCAGACCTCACCCTCCTCTCCTTCGACGCAGTCCCAGCCTTCCCAGGAATTCTCGAAGTTGTCGTAGTCATAGTAGTTGTCCGCATCCGCATCCGAGACAAAATTCGAGAGCCACTCGATGTACTCCTGATCAATGCCGATCGCCCCGTACACGTCCTGCAGCAGCTCGTAAAAAAAGTACTCTCCGTAAGGAAGGGAAACCGCGATGCCTGTCAGCTCGTTCTTATCCGTGGTATGACCGCAATAGGTCACGCAGGATTTCAGACTCTGTATCAGTTTGGCGGCGAGGTCACTTTCCTTGTCCACGCTTTCCACAATCGCCAGCACGTCGCTGATATAGTAGTCCTCCAGTGTCACATTGCTCTCATCATCGCCCCATTCCGCGCGGCTCCCGTTTCTGCCCCCCTTTTTTGCGACATGCTTCTTGCTGAAGTTGGTCGTCAACAACGCTTCTTCATTTTGATAGGCATAAGCAATCCAGTCGGCAAGGAGCTGCCGGGCCGCCGACAGCTTAAAGAGTCCGACGCAGGAGGAGTCCCCGTATTCACTCAGCTCATTTGCCTGGATCAGCTTGTCGATAATGGCCTTCCCCAGCACCGGCGTGGAGATCCCCGGATCCTTTTCCAGCATCCCCATCCATTCCGTATAGTCCCAGCCGAGGGAGGACTCAAAATCCTCCGACAGGACGGCATAGTCGCAGAAAGACGAAAGGGCGTAGCAGGTTTCCACCCCGGCCATAATACAGCAGTCCATCCCGATCAGGTCAAAATGAAGAGCAGGGTGTTCCGCAAAGGCATCCACAATCCTGTCGATGGTCAGACTTGCTTCCTCCCCCTGCCATTCGTCATAGCCGAAGCCGTAAACGGGTCCGCCGCCGTGATCCCAGAAAATAAAAAGATACCGGTCCGCCGGATACTTTTCCCCGCAAAACCCGATAAACTCGGACAGGGTCTCTTCACTGGTACAGTCCAGCTGTCCCAGGTCATCCCGCACCAGAATCAGATCATGATCCCGGATTTCCCATGTCTGTGCCGTGTCGGCAGAAACCAGATTGTTGTGCCACTTTTTTGTCCCCATGGTCTGGATGATGACATTGGCATTCTCCCCGACCCCGGAGGAAAGCATCTCGGTAATATCGTCCGTGGCACAGCCGTTGTCGCTTTCCAGATCGGATCCGTTCATATAGACCATTACTGTCGCGGATTTGGCGCCCGTACCCGGGTGGGGAAGATTGATCCCTCCGGCCGTCTCTGCGCTTTCCGGGATCTCCCCCTGGGTTTGCCCTGCCTCCTCCCCGGAGCCTTCCTCCTTCAACAGGATATCAAGAAGGGAACAGGATGTGAAAGAAAGGGCAAGCACTGCCGCTGTCAACCCGGCGCATATGGATTTGATCACTTTTTTCTGCATCATCAGTTCCTTAGAAGCGGAAATCCCGCCCCTCCCCGTTTCTGATCTGAGAGAGCTCATCCTTCACCTTTGCAAGCACTTTGGGATTTGTGATGTCTGCAAAATTGCGCTCGATCAGTGCCTCTCCGATCTTCTTTGTATCCTCCGACGCATAGTCCGAAAGATACTCCTCCAGTGTCAGCAGCGCATTCGGCAGACAGCAGTTCTGGATCTGCTTTGCCTTGCAAAGCGCCATAAACCGGTCTCCCGTGCGGCCCTCCCGGTAGCATGCCGTGCAAAAAGAGGGCACATAGTCCTTTTCCATCAGCCATCGCACCACCTCATCCAGAGACCGTGTATCCGACACTTCAAACTGCGCCGTGTCCTCCGGCCGCTCCTCCTCGGTATAGCCGCCGACGGAGGTGCGGGATCCCCCGGAAATCTGGGAGATTCCAAGCTCCAGCACCCTTTCTCTGGAAACCTGGGATTCTCTGGTGGACACGATCATGCCGGTGTAAGGCACCGCAATCCGGATGCAGGCCACAAGCTTCGCAAAGGTTTCATCATCAATGGCATCGGAAAAAGCCCCCACATCAATGTCATCCGCAGGGCATACCCGCGGAACGGAAATGGTATGGGGCCCGACCCCGTAAACCGCCTCCAGATGCTCCGCATGCATCAGGAGTCCGGCAAACTCATACCGGTATTTTTCCAGACCGAACAGGACTCCCAGCCCCACGTCATCAATGCCCCCCGCCATGGCACGGTCCATTGCCTCGGTATGGTAAGCGTAGTCACTTTTCGGTCCCGTGGGATGGAGCTTGCGGTAGGAGGCCGCATGGTAGGTCTCCTGAAACAGAATGTAGGTGCCGATGCCGGCGTCATGAAGTTTCCGGTAGTTTTCCTCCGTCGTGGCCGCGATGTTGACATTTACGCGGCGGATCGCGCCGTTCCTATGCCTGACGTCGTAAATCGTCTGAATGCTTTCCAGGATATATTCGATGGGATTGTTTTTGGGATCCTCTCCCGCCTCGATGGCCAGCCGCTTATGCCCCATATCCTGCAGGGCGATCACCTCCTGCCTGATTTCCTCCTGGGACAGCTTGCGCCGCGGGATGGTTTTGTTTTTGCTGTGATAAGGACAATACGTGCATCCGTTGATGCAGTAATTGGACAGATAAAGGGGGGCAAACAGCACGATGCGGTTTCCGTAAAAATCCTGTTTGATCTTTTTGGCCAGGGTAAAAATCTCCCGGTTCTTCTCCGGGATCGTACATGCAAGAAGCACGGATGCTTCCCTGTGGTCAAGTCCCTTTTCCTCCCGTGCTTTCGCAAGGATCTCCGTGATCAGTGCCTGATTGTCTTTGTTTTCCCCGGCATATTGGAGGGTTTTTACGATCTCTTCGTCCTGCAAAAACTCCTCTGCCGCGCCGGAACCTACCTGATACATAGTATGTCACCTCAAAGCTTTCCCTGTATACCGGGGGAAGTGCTCCTGCCTTTCATCCCCCGGCATCTTTGTCTTTGGTCTTACGAAAACGCCTGGGACAGATCCGCGATCAGATCCTCCTTATCCTCCAGACCGCAGGAGATCCTGATCAATCCGGCCGGAATCCCGGCCGCTGCAAGCTGCTCATCCGTCATCTGCCTGTGTGTACTGGTGGCGGGATTCAGACAGCACGTCCGGGCGTCCGCCACATGCGTTTCGATGGCTGCCAGCTTCAGCCGTCCCATAAAGGTCTCCGCCGCCTTCCTGCCGCCTTCCAGTTCAAAGGAAACCACGCCGCAGGTGCCCTCCGGCATGTACTTTTCAGCAAGGGCATGGTAGGGATCCCCCGGCAGCCCCGGGAAACTCACGTGCTTCACCTGTGGGTGCTTATCCAGAAATGCCGCCACGGCAAGGCCGTTCTCGGCATGCCGCTTCATGCGCACATGCAGGGACTCCAGCCCCAGATTCAGATAAAAGGCATGCTGCGGGGACTGGATACATCCCAGATCCCTCATCAGCTGGGCGGTACATTTTGTGATAAAGGCACCCCCCTGTCCGAATTTCTCTGCGTATACGATCCCATGATAGGATTCATCCGGCGTGGTGAGCCCCGGAAACTTTTCGGCATGACTCGTCCAGTCAAATTTCCCGGAGTCCACCACCGCGCCTCCCACGGCAACGCCGTGTCCATCCATGTATTTCGTGGTGGAATGGGTGACAATATCCGCCCCCCATTCGATGGGACGGCAATGCACCGGTGTGGGGAAGGTATTGTCCACAATCAGGGGAACACCGTGGGCATGAGCGGCTTTCGCGAATTTCTCGATATCCAGCACCGTCAGTGCGGGATTTGCGATGCTCTCTCCGAATACGGCTCTCGTATTCCCGCGAAAAGCCCGGTCCAGCTCCTCCTCCGTACAATCCGGCGAGACAAAGGTGGTCTCAATCCCCATCTTCTTCATGGTCACCGACATCAGGTTAAAGGTGCCGCCATAGATGGAAGAGGAAGCGACGATATGCGACCCCGTCTCACAGATATTAAACAGCGCGAAAAAATTCGCTGCCTGCCCGGAGCTTGTGAGCATCCCGGCGGTTCCGCCCTCCAGCGCCGTGATCTTTGCCGCCACCAGGTCATTGGTGGGGTTTTGGAGCCGGGTATAAAAATAGCCCTCCTCTTCCAGATCAAAGAGCTTCCCCATGTCCTCGCTGGTATCATATTTAAAGGTTGTCGACTGAATGATGGGAATCTCACGCGGTTCCCCGTTTCCCGGCCGATAGCCGGCCTGTACACATTTGGTGCCGATTTTCTGGTTTTCCATGATGGTATCTTCTCACTCCTTTGTTTCTGACTATGAATCCTTGTAAATGCATTTTATACATGATATGTTTTCCATGCCATTTATGTGTCCATCAACCCGGTCCCTGATGCCTGCATCCCAGCAGCTCCTTGACATACTCATAAACACGGCCGGTGGATGAGATGGAAAGCCGTTCCTCCGTGGTATGAATATCCTGTACATCGGGTCCGATGGAGATCCCGTCCAGCCCGCTGATCTTGCCGGCCAGAATCCCGCACTCCACGCCGGCATGGATCGCTTCAATCTTTGGCTTCTTCCCGTACATGCGTTCATAAACCGCGACCGCATCCTCCCGGAAGGGAGAATCCACCTGAAACTCCCAGGCAGGATAAACGGCAGTGATGGTTCCTTCTCCGCCAAAGGCCTTCGTCACCGTCAAAAGCCTTTGCTCCAGAAATCTGCACTCGCTGCCGACGGAGCTGCGGATCGCATACACCAGCTGCAGTTTTTCCGGCTCCAGATCCAGGATCCCTAAATTTAATGATGTTTTAACAAGTCCCTCAATCGTATGGCTCATGCTCTGTATACCGCATGGAAGTGCATTCAAAAGTCCCGTGATCCGTTTCGTGGAATCGGCGTCTGCCGCTTTTTCTCCCGGCGTCACAGACGCCTCTCTGACAGTTATGTTGATATCGGGATCCGTGATTGCGTATTCTTTTCTGACAGTTTCTTCCACTTTCTTTACAAATGACGGAAAGTCTGCACTGTTTTTTCCCTTCACAAGAATTTTTGCAGTTGTCTGACGGGGAATGGCATTTTGCTTTGTGCCGCCGGACAGCGCTGTGATGCGGAAATCAAATGTCTCCTGCATCATGAGGAAGAGCCTCCCCATCAAAAGATTGGCGTTTGCCCGTTCCTTATGGATCTCGCCGCCGGAATGTCCCCCCAGAAGTCCGGAAATCTCGATCCCGTAACAGGAATCCTGCGTTCCGGCTTCCTCCCGTTTCACCGCCAGCTCCAGGGTCCCCGTACTGCCACCTGCGCAGGAGCTTAAGAGCACCCCTTCGTCCTCCGTATCCAGGTTCAAAAGCTTATGTCCCCTCAGCATGGAAAGATCGATGCCCTTTGCTCCCTCCATGCCTACTTCCTCGGAAGCCGTAAATACCGCCTCCAGCCGCGGATGCTCCAGGGTTTCATCCGAAAACAGGGCAAGGATGAAGGCGACAGCGACGCCGTCATCGCCGCCAAGGGTGGTGCCCTCGGCAGAAATCAGGTCTCCGTCCACCAGCAGGCGCAGTCCGTCTTTTTCAAAATCGATGTCACAATCCTCTTCCTTCTCGCAGACCATGTCCATATGCCCCTGCAGAATCACGGGCTCCTCGTTCTCGTAGCCCCGGGTGGCTTCCTTGATCATGATCACATTCCAAAGGTCATCTCTGTAGTACTCCAGACCATGCTCCTTTGCAAACGCCACCAGATAGTCACTGATCTGCTTTTCATGATAAGAGGGCCGCGGGATCCGGCTGATCTCCTCAAAATAAGAAAAAACCGCCTGCGGCTCCAGTCCTGCCAACACATTCATTCGATTGATCCTCCTTTAGAAACACCCGGGATCCGCCGATGAGAAGCACCCGGGATCCGGTTCCGGAAAAAAAGAAGAAAGAGCGTGCCCGCAAGCTCCCAAAAAGGGCTTTGGAAAACGCCGCACACACTCTTTCCCTGATTCCATTCCGCCCCCCGGCGGAATTTGCGCTCAGAACATTACATCCATTCTTTTTCCGCTTCTGTCCAGTCTACGACAAGATATCCGTCCTCCAGCAGCGCTTTGGAGATGGATTCCTTTGTATGTTTCTTGTCATAGACGACCTTAAACAGATAGGAATTGACGTCCGCCGGAATCAGGCAGACGCAATCATCCAGAAACTGTGCGCTTTTGACCAAAACGATGGTGTCATCAATGTAAACTCTCATTTTTCGCCCTCCCTCATGGCTTTCTACTGATACTATTATACCCGATGGCGCAAAAATTGCCAGCTCGGATTTCACGCGTCTACATTTCTTTTCCCTGTGCGATCAGGTGTTTCAGATACTCCATCAGCATGCCGATGCCGGTCTCGTTGCCGCCCCCTCTGGGGATGATGATATCGGCATATTTTTTGGATGGTTCCACAAACTCTTCATGCATGGGCTTGACGGTGGCGGCATACTGCCCCATGATGGATTCAATGCTCCGGGCACGCTCCGCCATGTCTCTTCGGATCCGTCGCATCAGGCGCTCGTCCGCATCCGTGTCCACATAGATCTTCGCGTCCATCAGATCCCGCAGCTCCTTGTTTTCCAGTACCAGAATCCCTTCGATGATGATCACCGGTTTTGGCACCACGGTGATGGTCCGGTCGGACCGGTTATGGATGGTATAATCGTAAACCGGCACCTCGATGGTATGCCCCTTGATGAGATCCCGGATGTCATTGGCCATCCGTTCGGATTCAAAGGAGTCCGGATGGTCATAATTGAGATGGCTCCGTTCTTCATAGCTCATCTCATCATGTGCCTTGTAATAGCTGTCATGGCTGATCACCACAATATCCTTGCCGAAATACTCGGCGATCTGGTTTACGATGGTGGTTTTTCCGGATGCGGTTCCCCCCGCGACCCCGACAATACAGACCTTGTTCATGTTCCCTCTCCCTGCATAATTCTGCTACAGTTCCTTAATCATAATCCACCTTGATAAGGCAAAGCCCGCCGGCCGGTGCTGTCGGACCCGCCATGCGCCTGTCCTTTGCCTCCAGGATCTCTGCCACATGCTCCGGGGGATATGCGCCCCTGCCGACCTCCAGCAGCGTGCCCACGAGAATCCTCACCATATTCTGCAAAAACCCGTTTCCATGCACCGTAAAGGTCAGGGTGTCTTTTTGCCTGCGGATCTCGATCTGATCCACGATACGTACCGTGGGCTTTTTCATGCGCCCGTTCCCGCAAAAGCTTTTGAAGTCATGCTTCCCAATCAGATAGGCGGCGGCTGATCGCATGGCATCCACATCCGGCGAAAAATCCACCACCGTCATATACTTCCGGTCAAATACCGGCTTGGAGTTCCCTGCATAAACCGTGTAGCGGTAAGTCTTGCCGAGGGCGTTATATCTGGCATGAAACCGGTCCCCGGCTCTCTTTACCTCCCGCACCGCGATGTCCTCCGGCAGATACCGGTTCAGATAGTCTCTGATCTCGCCGGTTGTCATGGCCGTGTCCAGCCTGACATGGGCAGCCATGGCCCGGGCATGTACCCCTGCGTCTGTCCGTCCCGCACCGATGACATCCACGGTATCCACACCGCACATCCTTGCCAGCACATGTTCGAGCTTCCCCTGAATCGTCTCCCGGTCCGGCTGATGCTCCCATCCGAAATACCGGGTTCCGTCATAGGCGATGATGAGCTTATAGTTTGATGTCATTGAAATTACCTTCCAATATCTTTTTGCGATCCGAAGGGTCAATGGTATTGACGCGTCCGTAGCGGTTGTAGATCGTAAGAAGGTCGGTGGAGCGCGCCGGTTTCTTCGTCCCGCCCTCCGTCACAAACTGCACCAGCTGCTCCATATCGTGATCCGCGATAATCTGCTGGAGGGTTTCCGCACGCTTTTCCTCCGCAAGCTGCTGAAGATCGGCCACCGGACTGCTCTGTTCAGCGGATGCGGCTTCCGTACCCTCTTCCCCGGTGTGCTTTGTTTCGGCTTTCTCCGGTCCGTTCCAGACCACATCCCAAAGCCCCCGCAGGAAACGCAGAAACCGGGTGCCCAGGCCAAAGATCCAGTCCGTAAGGCTGTTTCCCGCAGGCTCCTGTACCCCGGCGGTCTCCTTCGCCCCGGTCATTTCCTTCGCCCCGGCGGTCTCCTTCGCTCCGGTCACCTCCGTCAGGGCGGAAGCTTCCTTCGTCGCTGCCGGCTTTGCGGGATCCGCTTCCTTTGCTCCGGAAGCCTCCTTTGCCGCAGCTTTTTCTTTCGATCCGGTGGGCTCATAGATCACGCCTTTTTCATCCGGATCAAAAGGGAACTGCGGTTTTGCCCCCTCCGCGCGCCTTACCGGTGTGTGCTGCTGATATTGCTGATAAGAACGATCCAGACGAACCTTATCAATCCCCGGCATACCGTGCTAATTCCTCCGAAATACGATCCCACTCCTCCATTTTCCGCAGCAGGGCTGCTTCCGCCTCTGCGATCTCATCGGCCAGCTCCGTCAGCTTCCCGTAGCGGGACTGATTCTCCGGGCTTTCATATTCCGCCTGCAGTGCCTCTGCTCTGCTTTCCGCCGCTGCGATCTCTTCCTCCAGCTTCTTCGCTTTTTTCTCCAGCTTTGACCGCTCTTTCCCCGGGTTTTGCGCCGTCTTTTTTAGCTTCCGCGCTTCCGCCGGCTTCTTCACCATCACGGATAGACTTTCTTCCTGCAGCGCGGCCTCCCGTTTCTCCTCATATTCGTCGTACCCGAACCGGTACTGCACGATGCCTCCGTTTTCAAAGGATAAAAGCCGCCCGGCCAGCTTTTTCACGAAATAACGGTCGTGGGAAACAAACAGAAGGGTACCGGTATAATGGGAAAGCATGGCTTCCAGCGTCTCCTTCCCGACGATATCCATATGATTGGTGGGCTCATCCAGAATCAGGATGTTCGGGCGGTTCCTGAAGATTTTACACAGCGCAAGCCGTACCTTTTCGCCGCCGGAGAGCACGGAGATTTCCTTAAATACATCCTCTCCCGTAAAAAGAAATGCCCCCAGAGCCGACCGTACCTCCGTCTCGGTCAGCGTCGGAAATTCCCCCCAGAAATCATCGATCACGCGCCGATCACTCCGGATCTGTGCGATCTGCTGGTCAAAGTACCCGATCCTGGCATGAACGCCGAACCGGCACCTTCCCGAAAGAGGGGGCAGGATGCCCGTCAGGGTTTTCAACAGGGTGGACTTTCCCTTCCCGTTCCCTCCAATAATACCGAGCTTTTCTCCCTTTTTTAATTCCAGATTTAATTCTCCGAGGCTCTCCCCGTAGCCAAAGGAAAGCGCCTCCACGGATAAAACGTCTTTTCCCGTCTCCTGTTCCGGCTGAAAATTGGCATGAAAGGTACGTTCGTCATAACGATCCGGGGGTTCGATCCGGCTCATGCGTTCCAGCACCTTCATCTTGGACCGGGCCATGGACGCCTTCGTGGGCTTCGACTTGAACCGTTCGATCAATGCCTCCAGCCGTTTGATCTCCTTCTGCTGCGCGGCATACTCTTTTTTCTGCTTCTCATAAAGCTCCTTTTTCTTTCGCACGAAATCGGAGTAATTGCCGGTATAGCGATAGGTGACGCCGTATTCCACCTCCACAACGGTTTCCGCAATCCGATCCAGAAACATCCTGTCATGAGACACCACCACCACCGCTTTCCCGTAATTTCTGAGATAGCTCTCCAGCCACTCGATGGTGGACATATCCAGGTGATTCGTGGGTTCGTCCAGCAGCAGAATATCCGGGTGTGAAAGAAGCAGCCGGATAAAGGCGATCTTGGTCTGCTGGCCGCCGGAGAACTGACGCAGGGGTTTTTTCTTGTCCTCCTCCGTAAAGCCGAACTTACGGACAAGGGTCTCATATTCCTTTTCGTAATAGTAGCCGCCGTTCTCCTGAAAAGCCTCCTCCGCACGGGTAAAGGCGGCCACCTTCTCTTCCGAATAATCGGACTCCAGCTCCTTTGACATCTGCCGGAGCTCGGCCGCCTTCGCTTCCACTCCGGCCAGCTCCTTCCTGAGCTCCTCCTCCATGGTGATCCCAAGGTCCGAAAAAGCAGACTGCTTCAGGTATCCGATCACGGGATCGCCGGTTTTGATATACGCACTCTCCTGATCGCTGCTTTCCTTTTCAAAGGGAATCTCTCCGGCGATCAGGCGCAGGAGGGTCGTCTTCCCGCTGCCGTTTCGCCCCACGACGGCGATCTTTTCCTTTTCTCTGATTTCAAAATTGGCGTCCTCCAGTACCGTGTGTCCGGCAAACTGAACAACGCCATGATTGATCTGCAATAACATTATTCCCGCGCGCCTTTTCCTTTCTTCGGGCGCTTCATTTCGTTCCACGCCTTGTACGCAGCGGCCTTATCTCTGGTGGACAGGATCTCCTTCTCCGTAAAACGGATCTCCTCCGTCCCGTCCTCGTTCTGTACGGTTTCTGCGGCAGCACGCTCCGCGATGGAATAGGTTCCCTTGTCATAATGAAAAAGGAACAGCTTTTGATCCTCCTCAAAGGTACCGAGGTCAAAGGTTCGAATCGCGTCCTTCCCCGTATCCGGCTGATATCCGTTGTGTTTCTTTGGTTCTCTCTCTTTTCTGTTCTGGTTTCGTTCCCTGCTGCGCTCCTGCTGTTTCGGCGCGTTATTGTTCGGGTTCTTCCGGCGGCGTCTGCCGTGGGATCGTCTTCTCTCCCCCGATTTCGCCTCGCCCTGCTTCTTTTCTTCCATAGTGATGATGACTCTCTCCTCACGGTAATTGAGGATCACCCGTAAACAACTGCTTACGATGCGATCTCCTGCTGCACCTCAGCCGTCTCAGGGGCTTTCGTCTCCGCTGCCTGGGAAGTCTCAGCCTCCTGCCCGTTTTCCTCGGCCTTGTCGGGTCTCGCGAATTTGCTCAGAATCTTGTTGTTCACAAATGCGAACAGCCGCTTCTTGAATATGAGAAACAGGATAAAGCAGCCTGCGCCGATCAGGCACATCGCAATCACGACCCCGATATGGCCGTCCAGAATCATGGATCCGAACCAGATAAACAGCAGGATCCCCGGAAAGCAGCCGATGGCAACGGCCAGCAAAAAGCCTTTGAAGGTGATCTCGGTCTTGGCGGCGATATAAGGAACCAGACCATTGGGAATGACGGGAATCACGCAAAGAGCGGCTGTGATATAGCCGGGATATTTGGTCCGCTGCAAAAGAGACGTCGCCACCTCTTCGCTGTCCTTCTTCTTTTTCCTCCCGGAAATAATTTTTTCCGACACAGCCCCCATTTTGCGGGCAAACTGAAAGACCGCGCAATTACAGATCACATATGTCAGGTAGCAGATCACCATGCCCCAGAACTTGCCGTAGACAATCCCCGCTGCCACATAGATCGGAATCCCGGGAAAAACAATGGTGATCGTCTGCAGCACCTGCAGGGCCACGAGGATCACAACCCCGATCTGTCCCTGGCTGCGCAGATAAGCGCCGATCTGATCCGGTTCTCCGTCCTTCAGCAGCTGGATCATACCCGGTATGAAGTTTCGGATCAAGTAGACCGCCGTGAAAAAAAGAACGGCAAAGAACACAACCAGTACGATATTCCTGATCATCCGTACAGTGCGGTCGTTTTCGGTCAACTCCCTGATTTTCTCCGCCATAGAATCCACCCGGGTCACGCTAATGGCGCAACGGAGCCTCCGCTCCCCATGCCATCGTGTGCACCAATTGGTTATCGGAAACGCATTGATTTCATGATGGTAAGGTCAAAAGTCACATAACGCTTGCGGCATTGTGTCCCTGGCATCACTTCATGCGTCTTCGATAAGTACGCAGTTTCCATGAAAGTATACGGTGGAAATGCGTAATTGTCAACCTATCGATTCCTTTCCCGCACCAAACGCCATGCTGTATCCAGTATGCGCGCCGCACTCTTTTCCGCTTCCCCACGGTTCAGAACGCATCTCGGGTTCTTCCCCCGCAGTGCCATGACAATCCCGCGGTAATCCGCGGCGCTTCCCGGCATGAAGAGGTCGTTTCCGGCCTGTACGGAAAGGGCTGCATTGGCTACCTTATAATGCGCAGTCCTGTCTGCCATGTAGCGGATCACCCAGTCCGACATCACCAGACCCCCGTAGCCCCATTCCTTCCGGAGAACCGTCTTTAGCAGATCCTCCCGCTCCGAGGTATGTACCCCGTTCAAAAGGTTGTACGACGTCATCAGCGCCACGGGATCGGCTTCTCTGATGGCGATCTCAAATCCCCGCAGATACAGCTCTCTGAGCGCACGTTCGCTCACGGCGGAACTGTTCTGGAAGCGGTTGGTTTCCTGATTGTTGCAGCAATAATGCTTGATGGTGGCGCCGCACCCCGGATGGCTCTGCACACCCTTTGTGACGGCCGCCGCCGTCAGTCCCGTCAAAACAGGATCCTCGGAATAGTATTCAAAAATCCGTCCGCACAGCGGGTGCCTTTGGATATTCATACCGGGGGCAAGCCACAGATGAATCCCAAAGCGTTCCATTTCATCTCCCACGATATCCCCGCACTTTTCGGCTGCAGCCGGCGAAAAGCTCTGAGCCAGGGCCGTACCGATGGGGATCGCCGTACAATACTGATGCAGAATCTCCTGATCCTCCAGCTCCTTTTTCTTTTTGAGGCGGGTGCCCTTCACAACAGCCCCCGAAACCGGTCCCAGCAGCTCTTCCATGCCCGCGGGCAGGTCGTCTCCCACCGCACGCGCTCCCTTCTCATCTCTGACATAATCCCTGGCAAGCCGGAGTCCCGCAGGGCCGTCAGCCATCACAAGCGCCGGCACCCCTTCGATCTCGTCCGTGGTCTGTCCCGCAGCACCTGCCACGAGGTTTGCTGCCTCGCCCACAACGCTTGCGTATCCGTGATCCTGGGAATAATGCCCCACCAGGATTCTGGCAAGATCCTCGTCCGACAGATCCTTCACAAATTCTGCCGCCTCCTCGGAAACCCTCGGCGGTTCCACGGCTTCCTCTTCTTTTTCCGGATTCAGGGTGAGGCTTTCCGGTTTCCTCTTCTGCTCCTCCTCTTTGGGAGCGGCAACCGGCTCCGGCTTCCAGTCATGAAGCTCCACTTCCCCTGCGATATGGGAAACGGTCTTCACCACCAGCTCTTTTTTCAGGGTGATCTCGGCACAGACCTCGGTTTCCCGGCTGGAAGTGCCGATGCGAAGGAGGTATTTTCCTTTTTCCAAAACGTATGCACAGGCGTCCGTATCAAAGCCGGCCTGATCTCTCAGGTCGAAGCAGAGCATGACCTCTTCGGATGCCTGGGGCTCCAGCTCCCCTGTCTTTGCGTAAGCTGCAAGGGATTGATAGGGCTGATCCAACCGGCCGGAGGGCACGGATACGTAAAGCTGTACCACCTCTTTTCCCTTCCGTTCTCCGGTGTTTTTCACCTTCACTTTCACGCGGATCACGGTATCCTCCGCTTCCACGGAAGTCTTTCCGATCTTGAAGGTCGTATAGGACTTACCGAAGCCAAAGGGAAAGAGCGGTTCCTTTTGCACACTGTCAAAATAGCGGTATCCCACATAAATGCCCTCGTGATAGAAGGTATCGTCTTTTTCCCCGAAGGTTCCCACGGAGGGGTAGTCCGAAATCGGTGCCCAGGTTGCGGAAAGCTTTCCCGAAGGATAACTCTTTCCCAGCAGAACATCGGTAAATGCGAGACCCGTAATGGCTCCCAGCTGTCCCAGGAGCAGGATATTCTCCACCTCCATCACGGGGGTGAGATCAACCGGGCCACCCACGTTCAGCACCAGGAGGAAACGCTTGTAGGTTTTCTGCAGGGCAAGGATGTCCCGGCGCTCCGTGACGCTCAATGCAAAATCCCCGGTTCCCGCATTCCGGTCGTTCCCCTCACCGCAGATACGTGACAGCACGTAGATCGCAGTATCCCCGCCGCCGTCCAGCGGGATCTCATATTCCGGCTCGGGCATCACGGCTCCCATGCCGACCATCACCGGCAGCCTGTGCTGCGCATAAGCCTTTTTCTTGATATCCGCGATAAACTCTCTCCGCGCTTCCGCAAGAACAGCGTCATAGGTATCCAGCCAGGTCTCGGTCGTGATCGTAAAGCCCGCACGCCGTAATCCCCTTTCCACGGAGATCACATAGCGGGAGTTAACATCACCGGAGCCCGTCCCGCCCTTCAGCGTCTTGCGCGCGCCGCTGCCGTACAATGCGATTTTTCCCGGCCCTTCCAGCGGAAAATCTCCGTTGCTTTTCAAAAGAACCATGCATTCCGGCGCGATCTTACGAAGCTGTTTCAGATGCGTCTTTTCGTACTCAAATAATGTTTTCTTCATTTGTTCCCTCCTGAATCAATGGGATAAAAAAGGGGATCACCCTGGGTGACCCCCCATTCGTTCGTTTCTGTTTTATTGTACGTGGAAGAACCGGACGTTTTCTTCGAGCTCCTCCGCAATCCGCTGCAGGTTTTCTGCCTGTTCGACAACATCCACAAGGCTTGCATTGAGCTGCTCCAAGGATGCGCTGGTCTCTTCCGTGGAGGCCGCGCTTTGCTCGGACACACTGGAAAGTGCTTCCACGGATCCCATGATCGCGTTCTTGTCACTGGTCATGGTCTCTACGAGAGAGACGATCTTCTGGTTGCCCTCTTCCGTCTCAAGCACCAGAGACAGCATCTCGTCGAAGGAGGCGCTCATCTCCTGAAGCGAAGCCGACTCGCTCGTCGTCGCCTCTTTGATCCGCCCTGTCAGCTCCTTATTGCGCTCCGAAAGCTCCGTGATCCGCGCCAGAATCTCCGTGATCTGTCCGGCGGACTGATTGGACTGCTCTGCCAGATCCTTAATATTGTCTGCGACAACCGCGAAGCCCTTTCCTGCTTCACCGGCTCTCGCCGCTTCGATGGAGGCATTCAAGGCAAGGAGGTTGGTCTGGCTGGCAATGCTCATGATTGCTTCTGCCGCATTGCTGATCTCATCCACCGCAGCTGCGGTCTCGCTGACGGATTCCGCCACCTCGCCTGCCATCTCATCGGTCTTCTGATCTGCGATCTTGAGATCCTCGATCTGCTGCTGTACTCTCGTGGAGCCGTTATAAACCGAACGTCCTTTTTCCAGGTTACCGTTGGCCGCTTCCAGAACCAGATCCACGGAATTGCCGATATTCTGTGTAAGATCCGAGGTGCTCTGTACATCCTGTGCAAGGCTTGTCGCACCCTGTGCCAGATCCTCCACCGCAGAGCTGATATCGGAGCTCATCTTCTGACCGTTCGAGATCTTGGACTTGCTGGAGCTTGCCGCATCATCCACATCCCCTGCATGACCGATCACCTGAAGCAGAGCGCTTTGCAGACGTCTGCGCATCTCCTCCGAGTTGGAGGCAATGGCCTTAAACTCCGTAACGATGGAGTTGGACGGGATCTCCTTCACGAAGTCACCCTCTGCCATATTCCTGACACCCTCTGTGATCTCCTGTGCGTTTTTGGACATCCGCCGTGCGATGAGCAGCGCGATCACCACCAGCACACCGGCAATCACGATAAAGACAATGGCAGACATAAGAATCATGCGCTGGGTTGCGGCCTCCTGAAGCTCAACCTCTTTCTCTGCCCATTGCTCCACCACATCTGTCATATCGGAAAGATATCCTCTGGCAATTTCAAAATTTCCCAGGAAGGTCCTCCAGTCCCCGATGTTGTTCTTGGGATCGTAGGAGGACTCCCATGTACGGAATGCTTCCTCATACTCGGCAGACAGGGTCTCAAACGTAACCCCGCCGTCCAGAACCGTCCCCGTCCAAAGGATCGGATCCGTCTGGGCACCCGCCACCGCATCCGTTACGCGGTCAATCACCTGCTGGCGGTTCTCCTCGTAATCCGCAAGGTATGTCGAGATGTCATCCGGTGAAGCGGAATCAGCATAATCATGCCGTTCCATGGCTGCCACCATGGCCTGATAGAAGTCACGATCCGCGTTGATCAGCTCTGTGCTGATAGTGTAAAGCTTCTCCATGTAAATCGTCTCATCGTCCTCAGAAGTAGCAGTGATCCTGCTGCTGAAAAATACGATGGACACAATCAGCGCCGCTGCGAACGGAACCGTCAGCACCAGCAGCAACGCCATCAAGGAAATGCCGCCGGATGTTTTCCCGGTGCTCTTTTTTGCCTCGTCTTTTGCCATTTTCCTTTTTCCTCCCTGTGCATTATTTGATCAGATGAATAACAACCCGAAAAAGTCCTGTTTATTGTAACACAATCAGCCAAAAAAAAACAGATTCTCTCAAAAAATCACAACAATATTTTGATCCGGCAAAGCACCCTGTTCCTCCTGCAAAAACAGCCGGCATTCCACCTCAAACTTTTTCCGGATGCTCCTGTCCGCCGTAATCACGATGCCGCATTCCGGGTGCATGGCATATGCCTTTTTCCGCTGTCCCTTTTTTCCAATTAAAAAGAACCCTTTCGGCAGGCGTCCGCGGATTTCAAAATCCGAGTACACGCCGATGGGCTGGGAACTGAGCACACGCTTGCTCACTTCCTTCAGCATCTCCGGGTTCTCAATCTCCAGATGATTATTCTGTGCAAACTGCTCCGCCTGAAAGCGGCCGTGCAGGTCCGTTGCGGTGGTAATGACAGCCTCCGCCCCTGTCATGGCGGCCACCTCTCTGCACCACTCATTGGCACCCCCGACATATCCGGGGAGAAGCGAGATCACATGCATCCCCATGTCATCCATCACCAGCACCGCCGGCGATTTCCCCTCTTTTTGCAAAAAAGGGGCAAGCTCGCGGACGGCAACACCCGCAGAGCTGATAAACAACAGCAACACGGCCTTTTCGTACTCTTCCCGCAGAATCTCCTCCGTGTGCACAAATTTCCGGATGTTTTTTTGTCCCACGCTCTCATAGAGGGTGCTGCGTCTTCCCGGCGCAGCCGCGCCGTCTCCATGGATCGCACAGATCAGGTCATATTCCTCCGAAAGCGCGCCGTACAGGCGTTCCGCCCACTCTTCACCGCTTCCCGTATAGGAAATGATGACGATGCGGTCCCTTTTTTCACGATCTTCACCGCTCTCATCGATCCAGCCTGATAAATGTCCGTCCATACCTGTCCCCTTCCGTGCTTCTTCGCAATCGGTTCCGCAACAGTCCCCGGGCGCCCGGGAACTATTGCGCAGCGAATTTGACAGCAGTTCCCCACCCGTTATGGATTATAGCACAGGTTCAGATATTTTTATAGAGTTTTACGATATGGCGGTAGAGTGTTCTTGCCGCCGGAGCCATAAACTCCGGGGAAAGGGCCGCCATACCGATCAGCCGGCTTGCATCCGGCTTCATCTGATAACGTTTTACCTCATAGGGAATGTCCTTCATGACCATCTCCGGCATGATACAAATCCCGAACCCGCTGGCGACCATGGCAATGGTGGAAAGGTCATCCACCACATGGTATCCGGTCTGCACCTCCAGATGATTCTGCCTCAGATAGTTTTGAATGTCCGCATCCGTGGACTCTCTCTGTACCACAAACTGAAGCCTGCTCATTTCTTCAATCGTCATATAATTTTTATCGTCAGCCTTTTGAAAATCGGCAGGAACGATACACAGCAGCGGATCGCGATAGAATGGTTCTATGGGAATGTCACCGGCACTGGACACCGACAGAAAGCCAAAGTCCACGATGCCGTTTTTGATCCAGTAAGCCACATCATCATAGGTTCCCTGAAAAACCTCGATCCCGATCGCCGGGTATTGTTTCTGAAAAGACTGGATGATCTCCGGCACCCAGTTCGTGCAGACACTGGAAAAACAGCCCAGCTTCACCTTTCCCTGCTTTAGCCCGTTAAACTCCGCAACCGCCTGTTTCAGGCTCTCATCCGCATTCAGCACGCCGTTCACGTAGGGCAGGATGTGCTCGCCGTAATTTGTCAGGGAAACGCCGCTTTTGCCCCGTGTCAGAATGGAAAATCCGAGCTCCGCCTCCATGGACGATATGGAATGACTGATGGCCGATGGCGTCAGTCCCAGGATCTCTGCCGCCTTATGAAAGCTTCCGGCTTCCGCTACAGTCTTAAACACCTGATAGGTAAGTAGTGTCATGGCCTCTTACTCCTTCACGCAGGACAAAAAGCCCTGCCCTCACGGTTTCGCACAAAGATACTGCAGATCTTCCCAGCGCCGGTCCACTTCCTGCTGGAATTGCACGAGCAGCTCCTCGTTTCCTTTCCTGAAAAGATGCTTAAACCGTCCCTGGGGCCGCAGGAAATCCTCAATCGGCAGCTTTTTCTTCGGTTCGTAGTTCAACGTCCACTTCCCTTCCGCGTATTCAAACAACGGCCAGTAGCATGTTTCCACTCCAAGTCTGCAGATTTCCATGATATCCGACATTTCATAGCGCCATCCTCTCGGGCAGGGCGTCATAATGTTCAGGAAAGAGGCTCCCTTCGTATAGATCGCCCGCTCTGACTTTTGGTGGATGTCCCGGAAGTCTGCGGTAAAGGTGGTCTGCGCCACATACGGCACGTCGTGCGCCGCGATGATGGCCGCAAGATCCTTTCTGTTCTGCATTTTTCCGTTTGACCGGGATCCCACCGGCGTCGTGGTGGTATCCGCAAACATCGGTGTAGCGGAGGACCGCTGAATCCCTGTATTCATATAGGCGCCGTTGTCATAACAGACATAGACCAGATCGTGTCCCCGTTCCATGGCGCCGGAAAGGGATTGGAAGCCGATATCATAGGTTCCGCCGTCCCCGCCGAAGGTGATAAATTTGAAGGTCTCGTTTTCCGGTAATCTCCCCCGTTTTTTTAATGCCCGGTACGCTGTCTCCACGCCGGAAAGGGTTGCTCCCGCATTTTCAAAGGCATTGTGGATATAACTGTCCTCCCACGCCGTATAAGGGTACATAAAGGAGGAAACCTCCAGACACCCGGTGGCATTTCCGATCACGGCGTGATCTCCCTCATGAAGTCCCCGCAGTACGGCGCGCACCGCAATGGTGGCTCCGCATCCGGCACACATCCTGTGACCCGGAGATAAACGCTCCGGTTTTTGCAGTATTGTTTTCAAACGATAATCTTCCACTGTTAATTCTCCATTTAATTTTCTTCTCTAAGCCCGATATATTGGTGCTGTACTGCTTTCTTCTCTCCGGTACAGATCAGATGCATCTCCTCGTAAAGTTCCTTGACATGCTGTACCGTAAAATCCCTTCCCGCCAGTCCGTAGATGTAATTCACCGCTTCGATCTGCACCTTGTTGCGGTACAGGGCTGCCGTCACCTCGCTCCCCAGAGGTCCGCCGCATCCGTTGTAGCTTTCACACCGGTCAAGAATGGCAACCCCTTTTGCATTCTTCAGCGCCGCCGCGATCTCCTTTTCCGGAAACGGTCGGAATACCCGGAGTTTCAGTACGCCGACTCTTTTGCCTTTTTCCCTGAGTTCATCCACGGCCTGCTTTGCGGTTCCCGCCGCGCTCCCCATGATGAGAAAAATGATCTGCGCATCCTTTGTCCGGTATTGCTCGAAAAAGGCGTATTTTCTGCCTGACAGGTTCTGAAAACGGGCTGCGGTTTCCAGGATCACATCCCTGGCACGTTCCATCGCCTCTTCCTGGTTCTTTTTTGCCTCCATGGCATAGGCGGAGACGGAATAGGGTCCCACGGAAACGCTCTTGCCCGGATTCAGCAAAAATTCCTCCGGTTCATACTCTCCCACAAACTGCCGCACCGCATCGTCCGGCAGCAGATCGATATTTTCCACCGCATGGCTGGTAATAAACCCGTCCTGACAGATCATCACCGGCAGATGAACCCGTGGATCCTCCGCGATCGGGTATGCCTGAATATAATTGTCATAGGCCTCCTGATTGTTCTCCGCGTAAATCTGAATCCATCCGGTATCCCGTGCCCCCATGCCGTCGGAATGGTCGCAGTTGATATTGATGGGGCCGGAAAGTGTCCGGTTCACCAGCGTCAGTACAATGGGCAGGCGGTTGCTTGCCGCAAGGAGCAGCTCCTCCCACATCAGCGCAAGCCCCGCGGAGCTCGTCGCCGTCATGGTCCTTGCTCCCGCAGCCTCTGCCCCGATGGCTGCAGACATGGCGGAATGCTCGCTCTCCACCGGGATAAACTCCGTATCGATTTTTCCGTTGGAAATGAACCCCGCCACCATCTGGGGAATTTCCGTGGAGGGGGTGATGGGAAACGCCGGCATCACATCCGGATTTACCTGCCGGATTGCCTCCGCCACTGCTTCGTTTCCCGACATTCGTTCTTTGATTCCTTCCACACTCATGCCGTAATTCCCTCCTTCATCGTAATCGCCCCAAAGGGACATACTTTGGCACAGATCCCGCATCCCTTGCAGTGGTCATAATCAAACATGCCTCTTTCCTCTCCCACCATGGGAATACTGCCGTCCGGGCAGACAGGCACGCACAGCAGGCACTGTTTGCACTTTTCCTGCTCAAAAACCGGTGTATTGGTGCGCCACTCTCCCGTGCGAAACTGCTTCGCTGTCCCGCCGGCAAAGATCATGAGTCCCTCCGTCAGGTCCTCATGGGGTGTTCTTTCATTAATATAAGAAATATCTGTTCTCATCTTTTCTTCCTTTCCTCCGAAAGACCCACGAAACAGAAAGAAAATCCCAGGAACGTGGGATTTTCTTTCTGTTTCACAGCTTCTTTATGGGTCATTATGCGGAGAGCGACATCTCTCTGCTGTATGCGACGGCCTCGTATGCCATCAGCAGCGCCTTCCTGTTGCCCTCGATCACCTCCGGCTTTTTTGCGAATTTGTGATGGAAAGAGTTTTCCATCTCCCGGAAGAAATCTTCTCTTTCCATGACTCCCGTCACCGCCGCCACTGCACCGAGCATCGGGATATTCGGGAAGTTTTTGCCCAGCATCTCTTCGGAAATGGCTCTGGCATCTACCGTGATCACTTCCCCCTTATAGCCGTGAAGGTATTTCATAACCTCCTTCCGATCTTTCGCGGTATTGATGATGATGGCCCCTTCTCTTTTTAATCCTGCCGTGACATCAACGGAATACAGAAGGGTTTCGTCGACAACGACAACATAATCAGGCTCATAGATGTTGGAATGTACACGGATCCTGTCCCTGCTGATCCTGTTATAGGCGGTGATCGGTGCGCCCATACGCTCCGGCCCGTATTCCGGAAAGCCCTGCACCTGCTGTCCCGTCTGAAACGCCGCGTCCGCCAGCAGCAATGCCGCTGTCTTCGCTCCCTGTCCGCCTCTGCCGTGCCATCTGATTTCAATCGTGTTTTTCATTGCTTTTTATTCATCTCCGTCTTTCATGATTTTCAACACGATTTATTATAATCTCTTCCGCCGGATTGTAAAGCAAATTTATAAACTTTTATTCATAACAAAGTTGAATCTTTTTCATCATTCATCAGGCCATCCCTTTGATCCCGTTTCATCTTCTGTCCCGCTCCCTTCTCTCCTGACCGCCACGAAGGCTGTTTTCTTTAATACTCTATTCCCTTCTTTGCCGGTACCCCCAGATCATAGTGGTGCTTGATCTTCCGGAACTCCGTAATACAGGCGGCCTGCGCCATGGCCGCATCCCAGGGATCCCGCCCCGTGATGATGACCTCTGTTTCCCTCTTCGTCTCCAGAAAACGCCTCACCAGCTCTTCATTGATCAAATGATACTTTACGGGATAAGTCAGCTCATCCAACACCATCATGGTATTCCCGTCATCCGGTATTTCCATCAGTCTTCCCAGCAGCGCATCATGCTCTCTGCTGATCTCCTTCTTTATCGCCTCATTCATTTCGGAAAGAAACGGGTATGGCTTTGACAGACGGGTAACCCGGATCTGTTTCAACCCTTTTAATATAGAAAGCTCTCCACTCTCATTTCCTTTCATAAACTGGCAGATCTGCACGTTCATGCCGGCTCCGGCTGCTCTTACTGCCGCACCTATGGCAGCACATGTTTTCCCCTTCCCTTCCCCGTAGTAGATTTGTATCATACTTTCTTCCTATTTTGCCTCCTTGTATTATTCATATTCCATTTCTGATGCTGTAGAATACCGATTTTACGCAGTTTTCTCTGTTAGTTAGATCTTTGGTTTCTTTTTCTTTTAATTATTCATTCTGGCCTATTCTCTCATCATATCTATCAGTAATCTGTCATTTATCCTGCTATACATTTTATGTTCCCCATGCTTTTTATGATAGCTATGCTATTTCTGCTATTTATGTTTCACATATTTATTCTATCTTCCATATTTATGATACATCCTATGTTCTCTATTCATACTATGATCACTAATCTCTCTATGCTATCCATGTATGATATGTTATATATGTTCTTTATATTTTCCGGAAATGTCTCATTTAGCTCCTATCCCATTGCAGTGATGTACTGCCCGGCGCTGTATGATTCTTTGAAGCTGCCATGTATTCCATTTTCCGGAAATGTGTACGATCTTAGGATATGCTGTTTGATGTCCAACATGGTGATCTCTGTATTTATGTTTGCTATACGCAGTATGTATTTTCTATCTTCTATGTGTCTTAATCCTACCCTTGTGAATATGCATCAAACACATTCTATTCACATTATACTTTATATGCAGTATATATTCATTATTTTTCTTATGTCGTGTATGCCCCTTAAAATACATGCACTACTCTTTCCTTTTATACATGAACTGTTCTTTATGCTAACTATGTTATTTATGTTATCACCGTCGGTAGGAATACCCCGTCCTCCTGGCAGAATTACTCAGTCAGTTCACCCAGGATGCTTTTCCGAGATTCAGAATGAAACCATAGCCGTACGGTTCCTAAGCAACTGAAAGCTGCAGGAAGGGCGATATGTACCTGCCTGTGATCAAATATGACATGTGAATAGGTCTCAATCGGATATTTTTATGTCTCTTATGTATTTTATACAAATCCCACGGAATCAGTATCTTCAGACTCTGGCCTGTAGCACTCCTCCTCTACTTGTATCAAATTGTTATCCTTTTCTGAGTTGTGCCAGCTGCCTGCCGGATATTCATTCATACTATTCATATTTTGTATAATGATATACATCTTACATGTTTAGAATATGTTTCATATTTTTCATAATTGGAATAATCCCATTACACATCATGTATTTCATTTACATTATAATCGTTTTACGCGCAATATGAAATAGAAATGGTAGTTCTGTTTTATACATCCTATGTTTTTTATATATCATTTGACTTCTATGCATTTCATGTATTATATATATAGTACACGCACGGATACAGGATCCGTCAGAGTCATCCTGATGTTCCTTAGTCCGGCAATAGAAAGAGGGAGTAAAGCCGCATGAAAACAATCATGATCTCCAATCAAAAGGGCGGCGTCGGAAAGACAACCACTACGTTGGAAATCTGCAGCATTCTCGGCAAAAACTATAAGGTGCTTGGTATCGATATGGATGCGCAGCGTAATTTTTCCATGTATGCAGACGCAGTGCTGAATCAGGTTCCCACTGTCAACGAAGTTCTCAACGCCGAGATCCTGTTAAAAGATGCCGTACAGCATCTTCCGAAATTTGATATCCTAATCTCCAGTAAAAAGCTGGTGGATGCGCCAAAGGTATTCGGGGAACCCGATGATATCTTTCTTTTGAAGGATGTGCTGGAGGACGCTGTTGATTACGATTTCGTGATTCTGGACAATGCACCGGCCCGCAGCCCCCTGCTCTATATGAGCTATATCGCCAGTGATTACATCATCCCCGTTGCGGAATGCGATGACGGCGCCATCGAAGGCTTAAACGAAATCCAGCTGGACATTGCGCGGTTTAAAAAGAGACACCAGACAGACGTAAAAGTGTTGGGCATTCTGCTGACAAAGTACGAAAAGACCAGCATGCATCAAATGGCCTACGAAACACTGGAGGAAGTCGGTGAAAAGCTTGGCGGCGCTCCTTTCAAAACGAAGATCCGCAAATCCATCGTCGTCAGCGAGTCCAAGACCGCCCGTCAGTCCATCAGCGAATATCAGCCCCAGAACACGGCGGCAAAGGACTACATGAAGCTGTGTAAGGAAATCATTACGCGGATTGAAGCGGATACGGAGTAACGAAGCATGAGTACGAAAAGAGATCGATTAAAAAAAATGCGGGATGAGCACAAAAATGTGATGAATGAAGAGACTCCCGCAGAGGAATACATCGAGGCTGCAGCCAGCTATCACAGGGAAACTGCCCCGGAGCAGACTGCTCCGCCGGAACTGCCTGCTGGTCCAAAAACGGTGGCAGAGCCGGAATTGTCTGCTGATCCAAAAGCGGTGGCAGAACCGGAACCGCCTGCACCTGCGGTGGCGCCGAATCCCATCCCTTCGCAATCTCCCGTGATGTCAGCAGCGCAGCAGCACCTGCAAAAACCGCAGCCGCAACAGCATCCTGTCTCTGCACAGCCCGCACCCGCACCCGCTGCCGCTCCCCTGTCCTATCAGTCGGCAGAACCTGTCAAGGAAGAGGTGCGCCCTTCCAGAAGTATCCCCTATACGGTGGCGAATGAACCGGGAAAGCGTATTTCCGTATCTCTGCGAACAGAAAACAAAAACTGGATGCACCGCACGGCGCTCCGCTGCGGTCTTTCCATCCAGGATTACATGAATATTCTGATCGAGGAGGCCTGGCAGCGGGAACAGAGTTCGCCGTATCTCTGGAATGAGGATGAGCCCATCCCCGAACGTATCCCCTCCAGCAAGACGATTCTGGTGGCGATCAAGCTCACCAACGTCAATATCGAGCGAAGCCAGCGCATGCGTGCGGCGCGCTGCATGACCATGACCTACTACATGAATTACCTGATTGAGGAAGAAGCCAGGAGGGAACAGCTGCAGGGCATGCGCAGGGCAGTTTTTGATTAAACGTGCAGAAGCCGCAGGAAGATGCGGGAAACAGGAAAAGGAACCTGTCACACGTCTTCCCCTCTACGTTCTCCGCCTCCCGGCTGTCTGTACCTCCGACAGGGGTTTGATACGGATATTCGTGTAGTCGACTGCTGCCACATACAGCTCCGGCACGATTTTATCAAATCTGCGCATCCATTCCGGGGCGATCCCGATATAGCGTGCCACCTCCGAGGTGGAGGCTCCGCAGACCAGCATATACGCGGCAGAACCGTTTCTGATGTCGCTTAAGGTAAAGTGCGGGGTTTCCTCCGCCGGCAGGTATTTCAGATACAATCTCTCCAAATCCCTGATCCTGAGCGGGTTCCCGCGCTTGTTATGAAACAGGTACGCGGAATGGGACACCGTCATGTCTCCGATATACTCCTGTATCAGTCTCAGAATGTCCTCCGGGATCTTGATATACCGTTTCACATTGCGGTAACAGTACTCAATTCCCACATTTCCGTTACTGTCCTGGATAAAATCCTCAAATTTCAGCGTACAGATCTCTCCGGCCGATAAGCCGCATCTGATCATCATACTGAGGATCAGATAGAGGGTGCCGTTCCCTTCCGCCTTATGGAGAATCCCGTTCAACTCATCGATATCCGGGACATTCTTCGCCGTCAGATAGTCATTCGTTTCCGGCAGCGACACCTTTTGAAAAGGATTGCTGAGATACGTCTGCTGGAGTTCAAACAGATAAGAGTTGCGAAGGACAAAATTGGAAACGGAATTCATCCGCGCCAGCTTCACCTTGATGGTTTTGATGGACTGCTTTCCGTTGGCGGAAAGCATCAGCAGATGGTTAAAATAGGACTGGGCATCGGCGTCTGTGATAGAAATAAAATCCTTTTTTAAATATCCGGAAATATCCCTTAAAACAGCGAAATAATCGGATCGCGACTTTGCTGTATTCAGGGCTTTTGCAAACAACGGCCAGATCTCATTTTCAAATAAGGGAGAAAGATAGTTTTCCATGTTTCCAATAATTAGACTCCATAATCAATAGAACAGCCACTATTATAGGATGATTTTTGGTAAAAAACAAGTCCTTTTTTGGATTCTTACCCAAAAATAAAAAGTAGAGTTGCGATCACAATAACATGGATCTTTAGATTATATGACGTCTAAGATGTCCCGATTGCTTTTTCTTCCAATTCATGATAAGGTATAAAAGTTGCGGGGCATTGTGTGGGTGTATGCACGGCCTGCAAACTCAATTCGGAAAGGAGACGGTCATGATCGAAAACGAAGTGCAGGAAGAAAAAACCGAAGCCGCAGAGCGTAAAACCCCCGAACGCCCGGATTATGCGGAAACCATTGCCTCCCTCATCAAAGAGACCGACTCCTTAAAAGAACTCCGGGAACGTCTCGTGGATTATCACGAAAACGATATCGCGGATGCCCTCCCGCTGCTTACCTCCACCGAGCGGAAAAAGCTCTACCGCAGCATCGGCATGGACAAGACATCCGAGATCTTTGCTTATCTGGATGACGTCAGCACCTATCTGGAAGAAATCGATGCGGAGAAGGCCGCGGACATCGTCGAGGGAATGGATGCCGACGACGCGGTGGATGTCCTTGACGAACTGAAGGAAGAGAAAAGAAAAGAGCTGGAAGACCTCCTGGAAGAGGACAAGCGGAAAGAGATCGATCTGATCAGCTCTTATACGGATGATGAGATCGGTAGCAAGATGACGACGAATTTCATTGTCATGAACCGGAGCCTTTCGGTTACGGATGCAATGAAATCTCTGGTGAAGCAGGCCGCCGATAACGACAATATTTCCACGATCTATACGGTAAACGACGACGGTACCTTCTACGGCGCCCTGGATCTGACGGATCTGATCCGCGCCCGCAAGCAGGATGAGCTGGAAACGCTGATCACAACCTCCTACCCCTTCGTCTACGCAACCGAGTCCATCGATGAATGTCTGGAGGAAATCAAGGATTATTCCGAGGACTCCATCCCGGTTCTGGACAACAATAAAAGAATCCTGGGTGTCATTACTTCCCAGGACATTATCGAAGTCGTGGATGAAGAGCTCGGTGAAGACTACGCAAAGCTGGCCGGTCTTCTTGCAGAAGAAGATTTAAAAGAGCCTTTGCGGGAAAGCATGAAAAAAAGGATTCCCTGGCTGGTCATCCTTTTGTTTCTCGGGCTCCTGGTCTCCAGCGTCGTGGGTCTGTTTGAAGGCGTCGTCGCGGAGCTGCCCCTGATCGTAAGCTTTCAGTCTCTGATCCTCGATATGTCCGGAAATGTCGGAACCCAGTCGCTGGCTGTCACAATTCGCGTACTCAGCGATGAGGAGCTGAGTCCTGCCCAGAAGTTTGGTCTGGTCTTTAAGGAGATGCGCGTCGGTCTTGTAAACGGCCTTTTGATCGCTTCCATCGCCTTTTGTATCACCACAGGCTTTATCACGCTGGCCAAGGGTGTTCCGCTGCCGACCGCGCTTCTCATGGCCGGCTGTATCGGCGCAGCGCTGATCCTGGCAATGCTGATCGCCAGCTTCACGGGTACCGCCATCCCCATGTTTTTCCATCGTCTGGGAATTGACCCTGCCGTGGCAAGTGGTCCTCTCATTACGACCATCAATGATCTCATCGCCGTGATCACCTACTACGGGCTGGCATGGCTCTTTCTGCTGCAGCTGTTCCACCTGTAGCTTCCCCGTTCCCCGTCATGACCGCAGCAAAGCCAAAACCGCTTTCGCCCGCCATAACCGCGGTACAGCCAAAACCACTTTCAATCCCCGCCAACTATTGCGGCACCGCCGGAACCCCTTCCATCCCAGGCAGTACCATGCCTGCCCCGGGATCGATCCCCGGTATCGCACCCGTCACATCCGTCACCCCGGGTATGGGCAGAACCACCGGCACTTCCGTCGCCGCAGGAGTCTCCGTTCCCGTCTTTCCGGACTCCGCCGCTTCCTTGTCGTAGGAATACGCATTGGAGATTCTGGCATTCTCTGCCGTCAGCGTCACCGGATCCCGGTAATACGCGATCACCGGCGTCCCCTTTTCCACGATCCCGTACAGCTTCTCGGCTGCAGCCTTCGGAACGTTGATACATCCGTGGGAACCGCTGGTTTTGTAAATGTTTCCCCCAAAGGAGCTTCGCCAGTCCGCATCATGGATGCCCACATTGTACGCGAAAGGCATGAAATAGGTCACATCCGATTCGTAGTTCTCCCCCACCAGCTTCGCGGGGGATTCCTTATAAACAATCTTGAATACACCGTCCGGCGAACCGTTGTTCCTGCTGATATTGCCGGATACGATATCCGTATCGGCCTGCAGCGCGCCGTCTTTGAAATAGTACAGATGCTGATTGGTATAATCGATCTCGATATAGGTATCTCCGATATCGTCCTCTCCCTGGTACATCGCTGTCTGCTCATAGACAGGCTCCCGCGAAACCGGCACACCGCCCTGCAGATCCGCCATGATCTGCTCGGTCTCGCCCTTCTTGTCCACGACCCATCCGTAGTCTCCGCCTCCGATGGTGACGGTGTCTCCCTTTGCCGTCTGAAACTCTCTCGGTCTCCCGTAGGTGTTCAGGGCATAGGCCAGCTTCTGGGCGAAATCATGAACCTTCTCCTCATTGATCTCCACACTGGTGCCGTTGATGGAAAGGAGCGATGCAATCCCGTCGGCATCAAGCTTTAAATCCTCTCCCTCCACCTGATAGGTAATCTCGGCCGCCATGTAACGATCCATGGCATTTTTGGTATCCGCGATCTCCGGGCTTTCCGTCGTAACGGCAGGATTTTCATAGCAGGAGTCCGGCAGGGTGAGGGTCTCCTCCTGACGGGAGACAGCCTCCGCCACCAGCTGCTGCACCTTCTCCGGGATCACCGTGGTACCGGGCTCCTCCGGGATCAGCTCGTACCCGGTTTCCGTAATGGTAAAGACCGCATCCTCCGGCGGGATCATATTGGCCGGATTCATAAAGGCAAACCCGGATACCAGCGTACGCAGATCATTTTCATCGTATACCACGTCCTCCGGAAGTTCATACTCCTTTTCCTTCGATCCGTCGATGAGAATGCGTACCCCGTCCTGTTCCTTCAGCAATTCCTCCACGGCGCCCTCATCCTCATAACGGCAGGAGATATCGGCGCCGCGCACCAGAAACCGTTCCCCCGTCCGGTCCACAACCGTCAGCAGGTAGCAGGAGGCACGGTCTGCAAGGGCGTCATTTACCTGCGCGGCAGTCATTTTGCCGCAGTCGATCCCGAGGATCCTGGTATTCGGGAAAAAATGCGATTCGTAATAAAGACTGATCCCGATCAGGATGCACATCACCGTGGCACCGGCTGCGACCAGCCCCAGCAGAAGAAACTGCTTTTGTTTCCGTTTTTGTTGTCTTTTTCTCCGCATCTGATTCGCAGAGCGGACTCTCTTTTCATCCATGATATTCAGCATAACATAAAATTTGAAAAAAAGCAGTAAGAGGGTTATATTATAGTATAGTGTCGGGGCCGAAAGGTGCCTTGCATCGAATGCGACAGCTTCCTTTGCCCCAACATCATACCAGGGGAAACACATCCGGAGGAAAAAATGGATCAAGCAAAGGTCGGATTTGATTCCGGCAAATATCTGAAGCTCCAGTCGGAGCACATCAAGGAACGCATCGCGCAATTCGGCAAGCTGTACCTGGAATTCGGCGGAAAGCTCTATGACGATTATCACGCCTCCCGTGTTCTGCCCGGCTTCGCACCGGACAACAAGCTGAAAATGCTGGAGGAGCTCAGGGATCAGGCGGAGATCCTGATCGTCATCAGCGCGGAAGCCATCGAGCAGAACAAGATCCGCAACGATTACGGCATCACCTACGACGAGGATGTGCTGCGCTTAAAGGATGTCTTCGAAAGCCGCGGTTTTTATGTCAGCAGCGTTGTGATCACCAAGTTCACCGGGCAGCCCTCTGTCGCCCGTTTCAGGCAGCGCCTGGAAAACCTCGGCATCCCCGCTTATTTCCACTATGTCATCGACGGCTATCCCTCCAACATCCCGCTGATCCTCAGCGACGAAGGTTATGGCAAAAATGATTACATCGAGACCACGCGGGATCTTGTGGTGGTGACCGCACCGGGCCCCGGCAGCGGCAAAATGGCCACCTGCCTGTCCCAGCTCTATCATGAAAACAAACGCGGTGTCAAAGCCGGCTACGCAAAATTCGAGACCTTCCCGGTCTGGAATCTGCCCTTAAAGCACCCGGTCAACATTGCCTACGAGGCGGCCACCGCGGATCTTTCCGACGTCAACATGATCGATCCGTTCCATCTGGACGCCTACGGCAAGACAGCCGTCAACTATAACCGGGATGTGGATGTATTCCCGGTGCTGCAGGCCATCTTTGAAGGGATTCTCGGGGAATCCCCCTACAAATCGCCCACGGATATGGGCGTCAACATGATCGGCTTCACCATTTCCGACGATGAGGTGGTGCAGGAAGCCGCGTGCCAGGAGGTCATCCGCCGCTATCTGAACACCGCCTGCGCCGTCAAACGGGGACTTGCCTCAAAGGAGGAGCTGTATAAGGAAGAGCTCCTGCTGAAGCAGCTTGAGCTCACGCCGGATGCAC
Organism: Lachnospiraceae bacterium; assembly: GCA_045661345.1. Classification (GTDB taxonomy): domain Bacteria; phylum Bacillota; class Clostridia; order Lachnospirales; family Lachnospiraceae; genus RUG12461. Next base: position 90,817 of record JAZRFM010000036.1, read on the forward strand.
GCTCCGTCGTGCCCGCCGCCCTGAAGCGCGAGGAAAAAACCGGGAATCCCGCTGTTGCCATCTCGCTGCCCAACGGCTCCATCGTCACCGGGAAGACCACCGCACTGCTGGGTGCGTCCGCGGCGGCTATTATGAATGCGCTGAAGGTCTGTGCCGGCATTCCCCATGATGTAAAGCTGGTTTCGGAAAACTCCATCGAACCGATCCAGCATCTGAAAACACATTACCTCGGCAGCAAAAATCCGCGACTGCACACGGATGAGATCCTTGTCGCCCTTTCTGCCAGCGCTTCCTTCAACCCCTCCGCCCGGCTCGCGCTGGAGCAGCTCCCGAAGCTGAGAGGCATGGAAGCACATTCCACCGTGATGCTGTCCTCCGTCGATGAAAACGTATTCCGGAGGCTTGGCATTCTCCTGACCTGCAGTGCCGTTTTTGGGACCAAATGACATGAAAGAATCCACGGTGATCCGCATCCGCAAACTGCAGAAAAGGCTGTTCAACATGGTTTCCGTGGGCGTCGTTGACGAACCGCTGAACCAGGCATACGACATCATCAGCACCGTAGCCCTCCTCGTCAACCTGACCGCCATCATCCTGATGACCTTTGACGAGGTTATGCTCCGCTGCAGGGAGCTCTTGCTGGATCTGGAAGCCGTCACCGTGGCTTTTTTTGCGGTGGACTATTTCCTTCGGATCATCACGGCCCGGTACCTCTACCCCACCCTGAAGCCGGGGCGTGCCATTCTGAGGTATATCTGCTCCTTCTCCGGCATCATCGATCTTTTGTCCTTCCTGCCCTATTATCTGCCGGTGGTATTCCCCTACGGAGCCGCCGTATTCCGCATCATCCGCGTGGCGCGGATTCTGCGTCTGTTCCGGATCAATGCCTATTACGACTCCATGAGTGTCATCACCGAGGTACTCAAGCGCAAACGCAAGCAGCTTCTGTCCTCGGTGTTTATCATCTCCGTTCTCATGATGGCCTCCAGCCTTTGCATGTACAGTCTGGAGCACGACGCGCAGCCGGATAAGTTCTCCAACGCCTTCTCCGGCATCTGGTGGGCTACCTCCACCCTGCTGACCGTGGGCTACGGAGATGTCTACCCCGTTACCGTCGCGGGAAAAATTGCGGGGATTCTCATCTCCTTCCTTGGCGTCGGGATGGTGGCCATTCCCACCGGTATCATTTCCGCCGGTTTCGTGGAGCAGTATTCCAAATTGGCACATATGGGGGAAATGGATGCGGAATCCGACATCCGGTTTATCAAGATCGTTTTGAAAAAGGAGGACACCTGGGTCGGGAAGACCATCAGGGAGCTGAACCTTCCCCACAGCACCATCATCGCCGCCATTGAGCGCAGCAACAGCACCATGATTCCCCACGGCAATGTGACGCTCCGTACCGGTGATACCGTTATTCTCGGTGCCGAGTCCATCAAAGACACCCATCCCGTGGACCTGAAGGAGATCGTCATCGGAAGGGATCACGAGTGGAACGGTGTCGCCATCCACGATCTCGACATCTCCAGAAAATCCTATATCATCATGGTCAAGCGCAGTGGACAATCCCTGATCCCCCGCGGAGGTCTCGTCCTGTCCGAGGGAGACCATGTGATCCAGCTCACCAGGATCACTTCCTCCCCGTCATCTTATGAATACTAACGGGATCCATTCTATCATCCGCTCTGTCACAAACACGGCGGCACACGCCGCCAGTGCCACCACGATCAGGCTTTTCTCCCGGTAGGACAAATACAGCGCCACAAAAAATCCTGCTGCCGCCCCCAGCACATAGGTGGTTGCGAAAAAAACCGCAGGCACCGTCATGCAGGCCAGGCAGGCGTATGGAACGTAATACAGAAAGGATCGCAGGAAACGGTTTTTGATCTCTCTTTTCAGGAGAACCAGGGGCAGCATCCGCACCAGATACGTTACCCCGGCCATGGCCAGAATATAGATCCAGTCGGTTCCTCTCATGGCGTGCCCTCCTCTTCTGCCGGAATCGGCCGCAGAATGGCCGCCAGAGCCGATACCAGCACTGCCGTGATGATGATCACAAACCCGGTGCTGACACGGTTCAGGACGGGGATAAACGTAAATGCGCAGCTGATGCCCATGGACAGCAGCACGACAAAAAGCACCGCCCTGTCTCCCTTTGCCGGCGGAATAATGATGGCCAGGAACATGCCGTAAATTGCCACCGACAGGGCGCTGGTCAAAAACCCCGGAAGCACCGCACCGGCGGCAGCGCCGAGGGCTGTCCCCGTGATCCATCCCGGAATCGCCACACACATGGCGCCGTAGCAATAAGACGCCCGGATCTTTCCCGGCTGCGTACTGGCGATCCCGAAAATCTCATCCGTCACCCCCATCGCAATCAAAAACCGGTGAAAAAACCTGACCCGACGGTCCAGCTTTTGCGACAGGGACACACTCATGAGAGAATAGCGCAGGTTGATCACCAGCTGCGTCAGCATCATCTCCAGCACGGTCCCGCCGGTCAAAAGGATCTCCAGACCCGCAAATTGCCCTGCCGAAGTCACATTCAGCGCCGAAATCAGCGTTGCCTCCAATACCGGGATCCCTCCCTCCGCCGCCATCATGCCGAAGGCGAAGGAAACCGCCAGATAGCCGAGGGCGATGGGAATCCCGTCCCGTAGTCCTTTTCGAAACATTTCTTCTTTACTCCCCTCTCAGACGTTCCCCATCATACCACGTTTCCCGTTGAAAAAAAACAGACAACCGCCGAATTCTGTGTTATAATGAATGAAGTTTACTCCATTTTGATCTGTCCGCACAGCAACCGCTGGCTGTTTCACATCAGGAGAGGAGCACGTGCCTATGGCGACGGCTGAATATTCTATCGCTGATATGAAGCATTTCATGGGGATGATGGCAGGCATGTACGATATTGTACGCCTCATCGACCCGATCGAATGCAAAGAACTGGAATTTGACGAGAATCATGTCATTCATTCCCATCCCTGTTACGATGTCTGGAATGCCGATCATCGCTGCAAGGATTGCAGCAGCTATCGCGCCTGCATGAGCGGAAGCCGTCTGGAAAAGACCGAGCTGTTCCGCGGTACGGTCTTCCACATCCAGTCCAATCCGGTGCATCTGGTGCAGCCCGACGGTTCCCGGTACGACTGCGTACTGGAGCTGATCACCAGCACCAAGGCCACCCCCTCCGAAAAGCAGACCCTGATAGAAAAAGAACGACAGGAATATGCCCCGGCTCTGCGGCTGCGTGATCCCCTCACCGGTCTTTACAACCGCGAAGGGTTCATTAAGGTTGTCCGGGATATTCTCATCAACGGTCCCCGGAAGCAGCGGCTGATAGTGGCTTCCGATATCATCCAGTTCCGTCTGATCCAAAGCCTATTCGGCAAGGAAAAATGCAATGAAATCCTGCTGGAGGTCGCCCGGATCATCCGCCGCTACAGCAACGAGGACGCGATTTTCGGCCGGATCACTGAGGACCGGTTTGCTCTTTGCATCGCCGAGGAGATCTTTGATCCCGACAGGATCGACAACAGCGTGGAGGAAATCCGGCAGCTCCTCAGCGGTACGGAGTTTCGCCTGGAGGTGCGCACGGGGATCTACCGGATCAAGGATCAGGAGCTTTCCATCCCCACCATGTTTGACCGGGCGGAGATGGCGCTTGATACCGTCCGTGAAAACAGCCGCGTGCATTATGCGTATTTTGACGATTCCATGATGGAAAACATTCTCTACCGGCAGAAGGTGATCGGCGAATTCGGTGCCTCCCTGGAAGCCGGCGAGTATCATATTTTTCTGCAGCCCCAGGTCACCCATGACGGCAGGATCCAGGGGGCGGAAGCCCTGGCCCGCCTCATCAAGGACGGCAGGATCATCCCGCCGGTCCGTTTCATCGGGATTCTCGAGGATGCAGGTCTGATCGGCCGTCTGGACAGCTTTATCTGGGAGCTTGCCATCCGGCAGCTTCACAAATGGGAAGGGACGGAATACGCCTCTCTCTATCTCTCCGTCAATATCTCCGCCCTGGATTTTTACTATATCGATGTCTACGAGACGCTGACATCCCTTATGGACAAGTATCAGGTACCCCATGAAAAACTCCGGCTTGAAATCACGGAGACAGCTTTGATGACCGACCCGGAGAAGCAGCTCCCCCTCATTCAGCAGCTTCGCAATCAGGGCTTTCTCGTCGAGATCGACGACTTCGGAAAGGGCTACTCCTCCCTCAGTATGTTAAAGGACATCGAGGCGGATGCCCTGAAGATCGATATGGGCTTTTTATCCGATTCCGAGCACCCCATGCGGGGCGAAAAGATCCTGCGCTCCATCATTGATATGTCAAAGGAGCTGCAGATGGAGACGATCTCCGAGGGTGTGGAGACCCAGGATCAGCTGAACGGTCTGGTGGATAAAGGCTGCGAGATGTTCCAGGGATATTATTTTGCCAAGCCCATGAGTGTGGAGGATTTTGAAAAGCTTTACAAAACCGGCATCCATGTGGAGCCTTAACCTGCTCCGCCGGGATGCGCTGCAAAACGCTTCCCCTGGCATCCCCTTAACTTTTTCTTGCGTTATGCCGATAAAACGAATATAATGATATTGTTTTATGGGAGTTACTTATGTCACTATCAGTTGGAGCCATTGGCCGTCTTGGACAACCCAGTACCGTGCAGCCCCTGAATTACGCGATTAGCAACCGTTCCGGGGTCAGCGGCGTATATCAGGAGTCGGTACAGAACACAGACCGTGTCGGTCTCGTTCATCCGGTTCGTTATCCGAACGCTACCATCGCTGCTGCGGATCCCGCAGAGAAAGCGGTTGAGAAACAGTCGGCGGATCAGGGATATCAGACGATTGCATCAAGATATGCAGGTTCTCCGGTCGGCTATCAGGCAGACAGTTCCGCAGTCGCATATTCAATGGCAGGCAGTATGTTTGACGCCATCGCATAGCATGCAAAGCAGCAATCCGGAGAGGTTTCTCCGGATTTTTTTTGTTTCAGGGAGGTTTTTTGTCACCCATGGAAAGAAAACGGTTTAAGATCGGTGTCTTTACCGGAAACGCCCATACCTATTTCCCCAGAAAAGTCATCAGCGGCATCTACCAGCGATCCCTGTTTCACAATGTGGATCTTTTGTTCTTTCTCGGCATGGAAGCCGGGCAATTCTCCGACAACTCCTTCGGGGAACGCAGAAACTATGACTATCAGTTCGGCACCCTGTATGATTACGCCACCCTTGTCAGTCTGGATGCCATCATCGTTTCCTATGGCGCCATCACCACATTTCAGGATGTGGACTCTGTTCGTTTTTTTGAAAAATTCACGGGTCTCCCCTGCGTCATCATTTCGGACGAGCTGGACAACCCCATGAGTGCCTCCGTGGAGGCGGATAATTACGGCGGCATGAAGGAAGCCATTGATCATCTGATCGAGGATCACGGCTTTCAGCGGATTCTCTATGTCAGCGGACCGGCCAGCCGTAACCGGGACTCCCAGCTTCGGATCAAGGCCTACCGCGATGCCATGGAGGAGCATGGACTTCCCATCGAGGATTCCATGATCGCCTACGGGGATTATACGGAATATGTGGATGACCTGATTGAATCTCTTCTGGACAGGAATCCGGATGCGGAAGCAATCGCCTCCGCCAATGATGAGATGTGCCGTTCCATCTATCGCGTCTTAAGAAAGCGGGGTCTGGAAATCGGGGAGGATATTGCCGTCACCGGCTTTGACGATATTGAGTCCGCAGCCTCCGATGACCCGCCCCTGACCACACTGCGTCAGAACGGATTCGCCATGGGGGAAGCGGCCTTTGATATGTCCATGGATTTTCTGCGGGGCACCTACCCCGAAAACCGCCTGATCCCGGTGGATTTTATCATCCGCGAATCCTGCGGCTGCGCCCACCATGTCTCCCAGGAAAATCAAAAAGAGGACATTGCCCTGCAATATGACAAAATGCGGGTTTCCTGGCACAGATCCCTGACAGGACCTTCTCTCATTCAGGATCTCATCAACCTCGCGGAGACGCCGAAGGACTTTTTCTACCACCTCGGGAAGGTGCTGTATGCCCACGGATCCACCCACTCCTATGTACTGCTGCTCCCCAGGGTGCGGATCGTCCATTCCATGGACGGCTGGAAAAGGCCGAGAAGCCTTCACGTCGCCCTGATCCAGAATGAAGACAAAATCAGCGTTTCCCCAAATGCCTCCCTCCACCGGATCAGCCACTATACCGATATTCTGGACTCCGTAGAGGGCCCTAACAGGCTGGGGGGACGTTATTTCCATTTCCTGCTTTTTGACGGGCAGCGTAACTACGGCATCATGGGTGTCGAGATCAAGCCGGATCAGATCTCCGATTTCTATATGATCGCCACCCAGCTCGGCATCTCTCTTCACTTCCTGGAGCTCACGACCAAGCAGGCCGAATATCTGGAGAAGCTGGCAGAGCAGAATGCCATCCTGAACTTCACGGCCTCCAGCGACGAGCTGACCGGGCTTTTGAACCGCCGCGGGATTTTTGAACATACCCTGAAATATCTCAACAGCAAGACCGACAACAAAATGCTTGCCATGTTGATCGACCTGGATCATCTGAAGGAGATCAACGACAGCTTCGGGCATTCCGCCGGTGATTTTGCCCTGCGCACCATTGCCTCCGTCCTGAGGGATGTCTTCCGGGACGAAAAAGCTGCCATCGGACGATATGGCGGAGATGAGTTCCTGGCCATCATCGATGTGGGCAGGGGCGATCCCGAGGAGCTTCGCATCCGCCTTTCCAAAGAGATCAAGGAACGCTTCCGTTCCTTTAACGAGACCTGCGACAAGCCCTATTACGTGGAGGCCTCCGTCGGCGGCGCGGCATGGAGCTGTGACGAAAAAATAGACTTCTCCGGGCTCATCAGCCGCGTGGATCTGAAGCTCTACGACTCCAAGCAATACCGCCGCAAATCCGTGCGGAAGTAAAGCCTGGTTCCGGTAGAAAGCCTCCGGTCTTTACCCCGCGGGAAATTCCCTGTAAAAATCGTCCTTCATCTCCGACATCACCAGGTAGCATTCCTTTCCGTAAAGGAGCTTTGCGGGAATGCGCCAGGGCTCTCCGGCATAGAAGCTGTCTGCCACAAGCTTTTGATCCGCATAGATCTGCGCCACATCATAAGCATCCCCGATCTGTACAAAGCCCTGCTCCGAGGATACGGTCAGCTTCTTCCAGCTTCGCTTTCTCGGTCCTCCCAGCTGCAGTTCACTCTCATAGGGCGGCCGAAAAGGCTCCTCCACCTCTTCGGCGTACAGCCTGGTGTCAAAGGACTCCCTTTCTTTGGATATGCGTTCAAATTCCCTGCCGTTCCATTGACTATAGGAAAAGCTTCCCTCTCCCATGGCCGTCACGACACCATTCTCCAGGAAGAGATCACACCCCTCTCCCACATACACTTCCCCCTCCAGCTTCCGCAGGAAGCGCGCTTCCTCCCAGGATACCGTCACAATGCAAAGACGCCCCGCCGTAACAGGCTGCGCCGCAGTGCCTTCGATCATCCCCATCCCCTCAATCTCGTAACGGGGCGGGATCCCTGGCACGGCGGCAAAGAACAGCGTATCCCCCCGGCTGCAAAGGAGCTGCGCCGTGGCTGTACGGATCGTTTGCCCGGCGAAGTGCAGCTGAAAGGGAAGAATAAAGGCGATCTCCCCTTTGACTGCGATGGGCGGAAAACGCACCTGCTCCGTCTCGATGATCACCTCCGGCAGATCCTCACATGCCTGTAGTCTCTGATAGTGATTGACGAAGACAAAGCCGCCCTCATCGCTCTGCCGGACTGCGATCCGCAGGGACTTCGTATCCTCCGGCCGGATCAGGGAGTCCTCTGCCCGGTAAACCATGGGCGCCAGCAGCGCCCCGAAATCATTGACAAAGAGGTGTAACAGATTCAGGAGCCTGTACTGCTCCCGCGCCTCCCCATACTGGGTCAGCGCCGTATGAAAATCGTAGTTCAGGATGGCGTAATCATTCGGGTACCCGGTCTCACGGGATTCCTGAAAGGTGGTGCGCCGTCCGATCCGGTTTGTCCCGCCGTGGTACATATAATACCCCACAAGATTATTGCCGCTCCCCAGCTTCACAAGAGAGAGTGCATAGGCATCCATCCCGCTGATGAGGGGCCTCCTGTGATGGGAAAAGGGGAGTCCCGCCCCCAGCTCGCAGGTTGCAAAGGGATAATCCTCATACGGCAGCTGCCATCCGTCATCATCGGTCTTTCCAATGATATCCATGCCTACCGCCGCGTCATTTCGCATGGGATCAAACACGAAATGTCTGGACAGGGGGAGCCTGTCTGTATGCTGCTCCCAGGGTGCCTCCGCATAAGCGGCAAAAACCGGAACCACCTCGCCTACCGGGATCTTCGCCCCGTATTTGCTGTTCCAGCCCGTCACGGTGTAAAGCGGCACGTCAAACCCGATCTCCACCGCCAGTTCCTTTAAGGCCAGTAGATGCGCGCTGTTATTCACCAGCTCGTTTTCGATCTGGATGCCGATGATGGGGCCGCCGTCCTTGTACAGCAGTCCTTTTACCTCGTCATAGATCTTCTGGTACCAGGTCCTGACAAGCGCCAGATAGTCCGGATTGTTATCCCGCAGGGGAAAAGGCTTCTGCACAAGCCAGTCCGGAAAGCCGCCGTTTCTGCACTCCCCGTGGGCCCAGGGACCGATCCGCAGCAGCATAAAAAGTCCCGCGTCAGCGCACGCCTTCGTAAACGCCCGCAAATCCAGATCTCCCGAAAAGTCCGTCTCCCCCTCGGTTTCCTCATGATAGATCCAGAAAACATAGGTCGCTGCGATGGTGATGCCGCCGGCCTTCATCTTGCACAGCTCCCGGTACCAGTTCTCCTTTTTATCTCTGCAGAAATGATACTCTCCCATGACCCCGATCCAGGGGGTATGATCTTTTTCAAAATACAGGCTGTTCACCGTGATCTCCGCTCCCTCGGGTCCCGGGTCACCCAGGTGAAGATGGCCTCTGCGGATCTGCGGTTTCTGGTAGGGTTGTGGTTTGTATATCATGGGCTACGCTCCTTTCTGTCCGGCAAGTCAAACTTATCACGCCATAGCCCGCAGCAAGTGCGTGGCTCGGCAGTGAAAAGTAACCTCTGTCCCTCTATCATGCCATAATGATACCTTGATTTTCAACGTATTTCTTCGTATACTGATATAAATGATGATGGCAGGGTCAAAAGTGCTATGCGATGAAATCGCATATGCACTTTGCACAAGAATCCGGCGGAACATGCCGGCATGTTCCCGGGGATCTTTGTGCAAAGCTCACAATGCCACAAGCGGCATGTGACTTTTGACCTTACCATCCTGTAAACGATTCAAAGAAAAGGAGATTACTGGAATGGCAATGAGATTGGTAACACGTTCTGATTTTGACGGACTGGCCTGCGGCGCGCTTCTGCTGGCGGCGGGCGTGATTGACAGTTGGACCTACGCGCACCCGAAGGATCTGCAGGATGGCAAGATTCCCGTGACGGAGAATGACTGCCTTGCGAATGTACCCTATGTGCCGGGGTGCGGTCTCTGGTTTGACCATCATTCCAGCGAACACGAACGTCTGGCGCTGGAGGGCAAATACAAGGGCGAGAGCCGGATCACTCCTTCCTGCGCACGGATCATCTATGAATATTACGGCGGAAAGGAGACCTTCCCGAATTTTGACGATATGATGGAAGCGGTCGACAAAGTGGATTCCGGCAACCTGACGGTGGACGAAGTTCTCCACCCCACGGGCTGGATTCTGGTGGGCTTTCTCATGGATCCCCGTACCGGTCTGGGCCGCTGGCGTCAGTTTACGGTTTCCAACTACCAGTTAATGGAAAAGCTGATGGTGGCCTGCAAAGACAAGACGACGGACGAGATTCTGTCCATGCCGGATGTCAAGGAACGGATCGAGGTATATGAGGAGCAGACCGCGAAGTTTAAAGAGATGGTTGCCAAGCATACCCGCATCGAGGGAAACGTGATCATCACGGATCTCAGAAACGTGGATCCCATCTACACCGGCAACCGGTTCCTGATCTACAGCCTCTATCCGGATCAGAATATCTCCGCCTGGATCGTCAACGGCAAAGGCGGCATCGGCTGTTCCGCCGCAGTGGGCTACAGCATCCTGAACAAAACCTGTAAAGTAAATGTCGGCAGCCTGATGCTCAAATACAACGGCGGCGGACACGAAAAAGTAGGCACCTGTCAGTTTACCGATGAAAACATGGAGACCGACCTGCCGAAAATGCTGGACGAGCTCTGTGCCCTTGCCAATCAGGCCTGACGCAGGAGAGACAACATGATGAGTAATGAACACACCGATCTGATGAAGTTTGTCACCGCAGACATTCAGAAATATGACGGTATCCGTATGCCTGTCAAGGCAGGCATTCTGGAAAAAGCGCTTGTCAGAAGTATTCCCATTGACCGGCTCCACCCGAACCCCACGGACGAATTCTGCAAGCCTGATATCGGTCCCAATTACAGCATCATCACCTCCTACCAGCAGCAGATCAGAGAGGCGCAGCTCCGTGGCAGGAAGCCCTTTGAAGAGCCCCTGATGGTACAGAAAATGCGTCCCGACGGCTACATGATCCTAAACGGGCACCACCGCTGGGCTGCTGCCAGAAATATGCACCTGATGACCGTCCCCATCGCCATCATCAATCCCACCATGGAGATCGACGTTAAAAAGATGCTGGAAAACTCCGTCCACGACAAGCGGGTTTCCTTTGATCTGGACGAAGTGGTGTTTGCCCTTGGGGAAAATGAAGACCATGCGGAAAAACCCCTGCCTTTCCCCTATAACCGGATTTATAAGCAGCGTCTGCGTCTTGGCATCCCGGCTCTTTTCCTGCTGCTCACCCAAAGCGGCTATGATATCTGGGTATATTCCTTTGAATATTACTCCCTGGACTATATCCAGCGGCTTTTCCGTCATTACCACGTGACGGTAAACGGTGTGGTCACCTGTATCAGGCTGCGCAAAAAGACGACCCCCGGCAAAAGCAAAAGCATCGAAAAAATGGTCTCCAGCAAATACGATACCACCATCACGGTGGACAACGAGTCGGTACTGCTGACCCACAAACAGACCAAAGAATTCGAACAGTTTGATCTGACGGATCCCACAAAGGAATGGTCCACACAGGTCATCAATATATTCAAAACACTGAATACAAACACACAGCAGGAGGACGAAGCATGAGCAAAGACAACATTCCCTACAAGATCTACCTCAACGAAGACGAGCTGCCGAAGGCCTGGTATAACCTCCGAGCGGATATGAAAGTAAAACCGGCGCCGCTGCTGAATCCCGGCACCGGCAAGCCATTGACTGCCGACGAGCTGAAGCCCATCTTCTGTGAGGAGCTGGTGGCACAGGAGCTGGATGAAACCTCTCCCACCATCGAGATTCCCGACGAGATCCGCAGCTTCTACAAGATGTATCGCCCGTCACCGCTTGTCAGGGCCTATTATCTGGAGGAAAAGCTGGCTACACCGGCCAAAATCTACTACAAATTCGAAGGAAACAACACCAGCGGCAGCCACAAGCTGAATTCCGCCATTGCACAGGCTTATTACGCCAAGAAGCAGGGCCTCAGCGGTGTCACCACGGAGACCGGCGCGGGACAATGGGGAACTGCCCTTTCCATGGCCTGCTCCTATTTTGATCTGGACTGCAAGGTCTTTATGGTAAAATGCTCCTACGAGCAAAAGCCCTTCCGCCGGGAAGTGATGCGTACCTACGGAGCCTCCGTCGTCCCCTCTCCGTCCGAGTCCACGGAGATCGGCAAAAAAATCCTTGCGGAGCATCCCGGCACCACCGGCAGCCTCGGCTGCGCCATCTCGGAAGCCGTGGAAGTGGCGACGAAGCATCCGGGTTACCGGTATGTCCTCGGCAGCGTGTTAAATCAGGTACTGCTGCACCAGTCCGTGATCGGTCTGGAAACCAAAAAAGCCGTGGAAAAATTTGACATTCACCCCGATATCATCATCGGCTGCGCAGGCGGCGGATCGAATCTGGGCGGTCTCATCGCGCCGTTTATGGGCGAAAAGCTGAGAGGCGAGCAGGATTACCGCATCATCGCCGTAGAGCCGGCCTCCTGCCCGAGCTTTACCCGGGGCACCTTTGCCTATGACTTCTGCGACACGGGGATGATCTGTCCTCTGGCCAAGATGTATACCCTCGGCAGCAGCTTTATTCCTTCCCCGAACCATGCCGGCGGTCTCCGGTTCCACGGGATGAGCTCCACCCTTTCGCAGCTCTATCACGACGGATACATGGAAGCCGTCAGCGTTGACCAGACCTCGGTATTTCAGGCAGCCGAGCAGTTCGCCCGGGTGGAGGGCATCCTCCCCGCGCCGGAAAGCTCCCATGCGATCCGCGTTGCCATTGACGAGGCGCTGAAATGCAAAGAAACCGGCGAGGAAAAGACCATCATCTTCGGTCTCACCGGCACCGGTTACTTTGATCTGGTTGCATACCAGAAATTCCATGATGGAGAAATGACGGATCAGATCCCGACGGATGAAGAGATTGCCGCATCCGTCGCGAAGCTCCCGAAGGTTCCGGAAGCGTAATCACTGTATCAGGAAATGCTTTTATCAGCGTTTCCTGAAGGAACCCTTTATGAAAGGGCTTCTTTCATTTCCCTGACAAAAGCGCCTACATGCGGCGCAGCATCTTTTCCATAGGTTTCCAAAAGCTTGACTATAGCGGATCCGACGATGGCACCATCCGAAAGATCCGCCATTTCATTTGCCTGGGCAGGGGTGGAAATGCCAAAGCCAATGGCACAGGGGATATCCGTTTCCTTTCTGACAATGCGTATGATGGAGGCGAGATCCGTGGTGATCTTCGTCCTCGTTCCCGTCACCCCGAGGCTGGAGACGATATAAAGAAATCCCTCCGCTTCCTTTGCGATCATCGCGATGCGGTCTGCGGAGGTGGGCGCGATGAGGGAGATCAGATCCACACCACAGGCTTTACAAACCGGCAAGAATTCTTCCTTTTCCTCAAAGGGCAGATCCGGCAGGATCAGGCCGTCCACCCCGAGGTCACGGCATGCAGCCAGAAACCGCTCTGCGCCATAGGCATACACCACGTTTGCATAGGTCATAAAGACAAAGGGAACCGTCACATCCTGACGCAAATCCTTTACCATCTCAAAAATTTGGTCCACCGTGACGCCACCCTGCAGTGCGCGGACATTGGCTCCCTGGATCACAGGTCCCTCCGCCGTCGGATCGGAAAAAGGAATCCCCAGCTCAATGAGATCCGCCCCGTTTTCCGCAGCAGACCGCACCACGGCTGCCGTCGTGGCGAGGTCCGGATCCCCGCAGGTGATAAAGGGCAGAAAGGCTTTTTTCCCTTCAAATGCTTTTCGGATATTACTCATGGATGTCCTCCCCTCTGTAGCGCGCGATTGCCGCGCAGTCCTTGTCTCCCCTGCCGGAGATGGTGATGACGATGGTCTGTTCCTTTTTCATTTCCGGCGCGATTTTCCGGGCGTAAGCAACGGCATGGGCGGACTCGATGGCCGGAATGATTCCTTCTGTCTTTGCCAGATATTCAAAGGCCTCCACCGCTTCCTCATCCGTGACCGGCACATACTCTGCCCTGCCGATATCGTACAGGTGGGCATGCTCCGGACCGATGCCGGGATAATCAAGCCCCGCGGAAATGGAATACACCGGCGCGATCTGCCCGTCCCTGTCCTGGCAGAAATAGGACTTCATCCCGTGAAAGATCCCGCTTCTCCCTGTTGCGATGGTGGCAGCGGTTTCTGCCGTATCCACACCCCGTCCCGCGGCTTCACATCCGATGAGGCGCACGCTCCTGTCTTCGATAAAGTGATAAAAGGAGCCGATGGCATTTGACCCCCCGCCGACACAGGCGATGACCGCATCCGGAAGCCTTCCTTCTTTTTCTTTCATCTGCTCCTTGATCTCCCTGGAGATCACGGCCTGAAAATCCCGCACAATGGTGGGAAAGGGATGGGGTCCCATCACGGATCCCAGACAGTAATGCGTGTCCGCCATCCGTGAGGACCACTCCCGCATGGCTTCCGATACCGCGTCCTTTAAGGTGGCGGTGCCGCTCTTGACGGGGATCACCTCCGCCCCGAGAAGACGCATCCGGTAAACGTTCAGCGCCTGTCTGACGGTATCCTCCTCCCCCATAAACACCACACATTCCATTCCCATCAGCGCCGCGGCGGTGGCCGTCGCCACCCCGTGCTGTCCCGCACCGGTCTCCGCGATGAGCCTGGTCTTGCCCATCTTTTTTGCCAGCAATGCCTGTCCCAGCACATTATTGATCTTATGAGCTCCGGTGTGGTTCAAATCCTCCCGTTTCAGATAGATCTTTGCTCCTCCCAGATCCTCCGTCATCTTCCGGGCAAAATAGAGCCGTGACGGTCTTCCCGCATAATCGCAGAAAAGCGTGGAAAGCTCTTTTTGAAATGCAGGATCCTCTTTGAAATGCAGGTATGCCTTTTCCAGCTCGATCACCGCGTTCATCAGGGTCTCCGGTATATACTGGCCGCCGTGTTCCCCGAACCGGCCCTTTGGATTCGTCATGCTTTTTCCCTCCTCTTTTTTCTTCCGCAGGCTTCTACGACCTCTCATCCTCTCTCCGGACGGCGGTGAGAAAGGCCTCCATCTTTTCTCTGTCCTTGACGCCCTCCGTCTCGATCCCGGAGCTCACATCCACCGCAAAGGGATGTACGCGCCTCACCGCTTCCGCCACGTTCCCGCAGGATAACCCCCCCGCCAGAAAGAAGGGGCGTCTGGCGGCCTTTAAGATCTCCCAGTCAAAGGTCGTGCCCGTTCCCGCGCCGGAATCCAGCAGGATCAGATCCGCCGGACTCAATTGTGCCGCCTGCACGTCACTCTCCGTCTTCACCTGAAAGGCCTGTATGATGGGCTTATCCGAAAGCCGTCTGATGGCTGCGATCTCCGCTTCTCCTTCCGACCCGTGGAGCTGTGCCAGATCGATGACCCCGGTATTCAAAAGGTCTGCGATTATCTGCGCCTCTTCGTTCACAAACACCCCCACCGCCTTGATCTCCGGCCGCAGCAGCGCCTTCAGTTCCTTCGCCTGTGCCCCCGTCACACAACGTTTGCTTTTTTTCGCGAAAACAAACCCGATGTACGTCGGAGACAGTTGGTTTGCCGCTTCGATATCGGCAGGCCTCGACAGCCCGCAAAATTTGATTCCCGTCATGATACACGCCTCCATTCCGTAAGCAGTCCCTTTTTATCCCCGGCTCTCATCAGGCTTTCGCCCACCAGAACCGCATCCACGCCCATCTCCCGGAGCCCTTCGATATCCTCCTTTGATCTGACCCCGCTCTCCGAGATAAAGACCGCCTCCGGCGGCACAAGGGAACGCAGACGTTTGCTGTTTTCGGTGTCCACGGAAAAGTCCTTCAGGTTCCGGTTATTGACACCGATGATCCCGGCGCCGGCCGAAAGCGCCATGGTGATCTCCTTTTCGTCATGGGCTTCCACGATGGCGGACAGCCCGAGGGATTCGGCGATCCCAAGATAGTCCGAAAGCTCCCTCTGGCTTAAGATCGCACAGATCAGGAGGATGGCCGATGCGCCCAGGGTCTTTGTTTCAAAGATCATATAAGGATCCACGGTGAAATCCTTCCGCAGGCAGGGGGTCGAGACCCGGGATGTGATTTCCCGCAGATACGCGTCGCTCCCCAGAAACCATTTCGGCTCCGTCAGGACGGAGATGGCATCGGCTCCTGCCGCCTCATATTCCTCCGCGATGGAAAGATAGGGGAAGTCCGGCGCAATGACCCCCCTGGAGGGGGATGCCTTCTTCACCTCGCAGATAAAGGACATGCCTTCCTTTTTGACGGCTCTCGCAAAAGGCATTTCTCCCCTTGGAAGCGCCCTTGCCCTCTCCTCCATTTCCTGCGCCGGGATCTTTTCTTTTGCGCGCGCCGTACGCACTCTGGCGTAGTCAGCCAGTTCGTCCAGAATCGTCATGCCCTCTCCCCTTCCGGCCTGTTGCTGACCTCAATCACCTTCTCAAGCGTCTTTGTGGCGGCTCCGCTGTCCAGCAGCTCTCCGGCCAGGAGGATCCCCTCCTTCATGCTCTTCGCCTTGCCGCCGATATATAAAGACACCCCTGCATTCAGCAGCACGGCGTCCCTCTTCGGTCCCTTTTCCCCCGCCAGAATGGCACGGGTGATGTCCGCATTTTCCTCCGGCGTTCCGCCCCGCAGCTCCTCCTTTTTGCACCGGGTCAGACCGAAATTTTCCGGAGCGATCACATACCGGCGGATCCACCCGTCCTTGATTTCACAGACCGTGGTGGGTGCGCTCATGGAAATCTCATCCAGCTTGTCCTGCCCGTATACCACCATGCCGCGGTTGACTCCGAGACTGATCAGCACCTGCGCCAGCGGCTCCACCAGGTACTCATCGTAAACGCCCAGCAGCTGCATGGATGGACTGCCGGGGTTTGTGAGCGGTCCCAGGATATTAAACACGGTGCGGAAGCCCAGCTCCTTCCGGATCGCGCCGACATATTTCATGGAGGTATGATATTTCTGCGCAAAGAAGAAGCACATGCCGGCTTCCTGCAAAAGCTCCACACAGCGTGCGGGACTTTGCTGGATATTGACCCCGAGCGCTTCCAGACAATCCGCCGTCCCGCAAAGGGAGGAGGCGGCACGGTTGCCGTGCTTTGCGACCTTCATCCCCCCTGCTGCCGCCACGAGGGCGGAGGTGGTGGAGATATTGAAGCTCTGTGCATTATCCCCGCCGGTACCCACAATTTCAAACAGCTCCAGCTCCGTCTCCACTTTGGTGGCGTGCTCACGCATGGCCGCGGCGCATCCCGCTATTTCTTCGATGGTCTCGGCTCTTGTACTCTTTGTGGACAGCGCAGACAGGAAGGCCGCGTTCTGGGTCGGAGAAGTCTCTCCGCTCATGATCTCATTCATGACGGTATAGGCCTCATCGTAGGTAAGGTCTTCCTTGTTGACAATTTTCTCAATCGCTTCTCTGATCATTTCATGCCTCCTTGTTTGCTTTGACGAGAAAGTTCTGTAATATCGTTCTTCCCTCCGGCGTCAGGATGGATTCCGGATGGAACTGCAGACCGTGGATCGGGTATACCCGGTGTCGGACCGCCATGATTTCTCCGTCGTCCGTTTTCGCCGAAACGATGAGGTCAGGGGGAATCGTATCCCGGTCCGCTGCCAGGGAATGATACCGGGCGACCCTGATGCGCGCCGGACATCCCGCAAAAAGAGGATCCTCCGGGTCCAGCGTGACCTCCGACTGTTTGCCGTGCATAAGCTGTCCGGCGTGAATGATCCCGGCCCCAAACGCCGCGCAGATCGACTGATGTCCGAGGCAGACACCCAGCAGCGGTATCTCTCTGCCAAGGGTCCCTGCCACCTCCATGCAGACCCCCGCATCCTCCGGACGCCCGGGACCCGGCGAAAGAACGATGCGCTCCGGTGCCATGGCGCGGATCTCGTCCACCGTCTTTTCATCATTGCGGATGACACGGATCTTTGGGTTGATCTCCCCGATCATCTGATACAGGTTGTAGGAAAAGCTGTCGTAATTATCAATCAGCAGAATCACCGATCCACCTCCTGTCCGAGTGTCAGCGCCGTCAGAGACGCTTTTGCCTTGTTCAGGCACTCTTCATATTCCTTCTTCGGATCGGAATCCGCGACGATCCCGGCCCCGCTCCTGACAAACACCTTGCCGTTTTTCTGATAAACGATCCTGATCGCAATACATAGATCCATATTGCCGGTAAAATCGATATAGCCCAAGGCTCCGCCGTAGATCCCGCGCTTGTTGTTTTCAAGACGGGCGATCAGCTCGCAGGCTCTTATTTTCGGCGCGCCGGACAGCGTTCCTGCCGGCAGCACCGCTTCCATGGCGTCCAGCGCATCCTTCCCCTCCCTGATTCTCCCGCGCACCGTCGAACCGATATGCATCACATGGGAAAAACGCTCGGTGGTGTGGAGCTTCTCCACCTCCACGCTGCCAAACTCACTGACCTTTCCCAGGTCGTTTCTGCCGAGATCCACCAGCATGTTGTGTTCCGCCAGCTCCTTCTCGTCCACCAGGAGCTCCGCCTCCAGCCGTTTATCCTCTTCCTCCGTTTTGCCCCGGGGTCTCGTACCCGCCAGGGGGAAGGTGCGCAGGATGTTTCCCTCCAGCTTCACCAGGGTCTCCGGCGATGCACCCGCGATCTCCACATCGGTGCCGTAAAAATAAAACATATAGGGAGACGGATTGATCGTCCGCAGCATCCGGTAGGTATCAAAGAGACTTCCCTCGAATCGGGCGGACAGACGGTTCGACAACACAATCTGGAAAATCTCCCCCTCCCGGATCGCTTCCTTTGCCTCTTCCACCATCCCGCAGAACTCTTCCTTCCCAAAAAGCGGCTTCACCTCGGAAAGCAGGCGGGACTTGGGTTCCTCGAATTTCCTGCCGTGTCGGAGGAGATCCGCCATCCCGGACAGGGCCCTCTCTGCCTCACGATAGTTTTCCTCCACATGATCCAGCCGCATGTTCACGATCAGGATGATCTTCTGGCGGATGTGGTCGAAGGCGATCACCCGGTCAAACAGCATCAGATCCATGTCCTGAAAGCGCTCGGTATCCTCCACGGGAATCCGCACCTTCGGCTCGCTGTAGCCGAGATAATCGAAGGAAAAATACCCAACCAGTCCCCCGGTAAAAGGCGGGAGCCAGGAAAACCGGGGACTTTTCCACTGCCGCAGAATCTCCCGCACCTCCTTCGACGGATGGTCGGTGTGCTCTTTGGCATCATTCCTTTGAAATGTGCCGTCAAGGCAGGTGATGGTCTCCCGGGGCTCGTAGCCGAGAAAGGTGTAGCGTCCCCAGGTCTCGCTGGCCTGTGCGGATTCCAGCAGGAAACAGTGTCTGGAAACGGTCTTCAGGATCCGCACTGCCTCAATGGGTGTCGTAAAATCCGACAGGATCTCCATGCTCACCGGCACCACATCCACGGCACCCTCTGCAGCGATCTTTTTCACTTCCGGTAATTCAGGTCTCACTTGCATGCTTGCTCCCTCCATGACAAATCGTATTCCTTCTGCACAAAAAAACGCCCTCAACAAAACACATAAGTTTTGTCAAGGACGAATCTGCCTATTTTTCCAGTCGATCCGCGGTGCCACCTTGTTTCACGGTATGACCCGTGCCCTTAGCGGGATACCTGCATATCCCCGGCATCTAACGTCTGCCTGCAACGTCGCGGAATACTCGGAGATCTCTCCTTTGACCGCGCCCTCAGAAGTCCATTCAACCCTGCACTTATCACTGCAATCCCACCATCTGCAGCTCTCTCATCATAAGGAGGCAGTGCCTACTCACTCTTCCTCAACGGTTTACAAAAAAATAACACATTTCCGCTTTTCGTGTCAATCTTTTTTTTCAGGCGTTTGGAACTGTTGCAGAATATCTCTGCTGTTCCTTACCATCCGGCTTCGTAGATCGATACGGAACGTGCTTTCGGAAACAGATGCTGCGCCAGCTTCTCCGACTTTTCGTTGATTGCTTCAAAGGTCAGGTCATCCTCCGGGAAAAGACGCTCCGCTGTATCCACCGCTTCCCCCAGAACCTGAAACATTCCCGGCGGGTATTTTCCGTACAAAAAGACCAGATCCAGCATGTGCTCCGTGGCGCGCTGCACAAAAATCCCGCACAGGACATTGTTTTTCACCGACATATAAAGACACAGCTCCGGAACGCAGTCTTCCTTCCAGGCTTCCTCGTTCGAAACCGCAAATCCGTAAACTCTTTGGATGGACTGCAGGGTTCTCTGCTGCCAGCTGTCGTCGGTGGAAAAAAAGGACTTCACCTCGACGGTTTCCGTGGGACGCCGGTGTATGGGATTGGACTTTCTGATATCCTCCGGGCTTATGAAATACCGTTCATGAGAATAGGTGACATCAGCCCCGGGCAGAGAAAGGAAAAAGCGGTGCAGACTCACGTCCTCCTGGGTGACCGGAAAACGTACATTCACAGGATAACGCTCCCCCGTCTTCAGGATAAAATCCTGGAACACCCTGATCAGTCCGGTGGCAATGCCCTGCCGCCGTACCTCTGCCTCCACATACAGCCAGTCGATATCATACTGGTTATCCACAAGCACAAAGGAGATGGCGCCGAGAACCGCGCCATCCTCCCGATATGCTCCGATGGATATTCTGTTGTCCGCTTCCCGGAAGGCGGCCGGGAAGACACTTTCGAAATCCTTCCTGTTTTGTTCCGTCAACAGGACATGATTCGCTTCACTCGCCATTTGCATTCACCTTATTTTGCAGATATGCCGCCTTTTTTCTCTTCCTGTCATCCACTGCTTTCTGCGCAGCATCTGCCTTATCCTGTTTTTCCTTCAGCAGCAGCGGACGGAGCGGATTGTATTTTTCTGCATATCCTTGCACGAAAGCTTCCAGATCGCTTTCGCCGTTTGATTTGTCTTCAAAGGTCTGTTTCGCTTCTCTCTGTCTTTCTTCTGACACGACTTCCGCGCCTTCTGCACTGGCCATGCTGATCCCGTAATAGGCTCTGGTGACAGTGGGCATCATCCGGTTGATGGCTGCCACCACCTCCAGCTTCTTTTGAAATACCGGATCATTGTCACGATAGTTCTTCATGACGGGGCTGATTTGCGCCAGCTTATCCACGGCCAGAGCACGTTTCAGCATCTCACAGAAAGCAAAGGGCTTTTTCTGCAGCGTTTCTTTGATCCATTTCATGAGATCCTCCGGCTCCGGAAAATCGAAGCCCTTGAAGATCGTCTTTGCTTCTTTTTGGATGATCTCCTCTTTTACTCTTTCACGCTCTGCTTTTTCCTCTTCTGTTTCGTCCTCCTTTTCTACCCAGGCATTCATCCAGCGGTCATTCTGCGCTTTCCGTTTTTCATCAATCTCATGGATGGGTTTTCCGTCTTTGTCAAGATGTACCGCCCGCAGCATGGCACCGAAGGTACGGGATACGTCGTCTGTCCAGTTCGTTTTGTGATCCGCATTCCATTTCTTCAGGAAATCCTGATTGATCTTTTGATATCCCGGATCCACCAGAACCTTGTTGGCTTCCCGGAATCCCTTGTATATCTTATAGTTGTCTTTGGTAAATGTGGAGTTCTCCCGTCGGAGAGCATCAAATTCCGCTTTTTTCTCTGCAGCCGTCTGAACCTTGGGCTCGTTCTTTTCCTTCTCCCGCTGTTCTTTTACCCTTTCATCATAGAGACCCTGGTAGGCTTTCTGGAGACTTTGTCCGTAGTATTGCATATCCCAATTATTCATGTTACTCCCAAATTTGAGAAACCCGCCGTTTTGAATATCGATATGGGAAGCTTTCAGACTCTTCATCATATATCCCTGCAGGATTTTCATCACCGCTATCTTCTTTTCCAGGACAGGGTGCTCCTGAATATACTGCTTCACAACACCCTCTTCCTTTCCCTGTTCCTCTATGAAGGCCGGCATGTTCAGAAACATCTCGACATACTCCGCAGGGTGATTTCGAAACAGCGTGTTCATGTCATATTTGCTCAACATATTCAGCGTCGGGAGCTCATATTCTTCAATCCGCTGAAGTGTTTCTATATGCATTCTGTCGATCTGCTCCTGATTGCCGTCTTCCACCGCCTTCTGATAGCGATCATTCCATTCCTTCTTCTTCGCATCCACAAGAGAGACAGGCTGCCCCTTTTTATCCAGCCGCACCACATGGCAGGGAGGATCCATCTTGTACTTTTTCATATGCGCTCTGATGGTTTGGTAGCTCATCTTGGTTTTCAGATCCTCATCACTGATGTCTCCGATGCCATGCCGCATTCTGGCGCCGAACACCGCACCTTCTGACACCATATCAGGGATATCGTTTGCAGCCTTCCATACCGAATCGGTTCGCCGGTAGTTTTCTCTCATGTCCTTCTGTACTTTATCCAGCTCTTTTTTGATGGATTTTCGTTTCTTTTCCAGTTTTTGCACAATCTTGGGATCGCCCTTCTTCTCCGCCTGTATTTTCAAATTCACCAGCTGGTCATACAGGATCACCAGACAGGAGATCTTTGCCTTGGATTTCAGATAGTCCTCATTCTCACTGCTGGTGGATTTTGTCTCTGCCGCCGCCAGCATGCCTTCCATCCGAAGACGCATGATCTCTTCACGCCGGGTATAAAGATCGTATTCATCCTTTGCCGGTTTTTTCTCGTATTTTTCAGCCAGTACCGATGCCTTTCCGAAAGCCTGCGACGCCTTAACGGCGCTTTTCTTCCGTTTGTCAGCGGAATGATTTTCATGAAGGGCGGCAAACTCATCGGCATTGGCCTTTCCCTCCGCAATATTCCGGTAACGAATGGATTTGTTTGCCAGCAGCCCCGCATTCTTGAAGTAGTAACTGGTCCGCTCTTTAAAAGATGTACGATCCAGACGCTCCTGAAAATAGTCCAGCAGTTCGCCTGCATCCATCCCGAACTGGAATTTCTGCTCCTGAATACCTCTCTCCTCCTGATCCCAGCGGTATTCCATCTCCTTATCCTGTTTTCTTTTCTCCAGATAGTTCTCAAATTGTGCCATTGTGATACCTCCGCTTTTTCCGTTTTCTGCTTCTATTGGTCATCAAAAGAGTTGGCAAAATCATCTTCCCTGTCGTTCTGATAATGTAGCGCCCTTATTTCCTTTGCAATGTCCTTCAGCTCGTACCAGCAGGTGCCCAGGAATCCGTTTTTCAGATCGGTGGAAAGGTTCCGCACCGTAAAGTGCTCGGTCAGAGCACTGCCAAGACCGTAGGATTTTGTCTGAACCTCGTTTCCCTGCGTAGTGTATTCATTGCGGTACACGTTAAAGGGATCCCGTACCAGAACAAACCATTTCCCGTTGTGGTACTTGGTGTCCAGTATCGTACGGACATGGGAATTATCATCAAAACACATTGCCCTCCCCTGTGTGGTCTGCTGCCGCACAATTTGCAGGACTCCAAGCTCCCGTTGTGTATAGCGGTTATCGGGATTCAAGGTCATAAAGTTTTTCACGGAACACTGGATTGCCTTAACCGATCCCTCCTGGGGTGCCTTAACAGGCGCACCACGCGCTGGTATTTTTTTCTCGATATACTCCAGAATGCGCTCATATACGGATTTCTGTTCTTCTTGATCGGATTGCTGTTCTTTTGCGATCGTGTCAATATAATCGTCAATATACATCAGAGGACTAAAACCCTTCGGTGGAATTGCCGGGGCGTTCCCCGGCTTGTCCATATTCCTCAGGATCCTGTTCGTGATGTCTATCGCCAGTTCTTCCCGGTTCTTCTCATCAGTACAATAGTTTTCCTTTATCTTGTCAACCAGCCCCTTTTTTTCCACCTTACTCAGCTTCCCCATGTTGAGCAGACTTTCAAGATTCGCTTCCCAGTTGTGCTTTGTTTTGAAAGCTTCCATCAGTCCTTTCCGTACCCCTGTTTCGATCGCTTTGCGCTCCCAGTTTTCATTGATGAGAGCGCCGGTCTTGATGGCCTCCTTCTTGACAAGCTTCAGCTGTCGATAGATTGGATCCCGCAGATGTTCCTTCACACCGTCGAGCAGGATATGCTTCTGCAGATAACTCCCTGGCGTGGACTTCTCTATATCGGCCTGTTCCATGGTATGAATCATCATCATCGAGGGCTTGAAAGTCGTGTATTTCTTTCCGGTCATATGCATCAGGGCAGCATCCGCCTCTCCATCAGTCAGTTCCCTGTTCAGGTCGATCAGTTCCCCGTCCTCTTTGATTTCCGCATACCCATTGTTGAATCCGGCCGCTGCATAGGCCACTTCCAGAAGCTGCATCCACATACAGTCCGAGCTGTGCGCTTCCCCGGTGGTATATTGTTTTTTGACCTTCACATAGACGGGCTTCAAATCCAGCTCCGCCATCCTCTCCGGATTATCCACCCGCCGGAATTCTTTGGAACCGTCGGGATTTGACACTTCATCATAGGACGCATAGAGACGTACCAGCACCTCGCCGTTTCCGAGATCGGTGAACATATCCCGAATGACCTCGGGGCTTTCCGCCAGAATGGTCTGGGTCGCAGCCACCAGATAGCAGTCACCCACCGTCCCCTGCTTCACATCATTCAGATTCGGCGCATGGGGAAACAGCGGGAGATCGCGCATATTGCTTTCCTTCATGTCTCCGGCGTAGGTATCCATGACATAGACGGCCTTCTGCTCTTTTGCAGCCTCATATTCCGCCTTCGTCATCTGTTCATGAAGATTGCCGTTGGATAGAGAGAGCATATCCCGGTAGGTCTTCAGAATCGTCTGTACAAGAGAGGGATTGTTACAGACGAAGCGGTCTTCGTTCACGAGCATGTTGTCTACGCTGATCCGGAATTTATCCAGAAAGGCCTGTTCCATTTCGAAGGTATCCCGGTTTACGATCCCCCGTACCCTGCAATAGGAGGAAAGAGCCTCCACCGCAGTCTTGACAGGTGCCGGACAGTCCACGCCCTCCTTTAACAAGAGACAAATCTCGTTGTAGCCCTTTGCGAGGGTGATTTTCATGGGATCCTTGAAATACTTATTCAGCTCCACCGGCGGCGCGTAGGTACCGTCTCCATGGCTGATCGTGTGACCGGCACCCTCGTTCCCGAAGGTTTCGATCCCCCGGGGGAGCTGGCTCAGCTTCTGCCTTGACTCTTCATAAAGCACCTCTCCGTGCTGCATGGTCTTCGGTTTGCTGAAGACCCAACCCAAAAATCTGGTAAGGCCGGTGAAGAAGGCGTGCCCGATTTTCCTGGAGATAGACATCTGCTTTCTTTGGGAGTTTTTCGCCCATTCCTCCTGGAACATATAATGCGCTGCCGCAGCCTTCAGGTCCGCGAGATCGTAGCTATCCTTTTCTGCCTGTATCCGGTCTTTCTTCTGCATGCCTCTCGCAGTCCTCAGTGCCGGATGATCCCCCCCTTTTCCATTCTCCACGTAGGTTTTCAGTTCATTATCCTCTGCCTCCAGTGCCTCCTTCAGCTTGACGGGAAGGTTCTGCTTTTTCGCCTCCGCAATGTCCTTCCGCCTTCTGCCGGCATACAGATATTGTGCGAGAAAGCAGAGTTCATTGATCGTGCTGAATTCCGCACTGTTTCCAAGGACCGCCTGCTTTTCCTTCATAAGCTCCATGATTTCTTTGGCGTTTTGATAGAGAAAGGCATCGGAATACCGGTTCTCCGCCAGCTTCAGCATCATGGCTCTGAGCTTTTCCCGTGTGATCTTCTTCTGCTCCGGAGACGCCTCCTTCTTGGGATTCCTGATCGATTTTCTGGCCTTATCCGCAGATGCCAGAAGCTTTGTCATCCCTTCCTCCGGAGGCGGTGGCAGAAAACCGGTATTGAGAAGCTGAACCTGCTTCATCCCCTCCCGGTATTCCTGCAGCGCATTTTGGTATTTCGTCTGCGCCTCTTTAAAAGCATCACTCGACACCTCGGGAGAGGCCATCAGACCCTTCTCATTCACCCTGAGGATGGCAAGGATCGCCTCCTTCATCCCCTTCAGGGGACCGCTTAAGGATTCAACCTTTTCCATGACCGCGATGTCACGGTAATTGTGCTCCATAAGATAGAAAGACCGGCTGGTGACCTTTTCTCTGGAGAAAGCCTCCAGAAAATCCAGCTGATCGAGAATCCCGGAAACAGACCCGGCTGCTTCCTCCACGCGCTCCGGAAGCGCCAGCTCTTTCACGGAATGTCTGGCACGAAAAAAGACGCTCTTGTTGCTGTCGTTGTCACGGATCCCATACAGCTTTTTCTGTTTACTCATATTGTTCAAGTGACCGGAAAGACCGTTCTTTTCGATCTCCTCCTGCCGCTCGCTGAGTTCCCTCCGCGTTTTCAGCTGCTCTTCCGTGACCACCCCCGCCGACAGGTTGCCGCAAAGGGCGTCCAGCTTGTCGTCCAGCGCTTTCACGCCGTAATCCGTTATCGCCTTGAGACCTCCCCTGGCCAGCCAAAGCTGCCTGAGGAGGCGCCGCTGCTGGGGCGTATCCTGATCGCTTTTACTCCTGGCAAGCTCACGGTTCTCATGGGTCATGTAATACGGATCGGTGATCACCGTCCTCATCAATCGGTAGTAATTGAGGATACCGTTGGCCTCACCCATCTTTTTGTCCACCAGCTCCCGGGATTTCTCCGGCAGTATATCATAGAGCTCCCGATAATCCGAAAGCATACGAAGTACCAGATCATACTGGGCGCTGATTTTTTCCATCTTTTCCGCATTTTGAGCGAGTTTGCTCTCCGTGGAAAGATCCAGCCCGTCAAAGGAAATCTGTAAATTCCGTAAAAACGCATTGAAAACATTCTCAAACATCTTTTTCGGGTTGGCGACTCTGTTCATCCAGAATCTGGCCAGCTGCTCGTTCTCTTTCTTGCTGCTGCCGAAAAAGGCGCCGATATCACGCAGATCTTCCTTGGATACCCGCAACGCTTTTGCCGTCGTCGTGCATCGCTTCTCGATATCCGTATTGAGCTTTTTCTGCGCTTCCCCGATCCTGCCGGCGTTTTTGTGCTTGATGTAAATCTCCGTCCCGGAGGTTTTCTTTTGTTTTGCCCGCTCTGCATCCGTCAGCATGTCCTGATAGTGTTCGCCGGCTTTCCGTTCTATCTCCAGCCCCTGCGGAAGGATTGCCCGGGTTCCTGTGCGGATCCCGGTAAAATAGTCCATGCTCGCTTTCTTCCGTTCAGCCTCATTTGCCGCATTTCTGAAGCGCGCTTCGTGATTCTGTTTATACTCCTGGCGCGTAACCTTTTTGACCTTTTGATCTTTCTCGTTATACAGGTAAAAACGTTCTTCCATGTCAGTTCCCCTTTCCGTATACCGACTCCCCTTCTAAAGGGTTTATACGAATCAGTTCGGCTGGTGGCAATAGTATCCTGCCTTCCCGGCGCAGGTTTATTCTTTTGTCACATATCCGTCCAGGTCAAGGGAAACCCCGGTGGACAGACTTTCCTCGTAAGCGATCACACGGGATGCAGCTGAGAGATCCGTCAGGAGCTTCGTCTCCCAATCTGCCACCTCACAGGGCAAAAAGCGAAAACGCATCATCCCTTCATTATCCACCCGCACCTGCGCGATCCCGGTTTCCTTTACACGCTGACCGTCTGTCGGTGTGCTGGAAAACCAGTAATTGCCGAGACTGTAGATCACGGGGACATCGTTGATATAGGAGATCCCCTGCAGACAATGCGTATGTCCGCCGATGATCGCGTCGGCTCCTGCATCCACAAACTTTCTCGCCAGATCCACCTGATCGGATCCGTAGGAGGTATTGCCTTCGGTTCCCCAATGGACAAAGACAAACACCATGTCCGCGTTTTGATCTGCTTTTGCAATCACGTCGACAAACTTTGCCGGATCAAGTGTTTTCAGGACGCCCGGGCTGTTTTCCGTGGCTTCTTTGGTATAATTTAAGGACCGCTCGATCTGGGTCGCCGCCACAATGGCATATTTCCGGCCGTTCAGAACGAAATAGGCAGGCTCCATGGCCTCTTCGAGATTTTTGCCGGCGCCCACATGAGGCATTCCTGCCTGATCCAGGGTGTCGATGGTATCCACCAGCGCATCCGGTCCGTAATCATAGACGTGGTTATTCGCGATCCCGACGATGTCCACGCCGAGATCCTCCAGCATACCGACCGTGGACGGATCTGCACGGAAGGTAAAGGGTTTGCCCTTCAGGGGCTCCCCCCGGAGGCTGTAGGTGAACTCGTTGTTGATCATGCAGACGTCGGCGCTGCGCATCTCCTGAAGAAGCGCCGGGGAAAAGCAGTCCTCGATACCCCCGGGCGACTCCCGCAGATGCCGCATATTCCCGAGCCCGTCAGTAAAGTTCACATCCCCTGTAAAGTCAAAGACCGCCTCGTCCGGAGAAGCCGCCTCGCACCAGTAGACGTGCGCAAGCTCCTCCGGCTGAAACCCGCTGTCCCGGCAATATTTCAGCCAAAGCACCTGGATCGAATCGCCTGTGAGGTGATACCACACCGTCGGATCCTTATATTCATTTTTCACTGCTGTCGCAATCTCTTCTATGATCTGCTCGCCGTAGTTCGCATACATCCACAGCAAAAAAGTCTCATCGATGGGATGTTCCCCGATGAACTCACCGGTGCACTGATCCAGAATGATGGCAAACGCCTCCTCCAGATCATCCACAGGATTATGCGAGATCGCTTCCCGCTCTGCCTCCCGCCGCTGCCGGATCACCTCTTCCGGGGACAATTCGTCCCGTTCCTCGCGGTTCCACTCAAAAACATTCTCATAGGAGAGCCTGTTCCAGTCCACGCCGCATCCGGCAACGGAAAACACCAGCAGCAGCGCTAAAAAGAGTGCTTTCTGTGTCTTCTTCATATCGCAAAAATTATATCATACTCCCGGGTTTTGACAACCTGCAAGGGACGCACTGCGGGCAGAAAGGGCTAGAGGTTTCCTCCTTCGGAAAGAGCCAGATGCTTTCTGAACACCTCATAATCCGCCTCGTTCTGATCCGCGTAGGCACGCGCATAACGGACCATGGCACGGTCAAAGGATTCCCCCTGTCCGAGATACCCTGCGATCATGTGGCGGTTCCCTGTTTTTGCATGCGCATGCGCCAGGATCCAGGCGCACATGCTCCCCAGCTTCTTCAGCCCATCCGGCCTGATGGTGTCGAGTTCGAAGGAGCCCTTGGCGTCCCACAGCTGACGCACATAATAGTCTCCCCTGAGTCCGTCCTTCGTGCAAAAAGACATCCAGCCCAGGAGGATGTCTCCCGCTGTCTGAATCCCACGCTGCCCTTCCACGACCCGCCGTCCCGACTCCGGAAAAGGACTCTTCCGGTAATACTGCTCCAGCACGGACGGTCCCGCCTCCTTGATCTGCAGCACAAGAGGATCCTCTTTCCCGATCCCCGTCATCACAAGAATCCACGACCTTGTGCCCACACTGCCGACTCCCACCACCTTCCTGGCCAGCTCCAGCGGTTCATACTGATCGAGGATCCCTCTCCGTTCCAGGGGCAGGGACTGCTGATAGATCGCCATGGCTTCCCGCAGGTTATGCCTGAAATCATAGCGTTTTTTCTCTTCCCCCACCAGCTCCCTGAGGGGAACCACAAGGGGCGGATCGTTTTTGATCCGGAGCTTTCCGTCCACTTCCTCCGTCAGCTTGTGCAGTGCTCTCCCGCTGTTTTTTTTGCGGGCCTTTTCCAGGGTTTCCTTCACATTTTCCCTGATCCTGGAATCAATCTGTTCTTCTCTTTCCCGCACCAGATCCTCAATATCCAAATGCGCATACCAGACATCCAGATTCCCTGTCTCAGAGAATTGCCGCATGGTTTCCCGGTAAACCCGGGCACATTGCTCCACCGTTTCCTCCCGTTCCGCCTCCGAAAAGCCTCTGTCCCGGCCGCAGATCTCCACGCTTGCCGTCAGCCGTTTGACATCGCATTCAAAGGGCGCTGCAAGCGTCTCGTCAAAGTCATTAATGTCAAAGACCATTCTCCGCTCCGGTGAGGCAAAGATCCCGAAGTTCGAGATATGGGCATCCCCGCAAAGCTGTGCGCAAAACGGGGTTCCCGGTGTGCTTGCCAGATCATGGGCCTGGAGCAGAGCCGTGCCCCGGAAAAAGGAAAAGGGGGATGCCGCCATCCGTTCATGGCGAAGGGGCAGGAGCTCTTTGATCCTCCCCGTTTCACTCTCCCGGATCAGCTGTATCACCTCTTCCCGGCCGCTCACCGCCTCCCACATGCCCAGTGTCTTCCTTGAGGTCTTTTCCTTTCTGACCTTTTTTCCCATCTGTCTTTGTTCTTCTACGGTGCTCATCTCTGAAATTTCCTTTCGTACCAAAAACGCTCTCCGCATACGGAGAGCGTTTCTGACTGTATTCCTGATTTTATGCGTTGACGATCTGCCCGAAATCGGGTTTCAGGCTGGCTCCGCCGATGAGTCCGCCGTCGATGTCCGGCTTGCTGAGGAGCTCTGCCGCATTGCCTGCATTCATGGATCCGCCGTACTGAATCCGTACCGCATCCGCCGTTGCCTGATCATAGAGCTTTGCGATCAGTTCCCGGATCAGCTTGCAAACCTCTTCCGCCTGATCCGCGGTCGCGGTCTCGCCGGTGCCGATGGCCCAGATGGGCTCGTACGCGATCACCAGCTCCTTCACCTGATCCGCGCTCACCCCGGAAAGATCCCAGGTGATCTGCCGCTCGATCCACTCCTGATAGGTCCCCGCCTTCCGCAGTGCCAGGGACTCTCCGCAGCAGAGGATGGGCTTCAGCCCGGAAGCGAATGCCTTCTTCACCTTCTGGTTGATCAGAATATCATTCTCACCAAAAATATCTCTTCTCTCGGAATGACCGATGATGATGTACTCCACGCCTGCTTCCTTCAGCATCGGGGCGGAAATCTCGCCGGTAAACGCACCCTTGTCCTCGATGTAGAAGTTCTCTGCCCCCACGTGGACATTGGTGCCCTTGACCGCTTCCGCAACCGGGACGATATCGATGGCCGGCACGCAGTAAACCACATCCACCGCGTCGTTCTTTACCAGATCCTTCAGCTCCGCGCAAAGCGCAACCGCCTCACTCGGCGTCTTATTCATCTTCCAATTCCCTGCAATGATTCTTCTTCTTGACATAATATCATCCTTTCTTTAATACGGGTATGTTCGACTCCGTAAGGTTTGATCGGCGCTTAGGCTTGATCAAACCAACTACGTCGAACTAAGTACGCACTAGGCTCTGTCAGCGCTTACGCTTGACAATCGCCAAGTGCTTTACTTATCGTCTGCAGCAACAACACCCGGGAGAGCTTTGCCCTCGAGGAACTCGAGAGAAGCGCCGCCACCGGTGCTGATGTGGCTCATCTTATCCGCAAAGCCAAGCTGGTTGCAGGCTGCTGCGGAGTCACCGCCGCCGATGATGGTGGTCGCATCCGTCTCTGCAAGGGCCTTTGCCACCGCGATGGTTCCTTTTGCAAGAGTGGGGTTCTCGAATACGCCCATGGGTCCGTTCCATACCACGGTCTTTGCTTCCCTGGCAGCGTTGGCGAACAGCTCCTGGGTCTTCGGTCCGATATCCAGACCCTCCATGTCTGCGGGGATCTTGTCGGAGTCTACATACTGTACATCAACGGGACCGTCGATGGGATCCGGGAAGGAAGCAGCGATACCCGTGTCAATGGGAAGGAGCAGCTTCTTGCCGAGCTTCTCGGCCTTCGCCATCATTTCCTTGCAGTAATCGATCTTCTCATCATCCACCAGGGATTTGCCGATCTCATAGCCCTTTGCCTTCAGGAAAGTGAAGGCCATGCCGCCGCCGATGATCAGGGTATCTGCTTTCTCCAGCAGGTTATCGATCACGTTCAGCTTGTCCGCAACCTTGGCGCCGCCCAGAATCGCCACGAAGGGACGCACCGGATTCTCCACGGCGTTGCCCAGGAAATCGATTTCCTTTTGCATCAGATAGCCCACGGCACAGTTCCCGCCTTTTTCGCGGATAAACTTCGCCACGCCCTCCACGGAAGCATGCGCTCTGTGGGAGGAGCCGAATGCGTCGCAGACATAATCATCCGCCAGCGCTGCCAGCTCTTTGCTGAATTCCTCTCCGTTCTTCGTCTCTTCCGCGCCGCGGAAACGGGTGTTCTGAAGCAGGATCACGTCTCCCTCCTGCATGGCCGCTACCGCGTCCGTTGCGGCCTGACCGGTCACATTGTCATCGGAAATGAACTTTACGTCTTTTCCGAGCTTCTCGGAGAGACGCTTTGCCACCGGTGCCAGGGACTCTCCCTCGTTCGGTCCGTTCTTTACTTTACCAAGGTGGGAGCAAAGGATCACCTTGCCGCCGTCATTCATGAGCTTTTTGATGGTCGGCAGTGCCGCCACGATTCTTGTCTCGTCCGTGATCTGTCCTTCCTTTAAGGGGACGTTGAAATCACATCTTACCAGTACTCTTTTTCCCTTTGCGCTGAAATCATCCACAGATTTCTTGTTTAATGACATACTAAAACCTCCATCCTGTTTGTCTGCTAAAAAAAGGATCCGGTCCATTCCAGACCGGACCCATAAGGATACCGTATTGATCAGCGTTTCCTTTATGCGCCAAGCAGCTTGCCGAAGTGCTTGATCGTACGAACCATCTGGCTCGTGTAGCTGTTCTCATTGTCATACCAGGATACAACCTGTACCTGCGTGGTGCCGTTGTCAAGCGGCAGAACCATGGTCTGGGTCGCATCGAAGAGAGAACCGTATCTCATACCGATGATATCGGAGGAAACGATCTCGTCCTCGTTGTAGCCGAAGGACTCGTTGCTTGCTGCCTTCATCGCTGCATTGATCTCTTCCTTCGTCACGGAGCCTTCCACAACTGCGGTCAGGATCGTGGTGGAGCCGGTCGGGGTCGG
Source organism: Lachnospiraceae bacterium (assembly GCA_045661345.1). Lineage (GTDB taxonomy): Bacteria > Bacillota > Clostridia > Lachnospirales > Lachnospiraceae > RUG12461. Next base: position 123,311 of record JAZRFM010000036.1, read on the forward strand.
TACACGCTGTGCAGCACCGATCAGCTTGCCGTTGAGCTCCGGAATAACCAGACCGATGGCCTTTGCGGCACCGGTGCTGTTGGGAACGATATTCACTGCTGCAGCACGGGAACGTCTCTTGTCGCCCTTTCTCTGCGGGCCGTCCAGCGTCATCTGGTCGCCGGTGTAAGCGTGGATCGTGCACATGATACCGGTCTTGATGGGCTTGCAGTCATTGAGCGCCTTTGCCATGGGAGCAAGGCAGTTCGTGGTACAGGAAGCTGCGGAGATGATCTTGTCATCTGCGGTCAGCGTCTGATGGTTTACATTGTATACGATGGTCGGAAGGTCATTGCCTGCCGGCGCGGAAATGATGACATGCTTTGCACCTGCATCAATGTGAGCCTGTGCCTTGTCCTTGCTGGTGTAGAAACCGGTGCACTCCAGAACCACATCAACACCGAGCTCTCCCCAGGGAAGCTCCTTTGCGTCTGCCTTTGCGTAAATCGTGATCTTCTTGCCGTCTACCGTGATGGAATCCTCACCGAAGCTGACCTTGTCGCAAAGCTCATAGCGGCCCTGCGTGGAATCATACTTCAGAAGATGAGCAAGCATCTCGGGAGAAGTCAGGTCGTTGATCGCAACGATCTCAAATCCTTCTGCGCCGAACATCTGACGGAATGCGAGACGGCCGATACGGCCAAATCCATTGATTGCAACTTTTACTGCCATAAATCTCTTCCTCCTAAAAAATTATTCTGTTTGGACAATGCGCCCAACTAGAGACATTCTACTAAAATTTTTTCAGAATTTCAAGGGGAATCCCATGCTCCCCCGGTCTTTTTTTTGGTATAAGGATGTGCTATGATGGACGGGATCATGACGCAGGAGAAAATGGTTGGGGGCATGAGAGGGCAAATGTGCCATGCGATGAAATCGCATGAGCACTTTGCGTGGAAAGGCGTCTCGACACGCTAGCGTGTCAGAACGCCTATTCACGCAAAGGCACCATGCCGCAAGCGGCATGTGCCATTTGCCCCCTGCCCTTGCCCCTGAAAGATCCTCCTGCCATGATCTTCCATTTTTACCGCTCCCCGAAAGGAACAATATGATGTGGGATATGCACTTACATAGCACGTTTTCGGCCGACGCTTCGGCTTCGCCGGAGGAGCAGATCGCACGCGCTGTCGCCCTGGGGCTTGACGGCATCTGCTTCACGGATCACTGTGACTTCGATTATCCGGACAATCCGGACGGTACCCCGCTCAAGAACTGGGTACTGGATATTCCCCCTTATCTGGAAAAGATCCGGGAATGCAAATACAACTATATCGGAGAGATCGAAATCTGCTGCGGGGTCGAGCTGGGGCTGCAGCCGCACCTTGCCGGCCGGCTGAATACCCTGCTGAAAAACACCCCCTTTGATTTCGTCATCGGCTCCTCTCATCTCGCCCACGGCAGAGATGTTTATTTCCGGGAGTACTTCGCGGGGCGGAGTGAACGGGAAGCCTACGAGGAGTACTTTACCTCCATTCTGGAAAACCTGGCGGTCTTTGAGGACTTTGATGTGTACGGGCATCTGGACTATGTGGTGCGTTACGGTCCGCACCGGAACGAAAACTACACCTACCGGGCCTACGGGGATCTCATTGATGAGATCCTGAAAAAGCTGATCTGGCTGGGAAAGGGACTGGAGATCAATACCGCCGGTTTCAAGTACGGCCTCGGTCATCCCCATCCCACGGAGGATGTGCTGCGTCGCTACCGCGAGCTGGGGGGAGAGATCATCACCACAGGCTCCGATGCCCATGCACCGGAGCATCTCGCCTTTGAATTTGAGAAAGCCGCCGGTATCTTAAAGGACTGCGGTTTTCAGTATTATACCGTCTTTCGCGACCGTAACCCCGCGTTTGTGAGGCTTTCATGAAGCTGCCCGAAGCGTTTCTGCAAAAAATGCGCGCTGCCCTGCCTCCGGAGGAAGCAGATGCCTTTTTGTCCTCCTATGAGGATCCCGCGCCGAAGGGGTTGCATATCAACACCCTGAAGGGATCTCTTTCCCTCCTGCAGGTGGCCTGTGACCTTCCCCTTGCCCCGGTGTCCTGGGCGCCTGAGGGCTTTTATTATGACGATACACAGGTACAGCCCGGAAAGCTTGTGCTGCATGAGGCAGGTGCCTACTACATCCAGGAGCCTTCGGCCATGCTGCCTGCAGTACTGCTTGCGCCCCTCCCCGGGGAAAGGGTGCTGGATCTTTGCGCCGCACCGGGAGGCAAAACCCTGCAGCTGGCCTGTGCCATGAAGGGAGAAGGGCTTCTTTTATCCAACGAGATCCATCCTGCCAGGGCAAAGATCTTATCCGAAAACGTGGAGCGCTGCGGCATCCCGAACGCTATCGTCTGCAATGAATCCCCGACCCGCCTCGCAGCCCGGTTTCCGGCGTATTTCGACAGAGTCCTCGTGGATGCGCCCTGCTCCGGGGAGGGCATGTTCCGGAAAAACCCTGACGCCGTCAGCGAATGGAGTTTGGAAAACGTCGCCCTCTGCGCCGCAAGGCAGGATGAAATCCTGGATCAGGCGATGGTGATGGTACGTCCCGGCGGGCGGCTTCTCTATTCCACCTGCACCTTTTCAACGGAGGAGGACGAGCTTTGTGTGGAGAGATTCCTTTCCCGCCACCCGGATTTTTCCCTGCTCCATATGGAAAAGCTGTTCCCCCACAAGGTGCGCGGGGACGGGCAGTTCGCAGCCCTGTTGGAAAGAAGATCCCCCGGCGCTTTTTCTTCCGTCCCTCCTGCCGTCTCTCCGTTAGCACGCACAAGAAAAGACCCCAAAACGACCTCCTTCCCGGCGGAGCTTGCAGATCTTTGGAAGGCGACACCCGATCCCGCTCGCCTGCTTCTTTTCGGCAGCCGCCTCTTTTTGCAGCCGGAGAGCCCCTTCCCTTTGGACGGACTGAAGGTTCTGCGTCCGGGGCTGTGTCTCGGAGAATACAAAAAAGACCGGTTCGAACCCGGTCATGCCCTTGCCCTCTCTCTGCGCCCGGAGGAAGCCTTCCGTACCGTTTCTCTGGAGGAAAAAGAAGCCGTTTCCTATCTCCTGGGAAATACCATCTCCCGCGAGACAGAAAACGGCTGGACGCTCATCACCTATGGCGGCTATTCTCTCGGCTTCGGCAAAGCCGTAAACAACCTCATCAAGAACCACTATCCGAAGGGCTTGCGAACACAGTGCGCATTGCGTTCACCACAGCCAGCACCATGACCCCCACATCCGCAAAGATCGCCCACCACATGTCCACAAATCCCAGGGCTCCGAGGATCAGGAACAGGATCTTCACAGCGATGGCAAAGACGATATTTTCCTTGGCGATCACAAGGGTTTTGCGCGCGATTTTCATGGCCAGGGCAATCTTTCTCGGGTCATCATCCATCAGTACCACATCCGCCGCCTCGATGGCCGCATCCGATCCCAGCGCCCCCATGGCGATACCGAGATCTGCGCGGCTCAGCACGGGTGCGTCATTCACGCCGTCACCCACAAAGGCAAGGGAAGTCTTTGCCGGCTTCTCTTCCAGCAGCCGCTCCACTTCTGTCACCTTGTCCTCCGGCAGGAGGCCGCTCTTTACCTCGTCCACACCAATCTCTTTCGCTGCCGCTTCCGCGGTTCTGGCGTTGTCGCCGGTGAGCATGACCGTCCGCGTCACACCCTGCGCCTTCAGGCGCATCATCGCATCCTTTGCGCCATCCTTCACACAATCCGATACCAGCAGATATCCTGCGTAGGTTCCGTCTATGGCCACATGGATCTCCGTCCCCGGGGCATCCGGCAGGGTGCATGCGATCCCTTCCCGATCCATCAGCTTCCGGTTGCCGGCCAGCACCTTTTTCCCGTTTACCACCGCCAGGACACCGTGGCCACCCACCTCTTCCACATCGGAGACGATGGATGCCTCCGCATCCTTCCCGTAGGCATCGCGGATACTGCGGCTGATGGGATGGTTGGAGTAATGCTCCGCATGGGCTGCATAAAACAGCAGGTCTTCGGCGCTGAAACCCGCGGAGGGCACGGTCTTTGTCACTTCGAACACTCCCCGGGTCAGTGTCCCGGTTTTGTCAAAAACAATCGTGCCGGCTTTTGCCAACACCTCCAGATAGGTGGATCCCTTGATCAGGATCCCTCTGGAACCGGCGCCTCCGATACCGCCGAAGAAGGACAGCGGAATGGAGATCACCAGTGCGCAGGGGCAGCTGATCACCAGGAAGGTCAGTGCACGGATGACCCAGTTTTTCACCATGGGATCCTGTCCCAGAGCCGCCAGAATCACAGGGGGCAGCACCGCCAGTGCCAATGCACTCAGGCAGACGATGGGGGTATAGTAGCGTGCAAACCGGGTAATAAACTGCTCGGTGCGGGCTTTCTTCATGCTGGAATTTTCCACCAGCTCCAGGATCTTGGACACCGTAGACTCTTCAAATGCTTTTGTGGTACGGATCCGAAGAACACCTGTGATATTGACGCATCCGCTGATGACCTCATCCCCTGCCGCGACCTCTCTCGGCATGCTCTCTCCGGTGAGGGCACTGGTGTTCAGGGAGGCGGTTCCCTCCTCAATCACGCCATCCAGGGGAATCTTCTCTCCCGGCTTCACCACGATGATGCTGCCCACGGGCACTTCATCCGGATCCACGGTTTCAAGCTCCCCATCCTTTTCCATGGTGGCGGTATCCGGCCGGATATCCATCAGAGCCGCGATATTTTTGCGGCTCCTGCCCACGGCCACACTCTGAAAGAGTTCGCCCACCTGATAGAACAGCATGACGGCAACGCTCTCCGCGTTCTCCCCGAGGATGATCGCACCCACGGTGGCCACCGTCATCAGGAAATTTTCATCAAACACCTGTCCGTGAACGATCCCGATCCCCGCCTTTTTCAGCACATCGTACCCCACAAGGATATAGGGCACCAAAAACAGGAAATTCATCACCATCTTCGGCACGGGCAGGAAATGTCCGATCAGCATCAGAACGGCTGTTATGGCAGCAGCCAGAATGATCCGGATCAGGCTTTTCTTTTGTTTTTTATTCAAGGTTGATTTCACAGTCCGACTCCACCTTCTTGCATGCCTTGAGAACCTCCTGCATCACTGCCTGCGGCTCTGCCCCTTCGTCAAATTCCACCTTCATCTTCTGCGTCATAAAGGACACCGTCGCCTCTTTGACCCCCTTCACTTTATTCGCTGCGTCCTCCACTTTCTGCGCGCAGCTGGCACAGTCCACCTCAATCCCATAGGTTTTTTTCATGACTATCTCCTTTCCTCACTCATTCCCATGTTCCAATCCGATTTCCGGCATACTCCCCGCATGGTCGTCCGCCAGGGATCATGCCCCTTTACCCTGCATACCACAGCTGCTCCACGCAGTCTTCATCGACAATCCCGTCGATCCGGCACGGGCTGGCCGCGTCTGTGATGGTCAATCTCCCCAGACTCTCGTCGGAAAGCTCCACATCCAGTACCGTCTCACCGTCTGTCCGGAACACACGGAAGGTGTCTCCGGGATTGATCTCGCCTTTTCCCTTTGTCTCGTCTCCATTTTCATCCAGCATGGTGTACTCCAGCTTCGTCTTTGCCACCAGCGGCTCCTGGGCGCAGTCATAGTAGACATGGAAATACGGGTCATTTGAAACCGGTATGCCGTCCTCTCCCGGCGCATACTCTCTCACAGCCACAAAGGAACACAGGAAGTCAAACTTGTTTCCGAGGAGCATATGATCCGGATCCGTCAGCATCAGCTCTGTCAGATCTCCGTTGTCCTTCTCTTTTACGGCGCGTACGAATCCGGTGGTGCCTGACATCCTGACTTCGGATCCGTTGAGATCAAACACGTACCATTGCTGGTAATCCGATTCCATGTTCTCCGTGACGAAGACATATTGTCTGCCGTCCGCGGTACGGGCATAGTACCCCGTCACATCATATTCGGTATCAAAGGATCCTTCCTCCGTAGCAGCGGAACCCATGCCTTCCACCGACACCCGGAGCGCCTGGCGCTCCTCGTAGTTTTCGTCATAGTCGTAATCCAACGTGATCCCGTTGGGCTTGCCGTCCCCGTCCACATCATAGCCCGTCAGCGACCATGTAAAGGGGATCATGAAGCCGGTGCTGCCCTCCGGAAGATAGTCGGGGTTAAAAAGCGCCGGGTATTTTTCATACGACAGCGTGATCATCTGATCACCCGCTGCATAGGGTGCCAGCGCATAGGGTCCGAAATAAAACGACACGCCCCGGGGGTTCAGCGCCCAGTGGTAGGGATAGACATAGCCCATGTCGTTATCCGCCGTAGCTGTCGCCTCCGTCACAGCCACATCATAATAGGAAAGCGCCTGATCCAGATCATCAAATAACGTGGGGTCATAATTTTCCAGCAGCTCCGTCTTGATAAGCCCTGTCAGATCGCTGAGATTCGACAGCACATCGGTGAGTGCCAGTTCTTTTCCGGTCCGGGTGTCAAAGGTTTTTCCGTCCATGCCGTACATCCCGTGGGCGCCGCCGGTATAATCGCTGGCGGAGGAGAAAAAGCTGACGACCTTTTCATCCACACGCTGGGGCAACACCGACACATCGGAAGTATAGTACATCCCGTCCTTGAACCGGTCCGGGCTCTCCTGATATTCCATCTCGGCCTGTTCCTTCAGTTCCTGTATATTGTCCTTGTAGGTCCGGATCTCTTGGTTGGTATAGTCCTGCAGCGCAGCCGCCAGCGCCGGATACTGCTCTGCGCTGTCATCTCCCAGCACGGGCGATTCACATTTTCCGTTCACGAGGCAGCCGCCGTAATCCGGTGCGCTCTCATAAGCAATGGTAAAAACCTTCGCCAGGGTCGGTACCGCCGAAACGTTTTGTTCGGGCTGTGCCGGCAGCTCCTGTGTCTGGGGAGGGGTCTCCGTGTTTCCGGCGGTTTCCGTCGGTGCCGCCGGTGTCTCCGTCTCTGTTTCTGTCTCCTCCACCGCTTCTTTTACCGCGGATGCCACCCCCTGCAGAAGTCCGCAGCCTGTCAGGCTTGTTGCCGTAAGCCCTGCCGCCGTCAGCAGTGCCAGGCCTTTCTTCCAGTGAACCATGTTATTTCCTCCTTATTATACAAAATGTCCGTGATTATCGTACACGCTTCCATTCAATTTCGCCCGCCGGCGCAGCTCCCCGTCAACGCAGATCCTCCACCACCAGCTGTATGGAACGGCTTCCCCGGTACTCGTTGATCTGGGGATAATAAAGGATCGAGATCTCCTCCTCCCCTTTCTCTCTCAGCCGCATAAGATACCTCTCCGGATCCGAAAAGCAGACCGCCGGAAAGGTTCTCCCGCCCTCCGAAAGGGACAGCCGCAATACGTTGCGGTTTTTTCCCACCACTGATTTTTCCAGCACACGCACTTTTGACAGGGCAAACAAGGGTTTTGGATTGCTTTTTCCGAAGGGCTCCAGCAGAGCGATCTCCTCCACCAGCCGTTCACTGACATAGGCGAAGGGCAGCACCATGTCAAAGCGGATCTTCTCCCGGAGGTCTTCCTCTGTCAGGGTACATCCCGATTCCAGCCTGCGCATAAAGGCTTCCCTGTTTTTTTCTTCCAGGGAAAAGCCCGCTGCCATGGGATGTCCGCCGAATTTCAGCAGCAGATCCGAGACTTTGGTCAGCTCCTCATACATGGAGTACTCTTCGATGGAGCGCCCGCTTCCCTTGATGCAGTCCTCTCCCTTTGTCATCACGTAGGTCGGCCGGTGATAGCGTTCCCGGAGGCGTCCCGCGATGATCCCGGCCAGGCTTTCATGGCAGTCCGGCAGGAAAACACTGAGCACCCGATTCGATAGCAGATCTTCTTTCTCCACGATCTCCTCGGCTTTCTCCACGCTGCGCCGGGTCAGCTCTTTGCGGCTTTCATTCAGCGCAATCAGTTCCGATGCGATCCCGGCGGCTTCCCCCTCTCCTTCGGCGAGCAAAAGCCCGAGAGACCGCTCCGCCGTATCCAACCGCCCGCTGGCGTTGATGCAGGGGCCCAGCACGAACCCGACATGATACACCGTCAGATCCTTTTCCGACAATCCGCTCTGCAGGATGAGCGAGCGCATACCGGGGTTTTTCGTCTGCTGCAAGGCCTGCAGCCCCCGGCGTACGATGGTGCGGTTTTCACCGGTCAGATCCATCACATCGCCGATAGTGGCAAAGGCCGCATTTTCATAGAACTCCTCCGCTTCCTGCACCGGGATCCCCATGACCTCATACAGCACCTGTATCAGCTTCCATGCCACCACGGCTCCGCAGAGTCCCTTGTAGGGATAGGGACAGGACCTCTGCTTCGGATTCACCACCGCGTCCGCCTCCGGGATGATTTCCTCCCTGCCCTCCGCACCGTCTGTAAAAGGAACATCGTGATGATCCGTCACGATCATGGTCATCCCCAGGTCTTTGCCGTGCCGGATGGCTTCGGAGGCGGAAATCCCGTTGTCACAGGTAAGGATGGTATCCACCAGATCCCCTGCCGCCTGATCGATGAGATGCACATTGATCCCGTAGCCGTCCCGTTCCCGGTCCGGAATCGCCATGTCCGCTTTGCCGCCGCAGCGCCGGATCCCTTTCAGTAAAATGTAGGTCGCACTGACCCCGTCGATGTCATAATCCCCGATAATGCGGATTTTCTTTGCGGATCGGATCTTTTCCGCCAGGATCTGCGCCGCTTTGTCCATATCCTTCATCAGATGCGGGTCATAAAGCGTTCCCCCGTGCAGAAAGGTCTCTATCTCCGCTTCCCCCGACACGTCACGGTTTATGATCAGCCTCGCCAGCATCGGCGAGATGGAAAACCGCTCCCCTATGGCAGTGAAGTCCCCGCTCTTCCGGCGCTCCAGCCAGATCACATCTTCACTCATGGAAATATCTTCTTTCTTTCTGTTTTCAAAAGCACTATAATATACTATATCATATTTTATGATGTCAGGGTCAAAAGTACAATGCGATGAAATCGTTTATGTGAGGAGGTTTTTATGCAGCAGCATGTGTTTCAGCCGGTTCCTCTGGATCTCTATGAGATCAACCCCTTCCGCAGGATTTCCGAGGACTGGATGGTAATCTCCGCAGGGACCGAGGAAAAAGCCAATTCCATGACCGTAAGCTGGGGCGGCATGGGGACGCTTTGGAATGAAGACGTTGTTTTTATTTTTGTACGGGAGTCCCGCTATACAAAGGAGTTTCTGGATCAGACAGACGGTTTTTCCTGTACCTTCTTCGGCAAGGAAAATCGCGCCATGCTGAAATATTTCGGTTCTGTTTCCGGTCGTAATGAAGATAAAGTCGCAAACGCCAGGATGCATTACGATTATATAGAGGGTATTCCCTATATCAACGAGGCGGATACCGTGATGATCTGTAAAAAGCTTGCTGCCGTCCCGATTGAAAAAGACAATATCCTGCTGCCGGGGCTGCTCTCCGTCAACTACCCAAAGGGTGATTTCCACACCATGTATGTGGGCGGCGTGATCCTGCTGGGCGCCCGATAGCTCCCCCTCTATGATGATCGGGAGCGAATGTATTCGTTTCCTTTTGCGCCGATTGCGAGCGGCAAAAAGCCGCATTCTTATCGCAATCGTGTGCGCTTCTTCACCCTTTTACCTCTTTGCGTAGTTTACAGCGTTTGCTACCGTATCATAAAAAACCTCCCCATAACCTTCTCCTCGATGATATTTTTGCCCTTTCCCCAAAGGTTATTTGCAAAAATATAATCTAAGATTAATAAAGACGGTGTCCTGCTGTCAAGTGTTTTTCACAGGGTTTTGCCGGGATTTCTTTTTTTACGCTTCTGCTTTTGACCTTTTTCCAATCTGTGATAAAATGATGCTATGCAAAAGAGAAAATTTATCAGTACAAGAACCTTAAAAGCAGGGATGAAAATAGATCAGGCCATCGTGGATCAGACAGGACGCCACCTGATCAAACGCGGTGCGCGCCTGGATGACTTTCAGATTGAGTATCTGCAGGGACAGGGGATCGGCGGGATCTATATCGTGGAGGGAGAAGCCGATCCGGAAGAGCTGGCAACCATCCCGATTCCGGAGCATACCCAAAAAGTCATTGAGAAGACAAGAGTTCCCGACCGCTCCAAGGTCATCCTGACCGAACATGTGAAAAAGCAGGTCGGAGAGGGTGTGCAATATGTATTTGCCAATCCTGATGCGGCGGGTTTCTCGGACACCGCGGAAAAGATCTCCAATGTCCTCATGGACACCATCATGTCGGACGATGCGGTGGCCGTGGATATCAATATGCTGAAGGTCAGCGATGAATATACCTTCCGTCACAGCGTGGATGTTGCCACCATCGCCATGATCATCGCCCGGAAATACGGTCTGCCCCGGGAACAGGTGCGGGAGATCGGAACCGCCGGGCTTCTGCACGATGTCGGCAAGTCCAAGATCCCGAACGAAGTCCTCAACAAGCCCTCCCAGCTGACGGATGAGGAATTCGAGCAGATGAAGACGCACTCCACCCTCGGCTACCGGATCCTGCAGGAGAAGGGCACTTTTTCCAAGGGGATTCTTTTGGGTGTGCTGCAGCATCATGAGAAGGTAAGCGGCGACGGCTATCCCATCGGCCTGAAGGATGATCAGATCCATACCTACGCAAAGATCATTTCCGTGGCTGATATTTATGATGCTCTCGTCACCGACCGGCCGTACAAGAAAGCCTTCTCAAAGCGAACCGCCATGGAAATGGTGCTCGCCACCTCACAGGCTCTGGATGTGGACGTGATTCAAAGCTTTATGCGCTCGGTGATCCTGTTTCCCGTGGATGCCGTGGTGGAGCTGTCCAACGGGGAAAAGGCCAAGGTCGTCCGGAACGATCCGGAATATCCCATGCGCCCCACCGTCGTCAGCATCGAATCCGGAAAGGTCTATGACCTCTCCCATGACTTAAATTGCGCGAGTATTATTATTCTGTGACCCTGCAGATATTCCTGCAGGACTCTTCTATGCAGCGGTGCCCATGCCTATCGCGGTGATCATATCTCCTGTCATTTCCCCTTGCGCAAAGCATCCCTGATGGCCGCAGCAAGTACTTCCGAGGGAAGGTCTTTCAGCTTCTTTAATTTCGGATTTTCTTTAACGACTATCTCCTGCCTTTGCTTTGCGGCAGAACTCTTTTTTTTATCATTCTTCATGTGTCCATTGTACTATTATTGCGAAAAGTCCTTGACTGATTATTCCGATGCGCTGAAAGCGCCTATCCGGCTTCTTTGGAAATCATCTATCCGGAATAAAGGAAATCATCATTCCAGAATAGATGTATGCGGCGGAGCCACCACCCCGGAGAGGATCATCTCCGAGGATGGGGACGCCTGGTTAACGGTTACAGTTATTCGCTCAGTGCCGGATCCAAACCGTATGGATCATATCAATGGTGTTGATCTCAATTCCGACTTGGTGGAGATGTAACGCCTCTCACCGTTCGGATCCGTATAACCATACACATACTTACCATCGCTCGCCCTCTGGAATTCGCCCATTCCTCGTACTCTTTTTTCAATTGATCTTTCACTTTCACACCTCCACTGTACCGCTATCATCAAGTATTCTTATCTTTTCCGAGTATTCTCCTATATCCAGCTTTTCAAACATCTCTGGCTTTTCCGTATGTATCGGTATGATAAATTCCTGGGGCTTTACTGTCAGGATCATTCTCCTGATATCATCCGCAGTTGCATGACCACTTGTGTGAAGATCCACCCGTCTATTCGGGTCCCAGCCATGGTATAACGCTCCCATTTTTTCATCGTAGGTATCAGCATCTCTTTTCACATAGCCACTCCACATAGAATATATTAGGAGTGGATCCCTAAAGCAGTCAATTCTTTTCTTGTACGCATCAGAAGCACCTATTAGCATCAAGAAGCCATTCTCCCGCATAAATTCCGGCTGCGTCATTTTCAACTTCGGGTTGTATGCTGTCATACTCTCAAACGGGTAGGTCTTCCAGAACCTGAAAGCCGGATCGTTTTCTCCCGCAGCCTTACGATACAGTTTAATCTGCTCAAAGACATAGTAATTCACGTAGAATGCTCGTCCAAGCTTCATGGCTGCATTAGCAAAGGATGCAAGGCTGTCAACATTCGTCGAGGAACATATAAGAAACGCATATCTGTTTTCCGGCTTCTTCAGTATCTTCAATGCCTTATCCTGCATCTGTTCTTCCGTCGGTACAGTTTCACCGAGCCTGCTCATCATGGTGCCCTCTGTAATCAGGATATCAACGGACTTTCCACTCAATACGGTTTCGAGCCGGTCAAAGAACTTCTTGCCTAATCTCCCATGCGTTCTATAATCACCGGTATGCACGATAGTTTTTCCATCAGCTTCAACGATAAACATATATGCATCATAAGCAGAATGATCGACCAGGACGGGCGTGATCCTCATATCTCCTATGGAAATTGAAACGCCATCCTCAATATCAATTCGCCTGTCACTATTTTGTAAAAGGTCAACATAATCTTTATGAGCAGTACCTTCATCACCAAATCCCGCAAGTGTCTTATGGATATTGATAAGTACCTGACGGGCAACCTTCCCCATTCCTATCCGGATTGTATTTCCATCCACATCTTTTTCAGGGATATTCTGAATCAGACCGATGTGATCCCCATGATAGTGCGTGAAAAGAACGGCATCACACCGAGCGTGCCGTATCATATCAATCATCTCTTCGTCCGTTGAATCCTCAGGGTCAGCATTCAATTCTGAACCAAAATCCACAAAGATGTGTGTGCTATCCGTATATATTTCTGTAATACTGCCCCCTATTTGGTGAGTTCCACGGTGTACTTTGATCTTCAGCATGTACTCAATCTCCCAGAGTAAATCAAATATCGAGACCTACCATATCCATTTTTATATCATCTATACCGTCTGCCTTAATGTCTGATATCTGGAATCTTACGGGGTCTTTACCGACTACAGGCTTCAATTGTTTGCTTATTCTATCCTCAACAATATCTTTATATTTCCCAGAGATATCCGACTTATCGCCAAGGAAATAAAAACCGCACCACAAAACAGACGAATCATAATCTCTGTCCAAAAACTCTCTGCCCTTTTCATGCCAGCTTTCATCTATAAGTCCATATTCAAGCAGATACGAAAGCTTCATCTTCAGTAGTTCAAACAGTTTCCTCCCGTTTCGGGGATTCATTGCCTTCTTAAAATCGTCATAATGCTTTCTTAGACTGTTAGCCTTGCTATCCATGCTCTGACCAAGATATTTAAACTCAATCAGCCCAAATGATGTTCCATCAAATACAACATAATCAGCCCTCGGATGTTCACTGCCCTCATCAAAGAGATGTGTTTCCACGTCAATAACAACTAAGGAGCTTTCTTCGTTTTTCCATACACCGCTAAGCATACTGTTTTTAGCTATGACACATTGTATACTCTTTTCTTGCGGATATGTGGGATATGTCTTATATTCTGATCTGTTCAGATAACGTGTATATGCTGCAAAAACGCTCAGATCCAGTAATTCCGAATTTATCCTTCCCGAAGACTTACTATGCATTTTTAATAATCTGTCATACTTTACATTGGCAGGCATATCCAGTTCGTCAAAGAGCCCTTCTTGCCAGAATTCCTCAGGCGGTCTCTTGTTATTTCGAAAACCATCGCAAAGATATGGTATATAATCTCTGCTTCCCTTTGATAAATATATATGACCTGTCTCCGAATCTATGGTTGCTATACTCCCGCCATATGCCCATAACCGCATTTTTCCTTTGTACTTTTCCGAATCATTTTCAGGTCCAAGTATTAGAACAGGGTACTTAAGTAAATTGAGATTGTTAATCAGTCCGAACTTTTCTCCCCTAAACATATATCGAAATATATAGTCTCTGCTTAGTTCCTGCAAATACTTCTTAACATCTTCATTTGGCGACTTCTTTTGTTTTCCCATATGGCATCCTCACGTTTTTTCAATAGTCTTTCAGTTTATAGCTGTCCTAAAAAGGTTTTTAGCTCCGTTTTCCTATCCGAATATAAACCGAATCCCATCTCAGCAGTTCCGGCCACATATGCATCATTCAGCATTTCCCCATATTCGTTAAGGGCATTTTCAAGAATACTCTTAAGGCTTTCAACCTCCTCCTGCCTGTTATTCTTGCCATTGTTCGTATTTCGTGATATCAGAGCAAGCAACAGTTCCGGTCTTTCATCTGAGATATCAACTCTGTCATATTTATTCTTAATCCCCGGCAACAGACCCAATCTTCTGCTCTGATAGAACATTTCTCTTATATCACGCTTGACATCATCAAGCATGTTCGAATTGTTTATCAATCGTACATAATCAGCAATATGAGAGGATATTCCTGCAGTTCCGGTAAAGGCTCCGTCCAAGTACTTAACTTCGATTATCGAGAGCCGAAATACCGGTTTCTGCCTTTTTCCGCGCTCCATGATAAGTCCCACAAGATCAGGGATGGCTCCGCCTTTCTCATATTGATGCTCCATGTCGATGATAAAATAATCACTTAGGTTTCCGGCCTTTTCCGAATTATTCTCACGCATGATCATCTGCATGAATTCTCTTTCATACGGACGTTTATTCCCGGCTCCTATCCAAAGGTCGATATTCTGTTTCATATAAGGCAGGTGCTTCGTAAACTCTCCCTTAGGGATTTCCATTGGAACGCTATATACATATAGCTTGTTTCCAAATTCGTCAGGGTTTCTGGATATCCCATTCATCGTTAAAGAAAATGCCTTAAAACCTCTGTAATACACATCTATTCTCTCTCTTCTCAAGATAGGACAAAGCGTATCATCAGAAAGAATAATCTGCCATGCAAGATAGAATTCTTCATCGTTTTCTTTCAACCTCACTATGGCGTTGAACAAGCCCTCATCCAAATAGTGCGTCATATCTTCCCTCCGATACTCAACCCAAGTTCTTATTCTGTTCCTGGAAGCTTTCATCGGATGTAAACCCGAGAGCTCCTCCGCAGAAATCCATAGTCAATCCATTATTCTCAGCTGCATCATTGAATGCATCGTGAAGATCTTTACTCCTTTCGTCTCCGCCTCTTGATACATAACCATATACCATCTCATATATGCCGCCCTCGCAGGATATATAAACATCTATATACGGATCGTCGTAGAACTCTTCGAGGCTACAATCTGAAGGATCAAACGCATCAATTATATCGTTGCATACAAATACCATTGAATTCAGATTTGCGATTTTTGAGCCATATCGGACAAAATCATCGTCGTAAGAAACACTGCCCCATTCCTCACCATGCTTTTCCTCATATTTTATGAGATTATCCTTAAGCTCTCTTAAAAAGTTCACTATTCTTTCTTCACTCATATATCCCATAATCATTCTCCTTATCTGTGAAGAGGATATCACATCCAGCGCTTGAAATGCGTCAAATGTATGTCGTATAATCAGATATAGTTGGTACAGCCTGCAATGTCAAGGGAAATATGCAAATATGGAAGACCAAAAACGTTCAAAAATGACTCGTCAGATTCAGATATACTATCTACTGACAACTTCGAAAATCATAGGTCCGAATGATATCATGAACACCTTTGAAATTACACGCCGTATGCTGCAGCGTGACCTCAAAGATCTCCGGGACAGCGGTCTGATCAATGTAACGTATAGCCGAAGCTCTGATAATTACGTAATCGCGGGAGATGCCATCTTTGATAAGTCCGCAGGAGACCGACGCAAGCAGCATCTAATTCGTCTCTATCGGATAGGTACCCTGATTCATCAGCTTGGCAAGGTTTCCTCGGATGGTCTAAAGATTTACGAGCATATTCTCGAGGAATACGAGTTATCCGTAAAAGATTCATTAACAGATCCTATAAATAATCCTCCTGAGGATGTTCCCGATAAACCCGAGCCGCCCGACCTCCCCGATATCAAGGCAAAATACTATACCCTCTTTCCGGACAGCAACGAAAGAACAAGGCAGCGTGATTTCGAGGAAATGAAACACGCCGGCTTCAATATCTATTACAGCAGGAGACATAAAGCTTTCATCTTTGAGTATGACGAGTATACCGGCTCGTACATGACGCTATAAACTACATTGCTTACCTCCCCGGTGCCTGTATAACAAGGTGCTTTTATTGCATCCATCAAAACACCTCCATCATCTGTTTCATCTGAAATAGTTCAAAATCCTGCTGAAACATGATCAGATAATCATGCAACACATCCCAGTACAACCGACTTCCAAACAGCCACATCGGGTGATATGTATATAAGGTTCCTGACCTGTATTGAGTAAGAGCATCTTTTATGATCATCCTGATGGTATCTTCATTTTCCAATACGTATTTACCCGGTGAATCCGTTTCAATCTCTGTATCTAATGGTGGTATGTTCTTTAAACAATCCCATATACGTTTCCAGCTGTCACTTTTGATATCATCCATCTCAAAAATACTGCTATCAAACTTCTGCAGCATCATCGGATATATTACTCTTCGCAAATACCATCTGAAAGTATCCTCAGCCCTGATTGCAGAAAGCATTTCATCCATCTTTTCCATATCGGATATCTCGATATCCACAAAGGTACCTGAGTAAAAAACAGATAACGGTTGATCATTGCTACTACACTCCCCCTTGGCCTCCCGGTATTTTTTTGCTGCTTCCAAGGCATTGATAAAAATGACAAGCTTTTCCAAAGCTGTTTTCTCATTGACAGGATTATCATAAATAATCATTCTCAATAAGTTACGAAGTGGCGCTCTTTCCCCTGGGAGACCGATTGCAATGATAGCCTCTAAGGTTATTGCCCCAAGTTCGTTCCCCATAAATCTGTCTGTCAAATCATATGCCTCAATGATTCCTGAATAGCTTCTGAATGGTTTAACCCTGCTGACATAGTTACGTTCTATGAAATCCCGTAAGAATTTACAAACAACAAAGAATTTCTTCTCGGTTTCCCGGACGATCATTTCCAGCTCATCCTTATGCCCTATCGTCTGAAAAGGTGAATATCCGATCATCCTGTGAATACGCGTAAGGATATTCTCATCTTCAGCAAATATCGCATCTGTCTTTCCCATAAGTTCATTATATTTCAGATGATAATCCATCGTATGCCACCCCACTCTCCTCACACCCAATACCGAGCCGTCTCTTTATTCTTATCACGCATAGCTTCTTCCCATGCGCTACACATTGCAGATAGGGCACTCCAAATGTGCTGTCCGTAATGATTGA
The DNA here is from genome assembly GCA_045661345.1 of Lachnospiraceae bacterium. Lineage (GTDB taxonomy): Bacteria > Bacillota > Clostridia > Lachnospirales > Lachnospiraceae > RUG12461. Next base: position 140,578 of record JAZRFM010000036.1, read on the forward strand.
TAAGACTATATCTCCATTGGAAAATTGCTTCACATACCAAACCTTGCTCATAAGCTCCGATGCCCTCTGCAAGATCTATGATTATGTCTGAGAGATCATCGTTTAGCATATTTTTACAAATCCCGTCTTCCGTCTCCAAAGGCTTCTCATAGAGATCACCAATACAGTACGGATTGAAGACAGTCCAATAGGAATCATAAACATCAGAGAAATCCACTTTTCTATCATGAAATAAATCACTTGTCTCGTAATCAGCGTCCTCCATATATTTCATTTCAGGTAATCGCATCGCAATCATATATATTTTCATAAGCTGTGGTATCATCAGGTAAATCTCATTAACGCCCCATTGCTTATCTACCGGAAGCAACTTCCATACCTTATGTAATTCCAGCAGCTGCTCATAAAACTCGTTTGCTATCCTATGAATTTCTCTTGCTTCATTCAGTGTAGTATCGAAACACACCTCCATCGCATTCTCTTCATCAAGGTAATATCTGATGATTTCTTCTCTTGCCAGATTATCAGTTTCAAGGCTATATTCTCGAATAGCCGCCTCAGCATATTTTCTTTTTCCGTCCACTGTAATTCGATATATCATCCTTAATACCTCCGTTTTCTTATGGGTAGTTTAGCATTTGCCATACCAGATATGCGTCAAACGATTGTCGCAGCAAAAAAGCCCGTGGCTATCGGATAATCACCGATAACCACGGGCTTTACACATCATCAATCATCCTCTGTTGTTAGTTGTCGCTCCTTTTGAACTCACCCCTCATTATAAGGACCTCTTATTCATTCTGATCGCAGCCATCCTGTCCAGATCTCCATGTTCTATCTCATGGCGGAGAGCTTCCACGATTTTGTCCTTCCTCTTAAGGAAGTCCGGTCCCGTGAGATTCTTCCCGGACACCGTATGGTGCGTGATGAACTGACAGTCACAGGTCAGATTCTCTACAAAGGTCAGAAGTTCCTGAAGCATCTCTTTTTCTGAGAGTGGTGTAAACTCTCCTCTCTCTGCTTCTTCCAAAAGCGGAGTCCCGGGAAATAATGTCAGTCCGCCGGTCCCCACCAACATAGGCTTACACTTACTGAAAATCAATGCAGAATTTAATGCGTGCTCATGGCTATGCTCTTTTCCCGCCACCCCATTCAGGAAAGTCATCCAGTAATCAACGCCTGCCTCTTCCAGCTTATGACACTGCTCTATGATATCCTCAGAACGATAACCCTTATTGATCCGTTCAAGAGTCCAATCATCTCCGCTTTCCACTCCGAGGGATATTTCCTTCATGCCAAGATCCTTTAGTGCCCTCAGCTGTTCTGCGGTCTTATTCTTAAGATCAGATACCCGCCCCTGGGTATAGATATATTCCATCTTCGGAAGATACCTGTTGATCATCTCAAGTATGGGAGCCAGCTTATCGTAAGACATCACAAGCGGATTGGCTGATAAGAGCTGGATCGTCTTTGCATCCGGAGCGATCTCTGCCAGTTCCTTTAAGTCTTCCTCGATCCACTCCATGGGCTGGAGCTTGAAGTCAACGTTTCTGTACATTGTGCAGAACTTGCAGCTGTTATGTGTACATCCCTGCGTGATCTGCAGGATCGGCAATGTCGGCCAGTATGGATTTCTATATACCGTGTCTGTGAAATGCATCCTCTCGCCTCCTTAACATCCGTATCTCCGTTTTGCAAGTTCAAGAAAATCCATAGGAATACCGCCTTTCTGTATTGATTGACCTCTTTTCTGGCTTCATGGTATATCTTTTTCTTGCCATCGACCACATACGGAATTACAATTATGACAGTATTTCTTACATATTTCTCTTTCTGTAATAAAAACAAGGAAAAGATCATGGCTGAAATAACAAAAAAATGGATCGCCGGCACCATGAAAAAGCTCATGGCGCGTAAATCCATCGATAAGATTCGCGTAACGGAAATATGCCGTGAGGCTGAGATCGAACGCCCCACCTTTTATTATCATTTCAAAGACAAATACGACCTCGTAGCCTGGATATTCTTCCGCTCAGCCTACGATACTGACATCGTATCCGTGGAATCAGCTGCCGCTCATATGAATCAGATGCGCAATGACTTCCTGTTCTATAAGAGGGCCTTTGAGGACTCCTCCCAAAATGCTCTGTGGCGGTACATCCACGAATACTTCGTAAACCGTTATTCTGATCAGGCAAAAAGCATCCTTGGAACCGATCTCCTCGACACCCAGACCATCTTCAGCATCCGCCTGTATTGCTTCGGTACTGTCGGTATGACCCGTGAATGGCTCCTGAATGGCAGCATCACCTCTGCGGAAACGATCGTAGAGATGATGTTTGCTTCCATGCCCGGAAATCTCCGGGAGATATTCTTCAGACCCGAGCCAGCTTAGCACGGTTTTATTACGGATAAATGACTACTGGATTCCGACTTTCTTAACAGTTTATGGAACCAAGATCTATCCTCATCGAAGCTATTCCGTTCTCGTTTGATAATTCTTCGAAGCCCATCCTCTTGTACAAACCATATCCAACAGCCATGACATCCGGTTTTGTAGTAAAAACCACTTCCTTAAATCCTATTGCGGAAGCCTTCTCAATTATCGCTTTGAGCATGATCCTTGCATATCCGTTCCCTCTGTATCCGGGCTTGATAAACAATCTTTTTCCTTCGCAGGTTATGTCATTGATCTTTTTTATAGCAATGCAGGCAATCGGCGTGCCTTCCTCATATCCGACCATTATTGCCCCGCCGGAATAATATCCTGCCAGATCCTTCAATTCCTTATCAAAAGAAACAAAGCAACTCTCAGCACCTTTTATCTGTGCATACTCTTCAAAGAGCTTTTTTACTACTTCCTTATCATAGCATTCATCAACTATAAATCTGCCCATCCTTTATACCCTCAAAGCAATATTCCTGCTTCAGTCTTTCTTTATTTTTCTGATTGTTGAGTATGCTAAAATCGGAAGTGCAACCAAATCTGCTATACCCAATATTCGAACTGCAACATCCGGTAAATCTATTCCTACGATACTTGCACCAGCCAAGATAAATGTTGCGATTCCATTTACGATCAAACTAATGCTCCACACTAAATATTTTTTTTCATGTAATTATTCATATTTCCCTTTTTATATTTTTTTTGCAATTTCAAATACTTTTCTTAGATACTTACCGGCGTTTTCATCCCTGTTAGCATCATTACCATAGCCTCTGGTCATCTCATCAAAAGCATATACTTCGCAGGCTTTTGCTCTGTTTCTGATCCGGTCACCAACCATAACTGTTTTCATTGCTTCCAGCTGATCTCTTCTTACCTTATCTTTTAATGACCCACCCATGGTAATCAAAAATATAGCTTTTTCCAGACATTTCATGGATGGTTGATCCCCATATGCAAATCCGTAAGTCCATACCCGTTGAAACCATCCCTCTAACATAGCAGGAGACGACGTCCAAAAATCAGGGTAAATAAAGACTATCGCATCTGCTTCATTTATCTTTTTCTGCTCAAAAAGAACGTCCTCCGCTACAGGACTATCCAGATTATAAAATCCTTCTCTACTATACTCTTTTTCCGACATTACGGGGTTGAATCCATCTGCATACAGATCAGAAATCTCATATGAATGCCCTGCACTCTCCAATCCTTTGATAAATGCTTCTTTCACTTCGTATGTGAAACTGTTTTTACTTGGATGGCAATATATAATTAAAACTTTCATTTGCGCCTCCATTACCGCAATAATAGTGGTGTTAGCATCTTCCGAGTTAATCCCTCTTCAAACTACTAAATCTGTACTTTGCATTCAGCACCAATTCTTTATCATCAACGGCATCTGAATAAAGTGTTTTCTCAAATCCAACACCGTTATGCTCAAGACAACTATCCATAAAACAAATAAAAATCCCAATATCAATCCAGCGACAATCAAAGAGATTATTCTCCGGTCAGATTAGGTGGGTGCTAACAACAGTCTTGGAATCCGGTATATTTCCGGCGAGTTTGCGATAGTAGAAGGGCAATCCGGAGGTCTCGCCAAAAAACAGGAGCAGATTGATCTGCGGGAGATTATCATCCTCTTTGTTCTTGCCCCTGTTGGCTAATTGTCAATAGTATCTTGTACTTTTTCTTGTGGAAACACCCGAAAGCCGATCTGTATGTAGGTATGAAAAAAGGACCCCTCATTGATTCAAAAACGCAATGAGGGGTTGGCTTTCTATGAACTTTATGGCATTGATCCCGCGCTTTCCCTAGTCGCCGAATACTTCCCTGTAGTCCTTCTGGAATTTTTCGATCCCCTGATCTGTCAGCGGATGCTTGGTCATCTGCATCAGCACCTTAAAGGGAACGGTAGCGATATGCGCCCCGGCCAGAGCGGAATCTGTGACGTGGATCGTGTTGCGGATCGAAGCGGAGATGATCTGGGTGTTGTACCCGTAGATATCAAAGATCTCCGCGATGGTGCGAATCAATTCCACGCCGGTCTCGTTGATGTCGTCCAGCCGTCCCACAAAGGGAGATACATAGGTGGCACCGGCTTCTGCGGCCAGCAGGGCCTGATTCGCGGAAAAAATCAGGGTTACATTTGTCCGGATCCCTTCGGCGGAAAGAACCTTTACCGCCTTTAAGCCCTCTGCCGTCATGGGAATCTTGACGACCATGTTGGGATGGATTTTGGCAATTTCACGGCCTTCTTTGATCATGCCGTCGGCATCCACCGTTGTGGCTTTCACTTCACCGCTGATGGGACCGTCAACGATGGAGGTGATCTCTTTGATCACTTCCTGGAAATCACGCCCTTCTTTGGCGATCAGGGACGGATTTGTGGTCACCCCGCTGATGATCCCCATTTCATTCGCGATCCGAATCTCTTCTACATTTGCTGTGTCGATAAAAAATTTCATGATAACCCTCCTTTACAGGCTCCGTGACTTCTCTGCGCAGACACGCTGCGCTTCGATCACGGCACCGCGGAAACCGTCTGCTTCGAGGGATGCGACCGCTTCGATGGTCGTACCGCCGGGGGAGCAGACCATGTCTTTGAGCTGCCCGGGATGCTTCCCGGTTTCGAGCACCATTTTGGCAGAGCCGTAAACCGCCTGCGCTGCAAACTTCAGCGCCTTGTCTCTCGGCATACCGTCGAGAACCGCCGCATCCGCCATGGCTTCAATCAGCATGAATACCATGGCCGGGGAGGAACCGCTGACGGCTGTGACGGCATCCATCATGGATTCCGGCACCTGCTCGCTTTTCCCGAAGCTGTTCAGCAAAAGGGCGGCATTCTCCAGATCCTCCGGCAGAGAGCGGCTGTTTGCACAGAAGGCAGACATTGCCTCCCCCACCAGTGCAGGGGTGTTCGGCATGACGCGGATCAGCCGGAGCTCCTTTCCGAATGCCTTTTCCAGTGCCTGGATCGACTGACCTGCCACAATGGAGATCACAAGTGTCTTTTCGCTGAGTACGGGGGCGATCTCCTCGATTACCCCGTAGACGAACTGTGGTTTGACTGCGAGAAAGAGGATATCCGCTTCCCCGGCAGCCTGCCGGTTATCCGTCGTGGTCCGGATCGAAAACTGTCCGGCAAGTTTTTTCAGCACTTCTTCTGACTTGTCTGCGGCGAGAATTTGCTCCTTTGCAAGCAGACCGGCGGAAAGAATTCCGCCGATCATTGCACTTCCCATATTTCCGCCGCCGATGAAACTGATTTTTTGATTCATGGCGTTTACCCTGTAGCGAAAACTCTTGGAAATCTATCGCTTCGCATGCGAAGCTTCCCCTGGTTTTCAGAAATCCGTAAAGTTCTTTTCTTTTCTGCCTTCAATGAACGCCGTCATCCCCTCTGTCCGGTCATGGGTGGAGCAGGTGAGGCCGAAGAGGTTTGCTTCGTACTCCACGGCGTTTTTGATGTCCATGTCATAGCCGTTATTGATGGCTGCCTTGGCGATGGAGACAGCGTAGCTCGCGTTGGAAGCGATCTTTCCTGCCATTTTCTTTGCGGTATCCATAAGCTCTTCGTTCGGAACCACCTTATTGACAAGGCCGATCCGGTAAGCCTCCTGCGCATCAATATTGCTGCCGGTAAAGATCATCTCCTTCGCACGGCCCATGCCCACCAGACGAGCCAGACGCTGTGTGCCGCCAAAGCCCGGGATGATGCCGAGACCGACTTCGGGCTGTCCGAACAGAGCGCTTTCGCTGGCGATACGGATATCACAGGCCATGGCGATCTCGCAGCCGCCGCCAAGCGCAAATCCGTTGACCGCTGCGATGGTAACCTGGCGCATATTCATGAGCTTGAAGAAGGGAGCCGCTGCACGCATGCCGAAGGCTCTTGCCTCCGCAGCGCTGAGGTTGACCATCTCCTTGATATCCGCGCCCGCCACAAAGGACTTGTACGGATTGTCTTTCTTGTCGGGACCGCCGGTCAGGATCAGCACCTTTACGTCATCGCGCGCTTCCACCTCGGTAAGCACCTGATTCAGTTCATCCAGCGTCTCACTGTTCAGCGCGTTCAGCGCTGCCGGTCTCGCGATCTGCAAAACCGCAATCTGACCATCTACATCCAGCTTTAAATTGTTCATGTTGTATCACCCTCCTACTTTGTTTATTAAAAACCTTTTTTATCATATCATCCGCCGGGGAAATACTCAACCGTTTTTGCGCCATGGGATCGCTACCCTGCGGTTTTGATGTGCTCTTTATGAATTGTTTAGGTATTCTTTATTTTTTCTTTATTGCAGTTCTGCATCCAGTCTTGCTACGATCAGTATGTCGATAAGTCCGACGTTCGTTTGGATTGTTCCCCACGATTAAGAAGTCCCCTTGAGAAACAGGACAAAAGACATTATAATGACAAGGAAGACATCATCTGTATGCGGTTTGAATGGAGCGCAAAAAAGAATCAACGCAACCTGAAAAAACATGGCATCTCTCTAAAGACTGCCACAGCCATTTTCAATGATCCGCAATTATACGAATGGCAAAGATTGTCCTCCGATGCCGGAGGCAATGCGCCTTCAGATGATGAAGGATATTGTTGCAAAGAATAAACCTTCTGTCTCTGCTTGACCTGAGAGCAGTTCAGAAAGGAGGAAGCTCTATGGACATCACCGGCAGAAAACTGTTTGTGAAAGCACTGTTAGAGGAAGGGGTCGATACGATCTTCGCCTATCCGGGGGGATACGTGATCGACCTGTTTGATGAGCTCTACAGGCAAAATGATATCCGGCTCGTACTGCCGCGGCATGAGCAGGGACTGATCCATGAAGCGGAGGGCTATGCCATGGCTTCCGGGAAGGTCGGCGTGTGCCTGGTGACCAGCGGTCCCGGTGCGACGAATCTCGTCACGGGACTTGCAGATGCCCATTACGATAATGTCCCCCTGGTCTGCATCACGGGACAGGTGCCGCTCTCTCTCATCGGGAACGACGCCTTCCAGGAGGTAGACATCGTGGGGATGACCCGTTCCGTGACAAAATACGGGGTCACCGTGCGCAAACGGGAGGATTTGGGTCGTATCCTGAAAGAAGCCTTTTATATCGCATCCTCCGGTCGTCCAGGACCGGTACTGATCGATATCCCGAAGGATATCCAGCTCGCCGCCGGCAGCGCGGAATACCCCGATACCGTTGCGATCCGCGGGTACAAACCAAACACCTCTGTCCATATCGGGCAGCTGAAAAAAGCCTATAAGCTGCTGAAGAGTGCGCGTCGTCCCCTGATTCTGGCGGGAGGCGGCATCAATCTGTCCGGCGCCAACGAGGCGCTGCTGCAGCTGGCGGAGACCATGCGAATCCCCGTCGTCACCACGGTAAAGGGAAAAGGGGCGATCCCCAGCACCCACCAGCTTTACGTGGGCAACTGCGGCATGCACGGCAAGTACGCCGCCAACATGGCGGTCAGTGAATGCGACGTGCTCTTCTCCATCGGCACCCGTTTCAACGACCGGATCACCGGCGACCTGAACGAATTTGCCCCAAAAGCGCAGATCATCCATATTGATGTGGACACCTCCTCCATCTCCAGAAACGTGGTGGTGGATGTGCCCGTTGTTTCCGATGCGTCACTTGCCCTGCACAAGCTTCTCGAATGGGCGGAAAAGATGGATACGGTCTCCTGGCAGGAGCAGATCCGCTTCTGGGATCGGGAGAATCCCCTTGCCATGCGTTCGGATCGCGGCATGAGTCCCCAGATGATCCTGGAAACGCTGAATACCGCCTTCCCCACCGGCTTTCTCGTCACAGACGTCGGCCAGCATCAGATGTGGGCCACACAGTTTTCCGACCTTTCCGACCGGCGCCGGATGATCACCTCCGGCGGCCTCGGCACCATGGGATTCGGCTTTCCCGCCGCCATCGGCGCCAAGATCGCTTGCCCCCATGCCGATGTGATCTGTGTCACAGGAGACGGCGGTTTCCAGATGAATATACAGGAGCTTGCCACAGCCGTTACGGAGCAGGTGCCGCTCATCATCTGCATATTCCAGAATCAGTACCTCGGGATGGTGCGGCAGTTCCAGCAGCTCTTCTACGGCAAACGTTATGCCGGCACCTGTCTCCGCCGCAGGAGGTCCTGCCCCGAGGCCTGCAAGGGGCCGAACGAAAACTGCCCGCCCTACACGCCGGACTTCTGCAAGCTGGCGGAAAGCTACGGGGCGCACGGTCTGCGGGTCTCCAAAGAAGAAGAGATTCTTCCCGCCCTCAAAACAGCACGGCAATATCAGGACGCGCCCACGGTGATCGAGTTTCTCATCGCCTCCGACGAGCTGGTTCTGCCCATGGTAAAAGCGGGCAATGCCATGTATGACATGATTATCGGGAAATAAGGAGAAGCCTTTATGAAGCAAATGACAAATCGCTGGATCGCATTATATGTGGAAAATCAGGTGGGTGTGCTGGCAAAGGTTTCCGGTCTGTTTTCCGGAAAATCCTACAACCTGCAGAGCCTGACGGTGGGTACGACCGAGGATGAGACTGTTTCCCGCATGACGATCTGTGTCACCAGCGACGACATCACCTTCGAGCAGATCAAAAAACAGCTCAATACCATGGTGGAGGTCATCAAGGTCATTGACCTGACCAATGTGCCGATCCATATGAAGGAAATACTTTTCGTCAAGGTAACCGGGATTGATGCGGCAGGAAAAGACGAGCTGTTTCATATCGCCCAGGTATTCCATAAGGGTTCAGACGTGGTCGATGTGGTGGACGATGGCAAGGACGCCCTTCTGTTGGAATGCAAGATGACAGAGCGCCGCAATAACGATCTGATCACGCGGCTGAAGCAGAGCTTCCGTCAGATTGAGGTGGTTCGCGGCGGCGCTGTCGCAATTGAATCCATCAGTACGAGCTGTCGGTAAAAGCCTTGTTCCGGTACTTACAGAAGGTATAGCGATAATCTTTATACACATTCACCGGACTCTCGGATTCCAGCTCCCACATGGGATCCACATCCAGATTCGGAAAATAAACATCCGCCACAAAGGTGCTGTCGATCTTGGTGACAAGCGCCGTATCGCAATCATCCAGAAACGCACGGTACACATGCTCTCCCCCGATGATGAAGATCTGCTGTGCCGTGTATTTTTTTAACTCTTCTTTCAGTTCCGCACCGTTATGAACGACGACAGTCCCTTCCGGCCGGTATTCCGGATTCCGTGACAAAACGATATTGGTCCGTCCCTTTAACGGCTTCTTTCCCGGAAAGCTCTCCAGCGTATTTCTTCCCATGACAATCACAGCACCGGTGGTTGTTTCGCGGAAAAAACGCTGATCCTCCGGAATGCGCGCCAACAGGTCATTCTGATAGCCGATCGCCCAGTTTTGGTCCACTGCTACAATTGCAATCAAAATCTATCCTCCTCCGATAACCGCTGTGATGATACGGCTTCTACACCGCGATCGGAATATTCCTGATCTGCTCGCCCGTCACATAGTTGTCCAGCCTCACATCCTCTTTGGTGAATTCATAAAAACCCTTCTTATCCGGATTCAGCCAGAAATCCGGTGCAGGATGCGTCTCCCTGCCGATAAGCTCTTGGATCAGGGGAATATGCCGGTCATAAATATGCGCATCCGCGATCATATGCACCAGCTCCCCGGGAATCATATCGCATTCTCTCGCCAGCATATGGAGCAGCACCGCATACTGGCATACATTCCAGTTGTTGGCTGCCAGCACATCCTGGGAGCGCTGATTCAGAACGGCATTCAGCACAAGCTTTCCGTTCCCCGTTTCCTGCGTCACATTAAAAGTCATACTGTATGCACAGGGATAAAGATGCATCTCACTGAGATCCTGATGCACATACAGATTCGTCAGGATCCTTCTGCTGAAGGGATTGTTCTTCAGATCATAGATCACCCGATCCACCTGATCCATCCTGTAACCTCCCTCCGCCTTCTCCGCATGTGCGGCAAAGCCCCCACCGAAGGCTTTCACGAGCTTCTCTTCCGTCACATCGCCATAGAAATGCAGGACACTCATCTGATAACCATACGCTTTCCCTATAGAGCCGCTTGCATCCGCCCACTCATCCCAAACGTGACTGGACATATCCTGAATGAGATTCGACTTTTTCTGCCAGATCCAGAGCATCTCATCCGTACAGCTTTTGATCGGGGTCCTGCGAAGCGTCACCGCCGGAAACTCTTTTCGCAGATCATACCGGTTGCAGACACCAAACCGCTTGATGGTATACGCACTGCTGCCATCCTCCCAATGTGGACGAACCTCCTCGCCCTCCGTACTGCTGCCGTTCTCGAGAATATCCTTACACATCTCTATAAAAATCTGATCCGCAAGACTCATCTATACGCCCTCTCTTTCTCCCCCAAACGGGAGTTTAACTCCTGCCCTCCCGGACGATTGCCCGTCCACTCCCCGCCGGGCTCCTGCCCCCTCCCGGCATGTCCGCCCCCACCGGGCTCCCGCTGGCTTTTCACAAGCACATCGGAACTGCACATGCTCGCTCGATGTGCTTCTAATCAGATTTGCTAAGGCATCGACCGTTCCCGCAACCGCTCGCAACCTGCCATCCATGGCAGATGCTCGCTCTCGCACACGTCCTGTGTGCTCGTTGCGAGACATTGAGAAATCTGATAAGAATCACATTCTCGCTCACAAAGCATTCCGTTGTGCTTGTGACCAGCCGCCGGTCGCCCTGGGTCTCGATCCGGCATGGCGGGTTGCATGGAAATGTAAGCGAACAGTTCATGAGGGGCTTGGATTCTCTTAGCATTTGCTTTTGTGTCAGCAAGCCTGAGCCATGGAAGGCAAAGGCAGGTTCCTCCACGCCCGGATGGCGTGTAGGAACCGGTTGCGTACGGTAGAAACTTTCTGGCGCAAATGCTTAGAGAAGCCAGGTCCCGAAATGAGTGAGCGTCATTTTCATACAACCTGACATGCCGGGAGAGCACAGGGAGGCCGGCGGGAGGGGCGGGAGGCCGGCGGGGGGAAGGGGGTAAACTCCCGTTTATTGGTAGCGCATCGCCGTGTGGCAGCTTCCTTCTTCAGAGACCATGCAGGCGCCCTGCGGGGTCAGGGGGGTGCATACCTTTCCGAAGAGGGGACAGTCCGCAGGGGCAAGGTTTCCGGTGAGGACCTGTCCGCAGCGGCAGGCAGGATTCTGCTGCCTGTCTTCATGCAGGTCAGCACTTCCCGCATCAAAGGATGCAAATTCCTCACGGAGCTTCAGGCCGCTGCCGGCAATCACGCCAAGACCACGCCACGAGGCATCCGTTGTTTCAAAATAGCGATCTGTCAGGATCTGCGCTTTCCGGTTCCCTTCCGGCGTCACCACAGAGGGATAGAAATTTCTGACGATCCCGTGACCCTGCATATGTACAAGACCGTACAGCGCAGTCAGCAACTCTTCTCCTTCAAACCCGGCAACCGCAAACGGAATCCCGTACTTTTTGGCCAGTGGTGCAAACACATCGCTCCCTGTTACGGCACAGACATGCCCGGGGGCAAGAAAGCCCTGCAGATCGGCGCCGCTGTCCAGGAGGTATGATACTGCTGCCGGCATGGTTTTTAACGCCGTCAGAAGCTTTACGTTCGTGATCCTCTCCCGGAGCAGCTCCTCCACCAGCAGCGCATAGACCGGGGTGGTGGTTTCAAAGCCGATGGCGGCAAAGATGAATACCGTCTCCGGGGCTTTTTTTGCAAGGGTGATCACATCTGCCGGTGCGTAAACCATTTCAACCGCAGCGCCGGCTCCCTTCGCGGACGAGAGGGTCTCCGTACTGCCGGGAACACGCATCAGATCCCCAAAGGTGACCAGACAGGTATTCCCGCGCTTTGCAAGCGCGACTGCACGATCCACATACGCCGTGGGCGTTACACAGACAGGACAGCCGGGTCCGCTGATCAGCGTTATTGACGGAGAGAGCAGCCCTTTGATCCCGTTTTTTGCAATCGCTGCGGTATGACTCCCGCAGATCTCCATGATACGCAGCCCCGGTCCGTCATAGTGTGACAGGAAGCTGCGCATTTCGGTCAGATCCGTCATGTGCTTGCGCCAACCTCTTCCATCAGTTCTTCGAGCTCCGCCGCTTCTTTCTCCGAGACCTTTTGCAGGATGCAGCCTGCATGCACCAATACAAGATCCCCCTCTGCCACCTCCACGAGACCCGTGCGGGCCTCCACCAGGTTTCCGTTGAAATCCACCGTTGCGGTATGGGGATGCATTTTGATCACTTTTCCGGGATATGCTACACACATAAGGAACTCCTATGATACCCATGATAGTAAGGTCAAAAGTGTTATGCGATGTAATCGCATAGCACTTTGCACAAGAATCCAGAGGAACATGCCGTCATGTTCCCACGGATCTTTGTGCAAAGGTCACAATGCCGCAAGCGGCATGTGACTTTTGACCTCACTACAACGCCCATAATTGCCCCAGGGCAAGTCCGCCGTCCCCGCAGGGCACCTTTTCGTTGCAGAAAACCGCATAACCCCGCTGGCGGAGGGGCAGGACAATTTTCCGAAGCAGGATCCTGTTCACAAAGGAGCCGCCGGACAGGGCGATCTGCTGTATCTCTTTTTCTCTGGCAATGCGGTCTGCCATCTCGACGGCAAAATCCGCCACCGCAAGGTGAAAGCCCATCGCCAACGCCGCAGGATCGGCGCCTTCTTCCACGGCTTCATGGATCATCCTGATCAGCTCCGGTCCGTCTCCGAAAGACATCCCCTCCAGGGGAACCCGGGGCAGCGTCAGGGGATAGGCTTCTTCCGCCTTCTCTGCTAGAAGCTCCAGTTCTGCAGCTCCCTGCCCTTCATAGGTATTCTCCCGGCATCCGGTGAGAAGCGCTGAGGCAGCGTCAAACAGCCTGCCCATGGAGCAGTTTTCCACGGTATGAATTCCTTTTTCCAGGGCCGCATCCATCACCGGGTCTCCATAGGAAATGCCTGCCCCACGCAGATACGCCGTCAAGGCGAGGGACGGGTGTTTCGCAGCCGCGTCTCCGCCGGGGAAAACCACGGGTCGGAGAGAAGAAACCTTTTCAAAGCGTTCCCGGGAACAGAGCAAAAACTCGCTGCCCCAGATCCGGCCATCTGTCCCGTACCCGGTACCGTCAAACGCAAGTCCGAGGATGGGACCTCTTAGGCCGTGCTCGGCCATCACGGAAAGAATATGGGCATAATGATGCTGCACACGCCGTTTGGCCCCCTCCGCGGAAAGGAATCCGGGGTGCAGATCCCCCACGGATTCTCTCGGTTTCAAACCAAACAGCGCTTTCATCCTGTCCATCTCATGCTCCCGTGCCTGTACACAGGAAAACTCGATGAGATCTCCAAAATGGGGACTGAGATATGCCGCCTTTCCTTTCCCATAAGCGAATACAGCCTTCAGATCGGATCCTGCCGCAAATTTTTCATTTATTAATTCTTCATTTAATATAATCGGTTCCGGCACGATTCCCCGGGCACGGCGGATGATCTGCGTGATATGACTCCCTTTGGAAAGGGGAACGACCTGATAGATCGAATCATCCAGGGGAGAGAGAATCCTCCGGTTATGGGTCAGGATGTAATCGGGACATCCCTCCTTCATGAGACTGTTCATCTGCGCGGTATGCGTGATAATCGGCTCATTTCCCCGGTTACCGCTGGTCATAACAAGAGGCCCCAGCTCCCTTGTCAAAAGCATCTGCAGCGGATTACAGGGAAGCATGGCGCCGATCCTACTGCTGCCCTTTAAGATCCCTTCCGGCAACGGCCGGTGCCAATCCAAAAGCACAATGGGACGGGCGGCGGAACAAAGGAGCTTCTCTTCCTCCACGGTGACATTGCAGTATTCCGAGACAGATGCCAGCGACGGGAAGCAGACCGCAAAGGGTTTTGCCTCCCGGTGCTTCATTTCCCGCAGCCTTTCTGCCGGCTGATTCTCCGGGAGAAAAACGAAATGAAACCCGCCGATATCCTTTACCGCAACGATGCCGCCGTTTTTGATCTGAAAGATCGCTTCCTCCAGTGCCTCTTCCCCAGTGTCCTTTTCGGCGTTTCCAAGAAATATGCCGTCCAGATAGGCTGTTGCAATCCCGGACAGTTCCGGTCCGCAGGACGGACAGCAGATAGTCTGCGCATGTCTTCTTCTGTCGCCAGGGCGCTGGTATTCCCCCGCACAATCGTCACACAGGGGGAAGACGTCCATCGTCACATGCTCTCGATCATAGGGTACCTGCTTTAAAATGCTGTAACGGGGGCCGCACAGGGCACAGCTGATAAACGGATGGTGAAACCGACGGTTCCCGGGTGTAAACAGCTCCTCCTCACAGGCTTCGCAGGTGGCGAGATCCGGCGGCAGAAGCCTCATCGGTTCCTCTGCGGGGATGCTCTCTTCGATCAGAAATCCCCGTTCCGGCAAAGACGCCGGGGAGACAGCCGCTTCCTTTTCCACCTTGTCCACCCGTGCACCCTTTGGACATGAGATACAGAGGCGACGGAGAAATTCCTCCATCGCCTTTGTTTCTCCCGAGGCATCAATCTCCACGATCCCCCCGGCATTTTTTACTTTTCCCGTAATTCCGAGCTTTTCTGCCAGCTCCGCCACAAAGGGCCGATAGCCGACCCCCTGCACCATGCCGTATACCCGGATATGCCACGTCATTCTCATAAGCAAACAAACATCCTACATGGAAATGCACTTTTTCGGGCAGTTCTGCGCACACAGACCGCATTGAATGCAATCCTCTTTTGACAGCTCCCATTTCTTTTCGGTACGATCCACTGTTAACGCGGACTGTGGACACTTCTTCGCACATAAGGTACAGAACACGCACTGGGAAAGATCAGCCCGGGGATAACCATCTCCCGCGGGAGCGGCTGATGATGCCGCCTCTCCTGCAGGTGCCGTCCCATTTGCCGCCGCAGCAGGCTTCGCCGCCGGCGCAGGAACATCCCTGTGCTGCACTTCCTCATATTTTTCGGGCCCCGGCTCCTGATATCCCGGCAGAATGGACAGACACTTTTTCGGACACTTCAAGGTACAGTATCCGCATTGGATGCAGTCAAACCGGTTGATCCTCCAGTTCCCCTCATTCTTTTCGACCACAATGGCGCCTGTGGGACAGTTTCGCATGCAAAGCCCGCACAGGATACACTGCTCAAAATCATTTTCAATATGTCCGCGGCTGCGCTCCGGATAAACGGCCGGCTCCGCGGGATAGTTTTTGGTTACCGGCCTCGAAAACAGATTTTTTAAGATCGTGCCGGAAAAATTCATGATATTCGACATCTTTTTCTCACCTCACGCTATCTTTCCGTACAGCTGATGCAGGGATCGATGGTCAGGATCAGGATCGGTACATCCGCATAATCCGCGCCCTTCAGTGTCTGCAGCATGCCGGGAATGTTTGCAAAGGTAGGTGTGCGCACACGCATTCTGTCCAAAAACTTCGTGCCGTTGCCTTTGCTGAAATAAACCGCCTCTCCGCGGGGTTGCTCCACACGCATAAAGAATTCCCCTTCCGGATTTCCTTTCACTTCCACCGCAAGATCCCCCGCCGGAATCTTCGCAGATGCCTGACGGATCAGATCAATCGCCTGGAAAATCTCATGGATCCGGACGTCACAACGCGCCCAGCAGTCTCCGTCCTCGGAGGTCACCGGCTCAAAATCCAGTTCCGGATACGCCGCATACCCGCGTTTCCGGAGATCCATCTCCACGCCGGATGCCCGTGCAAAGGGACCCACCGCGCCAAGGTCATGTGCCTGCTCCTTCGTCAGAACGCCGACCCCCCGCAGTCTCGTTTCTACGGTATAGTCGTACAGAAATGTCTTTTTGATCCTCGTCAGTTCCTTTTCAATCCAATCAATCGTCTCCAGAATCTGACGGATCTGATCATCTTCCATGTCCTTCAGCACACCGCCGACTTTATTGACCGAAAAGATCACGCGTCCGCCCGTGGTCATTTCAAACATATCCAGGATCTTTTCACGCATCCGCCAGCACTGATAAAACAGGCTTTCGAAACCGAAGGCGTCCGCCAGAAGCCCCAGCCACAGAAGGTGGCTGTGAATCCGGCTCATTTCACACCAGATCGTCCTGAGAAACCGCCCCCGCTCAGGCACCTCCACCTGCATGATATGCTCAATGCTCTCACAATAGCCCATGCCGTGCATGAAGGAGCAGATCCCGCAGGTACGCTCAATGACATAGACCATCTCCTGATAATCCTTCTTTTCCACCAGACTCTCCAGTCCGCGATGGACAAAGCCGATGGAGGGCACTGCCTCCAGAATCTTCTCATCCTCCATCACCAGATCCAGATGGATCGGTTCGGGAAGCACAGGATGCTGCGGGCCGAAAGGTATGATACTCTGTTTTCCCATTACGCATTCTCCTCCGCTTTTTTGAAAAACGGCGTCTCCTGACGAATCCGGTAAAGCTTGTTCTGATAATCCGGCTTCGTCATCTGGATCCTGACGCCAAACAATTCCCGCATCTCGTTTTCATATAGGAACGCATAGGGGAAAAACTCCGTAATACTGCTGACCTCCGTCTCCGGATCGATCACGGTCCGCAGTGTCGTCAGCTGGTAGGTTCCCTCCTCCGCAAAGGAATAGGACAATTCGTATTTCCCGTTTACATAAGCCGCACATGCCTGGGAGAGCCGCAGACCTTTATTCTTCATGATCATGCTTTCATCCAGAATACGGTCTACATCCACGATTTTTAAAATGTTATCGGGACAGATCACCTTTCCCATTTAGCCTTCCTCCCTTCGTCCGGTCATTTTCCCCTTATCGTGCTCATCCGAGCGCTTCTGGAAGAGCGCAACGGCCTTCACAATCCCGTCAATGATGGACTGGGGACGCGCTGCACATCCCGGCACATAGATATCCACGGGAACCGTGGTATCGGCGCCGCCCAGAATATTATACGCTTCCTTGAACACGCCGCCC
Source organism: Lachnospiraceae bacterium (assembly GCA_045661345.1). Classification (GTDB taxonomy): domain Bacteria; phylum Bacillota; class Clostridia; order Lachnospirales; family Lachnospiraceae; genus RUG12461. The sequence continues at coordinate 158,000 of JAZRFM010000036.1, forward strand.
GTGCAGGCACAGGTCCCGACTGCGACCACCACCTTCGGACGGGGCATCTGATCGTAAATCTGCTTCACAACCTCCTGACACTGCGCGTTGATCCCGCCGGTCAGAAGAAGAATATCCGCCTGCATCGGATCCCCGGTATTTACGATCCCGAACCGCTCCGCATCATAAACCGGTGTCAGGCAGGCCAGTACTTCGATATCGCATCCATTGCAGCTCGCACCGTCATAATGGATCACCCATGGAGATTTTTTTACTTTTCCCATTTTTTACCACCTCACATCCTCAGAATACCAGCATCAGGATCAGCATGTTGACGCCTGCCGCAAGCAGCGTCACGACCCATGTTATCCTGAGGAGTACATCCCATTTCACACGGGCGCATGTGTTGTCGATCAGAATCTCCAGGAACCAGACAACCAGCGCCACCAAAACCGCCGCAACATAGCTGAGGGGATTCTGGTTTACGATGAAAAGCGCAACAACCGCCAGGAGAAATACCTTCTCATACCATTCCGTAATGGTATAGATGGCAAAGTTCTTGGCACCGAGCTCAGTGGTGATCCCTTTCACCACCTCCTGATGCGCATGATGCGCAGTCGCCAGATCAAAGGGGCTTTTCCGCATCTTGATCGTCAGGATGAAAACAAACGCCACAAAGAACCCCGGCAGATAAAGGATCAGGCTCACCGGTGTCTGGATCAGCCCGGCAACCGAAAAGGTATGATCCGGAGGCGCCATATAAAATCCCAGGCACACAAGGAGCACCGCGGGCTCATAGGCCATCATCTGCAGCAGCTCACGGTTCGTACCCAGGGTGGACGACGGGGAGTGCGTAACCGATCCGGCGAACACAAGGAAGGTCGCACCCGTGGACAGCAGGAAGAAACACATCAGAATATCGCTTCCCGCAAAAAACAGAACCCCCACAAAAAGCTGCACCGCCATATAGGTCAGCATCAAAAACGTCTGTGCCTTGTTGACGATGATGGTCTGCTTGTTCATGAGCTTACGTACATCATAAAACGGCTGCAGCACCGGGGGACCGATCCTCCCCTGCATCCGTGCGGAGATCTTACGATCCAGTCCGTCCAGAAAGCCACCAAGGAAAGGCGCCAGAACGAGAAAACAAACAATGGCGATCACACTGGTCATCTCAACGCACCTCCTATAATCATCGCCAGCAGCACGATGATCACCGCTGTAGCCACCAGGCTGCTGGGCTCCATCAGCTTCCGCTGTCCGACATAATTTTTAAAATACCAGTTGGAAAGCTGCAGCTCCTTCGGCTCTCCGAGAGAATCCGTAAAGTCCCTGTTATTCCCGCGGTTCGCACCGCTCATATAGGAGATCTTTTGATTGGTGTGCATATTCTTGGTGGCCGAATAAGCGATCAGCGGCACCAGGAAGATCACCACAATCACCAGGATCAGGACATAAAGGAGCCTGCTGGGAAGTGCCGCGGTGGAATACCCGAAGGTCTCCAGCAGAAGCGGCTCCACATACGTCGTGGAAAGCAGCGGGAACAGGACACAGAGAGCAATCATCAGGACTGCGTGAATAACGAGAGAAATCTGCTCATTTTTCTTTGTAATATCCTTAATCTTGGGCTCCGTCGTAGAACTTAAAAGACGATTTAACCATTTCGTCCAGTAGAACATCGTTGTTGCCGAACCGAAGCAGATCAGCAGCGCAAGGATGATGTTGTGCTCATTGACCGAAGCACGCAGCGCCGCCCATTTGCTGATCAGCATACCGAAAGGCGCCAGATACATCCCGGCAATTCCGATAAACATGATCCTGCCCAGCATGGGAAGCCGGTAAACCAGTCCGTTCAGATCCTCGATATCTCTGGTGTGGGTCGAATTCTCGATGGCACCCATGTCCTGGAACAGCATGGATTTACTGATGGCATGGAAGATCATCAGGAACACGCCTGCCCAAACCGTCTCTGCCTGTCCGACGCCGGCACAGGCCACCATCAGACCGAGGTTACTGACCGTGGAGAGGGCAAGGACCTTTTTCCCGTCGCTCTGCGCCATCGCCATCAAAGAGGCCATAAAGAAGGTAAAGCCGCCGATAAAGGTCACCATGGAGCCGGTGAGGTTATCCGCCATGGCGGGCGACAATCGAAACAGAATATAAATCCCGGCTTTGACCATCGTCGCCGAGTGTAATAACGCCGATGAGGGCGTCGGGGCGACCATGGCACCCATCAGCCATTTCGAAAACGGGAGCTGTGCGGATTTCGTCAGCGCCGCAAAGGCAATCAGCGCGATGGGGATCACGGTTGCACCGTTTCCCATCACTCCCTCCTCCACCAGATTGATCAGGGAAACATCCCCCTGTGTCAGTGCAAGGTAGACAATGCCAAGAGCCAGGGCGGTTCCGCCCAGCAGGTTCATCCACAGTGCGCGGAAGGAATTCTCGATGGCTTCGTCTGTCTTGGTGTATCCGATCAAAAGGAACGAACAGATGGAGGTAATCTCCCAGAAAAGATCGATCCAGAGGAGACTTGCCGACAGGACAAAGCCGAACATGGCGCCCAGAAAGGCAAACAACAGCATAAAGAAATAATACCGTCTGTCCTGGAACTCCAGATGATGGTGATGATATCCGTGCATATAGCCGACTGCATAGACGATGATAAGACCGCCGATGAGACCGATGATGATACACATCAGAACGGCCAGATGGTCGATCCGTACATGGCTTAACGGCTGCAGCTCCGGTCCGAAAAACTCCAGCCACTCCAGCAGCAATGTGGGGATGATCATCAGCAGGCTGATCCAATACCTCTTATACTTGAAGCAGAGGAAAGTAACTGCGGCCATCAGCGCAAGCTCTGCGATGCTGATAACGAGATCTGCTTCCTCCGTATGCTGATACAACAGGATGGTCTGACATCCGCCAAGTCCCCACTGCACTGCCAGGACGCCAACCGCGCCCATGATGACCACAGCGCTGATATAGGCAATGGCGTTACGGATCTTATTTACCCGGATGCAAAACATCAGAACGGATACCACAAACGGAAAACAGATCAGAAATGGTACAACGAACATTCCGTAATCTCCCTTCTAAATATTATATTTAAATTTAATTATTCACTTCTTCTTGGAATTCCGGACTCAAAGGGGGCGTCCTTTTTCTCAAAGAACTCATCGATGGCCGCCACCAGTTCAAAGGGCTTCATGGTCTTCAGAAGATACTTCGCCGGTTTCAGGGCAATCACCTTCATGATGCTTTTCCGGTCACTTTTGTTGGTCAGAAACATCACCGGAATTTCGCTGGTGGTGGAATCGCTTTTCAGCATCTCAAGCACCTGGGGACCGGAAGTCACCGGCATCTCATAATCCAACAGGATCAGATCCACGTCATTCTTCGCCAGAAATGTGATTGCCGCCATCCCGGAATTCACCATAAACACCTTGTATTTCCCGGAAAGCCAGGATTTGATGGCACGAAGCATGGTGCCGTCATCATCCACAACGAGAATCCGTTTCTTATCCGAACGGTGCTCTCCGGCTTCCATGACGCTCCGGAGCTTTTCTCCAAGCTCCTTGATGTTCACGGGCCGCTTGCATACCAGAGACAGCCTCTCTTCCGGAATCAGGGAATAGAAGGAATCCAGCTCCTCGTATTTCCCGATCACGCAAAGATCGATCTCGTCCTCGTCGATCCGGTCATTCAGATAGACACACAGATCCCGGTCCACTGCTGCCCCGTCCAGATACATCAGATAAATGTCCGGCCTTTTTTCCAGACGGTCAATGGCATTCACATCAGGCAGAACATGTAATACATCAAAGCCTTCCTTGGAGAGATCCGTCTCGATCGCATTCACCATGAAGCTTTTAAAATCGCCGATTAAAAGTACCTGTCTGTTCATGCGTCCTCCTGTCTCAGAGAATCTCCAGCAGACGGTCGCGATCCACCTCTGCCATCAATGTTTTTATTCTATCATATTTTTCCTGATATTCATCCGGAATTTGATATTTTTTTAGCTGCTCCATGATCTGGTCCGCATTGTCGTAGTCGTAAACCAGCAAAAGCTCCTTCAGATCGTCAAGCGCCGACAAAAATCCTTCACTGTCCAGGAACGGCTTGTCTTCCTCCTCTTCCCCGTCCCCGGTGATGGCAGACAGCCCGTCGATATAGCTGCGGTACAGGGATAGCAATGCCGGCGTCTTCTCGGAGATTTCCTTCTCATCCCTTTCATTTCCGCACGCCTCCAGATGCGCTGCCTGTGCGGAAAGCTCCATGGCGCCGATGAGTCTGGCGGAGCTCTTCAGGGCATGAACCTCTATGGTGTAGTTCTCATAATCACGCCGGTCGTAGAGCTGCTCAATCTTGTCCGCTTTCTCCGGAATCACCGTCCTGAACTCGGAGATAATGCCCCGCAGCGTTTCCGCATCCCCGCAGTTTTTCAGTGCCTCGTCAAGATCCACTCCCTGCAGACCCATGAGATCCGACAAATCCTCCTCCGGATCCTCTCCTGCACCGGCAGCGTCTGCCTGCAGAGCGTGATCCTTCGCGTCCTCTTCCTCTTCGAAATCATCCCCTATAGGAAATTCCACCAGCTCCGGCGGCAGATAGGTGACCATCATCTCCTCCAGCCGCGCGCCATCCACCGGCTTGCTGAGATAATCCCAGAAGCCGTGCTCCAGATACATCTCCTTTGCGCCGGAGACAACATTCGCCGTCAATGCGATGGCCGGTGTATCATAGTTGGGGTTGTCCGGCATCTCACGCAGGTGCTCCAGCACCTCTATGCCATCCATCCCCGGCATCCGGTGATCGATAAACAGCATATGATAATGATGGGTTTTCATCAGATAAAGGGCTTCGTTGCCGCTGTCGGCCGTGTCGATCTGAACCCTGGTATTCTTCAGAAGCCCCTTCATGACCATGTGATTCGTCGTGGTATCATCCACAATCAGCACCGTCGCGTTCGGTGCCCGGAAGCTCTCATGATACTTCTTCTGCGGCTTCAGCTCGGAGGAAAGGATGTCCACATCACCGACTTCTTTCCACTCCAGCACCTCCTGCACAAGCTCGAAGGAAAAGTTGGAACCGCGCCCATAGGTACTCTTCACATCCAGTGCCGAGCCCATCTGGAACAGGAGGCTGCGGACAATACTCATCCCGAGGCCGGTGCCCTCAATGGTAAGATTCCGTTTTTCATCGATGCGTTCAAAGGGCGCAAACAGTTTTTCCAGATCCTCGCTCTTGATCCCGATCCCGGTATCCTTGACGGAAACCTTCAGAAGGATATGCTTGTTGTCCAGCTTCTCATAATCCAGGGAAAGGGTGACATAGCCCTTTTCCGTATACTTCACGGCATTTGTCAGGATGTTGGTGATAATCTGGCGGATACGCAGCTCATCCCCGTAGAGATGCCTGGGCATCCGCGGGCTGACCTTCGCCTCCAGATTGAGCCCTTTTCCTCTCGCACGGAAGCCTACCATATTCACCAGCTCCTCCACCATCTCCCGTACATCGTATTCCGTGGGGATGATTTCCATTTTCCCGGATTCGATCTTGGAAAAATCGAGAATGTCGTTGATCAGCGCCAGCAGTGTCCGGCCGGCGCTCTGGATATCCCGGGCATAGGAAAGGGTATTCTCTTCTTTGGTCTCACGGATGATCACCTCATCCATGCCAAGCACCGCATTGATGGGCGTGCGGATCTCATGGGACATATTGGAAAGGAAGGCCGTCTTCGCATCGCTGGCCTGCTTTGCCACCTCAAGCTCCGCCTCGATCTGCCGGTCCTCCTTGATCTTTGTAATGTAACGGTTCATGTTGCCGAGCATGATGAGAAGCGAATGGTAAATATCCCAGATCTCGTCCCGCACCTTCGGCTCAATCTGCGGCATCTCCTGCAGGAGCTTTTCCTTCTCCTCATCCGTCGCACCGGCATAGGAGCCCATAAAGGAAGCAATCCGGCGCATGGGGTTTACGGCAACGGTATTCACCGCGTAATATGTCAGCGCGATGACGGGGATCACCAGCACAGCCAGCATCATCCCAAGCTCCATGCAGAAAGCATAATAGGAATCCGTACGGGATACACTCGCCCCGGGAACAATCTCTCCGGTCTGCTCATAGGCCTTTCCGATGATCTCAAGCTGCGCAAAGCTCCCTGCAATTCCGTCCACGGTGTAAGCAGCTGCCTCTTCAAAACGCTCATTTTTCCCGATGGACTCCCGCATGTCCTGCTCTATCTCTGTTGACGAATTCACCGCACGAAACAGAAGCGCCGCCAGAAGAATGGCGACAAACATGATCACCGCGATGTCGATCACCAGCCCGGTCAGAATCCGTTTTCCCAGGATGGACGGTTTCTGATCCGTCTCTTTCTCACGCTTCTCGTAACCGGAGGTATAAAAGAAACCCACGTAGAAAAAATCCTTCACCCGGTCCGGCGCAAACTTAAAGAACAGAAACAGCCCGAAATAGCCGATCAGGCACTCCGGCAGCATCATGACAAACAGCATCAAAAGACCGAGGAGCGTGACCTGGGAAAACCCGGTATTTGACAGCGTGCAGCTCAGAAGGTACCACCCGTCTCCCAGCACCAGTGCCGAAATCACCGCTGCCAGCAGTGTCTTCCATACGCTTTTCAGCCACAGCTTCCTCGCAAAGGCATAAGCAAGTCCCGATATCACCAGAAATATGAAGATGGAGTAGCTGCGGGTGATATCTGTCGTCAGGGCATACAGAAACACCAGCACGACGAAGATCATGGAATGCACGTACCCGAACAGCCCCGCCAGGATGATCGCAAACATATGGGCAAAGGAAAACCCCAGTATCCCGATGCGCAGATAGCTGGATGTGCCGTTATACTTGATGTCCATGATGGTATACCACGCGCAGAACACGAGCACCACAGCGTCCAAAAGATAATGCAGACGTTTTTTTCGAAGACTGAATTCATCCAGATAATGATCCATGCCAAAAGCCCTCCACGCTATAGATCCTGACTTTTATTGTACCAAGTTTCTTTGAAAAAAAAAACAATAAAATAAAATGTGCGTGTTGACTTTCCCATCACCGACATAGTATAATACCAAAGCGGTTCTCTCGGGGGATCGCATCCGGGATCTTAGCTCAGCTGGGAGAGCATCTGCCTTACAAGCAGAGGGTCACAGGTTCGAGCCCTGTAGGTCCCATCCGGTTGTTTTCGTCACGGTTTTCCGTGTTCGAACCCATAGATCTGGCGATGTAGCTCAGCTGGCTAGAGCACACGGTTCATACCCGTGGTGTCGAGAGTTCAAGTCTCCCCATCGCTACGAAAAAGTCACCGCACAGGCTGTGCGGTGACTTTATTTTTCCCTGTCTGTCCGTCTCCCGGACAAACTTCAATTTATTAAATCACGTTTTATTATCTCATGAACTGCTCAAAAAACTGCATGATGTCTTCCTGAGAGTAAGTGCCGGGCTGCCCCTGCTGCGGCGCCTGCTCCTCCGGTGTGTCCTGTCCCTGCCGGGGTGCCTGCTCCTCCGGTGAACCCTGGCCTTCTTCGGGCGCAGCATCCGGTTTTTCTTCTTCTGCAGCAGGTTCCTCTGTCTGTGGTCTGTCGGTCTGGCTGCCCAGGGTCACCTGTACTTCCGTTTCCGGATATTCTCCGTTATCCGCTGTTGCAACCGTAACCGTGATGGTATCGCCGCCCTTATGGCGCTGTATTGTCTGTGCCAGCTGCGCTGCCGCCGTGATCTCTTTGCCGTCGATCTTTGTGATGATCTGCCCCACCCGCAGACCTGCCTGCTCCGCCGGGGATCCGCCGGCCACCTTGGCAATATAGACGCCCTGGGGCATGTTGTACTTCTTTGCATCCTCCTGATCGATGTCAAGACCGCTGACGCCGAGATAACCGGCCTTCATCTGGAGCTCCTCCAGATTACCGCTGATGATGGCCTCCACGATCTCCTTTGCGGTGTTCACCGGAATGGCAAACCCCATGCCCTCTACCGCGGTGTCGGAGTATTTGGCGGAATTGATCCCGATGACGGCACCGCTGGCGTTCAGCAGCGCACCCCCGGAATTTCCCGGATTGATCGCCGCATCCGTCTGCAGAAGGGTTAATGTCACAGCCTGTCCCGTTCCCGCATCCTGTGAGGTGATCTCCCGCTCCGTTGCGGAAATGATCCCTGTCGTCACGGACTGCCCGTAGCCAAGTGCATTGCCGATGGCGATTACGGTTTCTCCCACCTGTATCTGATCCGAATCCCCGAGGGTTGCCACGCGGATGCTGTCCAGCCTGCCCTGATCCAGATCGGAAAGAGCGACCCTTACAACCGCCAGATCATTCCTGCTGTCCGTTCCCTGGACTTCGGCCGGTGCGGTGGAATCATCCGCAAACCGTACCGTCAGTTCGCTGGCTCCGGACACCACGTGATTGTTCGTCGCGATATAAAGGTTATCCTGATCCTGTGCCACGATGATGCCGGATCCGGCCGCCTCGCTCTGATAGATCTGACCGGTACGCTGCCCGAACATATCCATATATTCCGCTTCCGAAAGGGTCGTGATCGCTACGATAGACGGCATCACTTCCTTTGCCACCGCAGCCACGGCAGCCTCAGCCGCCTTACCGTCCACGGGTGCTGTTGTCAGGAGTCTGTTCCCCTCCTTTTTCTGCTCATCCAGGCTCTCGTCCGAAGGGGCTTCCCCCATGGCCAGCGTCTGCTCCGGCCGGTCAAATGCACCGGAAAGCCTTGTAACGCCGGTAAACGTTCCGCCCGCAACAAGGCCGAATACCGCGGCCCCTGCCGCGACGACACCCATTTTCTGCAAAAATCTTTTTACTCCACGTCTTCCCATGACACGCTCCTTTCACCGTTTCCATGTGGATATGCGACTTTTTTGGCATATCCTTCAAGCATTTGTTTTCTGCACTTATCCTAAGAGAAAACTGTGAAAGAAGTTGGTTGGTTTTGTGTCGTAAATTCGTTTATTCTGTGAAGAAACTGTGATGCCTCATGCTTCCGCCAAGAATTGGTCAATCACTGCCGCCACACCATCCTCGGTGTTGGACAGGGTCACATAATCCGCAGCGGCTTTGGTGGCTTCCTCGCTGTTTCCCATGGCAACGCCTGTTCCCGCGGCACGAATCATATCGAGGTCATTTTCGCTGTCTCCGATCGCCATGGTATCGGCTAAGGAAAAGCCCAGATGTTCCGCGAGCTTTTCCAGTGCCGCTGCCTTGCTCACATCCTGCCTCGTCAGCTCCAGATTGGAAAAACCGCCGGATACAACCCTGAAATACGGGTCGTGGGAAAACCGCTCCCAAACCTCACGGCGTGCGCCTTCCTGTTCATCCCGCGGGAAATTCATGGTGATTTTCTGGACATTCTGTGATACGCCTTCCGTGTACGCAACGATGTCCTCCACCACGTTGCGGCTGTCTCTGATGTAATTCCGGAGGGAAAGGGGCATGGGAAGATCATCGATGTATTTGCGGCATCTTTGGTCGGAAAATCCGTCTCCATCGATAAACACATCAAAATGCATCCGCCTTTCCAGCAGAAACGGGAGAACCTCCGCGATTTTTTCCCGGCTCATGCATTGGGAAAACAGGCAGGTGCGCTGTCCGTTTCCTTCATAACGGTAGACCGCCGCACCGTTTGTGGTTATGGCATAGCGGATATGCGCCTCTTCCATATAGGGAAGGGGCAATCCGATGTAGGGTCTTCCGGTGGAAATGGCAATTTCCACGCCTTCCTTCTGCGCATGCGAGATCGCTTCTTTGTTTTTTTCGGAAACGGTGCTGGCGTCGTTAAACAACGTACCGTCCAGATCCATTGCCAGTAGCTTCGGTTTTTTCACTTTGTATCCTTCTTTGTTTCTATGGTATGATAGTGCTGTTAATCGCACTTTCTCATTTATATCACGAACACTCAGGAGCGTGCAACCATCATGACAAGAGATTTCTTTCGAACACTGACACAGCATCATCCGCTTCTTCTGGACGGTGCCACCGGTACAAATCTGCAAAAAGCGGGGATGCCGGTGGGAGTCTGTCCGGAAAAATGGATTCTGGATCACCCCGAAAAGGCTTTGGATCTTCAAAAAGCCTTTGTCGCGGCGGGAACAAGGATTCTTTATGCGCCGACCTTTACCGGTAACCGGATCAAGCTGGCGGAATACGGTCTTGCCGGCAGCCTGCGGGAAATCAACACGGAGCTGATCAGGCTCTGCCGGGAAGCAGCCGGAGAAACTGCCTATGTTGCGGGTGATATGACCATGACCGGCCGGCAGCTTTGTCCCCTCGGTGATCTGCCCTTTGAGGAGCTGGTGGAGGTCTATCGGGAACAGGCCCAGGTTCTCTTATCCGCCGGCTGCGATCTCTTTGTCGTGGAAACCATGATGAGCCTGCAGGAAACCAGAGCGGCCGTCATCGCAATCCGGGAGCTTTCTGCGGAAATACCCGTCATGACCAGTCTGACCTTTGACGAAAACGGCAAGACCCTGTTCGGCTCGGACCCCGTGACCTCCGTGGTGGTTCTGCAGTCCCTCGGGGCGGACGCCGTGGGCATGAATTGCTCCACCGGTCCTCAGGATATGCTGCCGCTGATCGCGAAAATGAAGGAATACGCCACGGTGCCGCTGCTTGCAAAGCCAAACGCCGGGCTCCCGGAACTGGATGACAACGGAAACACGATCTACCGCATGACCCCGGAGGACTTTGCGTCCTACGGTCCGAAGCTCCTAAATGCCGGCGCTGCCATCCTCGGCGGCTGCTGCGGTACGGAGCCGTCTCATATCAAGGCGCTGGCAGATGCCGTCAGGGATCTGCCCACACCTGCGGTTCACGTTGAAAAACGCCGTGTTGTTACCTCCGAACGCCGCTATTATGAAATGACCCTTGAGGGCACCTTCGGCATCATCGGCGAGCGTATCAACCCCACGGGCAAGAAAAAGCTGCAGGAACAGCTGCGGGAAGGCTCTCTTTCCATGGTCAAACAGATGGCAAAGGAGCAGGATGCGCTGGGCGCAGCGATTCTCGATGTCAACATGGGGGTCAACGGCATCAATGAACGGCAGATGATGCTAAACGCGGTGGAAGAGGTCGCGTATACCGTCGACACTCCCCTCTGTATTGATTCCAGCTCTCCGGAGGTCATCGAAAGTGCCCTGAGACTTTACCCGGGGCGCGCGCTTTTGAATTCCGTCTCCCTCGAATCGGAAAAGATCCATAAAATCCTGCCTCTGGCGCATAAATACGGCGCGATGTTCATCCTGCTGCCGGTTTCCGATGAAGGTCTCCCGAAGGATCAGGAAACCAAAAGGCGCATTCTCCACGCTGTCCTGGAAAAAGCGAAAGCGCTTGGCATGGAAGAAGCGGATATCGTTGTAGACGGCCTGGTGGCCACGGTGGGGGCCGAACCCGCCGCTGCGCTGGAGTGTCTGGAAACGATCCGCTATTGCAGGGAAGAGCTTGGTCTGGCTACGGTCTGCGGCCTTTCCAATATCAGCTTCGGCCTGCCGCAGCGGTTGTACGTCAATACCGCCTTCCTCTCCATGGCCATCAGCAAGGGGCTGACACTGGCCATCGCAAATCCATCCCAGGAGCTGCTGCTGAATGTTGCCTTTGCAACGGATCTGCTGCTACATAAAGAAGACAGCAGCCTCGCCTATATCAACCGTATGAATATGCTCTATCCGCCCACGGAGCAGGCAGGTGCCGCTGCCCCGGCCACCGAAAAGAAAACGCTCACCCCCGGTGAGAAGGTTTTTCAGGATGTTTTGAACGGAGAAAAACAGGACATCGTCGAGGATGTGAAAGTGTTGCTTTCGAAAGGAAAAAGCGCCGGTGAGATCATCAACGAGTTCCTGATCCCTGGAATTAACGAGGTTGGAGACAGATATGAAAAGCAGATTTATTTTTTGCCCCAACTCATTTCCAGTGCCAACGCCATGAAAACAGCCATGGATCATCTGGAGCCGTACCTCGGCGGAGACGCTGCATCGGAAGCACCTGCCACGATCGTCATCGCCACCGTGGAAGGGGATATCCATGATATCGGCAAAAACCTCGTGGTCCTCATGCTCAAAAACTACGGCTACCGGGTTATTGACCTGGGAAAAGATGTGGCCGCAAAGGAGATCGTGGATCGCGCTCTCGCGGAAAACGCGGACTTCATCGGTCTGTCCGCCCTGATGACCACCACCATGATGCGGATGAAGGATGTGGTGACGCTTGCAAAGGAACGGCAGTATCCCGGCAGGATCATCATCGGCGGCGCCTGCATCACGGAAAGCTTTGCAGACGAAATCGGCGCCGACGGATATGCCGCCGACGCCGCTGATTGCGTAAAAGTGGTACAAAGACTGCTGGGATAGTATACTTGAAAAAGTGTTCTTTGAAAAAGATCCGCAATCCTTGACGTACAAGGATTGCGGATCCTTTTTCGTAGCGATGGGGAGACTTGAATCGAACATCAAGTCATCTACCACTTTTTTCATTTGAATATAACGTTGCATCTTGTAAAGCATCTTGTATTTCTTCGAAGTATGGCGATACCAGTTCTGGTATTTTCATTACAATGGATTGAACCTCTGCCCTACATGCGTAATCATCAGTTATACTCATTACAGGAAGAGAACTCTTCTCATTGTATGGTACAAAAGCCTTTTCAATAATATCAGTTTTAATAATATACTCGAATTCCTCAATCACCGCGGCTATCCCTTCATCGTCATTTTCTTTATCCATAAAAACACGGTCATAAAAATCCCAACGATTTGAGATCATCTCTGAAAGATCTTCTATTCTTCTAGCATACACTTGCTGAATTCTATCTTCTATACCACTTACATAATCATTGCTAAACTTCTCTGCTATCTTTCTGTTATCTGAAGCCGTTATGCAAAAAAAACGTATCATAAAAGTAGCAAACAATATCGTATCACAACGCGTCAAATCAGATCTTCCAGTGAAAGCCATCCTATTTTCTGAGCAATATTCCCTAATTTTATCGACAGTCACTTCTGCGAGCTTATCTACTTTGATCTTTCCTTGATCACTGCCCTCTTCGTCTTTATTAGGCAACTCCATTTCTTTGCTTTCATTATCTACAGGTATTTTTGCCCCACATTTTGAACAAAACAGACTATCTGGATATAGTTTTGAACCACATTTATGGCAGTAACAATTGCCATCGCTTGGTTTTTTCTCTTCATGTACTGGATAATACAGATCCGAAAAATGGCATATCTCATATGCAGTCACAGCATCTAATTCCTTCGCAAGCACCCAGAACAAATCACTTTTTAATTCAAGTGTCAAATCGAATCTTGGATATGTTCTTTGTAATTCAGCTGCTTCCTCCGCTATTCTCGCATACACATGCTGTTCTTTTTCCCACTTAAGCTTTGCGTTTTCTCTCTCAAGTTGTTTAATGACACAAAGTTGTTCTACTGACACTCCCCTTGAAGATGCCTCCTCTTTTATCTCCTCAAGTGCCACAGACTTCGGAGTTGGTATTTTTGCGGCTCTGTCAGACCGCAGTATCATCTTGTAATAATCAGAAGCACTATAGGTTGTACACTCCTCACATAATGGAGCGTGATAGTCCGGAAACAGCTTATCTCTATGTGTGTACTCATATGCAATTATAATATTCACCTTCAATTCAACCAATGCGCTAAAAAGTTCATTCTTTAATTCTTTTCGCATATTAAAAGAAGGGTATTTCTTCTTCACATCTGCAATTTGTTTTTCTCTTCGTTCACTTTCCTCTTCCTGATCCCTTTTTTGTTGAGCCTTGGTTTCATGCTCAAGTTTTTTTTATCTCGATAAGTTGTTCAATGGTTAACCCTTTTTCCTTCGCTTCCTCCTCAATATCACGATTCCAATTATCGTCATCTGATTCATCTGCAAGTATGAATCCTTTCGGAACAAATGATGTATTATGTCCATATGGGCAGATATAAATATCTATATAATATTCTCCATGTAGATACAATTGGTACTGGTCGACCATTACGTCCTTGACCCCATTCATGGCAGCAAGATAACAGGAATTTGTCCTTCTCCAATAAACGTACTCATTATTCTCGGTTCGCAAACGCGAAAGGTACTTATCACTTCCATCGATAGAAAGAGTGAAAACTGGATTTTGTACAGTATAGCCAAAATCTGGACGATCTGGTCTCTTACCATCATCGAGCTTATCGCTTCTCTCCATTCGGTCTAAAACACGAGTTGACAGTTCGTCCATTGCAGTTTTTTTCTTCTTGAAAAGCGGTATTTGTACCCTCCTCCAAACTGTTTTGTTGAAGCGGGTAAATGGCTATTGTATAGACTAATGCTTATTATCTTACTCTAAGTGATAGATATCGCTCCTAGCAAAGGTATCCCTATTCCAGGAAATTATGTGCTCAAATTGTTTGAGTTTTATTGGATGATTTATGGGCTTTAACCATATGATAGCTGATTGAACAGCCAAAAGACCATTCATTCTTATTATGTCAATTCGGATTATTCCAAAATATGATTTCTATAGTCTTGCAAGTCGTGAAACATTCTGTCAACTACGGCTTCATCATTTTCCAAGCGATACAACAAAAAGTATTGATGTTTTTTAAGATGGATTCTGTGATATCCTAATGCTGCACATTTTGGATCATCATCTAATTTTAATCCGTCGGCAAGCATCCGCAATTCTTCGATTGTATCCAAATAATCGTTAATCAGATTATTCGCAGCCTGCTCATTTCTTTTTTTCATAAGCAGATACATTACAAATTCATCAAGATCTGCTTCAACATCAACCGTGGCAATCACGTTAAACTGCTTACCCAAGGCCATACTTCGCCCTCACATTTTCAGCTACGGCCCTTGCATCCATGACCTTGCCCTCAGCATGATGTTTCCGCGCTATAGCAAGTCTTTCAAAGAATTCATTCTCAGATAGCGGATGAATCTCTTTTTTGTTCTCATTATATTTAATCAATCCTGTCACAAAACTATTGACTATACGAAGATCTGCTTCTGGCAATGTTTCTATCATAGATACCGTAGATTCTAATGTGCTCATCTAATCACCTTCCCATTCTCATATTTCGAACCGTTTCTTCAACCATCGATGACCATAGACGTCCCTACATTTCCTCCTCCATCTTTGTCACCGCGATATTCAGTTCTTTCAGCTGCTTGTCCTCTACAGGACCGGGCGCACCCATCATCACATCCTGTGCGTTCTTGTTCATCGGGAACGGGATGATCTCCCGGATGGACTCCTCGCCCGCGAGCAGCATCACCATCCGGTCAACACCGGGGGCAATCCCCGCATGCGGCGGCGCGCCATAGCAGAATGCATGATACATGGCGGGGAATTTCGCTTTTACATCCTCCTCCCCGAGCCGTACCATCTCAAATGCTTTCACCATGATCTCCGGATCGTGATTTCGCACGGC
Organism: Lachnospiraceae bacterium; assembly: GCA_045661345.1. Classification (GTDB taxonomy): domain Bacteria; phylum Bacillota; class Clostridia; order Lachnospirales; family Lachnospiraceae; genus RUG12461. Next base: position 173,430 of record JAZRFM010000036.1, read on the forward strand.
GCCGGAAGACAGCTCGATGCCGTTGCAGACCAAATCATACTGATCCGCCCTGATCTCCAGAGGGTCAATCTCTCCCCGCTCCGCTTTCAGCAGGGTTTCCATCCCGCCGGAGGGCATGGAGAAGGGATTGTGGCAAAACTCCAGCTCGCCGGACTCCTCCCCGATCTCATACATCGGAAAATCCACGATCCAGCAGAAGGTATACTGTTCTTTATCCATATGACCAGGCACAACCGGACCAAACGTCTTGATGATCACGCCTGCGGTCTTCTGCGCCGCCGAAAGTGCGCCGGCAGAGAGCACCACGAGATCGCCGCTCTTTAAGGACAGCGCTTCGATCACTTTTTCTTTTGTCGGGGTCACAAACTTCGCGATCCCGCCGACGATCTCCTGATTTTCGTCCACACGGAACCAGTAAGCCTTGTTGCCGGCCACCACTTCCACCTCGGCAAGGGTCTTTTCGATCACTTTGCGGCTCTCCTTGAAATCAGAGATCACAACTGCTTTCACCGTATTCCCGGCGAAGGGTTCAAATCCGCAGTCTGAAAGCACTGCCGTGGCATCCGTGACCTCCAGGTCGATCCGCAGATCCGGTTTGTCCGTCCCGTAGCGTTCCATGGCTTCCAGATAGGGAATCCGCGGAAAGGGTGCCGCACTGGCTCTGTCATAGAGACCGTATTCCGCAAAGATCGGCGGGAGGACGTCCTCCAGCACCGCAAACACATCCTCCTGTGTGGCAAAGGCCATCTCCATATCCAGCTGGTAAAACTCACCGGGACTCCGGTCTCCCCTGGCGTCCTCGTCGCGGAAGCAGGGGGCGATCTGGAAATACCGGTCAAAGCCGGCCGTCATCAGAAGCTGCTTAAACTGCTGCGGAGCCTGTGGAAGCGCATAAAACTTTCCCGGATGCTTACGGCTCGGTACGAGATAGTCCCGTGCGCCCTCCGGAGAGGAAGCTGTCAGGATAGGAGTCGTGATTTCGAGAAACCCGTGCTCCGTCATGGACTGCCTGAGGGCCGCGATGACCCTGGAGCGGAGTACCATGTTCGCCTTTACCGCGGGGTTTCGAAGGTCAAGATAACGATACCGGAGTCTGGCGGTCTCATCCGCCTCCCGGCTGTGGTTGATCTCAAAGGGAAGCTCTCTGAACCGGCATCTGCCCAGTACCTCCACCTTCTCCGGCAGGATCTCGATCTCTCCGGTGGGAAGGTTCTGATTCTTGGCGCTGCGTTCCCTGACTGTCCCTTCCACGGAAATGGTGGACTCCTTCGTAATCTCCCGGAAGAGCTTTACCATCTCCTCCGTTTCCGCCACGATCTGGGTCGTGCCGTAAAAATCCCGTAACACCACAAATCCGAGAGATGCACCCACCTCCCGGAAGTTCTCCATCCATCCCGACAGCTTCACCTGTGCCCCCGCATCCGAAAGCCGCAGGTCGTTACAGGTATGCGTTCTTGACTGTGTCATTCTTTCTTCCTCTCCTGTGTCAGATTTATTAAATCACTACTTAATTATTAAATATTTCCTTGATTTCTTCGTAACCCTGGTTTGTCAGTTGTTCCTTTTGGAACTTCTTGTTTTTATTCATGCGTACAATCAGCACCTGATCTCCCCGTCCCCGGGCCGCCCTAGCTTCGGCAAAAACCGCCGGCAGCTTCTCTGCAGGATATCCCTTTTCGATAAGATATGCCGTCTTTTTGCCGCCCGAAGGTACCTGAAACCCGCTTTCCAGAAGCAGGAGAATGATCCGTTCAAACCCGATGGAAAAGCCGCATGCGGGGACATTCGTCCCGGTAAACTTTCCGATCATCTCGTCATACCGGCCGCCGCCGCCGCAGCTTCCGCCGAATTCCGGGATCGCGATCTCAAAGATCGTCCCCGTATAATAACTCATGCCCCGTACCAGTGTCGGATCAAAAACGAGGGAAAAATCCGCTTCCTTTGCAGCCTCCACTGCGGCTGCAATCTCTTTCAGGTTGGATGCAATCACCGGGTCCAAGCGTTCCCCCAGCTTTTCCACCAGAAAATCCACGCCGGAGGCAACGTCATGCTTTTCGGAAAGTGCCTGAAAGAGTCCCGTGTAGGTCTCCACCGATTCCTTCCCGTAGCCAGCCTCCATCAGCTCTGCAGATACCCCTTGGAGCCCGATTTTATCAAGCTTATCCAGCACAATGAAAATGCTGTCATACGCTTCCTCCGGGAAGCCGCTGTATCCTGCCATCGCTTTCAGAATCCGCCGTTCATTGATCCTGATCTCAAACCCTTTGAATCCCAGCCTTCCCAGCGTCGTCGTCGTCGCAAGAATCAGTTCGATCTCCGCAAGATTCCTGCTCTCGCCGAGAATGTCGATATCGCACTGGGTAAACTGGCGATATCGTCCGCGCTGGGGACGGTCCGCACGCCACACGTTTCCGATCTGCAGCGCCTTGAAGGGATTCGGCAGCTCATTGGCGTGATTGGCATAAAACCTGGAAAGGGGCACCGTCAGGTCATATCGCATACCGTAATCCACCACATCCCGTTCTTCCTTTGCCTCCGCCAGATTCAGCTTCTCGCCGCGCTTCAGCACCTGAAAGATCAGCTTTTCGTTCTCACCGCCCTGCCGGTTCGACAAATTCTCAATGTTTTCCATACAGGGGGTCTCAATCGGCGTAAACCCAAACTGCCGATAGGTCTCCTTGATCACACCGGTCACATAGTCCCGGATCTCCATTTCCTGCGGCAGAATGTCCTTCATACCGTTTACGGGTTTTTTGGATAATCCCATATCTTGCCTCCGTCTGCTCCTTAAGCAGATCAATAATTATTCAACTCGATCATTTCCGATTCGAAACGGCAGAAGCCGTTGCCGCCGCCCAAGCGGACATTGTATTTCGCCTTGTCGGCTTTCCTCGCCAGATCATGATAAAGAATTCCCTGCTCCGGATAGATGCAGTACCCGACCGAAAGGGTGTACGCATAGGTACTGCCGTCATAGGACACCTCATGTGCCGCACGGGAGTATTTGCTCACCAGCTCCCGTACCTCATCGGACCGCCGGTTTTTGATCAGCACCAGAAATTCCTGCCCTGCATTACGGCTGATGATGGACTCCGTACCGAAAAACGCTCTCAGCTCTTCTGCGATGGACCGCAGTACCATATCGCCCGTATGATATCCGTTACATTCGTTAAATTCCTTGAATCTGTCCACCTCGATCAGCACCAGCGCCGCAGGCTCATCCGAATGATGGTTAAAGTAGTCCTTTGCATAGGCGTCTCCCGCATGACGGCTGAGGAGCTTCGTCAGCGGATCATATTCCGCATAGCGCCGCGCCATAGAGTGGGGATCATAAAGCTCGGAAATATCATTCATGAGAAACAGCGCACTGACGACGCCGTTTTCTTCCGACAGCTCGCAGGACACAAGCATCCGCCTGGTATTTGAATCCTCTCCGCAGTCTCCGTCCACACAGAGAAACGTTTCCCCGTTGCGATAGGTCTCCAGCAGATGCTCCCGCAGAAAAATCGTATACAGATCGCCCTTCTGCTCCTTCGGTGCCATCAATTCCAGCAGCTTCTCCGCAAAAGCATCATACTCCCTCTGCCGCGCTGCCAGACGAAGCCGCTCCGCAAGGTGTGTATACCCCACCCGCCCATTGGTCAGGTCAGCGATAAAGTATCCCGTCCTGCGCTTATATTCCGGAAAAGAAGGATATCCCAGATAATCCGCAAAGCTTTTCCCCGTAATGCGGTAGAGTGCATCCGTCGTAATCTCTTCCGGCATGTTTGTCCCTTTCTCCTCCATTTCAAACCCCCAAAAACAGTCTTATTTTAGCGAATTCACACATTCCCGTCAACGACAGTTCTCCGGTCTTTGCCTGACCCTCGAAGGCTGTATCAAAGCAGGATGGAGATCCGGCTCCCGCCGTCGTAGCAGTACTCCAGTCTGGCCGCCATTCTCTTTAAGATCGTGACCCCCAGCTCATCCTCTGCCTGACAGAAGGGATTGTATTCCCTGCCGCCGCAGGTCAGCTCGATCTCACATCTTCCGTCCGCCTCCGCATAGGATACATCCAGATGCATGGAAACCGGCTCTTCCGGCGCATAGCACTGCGCCATCATCTCATAGACCAGCTCCTCGCAGCAAAGCTGGAGGCGTCCGATCCGCTTATGACGCATGCCGTATTTTTCTCCAAAGATCAAAAGTCCGCCCTGCATTTTCATCAGGTCAAAATGCCGGCTGTGAATCTCAAAGGAAAAGAACTTGATTTTCTGGATAAAAGCAATCGTCTTTTCCCGTTTGGGATGCTCGAAAATCTCAACGGGCTTCCCCTGCTCATAGATGCCATGCTCCGCGAAAAAGAGCACCCGGTCCGCAAGCTCCCGTGCAAAGCTCATCTCATGGGTTACGATCAGCATGGCCAGATGCCGCTTTGACAGCATCCGGATCACGGCCAGCACCTCTCCCACCATCGTCGGATCCAGAGCGCTGGTGGGTTCGTCAAAAAGCAGCACCTTCGGATTCATCATGAGACTTCTGCAGATGGCGATCCGTTGCTGCTGCCCGCCGGAAAGCACCTCCGGAAAATCGTATACCCGCTCGGAAAGGCCAACCTGTGACAAAAGATCCCGCGCTTTTTCTTCTGCTTCATCCCGGGACATCCCGAGGATTTTCACCGGCGCCAGACAAAGATTGTCCATCACGTTCAGATGGGCAAACAGGTGAAACTTCTGATAGACCATCCCCATGCTGCGGCGGATCCTGTCCACGTCAGCTCCCTTCGCGGTGATCTCCTGCCCGTCGATCCAGATCTGTCCGCTGTCCGGTATCGTCAGAAGCTCCAGCGAGCGTAAAAAGACACTTTTCCCGCAGCCGGATTCTCCGATGATGGCGATCCGCTCCCCCTCCGCAACCGTGAGATCCACATTCCGGAGCACCTGCCGTTCCCCGAAGGATTTACAGAGTCCTTTTACCTCAATCAGCGCCATGGCGGACTCCTTTCTTCAGGTTCGTCAGGGCAAAAATCCCGTAAACCAGATAAGACAGCCCGAGATAAAGAAGCATGCCGATGGTGATCGTAAGAAACGGCTGCATCGTCCGGGCAGCCGTATTATTGATCACGCGTGTCAGGTCTGTAATGGAGATATAGCCCACCACACTGGTCCACTGAATCAGATTGACGATCAGGGACTGATATACCGGCTTTGCGATGGTGAGAATCTGGGGGAGCGCCACCAGACGGAACGCATCTCTTCTCCCGAAGCCCAGGGTCCGCGCCGCCTCCACCTGTCCGGCATCCACGGCCTGTGCGGATGCACGCAAAAGCTCCGCCACATGTGCGGAAAGATTCAGCGAAAAGGTCATGATCGCCACAAGAACCGGTGCAAAGCCCGCCCGGGCAAAAACACCGTAGTACAGCAAAAGGAGCAGCATCAGGACGGGTGTGCCGCGTAGAATTGCAATGTAGACGGACGCAACCGTATTGACCACCTTATTCTTTCTGGTGCGCAAAAAGCAGACCACTCCACCAAGGAGTGTCCCGAACAGAAGGGAAAGAGCCGTGATCTCCAGTGTCACAAGCAGACCGGACAAAATCGTCCGGTAGGAATTCCCCTCCACCAAAACTTTGTACAACTGTTCCTGAAATGACATTACTGCGCAGCTTCCTCCATGATCTCCTGCTGCTTTGCCTTCGTCAGCACATTCGTGATCAGATCGGAGTAATAGGACTGTGTCGTAATGGTTCGATCCGGAATGTCCAGTTTTCCGTAGCTTGCAAAGTCCAGAATACTGTCAATATAGCTCATGCATGCCAGCTCTTCCTCCGTCATGCTCTGCTGTAAGTCTTCTTTCCGCTGTTTTTTCTCTTCCTCCGTGGCATTAGAAAGCTCCTCCGCCGCGTCAGAGGTTCTTGTCCAGAAAACCGCATCCACGTTCCCGCTGGAAAGCGCCGTGGCACGTCCGATACTGTCCACGACAACAAGCTCTATGTTTTTTCCGATCCGTTTCCCGATCTCTGCCAGCACTGCCGTATTGAATCCCGCCGGATTGCCGTCTGCGGAGACATAGTCCATGGGCGGCAGCGCACCGGTGACTGCTACCCGGATCGTATCCGCGCCGTCGATCTTTTCCATTTCCACCGGCTGGGGGGTCTCCCCGTTGATGACATTGGTAATCTGTTCCCTGATCAGACGGTCCATGGTGCCGTCCACCTTCATATCGGAAATCGCGGCATTGAAAAGATCCCGCAAATCCGTCCTGTCCTCCATCATGAGAAAAGAGAAGTCGTTTCCGAGAATCCCCTGAAACATCAGATCCGCAAAGGTGTTGCGTTCCTTGTTCATGTCATACATATAAAGGGTGACAAGACCGCTGTCCAAAGAGCACAGATAATCCCCCACACTCTTGTAGCAGTTCATGTAGTCAATCTCCCCGGCATTCAGAGCCATCTGCATTTCCGTCAGGGAATCATAAAATTTGATCTCGACCTGCCCGTTCTGCATGCTTCCCATCACATCAAACTGAAAAGGAAACCACACGTATCCCTCCTTCGAAAGAAGAGATAAAGCCGTCGCCCGTGTCAGGCTGTAGGTGCCCATTCCCTCCGGCGTCATATTGAGCATCGACAGCATCCCGATCCTGGAAACTCTCGCCCCCACCTGTGTCGGGTCATATTTCAGCGGGATCTGCGGTTCGTCCGCCGGATCCGGCTGCTTCGGCATTTCCTCCCCCTGCTGCTCCGTATCCTGTTGTACAGCCGCTGCCGCCTCTTTTTCTCCGCAGCCGGACAGCATCAACAGCCCCAGCCCTGCGGCAAGCAGCGCCGCCATGATTCTTTTTTTCATCAGAGTACTCCTCCCTGTCCTCTCTATCATACCCGAAATGAGCCGCAAGCTCAAATTCTGATATTCAATACGTTACACCCCAGGATATACTGGTAATTGACATCCTTTGCCATCCCGGTCACAATCCTTATTCCAATATTGGCAGTCCTGTCGGCCTGATTGGCAAGCCGGAACCTGGTCAGCGGGTCAAACGCCCTGCAGTCATCCTTGAAACAAAGAATCACATCCTCCTTCTTGTGGATGACACGAACAAGCGCATTATGCGTCTTTTTGTCCGTCCGGAAGCCGTGTTTCACCACATTTCCCGCTATTTCCTCCATGCACAGGCTGGCATGGAGCGATCGTTTTTCGTCAATCCCCTGTTCCAGGCAAAACTGCTGAACCTCCTCGGAAAGACCGGTCACATCCTCCATCCCCTGAATGGCATAATCCAGCCTTTCGGTTTCCTTCACGCCGAACTCCGGCGGGATGACCATGAGCTCCTCCATGTTCCGCGGCATCCCCTTATTCCTGATGATCGCATACACCAAAATCACAAGGTTCGTCACGACACCGTTCAGCACATTCGCGATATAAACCCCGTTTATACCAAGAACGGGGGTCAAAAGCGCCGAAAACAAAGCAACACAGCCCACACCGTCCAGAACCGCCATGATATGTACAAATCCCTGCTTGTTCGAAGCGAGCGCATAGCAGACGAAATGCATGCAGATCACGGAAAACGGCATACATAACGGCAGGATGCGAAAGGCCCAGACCGTCATGTCGTAGACGCTGTCCGCGGGAACTCTGAAAAAGATCCGGGTGAAGGGCTCTGCCAGGAGGATCAGCCCCGCAGATATGGCACACATCAGCGGCAGAAAGCGGAATAAGGCTGTTCTCATTACATCCGTCAATGTCTTTCTGTCTTCTTCACCGACGCCGATGCTGATCATCATCCGTGAAACAGCCTGCATCCCCGTCGGGATTGCCCAAAAGAGTGACATCAGGGAATTAGAGGCTGCAAAGGCGGAAATACCCGCGCTTCCGACATATGCGGTAATGAGTCCGTTTACGATAAATCCGCGCAAAGACCAATATGCGTTGTTGACGGCTCCCGTCGCACCGATTTTTACGATAGCAAGGGTCTCCCCCCATTCCAGGTTCCTTCGCGTCAGCTTCAGCTCCGACTTCCCGGAGATATAATAAAGCGCCATAGGCACTAAAAACACCCACATGCCGATGGAATTCGACAGCGCCAGACCAAGGGTCCCCATGGAAAGCACACCCACAAGCAGCGCATTCATTACCAGGTTGCTCCCGATATACAGAAGGCTCATGACGATGATCCTTCTCATCTTGTGTTCCAGAGAAAGAAAAGAGGCCAGCTGTGTACCCAGCAAAAAGGGAATGATCCCGAGAGCCTGCCCGATCATATAGGGTCCTAGCTCCGCGATCGCTTCCGGATCGGGGGTAATGACACGGGTCAGTCCTAGAACCGGAATCAGAATCACGACCCCGGTGGCGATGACCGACACGATCCCGGAAATGACTATGTCCAATGTGAAAACATTTCGCATTTTCCCGATCTCATGTTCTCCGATATACTTCCCGCACAGAATGGTGGACCCTGTCATCAACATGGCGCTGACCGCCGAGATCAGCAGGTTGATGGGTGTATAATAGCCCACAGCGCTCATGGCCTGATCGCCGATATAATTGCTGGCAAAAAAGCTGGAGACAAGCCCGCTCACCGAGCTGATGGAGGCAAGCAGAATCTGCGCCGGAAGCAGTATAAACATCACCTTCGCGGTCAGTTTCCTGCGATAACCTGACTCAAGTGCTTCAATTTTCACTGCGATGGTTCCTTTCTCCTGACAATTCCCATCTCATCAACTCATGGTGCCATTCAGCGCGTTCCGTCTATCCGCAGCGCCGGACTTCATGGAGTCAAGGGACATGTCGATCCTCTCCCGACTCATGCCGGAAAGAAAGCTTCCGAGACTGTTCTCCGGAGACTCCGTATTCACGCCGCAGAGCCGGGCATACCTTTGCAGGTTGTCTGCGAAGTTTTTGTAAAACTCCCTTTGCGCTGCGGATCCGATATACTTTTTGAGTTCTTTCAGCTGTGCTTTTACGCTGCTTTTCTGCTCTTCGGTCCTGAGCTTCGGGAGCAGGCGCTCCCTGTCCTGTTCCGCGAATGTAATCCTCCGACCCAGCATGACCATGTCAACTTCCGCTTTTTGCTGGTCCTCCTGCGTGATCTGCTGATTTTGGATGCGGTTTCTGGTGTCCTTCGTGATGCTTTGGCTCTGTTCCTGAAGGTTCTCAATGGTCTCCGTCAACGTAAGATACTCTTCGGATTCCGGCGCCTGATTTTCCCTGTCCTGTGCCGTCTCGACAAAGCCATCCTTGAAGAGGTCCGGTATGATGGTGGGCAGCAGCGCGCAGACTGCCATCTTTTTCGCATCAAGATACAGCTCTTCCGAAAAGTTCTTTGCCAGATAATCCTCGGAAGAAAGATCCTGCCCGGAGGAAGCCGAAATGTTCTGATTTTTCCTGAATACTTTCAGAAATTCTTCCAGGTGGTTCTCCGCCAGCAGATAATTCATCTGCCGCACGGCGTTTCCGGAAAACAGATCCACAAGATCCAGCATTTCTTTGTTCCGGTTTCCGGATTCCCGATCCTTCTGCAGCTTTTCCCGGTAAGCCTGTTCCGGAAGGAGATATGCGATATCTCCCATACTGAAGCGGTTGTCCAGTTTCTTCACCTTCTTTTTGGCCGGCTTTCTCTGTTCCGTTTCCTTTTCCTGAAGGGTGATGGCATTTTCCATGCCGGAGAGTACCATCTGATTGTCCTTCACCTGCTGCGTGAAACCGGCAGTCCGAAAGGCATCCTTCGTTATCTCCGGCTTTTTCCTCAGCCAGTGTTCGACCTCAAAGGGTCTGTATTTCTGAATGGCGCTGACAGCTGCAACTGCCGTCCTTTGCCGCGCATAGATCTTTTGGATCTCCGCCGTATTCTCCCGGAACTGCTCATCGGCTTTTGCCATATTCGTCCGGGATTGCTTCGCGAACTCCTTCGTTTTCTTCTCCTCCGTAAGGTTTTCATACTCTTCTCCGGAAAGTCCGAAGGTACGCGCTCCGTTTTGATCCACACCGTACTTCGCCGCAAAGTTCATTACCAGTTGATAAACCTGATCCGACAGATTGCCGTAGAAGGTTCCGAACCGCTCATTCACTTTTTTCAGCAGCTCCTTGTGTTTGCCCAGAGCCGCCTGTACAGCCTCCCTGTCGTTCTGATAAAGCTGCTCATAGGCCTTCAGCTTCTGTACCATAAAATACATGTACCGGAAATTGCCGGGCTTCTTCAGGTATTCTTCCGTCAGCATGTTTTCCGTGATGTCAAGCTCCATCACATCGGTAGAGACCTGCAGGATAAAGTCGCCCTTGGATTTGGGATCCATATACAGGGTTGTTTTATTCATATTGTCAGACTGGTTTGTAATATCCACCATGCGCTCCGCCATCCCGGAAGTGTTGCGGTGCACAATACGCAGCAGATGCATGAACTGCTCGGGATCAATCCCCTTCTGCTCCAGCTCGGGGAATAAGGTGAGCCGCATTTTCAGGTTGACGGAGTTATGCACCGCGGAGTGGGTCTCCTCCATGGAATCCATGATCTCCAGTGCCACATTGGTATCCGCTTGGGATTCCTTCACTCCCAGCATTTTGCTCCGTTCATTCATGTATCGTCTGGAATCCTGCCGTACCTTCCATTGCAGGTAATCCTCGATCTTTTTGGGATCCTTCTGCATCTCTTTTGCCACATTCCGGGCTTCTTCGGTGAGGCCTCCGGTGAACAGCCCAAACAGGATGCCGGTCTTATTTTCGGCTTTTTTCAGCGCGTTCTCCCACGACTCTTTGTCCCCGGCAAAAGACAGATCTTTGGAATCCTTGTCCGTATAGAGGAACCTGTACAGCTCCTCCGTGGGGCTCTTGGCATCAAAGAGCATCTTTTTACTGTCCGATCCCAGCAGTGTATCAAGATCCCGGAATTTTTTGAGCTGCATGGTCAGGTTGTGATCCAGAAAATCCTCCGCCAGATCATCGGTAAACTCCTTCGCCTGGTTAATGATTTTCATGCCCTTGTTCGCAAGTGTAAGCTCTTCATTGATCTGGTCCAATGTATCAGTCTGGTTAGCCCCGGTTTTTCTTGCTTCCTTCTTCGCATTTCTTTTATCCTGCAGGGTCTTAGCTGTCTCCTGGTACTGCTTTGCCAGTTCGTTTTCCGGCATCAGCTGCAGCTCCATCTGGATCAGATTGTGCCGATGGTAGATCGTCCCGGTTTCATAATTCACGCTGTTGGCGCTGAAGACGGAGAACAGGAGATGCTGCAGCTGACCGGACAGCTGAAGCATCACGTCGGCAGCCTGACCGACTTCGTCCCTGTTTTTCCCGGACAGCCCATCCATCATCTGGTCAAACGCTTTCTGGGAACTGATCATCCTCCCGAAATCCCGGATGGTCAGGATGGTTTTTGCAAAATCATCAAAGTGATTGCGGATGTAATCCCTGGTAAAAAACTCCGGCGTCAGTTTTTGGCGGAACTCCAGTAGAGTAACACCCATGTTCGCATAGAAGGTACGCGTAACCTCTGCCTTTTCCTCCTCATCCTCCACATTCTTTAAGGAGTTATCCAGCATCTCCTGCAGAAGATTCCTGTTAAGTCCCCTGCCATAGTGCTTTTGCAGCTCCGCATACTGATCCTCGAAGAAAAGGGCGTCATCCGCGCGCATCAGGAGTTTTTTACGATCTGTGGCATCCTCCAGCTTCACAAAAGTTTTCAGCGCTTTATTCAGCCTTTTCTCATACTTCACCTGCTTGTACCGCGCATGATAAGCCTGCGCATTGAGAAGTCTGATATCCTCATCTCCTTCAAAAAGGAGTCCGTTTCGGATCATCATGGCATCCATGAGGGAGATCATCTCCCGGTAGCGCCGGATGTCGGGAGAATCCGGTACGTTCTTTTCCTTCTCCTCCAGTTTCTTTTGCAATTTCTCTTTGTATGTCCGAAAGACCCGGGGATCTTGAAAAGTGCCGTTTTGCCCTTCCATATCCGGAACCTGGGGCAAATACCGGTAGGCCTCGGTTTGGACCCCGGTGTAGGTGCCTTCCCACTTCTTTCCGTAGTCCTTGAAGAGTTTATACTTCGTTTCGAGATCCAGCAAACGCTCTTCTGTTTCCTCTGCCGTATTGTTGCTCTCTTCGCAGACCTGCCTCAGATGCGCCTTTGCCTTCTCCAGATCCATTCCGGCAATGGATGCGATCTCCTTCATATGTCTGAAGTTTTCCTCATCCGTCAAATCATGGGCGCCCTGGTGACGGTGACCATCCTTATCCGTATAGCCATCATAGTTGTATTTTTCCAGATCTTCCGGTTTCAGGGCAAGAATCTGGTAAGTCTCCAGCTTGTGATTTTTGTAGTTCTTTTCGAGTTCTGCCAGCTTCTCGGTATGAAGCCTCATCTCCTCACCTCTCGCCCTGCTGACAGCGTCCTTCATGACCGCCCTGAATTGAAAGACTCCGCCGGATATTTCTGTAAATTCCTTTGCATAGAAGCGGCAGTCCTCCAGGTGCATCAGGAAAGAAAGCTTTTCGGCCTTTAAGACTTTTTGAATGATTTCCGCATTTCCTTCCTTCATGGGGGGAATCATCATATCATCCTCCGAAAAACGGATGCCGGTCACATAATTCAGGGTGCACTCATATTGGGCCGCCTGCACCTCCAGCAGTGACCAGTCATGCTGTAGATGCTGTATTTCCTGCTCCGCATACGCAACAAACGCGCTTTGCCTGCGGTCCATCCCAAGCCTTTTCCCCTCTGCTTTTGTCTGGGCGACAGCCTTTTCGAGCGCCGTCTTTCTGGCTTTGATGGTGTCTATGGTGATCATGGTTTTGGAAAGCTGTCCAAACAGCTTTTCCATATCCCTGCCGATGAGGTCGTAGGCACCTGAGCGGTCACGGATCTTATCCTGCATGGCAAGAAGGCGTCTTTCACTTGCTCCGGAAGTGTCATATTGCAGCACAACGGCATAATCGGGAAGCGCTTTCTCATTTTCTCTTCTGTCCTGCGCCTCATTCTTCTGCCTGTTCAGCTCCTGAACCACCTTTTTATTATTCAGCCCGATCCTCGTCTGCTCCGCCATATCTGCCTGGCGGAGCTTCGACAGCGTCTCCTTCATGAGGCTTTCATTCCGGGCAGAGCGATCCTCCGTCGCATTCTCTGTCAGAACCGTTTTTCCGCGCTTTTTTCCGAGATGCTTACACGCCTGATGCTTCTCCAGAAAATCCCGGATCAAAGGCCCCGTGTAATTCAATGTGTTGCCCAGCATGATGCGGTCCTCTTCCGGGAGTCTCTCCAGATACCCGGGATTCGTTGCGATCAGCACGCGAAAGGCTTTTGTCATGTCCACAAATCTCCAAAGCTTTACCGCATTGTCCGCAAGATACCCGTCCCCCAGCATCTCCGGCGTGATTTTGAAGCTTTGGATCTTCCATCTCAATTCATTAAGAAGGGCTGTACGAGCCTTGGAGTTTGGTTCACTGGTGGTATACTGCCGGAGCAGTCTTTTGTTGTAGGCGTTCACATCCCTTTTTTCCTCCGCAGTCTCATTTCCAAGAGCGCCCACGGTTCTTTTCCAGAAAAGCCAGGAGGTTTTCTGCATGCCGAAAAAAGCTGTCAGACCTTTCTCTATCTCCTCCGATCTGGAATAATGATCCGGTACCTTGTCTAACTTCTGCCTGCTTACGATCTCCTCATAGCCGTCAATCTTTACATCTAAAGTAAGCTCCCCGGCCTGCAGCGCAGTCTTGTTCACCTTGATGATACCCCTGCTGGTATAGGCCTCTTTTTCAGCTTGATACCCGTTGATCTGGGAATTCCGGAGCTCCTCAAATTCCTGCATGGCCTTTTGTTCCCGGATAGAATTGACCGAGATCTGATTGCCGTATTTTCTTCTGGCCTTTTTCAGCGTACTCTCCTCATAAGCACGGCTCCACCACCAGCTTTTTGCCACAGGGATGGTCTGCTTCAGGTCTTTTTTTACGGTGGGCGCTACCTGTGTGACGCCATAAAGACTCGATAGTTTTTCCGTAAATGCCTTGTTGATGGCCTCCATCATGCTCCTGGATGTGGCGCGGTATTCTTCCTGGTTCTTTTCATCCTGCGTCCATGCCTGCAGCTGATCCTTTTGCAGCTTCAGGGATCGGTCCACCACCATGTAGCGTTCCTCTGTCTGTTTTCCGGTCAGTTCCTCTTTCTGTTTCTGATTATTCGCGTATAATTCATCCATTTTGCATCCCTCTTTTGCTCACTGAATCCACAACGACTGCCTATCTGATAAATCTTCTTGATACCATTTCCGGATGATGGCAGCACCGTCCGATAAAGCTGCCGATGGAATCACCCGTCACATACACATACACTTCCGTGTCCCCGGGATACTGTTGTTTTGCATTTCGAAACACGGTTGAAAGGATCCCGCCCATGCGTTCCCCGGAGGCACTAACCTCCGGTATGGTAAGAAGCAGTACTTTTTCGGATATTTTTTCCAGAATCCCCTCGTCGATGTGAACCTCCTCGCTCTCCGCGATTGCCGCATCATCCAGATCCCCCAGAGAAATCCTGACCACGGGACATAGCGGCGCAACCTCTTCAAACCCGAGATGGGTCAGGAATCCCTCCAGTTCGGCATGTTCTTCTGTGGTGGAAAGATAATCCATGCAAAAGGGCAGATGGAACTCTTCCGCCTCCCGGACAAAAGCATCCAGAAGCTGTTCCCCCAGACCCTGTCCACGAAACTCCTTTTTCACAAACAGTGAGACGATTCGAAACACGCCGTTGCCGGCCACTCCTGCAATGGCACCTACACCGATGGGCAGCGGCTTTTCCTCCTGATAAACACCAAGCGCCCCGACGTCCTCTCCTTTCTCAATGGCGGCTGACACCTCGGGGAGCATCAAAGAGCGGAAGCCCCCGATATTATCCTTTGTAATTGCGGTCATCTTCATGTTTTATTCTGCCCCTCCATTTCCGACTATCGCAAACATATCGTAAACGCATTCATTCAATTCCCATACTTCCAATATTATATACGAAAAACCGCCGGATGTGGCGGCGATCTGACCCAAAATTTAAGGTCAAAAGCGTTGTTTCTGCTTTTGACCTTAGAATGGCTGTATTTCCTCTGTTCTTTCCTGTTTTACCGGGAGACCGAAACATTTCCGACTGACGATTTTGTCCGGACATCGCCGATGTCGCCGGAAAGGGAGATGTTGCCGAGGCTCGTCCTGCAGTCTCCGGAGTCGATGCTGCTGTCTTCCGCCTCAATGTTTCCGGCATCCAGCTCCGCATCAATCCGCTCTATCCTGCAATCGCTCATGTCCAGATTCCCTGCATCCGCCTTTGCTTCCAGTACATCCATGGCACACCCCTCCAGCAGGATATTGCCGGCATCCACCTCAACGGAAATCTCTATCGCCCGGGTATTCTGAAGATGGACGTTTCCGGCATCTCCCTGGATATCCAGTTTATCGAAATCCAGATCCATGATCGTCTGATTGCCTGCGTCCGCCTTCAAGAAGGCCAGATCGATGGAGCTTTCCTCCGGAATCGTGATCGTCACCTGGTTTTTCCCGTTGATTTGCCAGGGAATCGACACGAAGTTGTCCGGACTTTTCACTTCAAGGGTACCGTTCTCCATCGTGATGACCGGCACCATGCTCTCCGGCAGCGCATAAGCCACCGAGAGCTCCTCTCCCTGCTGAACGGTTACATCCGCATAATCAATATCCACCGACAGCTTCTCAGGGTTTCCGTCCAGAGAAATCTGCTCCTCCACCTTCTTTGCACCGATGGAAAACCCGCCTCCCCCAAGGACATGTATGTACACGCCTGCTATGATCGCGATCACGGTAGCAATGGAAAGCAGGGTAATGATAATTTTTGCTGGTGTATTCATGGGTACCTCCTTTTTATTCTTCATCCGCGCGGCAGTTGATCACTACCACGGTACGTAACACAGCTGCGATTGGCCAGATAATCCAGGTCAGCGCCCATTGGAAGGTCAGGAAGCTGACAATCAGATAAATGCAGGTCACCACCGGCCAATAGATCGTCACGATTGTTTCAGCCGCCTTGCTCTTGTAATGTACCGGTGCTTTACCGGGTGCCTTATAAGTGCCGCCGGCGCTGTCGATATCATTGATCTGCAAAAGCTTTTCAAAGCCGCTGTACACTTTGTTGGCATAGACAATCAGCATCACACCGAACCCGATCAGAAAGAACATCATACCCGGTGCAAAAAGTTGCATTTTCCCCACAAAGAGATTCGGCACCCAGCAAATGATGCAAAGAATCACGCCAAAGGTCACGCAAAGGGCGCGTACCGATTCAAAACCGCGTTTTCTTTCCTTCACGGCCGCAGCTGTCGCCATATCCACCCTGCAGAGCTCCGTGTCAAGGTATCTCCACGCGGCATCCACAAAGCTGCTGTAAACGATAAAGCCGACACCGATGGCGATGGAGGCGAACATCAGGCAGACACCCGCCATGGGATTCACGCCTGCCATAATGACTGGCCATGCTACGGAAATGATGCAGCCCATCACTCCGATGGCCAGAAACAGGGATTTTTTCATTCTATCGGAAAGGAAGGCCATGGCATCCTCCATCCCGATCTGCCTGCGGGGGAGTTCATTTTCTTTTGCATGTGTTTCCTCCACCTCTTTGGTAAGGCCGAGATCCTCTGCCAGCTCATCAAGATTTCCGAATTCGGAAATGACCGTTCCCACCGCCGTATTTTCGCTCTGTCCCTCGCTGATCAGCTCATTGTATTTGTCTTCCATCATCTGAAGAAGCTCCGCTTTGGCCTTCCGTACTTCCGCCGTGTTCGGCATCGAGGCAAACATTGTCTCAAGATAATTTTTGATCGTATCCATTTTCATTCTCCTACTGGTAATGACTGTTTATATGTTCTCTGTGATAAATCTTTCAATCACTTCTCTCGTCACGTCCCACTCCTCACATTTCGTACCGTAGTACGCTTTTCCTTCGTCCGTGATGCGGTAATAGGTACGCTTCTTACCGTTTCCTTTCGGATCCTCATCCGCGACAAATGATTCGATGTACCTGTTCTTCTCCATCCGTGTGAATGCCGAGTAAAGTGTGGTTTCCTTGATGGCGTATTTCCCGTCCGAGATCTCCTTGATCTGCCGGGAAATGCCATAACCATACGACGGCTCCTTCATGAGAATACTCAGGATAATGGTATCATTGTATCCGCGGATCACGTCGCTGCTGATTTCTACCATATACTCCCTCCCGGGCTTTCTGCCCTTTTTTCCTCCGACAGTCGTACCACGCTTGCCGTGCTATGTTTGTCGTACTACGTCTGTCGTACTATGTCTGATGTGGTAAATATACAGCACCTCTTTTCGTTTGTCAACTGTTTTTTTCAAAAAAAAAGACCGCCTTTCGGCGGCCCGTGGGAGGCAGACTATCCGCCTCACTCCGACGCACTCCATCCCGTTTCGTGCCAGCATTCACCGGTGCCGATCTGGGAGATGGAGGAATAGTAAGGCATGGGAAGCGTGCCGGTAAGGGGAACCTCGCCGGTCAGCACGTCTGCCACGGCATTTCCCCCTTCGGAACCGGGCAGATAGCACATGATACAGGAATCCCAGCTGTCAAGATAGTCACTGATGATCACATTCCGTCCTGCAACGATCAGTGTCAGCGTGGGTTTTCCGGAAGCAGCCGCTTCCTCAATCGCTTCTTTGTTTCCCTCCAGCGCCATATCTCCCACGATGGAAAGATCCCCGGTATCGCCCTCCCATTCCGCATAAGGACGTTCTCCCACACATAACAGCACCATGTCGCATTCCCCCATCCTCTTCGGATCCGTGACGACCTCAAAGCCGGCTTCAGCGCCGGCTGCCGTCAGCGCTTCCAGGATCGTGGGGTCGTCTGGCAGAATCCGCTCGCCCAGGCTGCTGTCGCTTGCCCCCTGCCAAAGATAGGTCCAGCCGCCGCACAAAGCGCCGGTATCATTGGCCGCGGGACCGGTCACATAGACCTTCTCTCCCTTTTTGATCGTCATATGGTTTCCCGCCTTGAGAGGCACAAAGGATTTTGCCGCCAGCTCTCTTGCCACCTGATGAGACTTTTCGCTGCCGTAGTCGTAGGTGGGGGAAAAATCCTTCATAAAGGGGTCTTCGAAAAGTCCGGCGTCCATCTTTACACGGATGATTCTGGTAACCGCGTCATCGACGCGTTCCTCACTGATAGAGCCCTCTTTGACGGCTTCGACAATGTATTGTCTGCACTCCTCATAATGATCCGCCTCCATCAGCATATCCAGACCGGCATTGATACAGAGAATCACATTTTCCTTTACATTCGCGCCGGAGCATTTTTCTATGGAATCCCAGTCGGACAGGATAAAACCGTCAAAGCCCAGATCGTCCTTCAGATAGCTGAGATACTTTGCATTTTCATGCATCTTGGTTCCCCAAAGGGAAGAATGGGAGACCATCACAGACTGTACCCCTGAGCGGATCAGCGCTTCGTATACGGAAAGCTGGGATGCAATCTCCTCCTCGGACATCTCGGCATCCCCCCGGTCAATGAGCCTTTCTGTCATATCCGAATATTCGCCGCTGCCGTACGCTGTATAACCGCCGCCGAAAAAATGCTTGGCACAGACCACCACGCCTTCGGATAAAAGACCCTCGGCATAGGGGACGGAAAGATTTTTCACAATCCCGTTGTCATCGGAAAAGCACTCGTAAGTCCTTCCCCACCGAGGATCCTGCGCTGCATCCACACAGGGTGAGAAATTGAGGAGCATCCCCGTGTGGACAATATCCGACCCCACCAGGGTCCCATACTCCTTCATCAGTGCCGGGTCGTTGGCGGCTCCCATATTGATATTCTGCGGGAAAATCACGCTGCCGGAGGCATAGTTTACGCCATGCACACTGTCCTGACCGTAAATATAAGGGATTGCGGCTTCAGACGCGAGCGCGCTGCTCTGATAGGCATCCACGATCTCACGCCACTCCTGATCCGTGGGATTCGGAAGCTCCTCATATTTGGACAGGATGGAACCGTAGTCATATTGCTGCATCTGCGCTTCGCTGATATGGTATACCGCACCCTCCACCATCTGAGCGGCCTTCTGCTCAAGGGTCAGTGTGGCGACGATCTCCTCTGCCGTCATGCCGTCATATTTGCCGGCGTCTTCCGTAACCGCCTCCCGGGGCGGTGCTGTCTGCTCCGCAGGTGCGGCCGTATTTGCCTGTCCGCAGGAAGCAAGCAAAAGAGACAGCGGCAGCAGCAATGCGATCAGTTTCCGAACCTTCATCAATCCTTTCCTCCTCTAACAATGGCAGCTGTTTCTGATTTACTCCGATCAAACCCGATATCAGCCCACAGGCGCTTTTCATAGGCTTCCCGATCCTTGTGGTCGATTACATCTGATGTCTGACGACTTCATACTCGTCATCGCTCCGGTAAAAAGGGCAGTTCTTATTCCCCCCGGACAGAAAACGATAATAGTCATCCTCATCCATATTCACGCCGCAATACCAGGCCTCGTCATCCTCATCATATTCATAATTGGCGCATTGATCACAAAGCATCCTCTTTCTCCTACAGATAATCCTTCACATTCAGAGTTTCCTCTGTGCGCTCTTCCTCTGGCGTGATCCCGGAGACAAACTCAGTGACATAGGCGTCTCCGGAAACAGGATCAATGTAATAACGAACCAGCGCTCCCGTATACGACCTGAACAAAACGACAATCGCGTTATCATCGCTTGATTCGATCTCCCAGCCGACCGGGTACTCCTCCTCGATGCTCTTCAAATCCGGCATACTGGCATAACAGTAGCTTTTGATAGCCGAAAGCGCCTGATCATCCGTGATGATCCCTTCTTCGTCCTTTGGTTTGTCGTTCAACGTTTCCGGACTTGCCGAAGCTGTGACAGACGAAGTATCAGCCGCTGCTTCTGTTACCACAGTCGGCTTCTCTGCCTCTGTCGGCGCTTTTGGGCTGCCACATCCACTAAGCACTGCTAAAACCGGCAGTGCAATCGCAAGTGTCCTGATGGAACCAATTACAACATTCTTTTTCATCATATCCTCCGTTTCCAAACTATTTTCTGCCCGCCCTTCTTCCATAACAAACGGGAGTTTAACTTCCCCGGCCACCCGGACAATTGCCCGCCCACTCCCCGCCGGCCTCCTGCCCCCTCCCGGCATATCCGCCCCCCACCGGGCTCCCGCTGGCTTTTCACAAGCACATCGGAACTGCACATGCTCGCTCGATGTGCTTCTAATCAGATTTGCCAAGGCATCGACCGTTCCCGCAACCGCTCGCAACCTGCCATCCATGGCAGATGCTCGCTCTCGCA
>JAZRFM010000037.1:0-24083 GCA_045661345.1 Lachnospiraceae bacterium
TCTCTATGCTTCCGCAAGACGATCCGGGAAGCTCCTCCTTTTCCTCCCCACATCATACCATAATGTTGACCCGTCTCCAAGCGGAGAAACAAACCTGCTCCCCGCCGGGCTCCCTGTGCCCTCCCGGCATGTCTACCCCCCGCCGGGCCCCCGCTGGCTTTTCACAAGCACATCGGAACTGCACATGCTCGCTCGATGTGCTTCTAATCAGATTTGCCAAGTTATCGACCATTCCCGCAACCGCTCGCAACCTGCCATCCATGGCAGATGCTCGCTCTCGCACACGTCCTGTGTGCTCGTTGCTAGATATTGAGAAATCTGATAAGAATCACATTCTCGCTCACAAAGCATTCCGTTGTGCTTGTGACCAGCCGCCGGTCGCCCTGGGTCTCGACATGTCGGGCTGCATACAAAACCGTGTAACGTGTTGAGGAGCTTAGAGCTTTTTGGCATTTGACGATAGTATCAGCAGGGATTCGCCAGGACGGCGAATCCAGGTACCATGCGCCATGGAAGGCGCGTTGGTACCGGCTGCGACCGGTGACAGGAACCCTGCTCAAATGCAAAAAAGCTCTTGGCTCCGAAACCAGTAAACGGTTTTGTGTGCAGACTGATATGTCAGGGCACAGGGAACCCGGCGGGGGCAGGGGGGAATCTGGCGTACAGAGAGATGCCCGGGGGAGGGAGATGTGAAAAACCGCGGGAAATGGGGGTTGACAGGGGAAACGTCGTTTGCTATAATCGTTTTCGTAATAATTCGTAACAAATACGTAACAAATACCGGATAACGGTTATTTGGGGAGATAAAACGGAGGTTTTATGAAGAATCGGGCAGTACGGGCTTTGCTTTGCGGAATGTTTTGTGTCGTGATCTCAGGTGCGACCATCGCAAAGGTATCGGCAGCACCGACCGCAGGGGTGATCAGCGCAATAGCTGGTCGTTCGGCATCCGTGCAGACGACGGCAGCGAAGGAGACCAGCAGAGGGACCGCAGAGGCATCCGCAGTGGCGGAAGGGGAAGGCTCGACGACGGGGACTTTGACGGCAGGGGCGATGACAGATGTGTTCGCATCCCTGACACCGGTGACAGAGGCAGTTACAGAGACAACAGCGACAGAGACCGTGACGCCGGCAGCGGATCCGGGGACACAGACAGCAGCACCGGATGCGGAGGCACAGGACGAGACCAGCGCAGCGGAAGGTGCAGGACAGACGCCGGCGGCTCCGACGGCGGATGCGCTGCAGACGACGGGTACAGCAGCACCCGCAGCAGAGACACCGACAGAAACAGCTCCGGCTGCAGCCCCCACCACAAGCTCGGGCGTGACGGCAGCCATGGCAAATATCCTTTCCGAAACGGAAGCAGTACCGCAGCAGCCGGAAGAAGCGGCAGCAGAAGAAGGCACCGCCGGTGAAGAGGGAGAGACTCCTGATGGAGAGAGCGCGGAAGAAGGACAGGAGGAGAACGGCGAGGCAGCCGGTGACAATCATACAGAGGAATACGCGGATATCGGTATCGCGACGGTAACGGATTTTGTGAATGTCAGAAGTGAAGCGAATGCGGAAAGCGAAGCCGTCGGCAAGCTTTATGCGAATAACGCGCTGAAGGTTCTGGAGAAGACAGATGACGGTCAATGGTATCATATCAAGTCCGGAGACGTGGACGGGTTTGTTTCCGCGGATTATGTGTCTGTCGGGGATGAGGATCTGATCAAGCAGGCCTCCAACCGGACGGCAACGGTGCATACGGAGACCCTTTTCGTACGTGCACTTCCGTCGCAGGATTCGGATGTGATCGGTATGGTGCCGGACGGCGAAGATCTGACGGTTACGGATGAGACCTATGTGGACACCTGGGGCTGGGTCGGCGTATCTATCGAAGAAGGATCCGGTTACGTATCCATGGAATTCGTGGATCTTGATAACCGTTATACCTATGGTGAGACGAAAGAGGCAGAGGAAGCCCGTCTCGCAAGAGAAGAAGAGGAGAGAAGAGCGGCTGCGGCTGCGGCAGAACAGGCACAGGCAAGATCACAGAGGAGTTCTTCTTCCTCCGGCAGTTCCAGCAGCTCCGGCAGTTCCGGCGGTGGCGGCGGTTCCTATGCGGCCGCAGGATCCGGATCCGGCGGTTCGGTCGCGAATTACGCGCTGCAGTTTGTGGGTAATCCTTATGTCTATGGCGGATCTTCCCTGACGAACGGCACGGACTGCTCCGGCTTTGTCATGAGTGTTTATGCAAATTACGGGGTGGGTCTTCCCCATTCCTCCAGTGCACTGCGGGGCGTGGGATACGGTGTGGATCCCTCCCAGATGCAGGCCGGAGATATCGTCTGCTACAGCGGACATGTGGGGATCTGTATCGGCGGCGGTCAGATCGTGCATGCTAGCACCCCCGCAACCGGTATCAAGGTATCCAGTGCCTACTATCGTGATATCCTTGCAGTGCGAAGGATTTTCTGATCTGATGGAGATGGGGGCCCCTGTGCGGACAGCGCAGGGGCTTTTTTTTCGGAGAAGGGACAGGCAAAAATTTAATCTATCCGTTCAAAAAAACAATTTGCACAAAAAGGGTTTCCATGGGGTAAGAATTAAATCATGAGTTATCCACAAAACCATACGCAAAAGGAACGAAAAATCAAGTTATGCACGAAGTTATTCACGTTATCCACAAAAATTGAGAAAAAAACAGGGGTGGGAAAGCTGAAAAAACAAACGTGTGTTTTGTGAAAGTGGACGAAACACAGGTCATTTTTGCAAGATACTTGACATTTGAAATGTAAAATCTCTTTGGAGAATTGATGGAAATAGTCAGTAAATTCCGAGGGGTGGGGAAGGACTCGTTTACAAGAATACCCTGTTCTGTTATACTTCGAGTTGTAGCGCTTGGGGGGAAAAGAGCAAATGCTGAGGGTAACGATACAGGGGATCACGTTTTACACAGGTCCTGCTTATGAAGCGGTTGCGATCGCGGAGTCCTTTCTGCAGGAAAACATGCTGCATGTGATCGGGACGATCACCACAAAGAATATTGCCGCCATGCGAAGAGATGAGATCGTAAGAAGGCACCTGGAGCATCTGGATCTTTCAGTATTCGGAGAAATCGGGGCGCTGCGCGCCGCAGATGCGGATACCCCGTCTCTTATGCAGGAGGTCAGGAACCGGACTTTTTTTCACTCCTTTCTGGAAAGTCTGGAAAAGAACCACCGGAAGCTGTATCTCCTCTCTGATGACCGTGAGAAACTGGAGCATCTGAAGCGTGATCTGGAGGAAACGGCACCCCGCCTCCCATGCATCGGGGAATATGTGCTGGAGGAGCAGGTCGCCGATGCGGATATCATTGTCAATGAGATTAACGGGGCGGCACCGGATGTTGTGCTGTCCGTGATCGATTCTCCGGGAGCGGAGCATTTTTTCGCCACACAGAGCAGAAAATTGGGCGTCCGTCTCTGGTATGAGATTGGTGAGTTCGAAAAAATGTACAAAAAAAACCATCAATCCTCTTCCTTTTTTCGACGATTTGCATTAAAATGATAGCTTAGGAGGCTAAGCTATGATTTCTAATCAGATCTTACAGAACACGATTGACGGACTGCAGGAGATCACGCATATTCAGATGTGCGTACTGGATCGGGATGGAAATGTACTCGCTTCCACCTTCCCGGATGCGGAGAAACACACGAAAGCGGCGGCAGCCTTTGCGGCTTCCGAGGCGGATACCCAGATGATTCAGGGATTTCAGTATTTCAAGGTGCTGGATGATCACGAGATGGAGTATGTGCTTCTGGTGAGCGGCGAAAGCGAAGAGGCTCACACCATGGGCAGGATCGTCTGCTTTCAGCTTCAGAATCTTCTGGTTGCATACAAGGAACGGTTCGACAAGGACAATTTTATCAAGAATCTCCTGTTGGATAACCTCCTGCTGGTGGACATCTATAACCGCGCGAAAAAGCTCCACATTGAGACCGAGGTCAAACGGGTGGTTTATATCGTGGAACCCGGACATGACAAGGATCAGAATGATCTGGAGCGTGTAAGGAGTCTCTTTGGGGGCAAGAGCAAGGACTTCGTGACGGCGGTGGATGAAAGAGATATCATCGTGGTGAAGGAGCTCGCCGAGGGAGATGATGCGGAGAGCCTGAAAAAGACCGCGGAGAACATCCTGAATCTGTTCAGGACGGGAGAAGGAAATCCGGGCGTCTATATCGCATACGGGACCGTGGCCGGTGAGATCAAGGAAGTGTCCGGTTCCTACAAGGAAGCCAAGATGGCATTGGATGTCGGACGGATCTTTTTTGAGGAGCAGAATATCATTGCTTATTCGCAGCTGGGCATCGGGCGTTTGATCTATCAGCTTCCCATGCCGCTGTGCAAGATGTTCATCAAAGAGATCTTCGACGGGAAATCGCCGGATGAATTTGATGAAGAGACCCTGGTGACGATCAACAAATTCTTTGAAAAGAGCCTGAACGTTTCCGAGACCTCACGGCAGCTGTACATTCACCGCAATACCCTGGTGTACCGCCTGGATAAGCTGCAGAAGAGCACGGGTCTGGATCTTCGTGTATTTGAGGATGCCATCACCTTCAAGATCGCCCTCATGGTGGTCAAATACATGAAATATATGGAGAACATGGATTATTAAGGGATATCTGTACAGTATCCCAAAGGGCATTAGAAAAGGAGTCAAGCGTGATTAAACTGGAGCATGTGAGTAAGTCTTACAAATCGGGCGTCATCCCGGCACTGAATGATGTAAGCCTTACCATCAAGGAAGGAGAGTTCGTTTTTCTGGTTGGAGACAGCGGATCCGGAAAGTCCACGTTGATCAAGCTTTTGCTGAAAGAGCTTGAGCCCACCTCCGGTACGATTACGGTCAACGGACAGCAACTGCATAAGATCAGGAGAAGGAAGATCCCGAAATACCGCCGCAATATCGGCGTGGTGTTTCAGGATTTCCGCTTGTTAAAAGACCGGAATGTATACGAAAATGTGGCTTTCGCGCAGCGCGTCATCGGGACACCGGGGCGCAGGATTAAAAGAGCGGTTCCGAAAATGCTTTCCCTGGTGGGACTGGCAGCGAAATATAAAAGCAAACCGAAGCAGCTTTCCGGTGGAGAGCAGCAGCGTGTGGCCATTGCCCGCGCGCTGGTGAATCAGCCGAAGATTTTGCTTGCGGACGAGCCTACCGGAAATCTGGACAACAAGAACGCATGGGAGATCATGCGGCTTTTGTCCGAGATCAATAAGCGCGGAACGACGGTACTAGTTGTTACACACAATATGGAGATCGTAAAAGCGATGGATAAACGTGTGATCACGATCAGGAAAGGTATCATTACAGAAAATGAAGATTAATTCCTTTTTTTATTCGATCCAACAGGGTGTCAAGAATATCTGGAGAAACAAGCTCTTTTCCCTTGCCTCCATTGCGACGATGGCGGCCTGCATCTTTCTCTTCGGTCTGTTTTACATGATTGTGACCAATTTCCAGGATATGGTGCAGAACGCGGAGGAGGGTGTTGCGGTCACCGTGTTTTTCCAACCGGAGGTTACAGAGCCGGAGATCATCGACTTTGAGTCGTTGATCACACGCAGGCCAGAGGTTTCCGAATGTGTTTACGTGTCTGCGGATCAGGCATGGGAAGATTTCAAGAGTGAATATTTTGAAGGACACGAGGAGCTGGCGGAAGGCTTTGAGGAGGACAACCCTCTGGCAAATTCCGCGCATTACGAGGTTTATCTTTCCGATGTGTCTTTGCAGAACGCCCTGGTGACCTTCCTGGAGCAGCAGGAGATCGTCCGGGAGGTACATCAGTCGGAAGCGGCGGCGAAGACCCTTTCCGATCTGAACACGCTGATCAAGTATATCTCCATCGGGATCATCGCCATTTTGTTTGCGGTTGCCGTCTTTTTGATCAGCAATACGGTCAACGTGGGTATCTCGGTGCGCAAAGAAGAGATTGCCGTCATGAAGCTGATCGGTGCGACGGATTTCTTTGTGCGGGCGCCCTTTATTGTAGAGGGTATTCTCATCGGGCTCATCGGTTCGGCGATTCCGCTGGTGATCCTGTTTTATCTGTATCGCAGGATCGTTGCCTATATCGGGGAACGGTTCCATTTTATCAGTTCGATGCTGCAGTTCCTGCCGGTGCAGGAGGTCTTCCGTATCCTCCTTCCTGCAGGATTGATCATGGGTGTGGGTGTCGGTTTGATCGGCAGTGCGATCACGGTGCGCAGACATTTAAAGGTATGACCGGATGAAAAAAAGAGTATCCGTTTTTCTGGCGCTGCTGCTCCTTTTGCTGTCAACGGTAAACGGGAGCGTTTTCGCCTCTGCCGCCAATGAAAAGCTTTCGGAGGCGGAGCGGCAGATGAAGGAGCTGGAGCAACAGCTCGACAACGCAAAGCAGCTGATCAGCAGCCTGCAGGGGTCAAAGGCGGATATCGAGTCCCGTGTCGCGGAGCTGGATAAACAGCTTTCGACAATCTCTTCCCAGATCAATGAACTGTCCGAAAAGCTTGACGAAAAAACGGCGGAAATTGATGAAGCGGAAAAAGAACTGGAAAAAACCGGCCGGGAGCTTGAAGAAGCCAGGGCACAGGCGGATGACCAGTATGAGGATATGAAGCTGCGTATCCGGTATATGTACGAAAACTCCACCTCATCGGATATTCTGAATCTTTTTTTGCGATCCGGTTCCATCACGGAATTCTTAAGTGCGGTGGAGTACATCCGCCAGTTAACGGAATACGACCGGGAGCAGCTCATGGACTACCAGGAAAAGGTACAGCGTGTTGCTAATCTCGAGGAGCAGATCCGGGAAGAAAAGCAGGCCCTGGAGGAAGACCGGGACGAGCTCGCCGAGCTGAAAGCCGTCGCGGAAGAACAGAAGGCAACGGTTGCAGCCCTGGATACGGCGAAAAAGAATGAGCTGATGCAGGTCAACACCTACATAGATCAGGCAGAAAATACCGCGGAAGCCTACGAAAACGAGATCGCGGCCCAGAATGAGGTGATTGCGGAGATTCGTGCGGAGATCGCACGGGAGGAGGCAAGGCGAAAAGCTGCCGCGGAAAACGGTGAGACCATAGAGGAACGCAATTACGACGGCGGCGCTTTTTTGTGGCCGTGTCCCGCCAGCCATCGCGTGACCAGCGATTACGGACAGCGTTCTTCACCGACAGCGGGGGCTTCCACCAATCATAAGGGAATCGATATCGGCGCACCCTACGGTTCGGCCATCGTCGCGGCGGCGCCGGGGGAAGTGAGCTTCGCCGGATATTCCTCGGGAGCCGGAAACTACGTGATCATCAATCACGGATCGGGTCTTCGGACGGTTTATATGCACGCCTCTTCCCTGAACGTGACGCAGGGACAGCAGGTTGCGGCCGGTGATACCGTGGCCTTTGTGGGCAGCACCGGCATTTCGACGGGAAACCATCTGCATTTTGGTGTTTCCAAAGACGGGGAGTATGTTTCCCCGTGGAATTATCTTGGGTAGTGTAAAAGGCATGGAAGAACAGGGACTCCCCGAAAAGAAAAAAGCAGGATTTTTACCGGGACTTCTGGCAGGGATCCTTGTAACGGCAGTCGTCTTTCTGATTGTGATTCTGGTACTGGTAAGCAGATTCAAAGCACAGATCGGCGCACAGTCAAAAGAAACAAAGATGTCCGCTCTTTCCGAAGAAGCCATCTCAAAGATCTCGGCTTTGGAGGGTCTTATTGAGCTCCATTATCTCGGCGAGATTGATCCGGAGGCTGAGGAAAACGGGCTCTACAAAGGTCTTGTGGATGCCCTGGGGGATCCGTACTCCGAGTATTACACCGCAGAGGAGTACGAGGATAACTTTACCAGAGTGACGAAGCAGTACTACGGAATCGGGGCGACCCTGACCCAGGATCCGGATACCAATCTTGTTTCCGTGGTCTATGTCTATCCGGATACACCGGCGGAACGCTCCGGTCTCAAAATAGGGGACATCCTCTACTCCGTGGACGGGATTGAAGGAAGCAGCGTGACGCTGGACGAGTATGTGGATATGATCCGGGGAGAAGCCGGCAGCTCGATCCATGCGGTGGTGGTCCGGGAGGACGAAGAGTTCGAGACGGATATCATGCGGGAAGAGATCACCCTTCCCACGGTACAGTACGAGATGCTGGACGAGGAGATCGGCTACATCTATATTTCCAATTTTGCCCTCAATACGTCAGAGGAGTTTGAGGAGGCGGTGGACGATCTGACCTCTCAGGGGATGGAGGCAATGATCATCGATATCCGCTACAATCCGGGCGGTATTCTCAGTTCCGTCGTAAAGATTCTGGACGATATTCTGCCGCAGGGAACCGTGGTATACACGGAGGATAAGTACGGCAAACGGAACGACGAGGTCTCGGATGAGGAACATCAGATGCAGCTTCCCATCGCAGTGCTGATCAATGAAAACAGCGCCAGCGCGTCAGAGATTCTGGCAGGAGCCCTCCGTGATTACGGGTACGGGACCCTGATCGGAACCAGGACCTACGGAAAAGGAGTCGTGCAGCAGACCTTTTCCCTGGATGACGGCTCCGCGGTGAAGCTGACCATAGAGGAATACTTCACGCCGGAGGGCGAGAATATCAACGGCAAGGGCATTGCGCCGGATATCGAGCTGGAGTACGAGTTCCTCGGACAGGAAGAGGACGAATATGACTATTCGCTGGATAATCAGATTCAGAAAGCGGTAGAAGTATTGAAGGAGCAACTGTAAACGGCACGGAGAATGGAAAGGAAGTGATTCTGTGGTAGAGTTGGACCCCTATAAGTACAAACTCGGCACCTACAAGGAGCCGCTGCAGGAAGTGAGGGATTCACTTTAACTTAGCAGTCAAAGAGCATAAGATCGAAGAGCTGGAGCGCGAGATGGAGGCACCGGATTTCTGGAATGATCCGACCACCTCCCAGGAAAAGATGAAGGAGCTGAAAAGCTACAAGGATGATCTTGAAGTCATCAGGAACCTGGAGACAAAGTATGAGGATATCGAGACTTTGATCGAAATGGGGGAGGAAGAGAGCGATCCGGCTTTGATCCCGGAGGTGGAAGACGCTTTCCGGGATTTTGAGGAAGCCTTTGAAAAGATTCGCGTCAAAACGCTGCTTTCCGGGGAATATGACAGGGACGGTGCCATCGTTTCGCTTCATGCGGGAGCAGGGGGTACGGAATCCTGCGACTGGTGCAGCATGCTGTACCGCATGTACAGCCGCTGGGCAGTGGATAAAGGCTTTACGCTTACCGAGTTGGATTCTCTGGACGGAGATGAGGCCGGACTGAAATCCGTGACGTTTCAGATTGACGGAGAGAATGCTTACGGATATCTGAAATCGGAAAAAGGGGTTCACAGGCTGGTGCGTATCTCGCCCTTTAATGCAGCCGGAAAGCGTCAGACTTCGTTTGTGTCCTGTGATGTGATGCCGGAGATCGAAGAAGATATTGATATTGAGGTCAGGGACGAGGATATACGGATTGACACCTACCGTTCCAGCGGGGCGGGGGGACAGCATATCAACAAAACTTCTTCCGCGATCCGGATTACGCACTATCCGACAGGCATCGTGGTGACCTGTCAGAATGAGCGGTCACAGTTCCAAAACAAGGACAAAGCCATGCAGATGCTGAAGGCAAAGCTCCTTCTTTTGAAGCAGGAGGAGAATGCGGAGAAAGCGGCGGACATCCGCGGGGAAGTGACGGAGATCGGCTGGGGCAACCAGATCCGTTCCTATGTGTTGCAGCCCTACAAGATGGTAAAGGATCTGCGTACCGGTGCGGAGACCGGCAATACGGACGGTGTGCTGGACGGGGGGATTGATCCTTTTATTACGGCATATCTCAAGTGGCTGTCTCAGGGGAGGCCGGATCGGAAAGTATCGGATTCCTAGACTGTGGTTTTTCATGTGTTACTTTAAGGGAAAGATTGATTGAATCAATCTTTCCTTAGCAAGACAGTGTATACAAGGAGGAAAGAAAGATGGGTATTATCAAGGCATTTTTGGAAGGCGTCGGAGGGTCTCTTGCGGATCAGTGGATTGACGTCGTGGAACCGGAGGATATGGGTGATCAGACCGTATTCGTCAGGGGCGTCAAGGTAAAGAAAGGGTCGAACACGAAGGGCAACGACGACTATATTACGGACGGATCCGTGGTTCATGTTTATGACAATCAGTTCATGATTCTGACAGACGGCGGCAAGGTCATCGACTATACCGCGGAGCCCGGCTATTACAAGGTACAGAATGCTTCCGCGCCCTCTCTCTTTAACGGACAGTTCGGAGACTCCATCAAGGAATCCTTCGAGCGTATCAAGTTCGGCGGCATGACCCCCCAGTCCCAGAAGGTATTTTTCGTGAATCTGCAGGAGATCAAGGGGATCAAATTCGGCACCCGCAATCCGGTCAACTATTTTGATAATTTCTACAATGCGGAGCTTTTTATCCGCGCACACGGCACCTATTCCATCAAGATCACCGATCCGCTGAAGTTTTATGCGGAAGCAATCCCGCGTAATGCGGAAAAGGTGCAGATCACGGAGATCAACGAGCAGTATCTCTCCGAGTTCCTGGAAGCGCTGCAGGCCTCCATCAACAAGATGTCTGCAGACGGCGAGCGGATCTCCTATGTGACAAGCAAGGGCAGAGAGCTCAGCAAATACATGGCGCAGGTTCTGGATGAAGACTGGAAGCAGATGCGCGGCATGGAGGTTCAGGCAGTGGGTCTTGCCAGCATCTCCTATGATGAGGAATCCCAGAAGCTCATCAACAAGCGCAACGAAGGCGCGATGCTATCCGACCCGACGATCCGCGAGGGTTATGTGCAGGGACAGATCGCCCAGGGAATCAATGCGGCCGGCTCCAACCCCAACGGCGCAGCCATGGGCTTTATGGGTGTCGGCATGGGTATGCAGGCAGGCGGCGGCTTCATGGGTACCGCTTCTCAGACCAATATGCAGCAGATGCAGATGCAGCAGCAGATGCAGCAGCAGCAAATGCAGCAACAGCAGATGCAGCAGCCCGTGCAGCAGGCGGCTCCTGCGGCAGCACCCGCAGCAGCGGCTGGCGGTTGGACCTGCGAATGCGGACAGGTCAATACCGGCAAGTTCTGCTCCAACTGCGGCAAGCCCGCACCGGCAGCAGACTGGACCTGCGAATGCGGACAGGTGAACACGGGCAAGTTCTGCTCCAACTGCGGAAAACCGAGACCGTAAAAAAGAAAAGCAACAGGGAAGGTTATCATGTCTGTCATTAGTTATAAGTGCCCCCATTGTGACGGAGATCTCCGTTTCGATCCGGGTACGCAAAAATACAAATGTGAATATTGCTTTTCCGAGTTTGATCAGGAAACGCTGGATGCGATGAAACCGGATGCGGCCACAGAGCAGACTGTGGCCGGAGAGCATCCGGAAGAAGACTCCGGGGCGGCCGCAAAGGACGAGGCGGTGATCTATTCCTGCCCGAGCTGCGGAGCGGAGATCGTAACGGAGGAGACCACGGCGGCCACCTTCTGTTATTACTGCCACAACCCGGTGGTTCTTTCGGGGAGACTGGACGGGAACGATCTGCCGGGGCATATCCTGCCGTTTTCCGTGACCAAGGATCAGGCAGAGAGCCAGTTTTTGACCTTTACCCGGAAAAAGAAATTTGTGCCCCGCAACTTTTTCGATAAGAAACAGATCGAGAAGCTGTCCGGGGTGTATTTCCCCTACTGGATGCTGGACAGCGAGATGAAGGGCAGTATCTCCGGAGAAGCCACCAAGGTACGTACGTGGATTGCCGGGGATAATGAATACACGGAGACAAAGTTTTATCATGTCGAGCGCGGCGGCAGCGTACAGGTCAATGATCTCACGCATATTGCGTTGAAAAAGGCCAACAGCAAGCTGGCTGAGGGTATTTTCCCCTATGACTTTACCGGTCTGAAAAAGTTCTCCATGGGCTATCTTTCCGGATTTCTGGCGGAGAAAAAGGATATCGAGAGGAAGGACATCGAGGAAAGCATGAAGGGGGAAATGAAGCAATACTCCGAGACCCTGATGAAGGAGCAGATCAAGGGATATTCCACCGTCAGCGTAAAAAGCAGTGATATGCAGTTTACGAAAGAAGAATTCGATTATGTGCTGCTGCCCCTCTGGACGCTGACCTATAAAGGCGGCAACGGCAAGACTTACTTTTATTCCATCAACGGACAGACAGCGGAGATCTGCGGAGAGCTTCCCATCAGCTGGGGAAGACTGGTCTCCACGGCTCTGGCGGCAGCCGGCGTCGTGTTTGCGATTATTTTATTGCTGGGTTATTTCATATGAAGTGGGAAAAGAACAGACGAAAAATACAAATAGGAGTGATTGTGCTGGCGATTCTTCTGCTGGCGGCATCGCTTCTTGTCAGTGTCCTTGCGACAACGCGGATCTATGCGGCCACACAGGCGGTTTATGATGCGGCGGGCGTGCTGGATGACGATGAGATCAATGATCTCACCTCACAGGCACAGGATGCGACGGAGGTGACGGGCTGGAACATCGTCCTCGGCACAACGGATGATGCGGGCGGACGAACCACCATGGCCTATGCGGATGATCTCTATGATGAGACCTTCGGGATCAATACGGACGGCATCGCGATTGTGATCGATCTGGATAACCGTAATTACTACATCTCGACTTCCGGGAACGCGATCAACACCATCAACGGGGATCGAATCGAGCGTGTGCTGGATGCAGGGTATGAGGACATGCTGGACGGTTATTATGCGGACGCGCTTTCCGCCATGCTGAAGAAGGCCGTAAAGTACAAGGTGGATGAGAATCCGCATTTAGCCGCAGGAGATTTTGTCCTCGCATCCATCATTGCGGCGGGGGTGTTCTTTGCCGTGGTGGGGATCACCGCAGGGCGGTATCATTTGAAATGGGGCACCTATTCCTATGATTATCACAAGGAAGGAAAGGTGCAGGTGACAAGCAAGGAAGACAAATTTGTAAACGAAGTCGTGACGCACCACAGGATTCATACGGAAAGCTCCGGCGGCGGTGGCGGCGGAACGCACATGAGCAGCGGCGGCGGCGTGCATGGCGGCGGCGGCAGAAGTTTTTAAGAGGTATCGGTTATGATTCAGATTGCGGTTATGGGTTACGGAACCATCGGCTCCGGTGTGGTGGAAGTCATAGAAAAGAATGCCGGGATCATCCGCGCGCATGTGGGAGACGAGGTCCGGGTGAAATATGTGCTGGATCTGCGTGACTTCCCGGGAGATCCCATCGAGAGCAGGATTGTGCATGACTATCAGGTGATCGCAAATGATCCGGAGATCGTGGTTGTGGTGGAAACCATGGGCGGTGTGGAGCCTGCATATACCTTTGTGAAGGAGATGCTGCTGCACGGCAAGAGCGTGTCCACCTCCAACAAGAATCTCGTGGCGGAAAAGGGAGCGGAGCTCATTGCCATCGCAAAGGAGCGGGATCTGAACTTCCAGTTCGAAGCATCCGTCGGCGGCGGTATCCCCATTATCCGCTCGATTTACAAATCCTTAACGGCAGATGTGATCGAGGAGATTTCCGGCATTTTAAACGGTACCACCAATTACATGCTGACAAAGATGACGGAGGAGGGAAGCGATTACGAGACGGTTCTGAAGGAGGCACAGGAGCTCGGCTATGCGGAACGTGATCCCAGCGCGGACGTGGAGGGCTATGATGCCTGCCGCAAGATCGCCATCCTGACATCCCTGATCAGCGGGAAACAGGTGGATTTCCGCAAGATCTATACAGAGGGGATTACGAAAATCACCCCGGAGGACATCCGCTATGCCCTGGCCATAAAAAAAAGGATCCGGCTCATCGCGTCCAGCACCAGAACCGGGGATACCTACACGGCGCTGGTAGCACCGTTTCTCGTGGGTGAGGAGCATCCTCTTTACACGGTAAACGGCGTGTTCAATGCGGTTTTTGTACATGGAAATATGCTGGGTGACGCCATGTTTTACGGCAGCGGTGCAGGAAAACTGCCGACGGCCAGTGCGGTAGTGGCGGATGTTGTCGATATCGCAAAGCATTATCAGCCAAACCGCAACATTCCGATCCAATGGTCTTCGGAGGAGCTGCAGCTTCAGGATATCAAAGCGTTTTCCTGCCGCTTTTTTGTACGCATCAGGGGAGGCGGGGAAGAAGCAAAAGCGGCCTTCGGGCAGATCGAAACGGTCTCGGCAGGGATTTCCGGGGAGACGGCATTCCTGACCGGCGAGATGACGGAGAGCGCATTTGAGGAGAAGGCAAAGGGCGTTTCGATCATCAGCAGAATCAGAATTAAATAGGGAACCGTAGCAGGATTTCGCTGCAGGTTCCAAAGAGGGGGGAACGAAATGGCAAAGTATGTCATGGCATTGGATGCAGGAACAACGAGCAACCGTTGTATTCTGTTCGATGAGAACGGTGAGATCCGTTCCATGGCGCAGAAGGAGTTCCGGCAGATGTTTCCGAATCCGGGCTGGGTGGAGCATGATGCAAATGAGATCTGGGCCACCATGCTCGGCGTGGCTGTGGAGGCCATGAGCAGCATCGGCGCGAAGGCTGTGGATATTGCAGCCATCGGCATTACGAACCAGCGTGAAACGGCAATCGTCTGGGATAAGGAAACCGGAGAGCCGATTTATAATGCAATCGTCTGGCAGTGCCGCCGGACCTCTGCCATTGCGGATGATTTAAAACAACAGGGTCTGGAGGATGCCTACCGGAAAAAGACCGGACTCATCATAGACGCCTACTTCTCCGCCACCAAGATCAAGTGGATTCTGGACAATGTTCCGGGGGCGCGGGAAAAGGCGGATGCCGGAAAGCTCTCTTTCGGCACGGTGGAGACCTGGCTCATTTATAAGCTGACCAAGGGCAAGGTACACGTGACGGACTATTCCAATGCATCCCGTACCATGCTGTTCAATATCAATACGCTGGAATGGGACCGGGATATCCTGTCGGATCTGAATATTCCGCTGTCCATGCTGCCGGAGGCGGTACCCTCCAGCCAGATTTACGGCATGACCGCGCCTGCTTATCTCGGCGGCGAGATCCCCATCGGGGGAGCCGCGGGAGACCAGCAGGCGGCGCTTTTCGGTCAGGCCTGCTTTGAGGTGGGACAGGCAAAGAATACCTACGGAACCGGCTGCTTCCTGCTGTTAAACACCGGGGAGAAGCCGATCTTTTCCAAGAACGGGCTTGTGACCACCATCGCATGGGGGATCGACGGCAAGGTGAAGTATGCGCTGGAGGGATCCATCTTCGTGGCAGGCGCCTCCATCCAGTGGCTGCGGGATCAGATGCACCTCATCGATTCCGCCTCGGATTCCGAATACATGGCCACAAAGGTAAACGGAACCCATGGCTGCTATGTGGTGCCGGCCTTTACGGGACTGGGCGCGCCCCATTGGGATCAGTATGCCCGCGGTACCATCGTGGGGATTACCCGGGGAACCAATAAGAATCATATCATTCGCGCGACGCTGGAGTCCGTGGCTTATCAGGTGTGCGACGTTATTTTTGCCATGGAGGCGGATGCGGACATGAGGCTGCACTCTCTGCGTGTGGATGGCGGAGCCAGTGCCAACAATTTCCTGATGCAGTTTCAGGCGGACATGATCAATGTCCCCGTGATCCGGCCGGCCTGTGTGGAGTCTACGGCCCTGGGCGCCGCATTCCTGGCGGGACTTGCCACCGGATTCTGGAAGAGCAGGGATGAACTGGTGCAGAAGATCGGGATCGACCGGAAATTCGAGCCGACCATTTCCGATGAGGAACGGGAGAATAAGCTGAAGGGATGGAATAAGGCCGTGAAGTATGCTTACGGCTGGGCGAAAGAGGACTGATCTGCCTGTTCTCCTGCCGGGGAAAGGGACAGTTCGCCAGAGAGATCCTGATAAAAGACGATGACAGATTGGGTCAGATAAGGATTGATCCATAAAAAGCCGACGCCAAGGGACAGAAGACCAAGGAATACGTAGCCGAGAAAACTCAGAAGAAGCAGAAGAAAGCGCTTACGGTTCCCGTCCATGAGGCGGCGGCTTTCTTGAAATGCGGAGCGGATCTTCCGGTTCGGGTCGTCCAGCAGAAGGGGAAAGACCAGGGCATACCCGAGGAGGATGGCAATCGTCAAGACCAGCAGGATCCCCCTGATCAGGA
Source organism: Lachnospiraceae bacterium (assembly GCA_045661345.1). GTDB lineage: Bacteria > Bacillota > Clostridia > Lachnospirales > Lachnospiraceae > RUG12461. Next base: position 16,190 of record JAZRFM010000037.1, read on the forward strand.
GAGACACAGCAGGCCAGGGAGCCTCCAGAAATGCGGGAGTGGTTACCTGCAGAATCCCGAACAGGATCCTCACGACCAGATAGGGCAGGGCATAGACGACATAAAGCAAAAAGGCGAGAATGAAGGAATCCGGACGCACCTTGAAGCAATGCAGCAGATCGGAAAGTCCGAAAGGCTTTCTCCGTGCAAGGTTGAGCTGAAGATACAGCCTTCCCGCGCTGAGTACCGCTGTCAGGATCAGGACAATAAAAGAAGCCAGATCATAGAGGATGTTCTGCAGGATCGAACCGGTATTGCTCAGCAGGTAGGAAAAGGGCAGCAGCACAAGAGACGGCAGAAGCGCCACCACAAGCTCTGCCAGAACCGGCAGACGATACTGGCCGCCGAGCTGCGCTCTGGCGATCCGTTTGATTTCACGATTGGATGGATGCATGAGGTTTTCCATGATTATACACTGAAGTCAAGATTGGCGCCTTTGACGGCATCATCCAGCTGTGCCTTGCGATCCTTTTGATAAGGATTGGACTCGGTTTCCTTTGGATAGGCGATCTTCGTGCGGGTCAGTCCCCCCGCCACATAGACACGTCCGCATTCCGGACAGACAGCGGTCTGGATCGACACGGAAGCCTGCAAAACTTTTCCGCCGCCTTTTTCTGCTTTTTCGTAGGCATTGGAAACGTGCTCCTGCTCGTGACCGCGGACACGAGCGCCGGCAGCCCCGGGATCGATGTGCTGTGCGGTCTGGAAGGAAACATCCGACTCGTTGGAGCCATCCTTGTATTTGCGGCTTTTGCAGGTCTGGCACTCGGCGGGATTGACGCGGCCGGGCTTTACGGTCTTCGTGCCGTCGCCGAAATCATAGTTGGAGCCAACGGATGGAGTGTTTCCGATGCGCGAAGACGCAGCATAGGGAGCGAAACCGTATACGCCGGAAAGATTGAGATTCATCGCGTTGCCTCCTTTCTGACAGCCGGATAGGCTATTGATGATAGTTTGCTGAGATTATAGCACGTTTTTTGGAGTATTTCAATGATCTGGAAAATCATCCCCCCATGCTTCTTTCACCGCATGACCGGGTACTACTGCCCGGGATGCGGTGCCACCCGCAGTGTCTATGCATTGCTCCACGGGCGGATCGGGGCGTCCTTCTTTTACTACCCTGCCATCCCCGTGGCATTGCTGCTGTTGATCTGGATGTGCGTAAGCCTTGTTACGGAGCGGATCGTGGGGCATCGCGTGTTTTTTCATTTCCCGATGCACAGGGCGTGGCTTTACCTTCTCCTGGCGCTGATTCTCGCCAACTTTGTCTGGAAAAATGCCGTCCTTGCCTTTACAGGAACCGCCCTGATGGAGTAGAGTAAGAGTACTGCGAAGATTACCGATCGTACCGAAAGGGCACGGGGATTCGTGCGGAAGAGTGTATGAATATTGAAGTGGATGGATATAATATATGTGTCAGGATCACCGGCGAGGGCGAAGAGACCGTGGTGATGCTTCAGGGATGGGGTACACATCTTGGCGTTTATGATTCTGTGGCGGAGTCGATCAACGAATCCTACCGGTTTGTACAGTTTGACCTGCCGGGATTCGGCGGCAGCGATGAACCGCGGGAGCCGTGGAATGTGGATGCCTATGCGGATTTTTTCTGCAGATTCATGCAGGCGCTCGGGATCAGAAAAGCCACCCTGATCGGTCATTCCTACGGCGGCAGGATTATCATCAAGCTGGCGGCGAGAGAAAGCCTTCCCTTTGAGATCCAAAGTATCGTGCTGATTGACAGTGCCGGGATTGTACCGGAAAAGACCTTTGCCCAGAAAATGAAGATCAAACGGTACAAGGCACTGAAGAAAATTTTGAATCTGAAGGTGGTGTATGCCCTGTTTCCGGAGCTGGTCGATGACTGGAGGAGCAGGCAGGGGTCTGCCGATTACAGAAACGCAACGCCGATGATGCGGCAGTGCCTGGTAATGGCGGTCAACGAAGACTTAAGACACCTCCTTCCAAAGATCAAACAGGATACCCTCCTGATCTGGGGAGACAGGGATACGGCTACGCCCATCTCGGATGCAAGGATCATGGAGGAAATGATTCCGAAGGCGGGACTGGCTGTTTTGACCGGAACAGGACATTACTCCTTCCTGGAACAGCCTGTCATTTTCAGAAATATCATGAGAGCCTATTTTCACATCGGAGCCGGACAATGATAGTGAGAACCATCATCGCGGCCGGATTGGCCGCTTATGCATTGTTCCTGACCATGCGGCACAACATGCACATGTTTCAGCTGAATGGGTACAAGAACGATGAGCATATCAACTGGATCAAAAAGAATCTGCGGCAGCAGTGGCTGCTGGGATTCGGTCTCGTACTGGGGGTACTGAGGATTTTTTTCCCGTTCCTGGTGCTGGACATTCTGATCTATCTGACACTGCTTCTGGATATTCTTGTGTACCGGGCCATGAGGAGGCTCAATACCAAGAAAAAACTCGTCTACACAGCCAGAGTGAAACGCATGATCGCAACGATCCTGATGATGGTCGCTGCTGCGGTGGCTTTGGTTACCGTCTTTTTCGGCGTTTGGCCGCTGACGGGACTTTTTATGATTCTGGTATCCGCACAATGGTGTCTGAATATGGCGGCCAATGTGATCAACCATCCCATGGAAAAGGCCATCAGTCAGCATTTTATCAGGGATGCCAGGAGAAGACTGGAGCAAAGACCGGATCTGAAGGTGATCGGTGTGACGGGGAGCTACGGCAAGACCAGCATGAAGTTTTACCTCCAGACCCTTCTGCAGACCAGATACAATGTCCTCGTTACTCCGGGCAATTTTAACACCCCTCTGGGCGTGACGATCACGGTCAGAAATCACCTGAAACCCAGCCATGAGATTTTTCTCTGTGAGATGGGCGCCCGTCGTGTGGGAGAGATCAAAGAGATCTGCGATATCGCGCATCCCGATCTCGGGATCATCACCTCCGTGGGTCCGCAGCATCTGGAAACATTTTTCAGCATGGAAAACATCCAGAAGACGAAATTTGAGCTGGCGGATGCGCTCCCTGCCGACGGTATGCTGTTTCTGAACGGGGATAACGGGTATATCCGGGAGAAAGCGGAAAGCTACCCCGTCAAGACATTCTACTTTGCAAAAGAGGAGGGAGAGGGTTATCGGGCGAAGGATATCGCGGTTTCCCAATTCGGGACGGAGTTTACCGTGACCACCCCCTCCGGAGAGGAAGAGCGCTTCCGGATGAAACTCATCGGTGCCCATAATGTGATCAATGTCGTCGGTGCCATTGCCGTCGCGCATTCACTGGGGATTCCCCTGCAGGAGCTGAAGATCCCGGTGCGCAGGATCGAGCCGGTGGAGCACCGCATGCAGATGCGGGAGCACGGACTGGTGACGGTCATCGATGATGCGTACAACTCCAATCCCGTCGGATCCCGGGCTGCCGTGGAGACGCTGGCCATGTTTGACGGGATCCGGATTCTGATCACCCCCGGTATGGTGGAGCTGGGAGAAAAGGAAAAGGAGTATAACTACAAGTTCGGTACCTACGCGGCGGATTGCTGCGATTACATTCTCCTGGTGGGGAAAAAACACACGGAGCCCATCAGGGGAGGGGTTCTCAGCAAAGGCTTTCCGGAGGGAAAATGCCTGGTGTACGAGAAGCTGGAGGATGCGGTTTCCTATGCCTATGCCATAAAGGGGCAGGGTCATAAATACATCCTGCTGGAGAATGACCTGCCCGATAATTATTAGGAATTTTCAGGGAACACTGATAAAGGGTTTCCTTAACAGATCCATAGATGAGGAAGGAGCTTTGAAACATGAAAACAAAGGTTGCGATGCTGTTCGGCGGAAAGAGTGTGGAACATGAAGTATCGGTGATTTCCGGGATCCAGGCGATCATGAACATGGATACGGAGAAGTATGACCTGATCCCGGTGTATATGACAAAAAAAAATGAAATGTACGTCGGGGATGAGATCGGAAAAATCGAGGCCTATCAGGACATTGAGGGGCTGCTACAAAAATCCCGGCGTGTGATCATGGTAAATGACGAGGACAGGATCCGGCTTGTTTCCTATCCGCCGAAAAAGTTCGGAAAGAATACCGGGATCGAGCTGGATATCGTCTTTCCGGTGGTGCATGGCACCAATGTGGAAGACGGCGCGCTGCAGGGCTACCTGAAGACCATGGGGGTGCCCTTTGTCGGGTGCGACGTCACGGCATCCGCAGTGGGAATGGATAAGTACATCATGAAAGCGATCCTGAAGGAAGCAGGAGTTCCCGTGCTGGACGCGGAACTCTTTACACTGTCGGACTATGCCGGGATCGAGTCGATGATGGACCGGGTGGAAAGGGGACTCGGCTATCCCGTCATCGTGAAGCCTGTCAACCTCGGCTCCAGCGTGGGAATCAGCGTGGCAAAAAACAGGGTGGAATTATCCAATTCCATTGACGATGCGTTCCGTTATGCGACAAAGGTGCTGGTGGAGCATGCGATCACAAATCTCCGGGAGATCAACTGTGCCGTGCTGGGCGATGAAAACGAAGCAGAGGCTTCCGAATGTGAGGAACCACTGCATTCCAAGGATATCTTAAGCTATGAGGATAAATATGTGAGCAATGCCAAAGGCGGCGGGTCGAAAGGCATGGCAAGCGTGTCCAGAAAGATCCCAGCGGAGCTTACCCCGGAAAAGAGGGAGGAAGTGCGGTGTATGGCGGTGAAATCCTTTCAGGCTCTGGGCTGCAACGGTGTCGCGCGGATCGATTTCATGGTGGATGAAGACACCGGGAAGCTCTATTTCAATGAGATCAACACAATCCCCGGGTCTCTTGCTTTTTATCTCTTCGAACCCATCGGCATCCCCTATAAAACGCTCCTTGACAGAATGATTGCCCTCGCCATGAAACGTGTCCGGACGGAGGGGAATCTCACCTTCACCTTTGACACCAATATCCTGAACACCGCAAGCTTCGGCGGCGCGAAGGGATCGAAGCTCTGATCAGTATCCGTATCCACCGAGGAAACGGCTGTAGACTTCCATCAGCTCCTCGGGATCGTCACTTTGCATCGCGTTGTACAGATCGTTGTACTGCGCGAGGAAGCCGTCAATCCCGCCAAACATGCGGATCATGATTACAAAACTGAAGACAAATATCAAGCCGGTTACGATGATCGCAGCGATGCCGATATACGTGCCGGCTTTTCCTTTGGGGCCCATCGTGTTCGCCCCGCCCTTGCTGAGCAGCCCGAAAATAATCGCCAGGGCACCAAAGAAGATGCCGACGCCGCAGCTGGCCGTAAAGAGTCCGAGAATCCCGAGGGAAAGCGACGCCGTCTCAAAGGCTGCCGACCGCCCGGTCCGGTGCGGAGGGCGCATTTGCCCGGTCTGATCATAGGTTTGATTCCAATTGTTCTGATCCATACAGCGAATTATAGCACGTTTCAGGTGAAAAACCAACATGACGGGGGCGGACACCTGTGTTGAATGTCACTTTTTTTTTCGGTATAATACTTCTTTGAAAACGATCATGGGAGGAAGTTATGGATATCATTAAGAAACTGGCGGAGGAGCTTTCAATCCGGCCTGCCCAGGCGGAGGCGGCTGTGAAGCTGATCGATGAAGGAAATACCATTCCCTTTATTGCACGTTACCGGAAAGAGATGACCGGCGCCCTGAACGATGAGGTGCTGCGCGATCTTTTTGACCGGCTGACCTATCTGCGCAACCTGACGGAGCGGCAGGAAGCCGTCATCACCAGCATTGAGGAGCAGGGCAAGCTGACGCCGGAACTGAAAGCGGCGGTGCTCTCGGCGAAGACCCTGACGGAGGTGGAAGATCTGTATCTGCCGTACCGGCCGAAAAAGCGCACGAGAGCCACCATTGCAAAGGAAAAAGGGCTGGAGCCCCTGGCAAATACGATTTTGCTGCAGCTTTTGCATCACACGGCGGAGGAAGAGGCGGAGAAGTATCTCGATCCGGAAAAAGGGGTAGAGACCACCGCCGATGCCATCAACGGGGCGAAGGATATTCTGGCGGAGTTCTTTTCGGAGAATGCAAATTACCGTAAAATGATCCGCAAACTGACATGGGAAAAGGGACTTATCACCTCGGAGGCGAAGGAGAAGGAAAAGGAATCCGTTTATGAAATGTATTACGGCTTTTCCGAGCCCGTAAAAAAGATCCAGAGTCACCGGGTGCTGGCGCTAAACCGCGGAGAAGCGGAAAAGGTTCTGACCGTCAAGGTGGAGGCGCCGGAAGAGGAAATCCTGTCCCGCCTGAAAAGAGAAATTGTAACCCGTGAAAATCCCCATACCGCGGAGGTTTTGACGGAGGCCCTGACAGACAGCTACCATCGGCTGATCGCCCCCTCCATTGAGCGGGAGATCCGCAGTGACCTGACGGAGCAGGCGGAGGACGGCGCGATCCGGGTATTCGGCAAAAATCTGGCGCAGCTTCTGATGCAGCCTCCCATCGCGGGGCAGGTGGTACTTGGCTGGGATCCGGCCTTTCGTACCGGGTGCAAGCTGGCCGTGGTGGATGCCACCGGGAAGGTGCTGGACACGGCGGTGATCTACCCCACAGCGCCGCAGAATAAGGTGGCGGAGGCGAAGAAAGTCCTAAAGCAACTGATCGCAAAGTATGGCGTGACGCTGATCTCCCTCGGAAACGGCACGGCTTCCAGGGAATCGGAGCAGATCATCGTGGATTTCCTGAAGGAGGAAAAACTGCCGGTCTCCTATGTGATTGTCAATGAGGCGGGCGCTTCCGTGTATTCCGCCAGCAAGCTTGCGACGGAGGAGTTTCCGCAGTTTGACGTGGGACAACGGAGCGCGGCGTCCATGGCAAGACGCCTGCAGGATCCCCTTTCGGAGCTGGTAAAGATTGATCCGCGCTCCATCGGTGTCGGGCAATACCAGCACGACATGAACCAGAAAAAACTGGGAGACGCGCTGAGCGGTGTCGTCGAGGATTGCGTGAATAAGGTGGGGGTGGATCTGAATACCGCATCGGCGCCCCTGATGGAATACATTTCCGGGATCAGCAAGCCCATCGCCAAAAACATCGTGACTTACCGCGAGGAAAACGGGAAATTTAAAAACAGGAAGGAGCTTTTGAAGGTTCCGAAGCTGGGACCGAAGGCCTTTGAACAATGTGCCGGGTTTATGCGGATCAGCGGCGGCGACGCTCCGCTGGATGCAACAGCAGTCCATCCGGAAAGCTATGGCGCGGCAGAGAAGCTTTTGCAGACCCTCGGCTTTACGGCGGAGGACCTGTCCGGCGGGAACCTGACCGGGCTCTCGAAAAAGATCAAAGATCCGAAAAAGACTGCGGATCAGCTGGGGATCGGGGAGCTGACCCTGATGGATATTGTAAAGGAACTGGAGAAACCGGCCCGTGATCCCAGAGAGGATATGCCAAAGCCGGTGCTTCGAAACGATGTGCTGTCTCTGTCGGACCTGAAGCCGGGCATGATCCTGAAGGGCACAGTGAGAAACGTGATCGACTTCGGTGCCTTTGTGGATATCGGTGTGCACCAGGACGGACTCGTGCATATCAGTGAGCTGTCGGACCGCTTTGTTAAGCATCCCCTGGACGTGGTATCCGTGGGAGACGTGGTGGAGGTTCGGGTGCTCTCCGTGGACGAAAAGAAAAAACGGATCGCCCTGTCAATGAAGAAGTGACCCCGTGAACGCTGGGAAACGGGAGTTTGCACCCTTCCCTCCGCCGGGCTCCTGCCCCCTCCCGGCATGTCAGGTTGTATGAAAATGACGCTCACTCATTTCGGGGCATGGCTTCTCTAAGCATTTGCGCCAGATTGCTTCCACCGTACGCAAACGGTACCAACGCGCCTTCCATGGCGCATGGTACCTGGATTCGC
>JAZRFM010000038.1:0-29997 GCA_045661345.1 Lachnospiraceae bacterium
CTTGCCCAGATTCAGCCGCACCCTGGTCCCGGGGAGCTTTAAGAAGCGCTCCTCTTTGATCACGCAGATCTGATTGGTAAGGATCGCAGTCTTAAGTCCCTTATCCTTGATATATCCGGGAAGACGGGGTCTCCCTGCAAATGCAGTAGCATTGTTCTGATATGCTTTGATCGCGCTAAAGAAAGATCCGTAATCCCGTATCAGAAGCTTTAATGTCTGCTGGTTCGCCTGAGCAGGGAGCGCATAATACGCTGTGTCCTTTGTGACTTTGAGTATCCGGTCCAGAGCACCGTAGGACAGCCACTTATTGCCGCGGAGATACTTTGTCCCGCCAAGGATATCCATAACGAGATGGTATACCTCCATCTGGTTGGAGTACAGCGGTTTCTTCGCGTCAAAAGAGTCCAACGCTGTTGCGAACTGACGCAGGATGAAATTGGCACGGTTATATAAGATGGCAGAATTCTGGCACATGGTCCTGCAATAATCATAGAGCCGGCTGTTCTTTTTGACGTGGAACTGTCTTGTACGATACATAGTTGCTTTTATCTGACCTCCTGCTGTATACTCACATTATAGCAGAAAAGTCAGGAAAAAGCAAACATATGTTTGTATTAGGTATATTTTTATGGACAGTTATAACAGAGGATCTCATTCCGTATACAAGCTCACCTATCATATCATTTTTGTGACCAAGTACAGGAAGAAAGTGATCACAGACGAGATCGGTGATTAGCTGTCCAAAGAAGTACGAGCGACCTACGCCAGCCATGTGGAACGCTATTTATGGAAAGATGCCTTCTGGAGTGCAAGCTACTTCTGCGCGACGACCGGATCTGTATCCATGGAAACAGTCCGGTCTTATATCGAATCTCAGCGGACAAGTGAACACAAACGCAAGTATACGAAGTCAGGAAAATACAAAAGGGCAATTCATCCCCCAACCGACTGATGTCGGATGGGGTTTTCTCGCAGAGTTATTATAAACTTCATCTCCTTTTATCTTTTTAAATTGGTACGGCTCCGCTCTTCATCATTTCCGCCAGCTGCATTCGCCATAATCTCATCATCCATATTCCTGTTAATACTTTTCAAGAAACATCTCTAACGCTTTATAGTTTTCATACCAGCCTTCCTCAATATCATGTACTCGAAGATAGTACATCCAATAATCATCTCCAACTATTTTTCGACCTGTGACATAAGCATCATCAATATAATCATCTTCAAGCACTCTTACTCTATCTCCTATATTAAATTTGGGTTGGCCTATGCCTTGTGAAGCTCCACCTGTTGCTTTCGCCATATCTTCATCTGATATTGTAGCATTTAACCCTTTGGGAAATTCCCCATTTAATAAACCCTTATGTTCTTCCTTTGTTATCGCCATATTTGTTACCTCCTTCTCTGTTGTGTGGTTGTTTTTGCTTCTTGCCTCATTATACGAACCAGGAAATCGCAGTGTCACAGATTTTGCGTACTCGGTCGTTTTGGATGTCTATTCGGTCATCCGATGACTCCATTGTACACAAACAACATTTCCGTATCTACACTTCCCGCTATCTGGTAGTTTTTCGGAGATATTTGGTGTGATTTGGCGGGGTCAGAAGTTCTGTCCTCTCTTACTGGTCAGAGGGGGGCGGCCATCTTTATAATAACTCTGCGAGAAAACCCCATCCGACATCAGTCGGTTGTGGGTATATACAAAATAATCTTAGAATGAAAAATGAAACCTGTACTTTGACAACCTTAGTCTTTCACTGGAATTCAGCTTTTCATTTCAGCTTCCCGGAAAATATGATAATATGAAACATGGATCATGAAACAAATCCTCTGATAGAAAGCAGATACACTATGACCATCAAAGACCTGAAAATCGGAAGTTCCGGTATCATACAATCTGTGGGCGGAGAAGGGGCTCTCCGGCAGCACTTTCTGGACATGGGAATGATCCCCGGCGCCAAAGTCACTGTCGTGAAATACGCCCCCATGGGGGATCCCGTGGAGCTGCAGGTACACGGCTATCAGTTGACTCTCCGGCTTGATGATGCAGACCGGATCACCGTTGAACCGGTTTCGGAAAATGTGGCGGAAACTCCCGTCAAAAAGAAAAAAAGCAGCGCTTCCTCCATTCACCCCGGGCTCGGGGAAGGCGGCAAACACCATCCCAAGGGAAGCGGTGATCCGCTGCCTGCCGGAACGCTACTGACCTTTGCGCTGGTGGGAAATCAAAACAGCGGCAAGACAACATTGTTCAATCAGCTGACCGGTTCCAACCAGCATGTGGGCAATTTCCCCGGGGTCACTGTGGATCGCAAGGACGGCGTCATCAAAGAGCATCCGGACACCTTGATCACGGATCTTCCCGGGATCTATTCCATGTCTCCCTACAGCAGTGAAGAGATCGTCTCCCGGGATTTCGTCATTCAGGAAAAACCAAAAGCCATCATTAACATTGTGGATGCCACCAATCTGGAGCGTAACCTCTATCTCACCATGCAGCTTCTGGAAATGAACACCCCCATGGTGGTGGCTTTAAACATGATGGATGAGCTCACCGCAAACGGCGGTTCCATCGATGTCAACACCATGGAAGCTGCGCTGGGTGTCCCCGTGGTTCCCATCTCCGCCGCCAAAAATGAAGGCGTTCATGAGCTGGTGGAGCATGCCATTCATGTGGCGCATTATCAGGAAAGACCGATGCGTCAGGACTTCTGTGACGAAAACGATCACGGCGGCGCTGTCCACCGGTGTCTTCACGCGCTGACCCATCTGGTGGAGGATCACGCAAAGGCCGCCGGGATTCCCGTTCGTTTTGCAGCCTCCAAGGTTGTGGAAGGGGATGCGCAGGTGCTCTCCCGTCTGGATCTGGACAGAAACGAGGAAGAAACCGTCGAGCACATTGTTCTTCAGATGGAAAAAGAACGCGGGCTGGATCGCAGTGCCGCCATTGCAGATATGCGATATGCCTTTATTCAGAAAGTCTGCCTTACCTGTGTAAAGAAGCCCGGAAAAAGTAAGGAAAGCCTGCGAAGTGAAAAGCTGGACCGCATTCTCACCGGAAAGTGGACAGCCATCCCTTTTTTCATCCTGATCATGCTGCTGGTTTCCTGGCTGACCTTCAGCGTCATCGGCGGAACGATGCAGACGTTGCTTGACCTGGGCATCGAGAGGCTTTCGACTCTCGTAGACCGTCTTATGACTGCCGGAGGCGTCAACGAGACGCTCCACTCCCTCATCATCGACGGTATCTTTGCCGGTGTGGGAAGTGTATTGAGCTTCCTTCCCATTATCGTCACCCTGTTTTTCTTTCTCTCTTTGCTGGAAGACAGCGGCTACATCGCCCGGGTCGCTTTCTTTATGGATAAGCTGCTCCGGCGGATCGGACTCTCCGGCAGAAGCATTGTGCCAATGCTGATCGGTTTCGGCTGTACGGTGCCGGCGGTCATGTCCACCCGGACACTCCCCAGTGAACGGGATCGGAAGATGACCATTCTCCTCACACCCTTTATGAGCTGTACCGCCAAGATGCCTATCTACGCCTTCTTTGTAGATGCCTTCTTCCCCCGATACAAAGCGCTGATTTTTGTGGGACTATATCTGCTTGGCATTGTCCTGGCCATCCTCATGGCGCTTGTTTTCAAAAAAACCCTCTTCCGGGGCAAGGCTGTTCCTTTTGTGATGGAACTTCCCAACTATCGGTTGCCCGGTCTCAAAAATGTGGGGAGGCTCCTCTGGGAAAAAGCGAAGGACTTTCTCCACCGTGCCTTCACCGTGATTTTTGTCGCAACCATCATCATTTGGCTGCTGCAAAGCTTTGATCTCCACTTCAACCTGGTTAGTGATCAAAAAGACAGTATCCTGGCAGCCATCGCGGGACTTCTGGTTCCCCTGATGCGCCCGGTGGGACTTGGAGACTGGCGGATCTGCACCGCCTTAATCAGTGGTTTCATGGCAAAAGAAAGCGTAGTGTCCACACTTGGAATCCTGTACACTCCCTCTGTCAGCGCATCCATGACCGCCGCCACTGCTGCCTGTCTCCTGGTGTTTTCCCTGCTCTATACTCCCTGTGTGGCTGCCATCGCCTCGATACGCAGGGAACTTGGAAACAGATGGGCCATCGGTGTTGTATTGTGGCAATGTCTGATCGCCTGGTTAGTCGCCGGGATCGTGAATCTCATCGTCCATTAAAGCTATACAGTGGATTGTCCTTTTCAAAATCGAGAGGTCTGTATGAGTGCAGTACATCCACATTCTCCGAAAGCATGGCATTGATCCGAACGAAGCCGGTGCCTGATTCACAAAACAACCGAACCTGCGCAGGCGCGAAAACAGGGGGACAGATCACACATCTGTCCCCCTGTTTTCTTGCTGCGTTTCATGCTCTTCCGCAACAGTATTTGTATTTTTTGCCGCTGCCGCACGGGCAGGGATCGTTACGTCCGACCTTTTTTCCGATACGCACCGTGCCGGAGCGTTTCTGTTCCAGATAGAGTCTCTTTCTTGTTTCCTCATCAAAGATTTTTTCCCACTGGGGAAGCTCATAGAGCCAGTCCGCTTTCGCGTCCACCATATTTTTATAGAGCCTCTCCTTGTCAAACGCCAGGGACACTTCTGTATCCTCTTCCATCGTCTCGATCGGATTCTTTTCCTTGAGGCTTTCATTGATGCCATCCAGAAAGCCCGTCATTTCCATGACGGACAGCCCGTATTTTTCCGCAAGATCCTTGACCGTCCCCTTTACTTCCTCATCCGGGTTTTCAAGAAGCTTTTCATAAACACCCTTTTCCAGCAAAAAGTAATGCTGCCAGAACTGTTGAAGTTTTGTCTTGTCCGCCTGTTGATTGTAGGCAATCGCCTGCCACTGCTCTAATAATGCCATTGTAAATCCTCCTTCTTCTTACTCCATCCCCACGCCGCAGCGTGCTTTCAGCGCATCCCGTCCGGGCAAATCCATTTCTCCCTTTGCTAAACGGCACTGTCCTTAGGAACGATAAATGATATCCTCTCTTCCCGGTCCGTTGCTGACCATCGTGATCGGATAGCCGATTTTTTCTTCCACAAATTCGATGTATTTCCGGCAGTTCTCCGGAAGATCCGCATACTTTTTGATCCCGCGGATCTCGCTCTTCCAGCCAGGCAGAGTCTCATAGACCGGTTTTGCGGCTTTCAGCTTTGCGGTCACCGGAAAATCCGTCGTTACTTTCCCGTCAATCTCATAGCCGACACAGACCGGAATCTCATCCAGATAACCGAGAACATCCAATACCGTAAATGCCACGTCCGTTGCGCCCTGTAATCTGCAGCCATACCTGGATGCCACACAATCAAACCAGCCCATCCGTCTCGGCCGGCCTGTTGTCGCACCGTATTCGCCGCCGTCTCCGCCGCGTTTCCTGAGCTCTTCCGCTTCATCACCGAAGATCTCGCTGACAAACTCTCCCGCGCCCACCGCGCTGGAATATGCTTTGCAGACCACCACAACCTTTTTGATCTCATAGGGCGGCAGTCCCGCCCCAATGGCACCGTAGGCTGCCAGCGTTGAACTGGAGGTTACCATGGGGTAGATCCCGTGATCCGGATCCTTCAAGGTGCCGAGCTGCCCCTCCAGAAGGATCTCTTTGCCATCCCGAACTGCCTGATCAAGGAAAGCGGAAACATCCGCGACATAGGGTGCCAGCTTCTCCCGATAGCCCTTCAGCTCCGAGACGATCTCCTCCGGCTTCAGCAACGGCTTATGATACAGATGCTCCAGCAGGATGTTCTTTTGTTCGCAGACACGTACTGCCTTTTCTTCGATCAGCGTGTCATCAAAAATCTCACTGACCTGAAACCCGATCTTGGCATATTTATCCGAATAGAACGGCGCGATCCCGGACTTTGTGGATCCGAAAGATTTCCCGGCCAACCGTTCCTCCTCATACTGGTCAAACAGGATGTGATAGCTCATCACGATCTGCGCACGATCAGAGATCATAATTTTCGGCTGCGGCACACCACGCCCTGTAATCTCCTCAATTTCTTCCATCACCTTTGTGACATTCAGCGCCACACCGTTTCCGATGATGTTGGTGATGTGCTGATGAAACACACCGGAAGGCAATGTATGCAATGCAAATTTCCCATAGTTGTTTACGATGGTGTGCCCTGCATTCGCGCCGCCCTGAAAGCGGATCACGATATCTGCCTGATCGGCAAGCATATCCGTGATCTTGCCCTTGCCTTCGTCTCCCCAGTTTGCACCTACTACTGCTTTTACCATAAATAATGATCTCCTTGCCTGATTACTCTCCTGCGGCTTTCCTCTTTTTGATCAGTCAACACATTTGTGACTGCACGCCAGCGCCAATGCCCCCGGTCCGATATGGCAGGACACGGAAAGAGACAGCGGCTGCATGACGATCTCGCGGTCACCGAACGCCTTCAGCACTTCCTGTTTCCATTCTTCCGCAGCCACAAGATCCTTTGTGTAGGCGATCTCCAAATGGATGTTTTCGCCCTTCGGATCCTTGAAGCGCTCCTTGAAATCACGCTGCATGGCCTCGATCATGACTTCTTTTGCTTTCTTGACATTGCGGGCTTTTGCAAAAGCATCCAGCCGTTCTCCCTGAATCTGGAGAACCGGTTTCAGCTTCAGCATCGTACCAAGCGCTGCCGCAGCCGGCGTGATCCGCCCACCCCGTTTGAGGTAGGTCAGGGTATCCAGCATGATGTAAATACTGGATTCAAATTTTTCCGCCAGTAACAGATACCGGATTTCTGCCGCTGATTTTCCGCGTGCCGCCAGCTTCTTGGCATCCAGCACGCTCTGGCGCTGTGTGACGGAAATCCTCTGGTTATCCACCACCTGTACCTTTCCGCCGTAATCGTTTGCCAGCATGATCGCCGTCGCACAGGAGCTGGAAAGGCCGCTTGACATAGGGATATAAACGATCTCGTCGTATTCCTTCAGAGTCTCGTCCCATAGGTCGGTTACCACCCCCGGTTCCGGCATGGAGGTGGAGATCTCCGCGCCCTCATTCATCAGCTCGTAGAATTCCTCCTGTGTCAGATTGATATCTTCAAAATAGTCTTTTTCGTTGATCCGAAAAGGCATCGGGATCACTTTCACCCCGAGAAGCTCCCCTTCTGCCTGCGTAATTCCGCTATTGCTGTCAGTGATGACCGCTACTTTCGACATGGATAAAATCCTCCTTTTTCCCAAATGCACACCAAGGGGATTGTAGCATATTTTGATTTGCGAAACAATAAAAAAGTAAGGGAGAGGTAGGTTCCAAAGTGCTTTGGGCAGGATTAGCTCGATTCGCTTCGCTTCATCTCGCTATCGGGCTGTCGCCCGATTGAATAAAAAGAACGAATGCCCCTTGGCGTGTAAACACGCCCGGGGCACCCGTCATTTTTATTCATCCTGCTTGTAGCTTGCGTTACATCATTCCGCCCATGCCGGGACCGCCTGCCGGCATCGGAGGTGTGGGTTCCTTGATGGTCGCCACAACGGACTCCGTGGTCAGGAAGGTTGCCGCTACGGAGGTCGCATTCTGAAGCGCACTTCTGGTCACCTTGACCGGATCAATGATGCCTGCGGATACCATATCCACGTATTCTTCCTTCGAAGCATCAAAGCCCATGCCCTTCTTGGACTCTTTTACCTTGTTAATGATGACAGCGCCTTCCAGTCCTGCATTCTCTGCGATGTAGTAGAGCGGAGCTTCCAGTGCCTTGAGGATCACGTTTGCGCCGGTCTTCTCGTCGCCGTCCATGCTCTCAGCCAGCTTCTCCACATCCTTCTGTGCATGGATGTATGCGGAGCCGCCGCCTGCGATGATGCCTTCCTCCACTGCTGCACGGGTCGCATTCAGCGCATCCTCTACACGAAGCTTGCTTTCCTTCATCTCGGTCTCGGTAGCCGCACCGACACGGATCACTGCGACGCCGCCTGCCAGTTTTGCAAGACGCTCCTGCAGCTTTTCCTTGTCGAAATCGGAGGTTGTCTCTTCGATCTGATTTCTGATCTGATTAACGCGAGCCTGAATGTCTTTCTTATTTCCCAGACCATCCACGATGATCGTGTTCTCTTTCTGTACCTTAACGGATTTTGCACGTCCGAGCTGATCCAGCGTCGTATCCTTCAGTTCCAGGCCAAGATCGGAGCTGATGACTTCTCCGCCTGTGAGCTTTGCGATATCTTCCAGCATTGCTTTCCGGCGGTCACCATAACCCGGAGCCTTCACTGCCACGACATTGAAGGTACCGCGAAGCTTGTTCACGATCAATGTCGTCAGCGCCTCACCCTCGATATCCTCTGCGATGATGAGGAGTCTTGCGCCCTGTTGTACGATCTGCTCCAGCAGCGGCAGGATCTCCTGAATGTTGGAAAGCTTCTTGTCGGTGATCAGGATATAGGGATCATCCAAAACAGCTTCCATCTTATCCATATCCGTGCACATGTAAGCGGATACATAACCGCGGTCAAACTGCATACCTTCCACAAGCTCTACCTCGGTCTGCATGGTCTTGCTCTCTTCGATGGTGATGACACCTTCATTCCCCACCTTCTCGATGGCGTTTGCGATCATCTCGCCGATTTCCTCATTTCCACCGGAAATCGTAGCAACCTTCTGCTTCTGCTCTTTGTCCTTTACCTTGCTGCTCATCTTCTTTAAGGACTCGACTGCTGCTTCCGTTGCTCTCTTCATGCCCTTACGCAGTGCGACCGGGTTTGCGCCTGCTTCCAGGTTCTTCATACCCTCTTTGATCATCGCCTGAGCAAGCACGGTTGCGGTGGTCGTACCGTCACCGGCTACGTCATTTGTCTTGGTTGCCACTTCTTTTACGAGCTGTGCGCCCATGTTCTCAAAGGAATCCTCCAGTTCGATCTCCTTTGCAATCGTCACACCGTCATTGGTGATCAGGGGTGCCCCATAGGATTTGTCCAGCACGACGTTACGACCTTTCGGTCCAAGCGTCACGCGTACGGTATCCGCGAGCTGGTTCACACCAGACTGCAGGGCTGCTCTCGCTTCTGTTCCATACTTCAATTCTTTTGCCATTGTTCTCTCTCCTTTTTATTCCGGATCTTTTCGACCGGTATCTGTGGTTTCATGAACTCTTTACTCTACTACCGCAAGAATGTCATTCTGCTTCACAATGATAAACTCTTCGCCGTCCAGCTTGATCTCGGTGCCGGCATATTTGGAATAGATCACCTTCTGACCTTTCTTTACCTGCATCTTGACCTCTTTGCCATCTACCACGCCTCCGGGTCCTACTGCGATCACTTCTGCCTGCTGCGGTTTTTCCTGTGCTGCATCCGGCAGGATGATCCCCGATTTTGTCGTTTCCTCAGCCTCGAGCTGTTTTAATACCACTCTGTCCGATAAAGGTACTAGCTTCATGATACTTCCTCCTTATTTTTTGATTTTATTAGCACTCATTTGATTTGAGTGCTAACCACAAGGACTATATTAGGCACAACCATGGAAATGCGCAAGTTCTCTTTTTTCTCGAAAACAGCATATATTCTTGAATATACTTTATTTTTCTCTTTCATGCTCTTTTTTTCTCACAATCCTATCTTTTTTCTCTTTTGTCATGGCTCCGGAATATCGGCCACCCCGCTTGGCATGGTCAGACAAAGATCTCCCACACAGGCGTCATAGATCAATGTTTCTCCGCAGTATAGCTTTTGGATCCGTTTCTCATTTCCGAATAAACGAAAAAGCCTCTTCGGTTCCGACATGTCCGCCGTATGTGTCCCGTCCCGCAGGCAGGTAAAGGTACGTATCCCGGTCGCGTAAGGGGTCGGTCTCGTCGTAATGGCGCTCTGCTCCAGGGACCAGATATGCCCGAGACGCTCTCCTACCGGAAACAATTCCGTCTCGTGTCCGCATACCGTACAATGGTTATGTGCATATTCCGGCTCTGTGCAGGTGGCATCCAGATCTTTGATGGTCTCATAGGAATGTCCCACCACCCAGGTCTGTCCGTCCGAATAACCGCAGATGCAGATCCTGCCTGAGCAGGTAATGGAAGCATATTGATTGCTGAAGTTGGCCGGCACATCGATGCAAAACCCGGCGCCGCATACCGGACATCCTCCGGAGCACTGGTACCCGGTGGAGCCCCGCCCCGTATATCCGTAATATGCGCGATAATAAATCACATTGCCGCAGGTCCGGTAGCAGCCTCCGTCATGCCTGTGTTGATAAACATGACCGGCCGGTCCTGTCGAGATCATGGAGTTGCCCGCCCGTACCGTCTCCGGCATCATCAGCAGCAGAAAGAACAAAGCAAAAAGCAAGCGCTTACCCAGTTTTTTTATTCTCTCGTACACCCTCTGATCCTCCCGTGCTAATCCGTTATGCAGTAAAGCGTCTGCGGTGCATGCGGCATGGCGTCATACTCCGCCTGCGTGCAATAAACGATCCTTCCGCTGAGCTCCACGAGCCGTTCCTCGATGCCGGAAAAACGCGTAGCATCTTCCGACTGCTTATCGGAAAAGGCACCCTGCAGCGAAGCAAGATCCGCATCATGTCCGTTTGCACGCTCTTTCAGGGTGTTCACCTCCGCATCGTGTCCGTTCGCACGTTCCGTCAATGTACTCACCTCCGCATCGTGTCCGTTCGCACGTTCCGTCAGTGTACTCACATCCGCGTCATGTCCGTTCGCCCTCTCCTGCAGTGTGCTTACATCTGCGTCATGGCCGTTTGCCCTCTCCTGCAGTGTGCTTACATCCGCGTCATGCCCGTTTGCCCTCTCCTGCAGCGTACTCACTTCCGCATCCTGCTTGTCCGAACGTCCCTCCAGAGTTCCGATCTTCTTTTCGTTGTCCTTCGTCTTTCCTTCCAGCGCGTCAATCCCCCTGGCCTGCTCCCCCGCCTTTCCGTTCAGATTTTCAATGGCTTCTTCTCCGGACGCAAGCCGCTCATCCTGCTTTTTATCACGCTCCTGCAGATCACGCAGATCCTCCTTATTCTGATCTGTTTTGCCAAGCACCTCTTTCATATTTTCCGATACATATTCCGCAACATACCGGTAGGTTTTTTCCGTCAGTTCCTGTGCGTTCTGTTCGGAAAGAGCGGTAAGCGCCGATTCTATGGAGTTGTTCATTTCGCTCTTGATGACCCTTTGGATCTGATCCCGCTGTCCGTTGGAGAGCGCATTCCCGCTTTCTTCATATCTGCGGTCGATTTCTCGCAGGATCTTCTCCGTGATCCCGTTGACGTCATTGCGATTGACATAATCCGAGAGAGTACCGCCCTCCCCCTCCATATAGTTTTCCACTGTCACATAGGTAGCATCCTCGATCTGTGCACGGATCCATTCCACATATTCCTCCCCCAGCACCATCTCATTCGTTTTTTCCACCATGGTGCGCGTAGTGATCCCGTAGATCCCCGCCGACATCAGGAGCGCACAGAGGAAAGCGCCGACCACACCTGCCGCCACCGCGCGTTTTCCGTATCTCCCTTTCAATCTCGCAAAAATATGCTCTGCCTTTTTCCCCTCGGCAAGCTTCCGGAGCCTGTTCATCCAATCTGCTTTCTTCATCTTATCCCCCATTCAAAAACAATGTAAAAACCCTCTCCTGTTACCAAAACCGCACCCGCAAGGCGCACCACCTCCCTCTGTTTTTTTACATCCGTACTGTCTCAGTTGAAAACCGGAACGATCCGTTCCGAAGATAAAAAAGAAAACGGGAGAGGAAGATTCCTCTCCCGGGACAAGTCAAAGTATAGCACCCCTGACCGCTCGTGACAAATAAACTTTTTCTAAAATTTCTAAAATTTTTCTAAATTCTGCGCATCCGTTTTTCAAATCGATATTTCCGGAATCCGTCCCCCATCGCCGCTTCTTTCCCGTTTCTAATGGCAAAGCAGATGCGATCCGGCGTCCAGCAGCGCTCCTCTTTCGGAGCGTGCGCCGCGATCGGTGCCCCGATGGGTGTCAGTGTTACCGAAACACTCCCCGACCGTTGCAATTTGGAAAACAGGGAGGCTGTATTTCTCGCATCATAGAGTCCGTTATGCTCCCTTCCCACCGGGCTGATATGGCAGATGTCTAAGGCATCCGAAAGGGCGCAGCGTTCCTTTAAGCCAAGGAGCTGCCCGAAGGCAGCCTGAAAATCAGACCAGGCAGGAAGCAGTGCTTCGACCTCCGGCACATGAATGCCTTTTACCTCCATTTCACGCGTCAGCTGACGACAGTCGGAATCGCTCCAGGAGAGTGCACGAACCTCTTTCCCGGAAAGCCATTCTCCCATCCGCTGCAATACATCCTCGATGGATGGAGCCCGTGCGATATCCTCCTTCCGGATCCCCGTCATCTTCCGGACATAGGAGGAAAGATAGCCGACCCGGGGCTTGCTGAAAGAGGAAAATTCACTGTCAAACGAAAAGTCATCCTTCAAAAGGACGGCACCTGTCTGTATGATCTCCTTTGCCATACCCTGCAGCCGGCCCCGGTCCCTTGCGTCCACTTCTCCCATTTCAAAATCAATTATCAGATAATGCATGCTTTCTCCCGCATCAGGCCCTCCGATCCGGCCCTAAAACTTCCGAAGCGCATCGCTCCCGTCGTCTGTCGTGTTTTCGATGGAGCGGATCTGTACAAAATAACTGTAGGTATCATTCACCTTTACCTCCACGCGGTCACCTGCTTTGTGTCCGATCAGCGCCTTCCCCATGGGAGATTCAATGCTGATCAGCCCCTTCAGGGAGTTTCCGCGTACAGTGGTGACAAGCTTATAGGTCTCTTCCTCATCATCGTCCTCGATATAGACCACCACTGTGTTGTTGAGTCCTACCTCATCCTCCGCACTGTCCTCGGAAATAACCCTTGCAGTCCGCACCATACGCTCCAGATAGCGGATCCTGCTTTCGTTCTTGTTCTTTTCCATTTTCGCGGCATGGTACTCAAAATTCTCCGAAAGGTCCCCATGTGCACGGGCTTCCTTGACGGATTCGATCAGCTCCTTCCTGAGCACCAGCTTGCGGTATTCGATCTCCTCTTCAATCCGCGCAATATCTTTTTCGGTCAGTTCGTCATTCATGTTTGTTCTCCTCCACATTTCCGTTGCAGTCCGTGCGAGAATTCTTTATAGTAAACATATGGTTGAACGGAATCGTCTTTATCATCTTGAATTTTATAAAAAAACGTATTTCAGCGGAAGCCTTGACGGGATGCGTTACCGGATCGAACGGGTCGCCCCGGAGGGCACAGATCCTTCCTTTCTCGTCACCGTCTTCCCGGGTCCTCTGGGCTATGAAGCCACCCCCGAAGAAAAAAAAGAGACCCGTTCTTTTCCTTTCTCCGAAGAAGGGCTGGATCTCATCTGTGCTTACCTGAACGAGTGCTACAACGCTTCTCCGGAGGTCTGGCATAACGCGACGAGGCTCCTTTGAATCTCCTCCGCGACCTCCTGCACCGTTTTTTTGTCCGTAGCCACCGTCAGGTCTGCTGCGTCTTCGTAACGGCTTTTTCTCTCCTCCATCAGCTTCTCTATATAGGAAAGATTCATATGACCGTTCAAAAGCGGTCTGGTGTTGCTGTGCCCCACGCGGGATAACACAGTCACCGGTTCCGCCGTCAGGGTACAGATCGTCCCGGAGGACTTCATGATTTCCCGGTTCTCAGGGCGCAATGTGATCCCGCCTCCGCAGGAGATCACCATGGGTGCTTTCCTCGCAAGGTCGGAAAGCAATGCCGTCTCCATATTCCGGAAAGCCGTCTCCCCTTCCGTCTCAAAGATTTCCGTAATGCTTTTCTGGGCGCGCCGTTCTATCTCCTGATCCGTATCCATACAGGGCACCGCAAGGATCTTTGACAGCTGTCCGGAAACAGCTGATTTCCCGACTCCCATAAACCCGATGAGAAAAAGATGCCCCTTCACGCCTTTCCCTCCGTACCTTCCACGTATTCCTGATGAATTCTGGACAGTATCTGGGATAGTTCGTCAATCCCGATTTGTCCCGGCGCGGAAGCACGTCTGTGATAACCGAACGTCACCGCGATCCCGAAAAACTCTCCGCAGATACGGGAAAGCATCCCGTAACGCCCCATAGACATCGTAATGATCGGGATGTTTGGATAGTCCTTTCGGAACCGTTCCGTCACGGCAAGTAGACGCAGCACATCCTCCATATCTTCCGGCATCACCGCAAGCTTCACCAGATCCGCGTTGCCGTCCGCCATGTTCCGCAAAAGATGCTCCATCGCCTTTTCAGGCGGGGTTTCGTGGAAGTCATGATGAGATGTCACGATCACCGCACCCGCCTCATGCAGCAGCCTGATCTCCTTTTTCGGATGTCTGAAGGAAAAATACTCCATATCAATGAGGTCTGCAAAACCGCTTTGCGCAACGCCAAAAAGCAGCGCATGGGTTTTCTCCTCGGAGAGCGATGCATTGCCGCCCTGCACGTCGGAACGGCAGGTAAAAAGAAGGAGCTTGTCTCCCAGTATGCTACGCATCCGTTCCAGAATATCAATCACCGTATCGCAGTTTTCGATCCCTTCAAAGAGATCCGCTCTCCATTCGATGATGTCCGCAGCGGTATCAAGAAGGCCCCGGCACTCGGAAAGAATTCCGTCCTTCGTGTCTTCCACGATAGGTGCACACAGCAGCGGTCTCCCCGCACCGATTGTGATCCCCCGTATGGTTTTCTTTTCCATCATGTCATCCTCCGCCCCCTTCCCAAAGCCCTCTCGCAGCAGTTTGGGAAAGACTGATTGAATCAGTCTTTCCTTAGTATAAAGGAAGTCCTTTTCCTGTGCAAGAGACGGGACTTTACATTGACAGTCCCTGCTTTTTTATGTATGCTTTCCTTACTATGGCAAACGGGATTTCGGGCACGACAACCTTATACGGTCTTCTTGGGTATCCGGCGAAACACAGTATCTCTCCATTGATGCACAATACCGCTTTTGCCGCCCTCTCGCTGGACTGCCGGTATCTGGCGTTTGAGGTTGCGCCGGAGAACCTTACTGCCGCCGTACAGGGCTTACGCGCGCTGGGTGCAGGAGGATTCAATCTCACCATGCCGCACAAAAAAGCCATCCTCCCGCTCCTCGATGACCTTTCCGAAGCGGCTGCACTCTGCGGCTCCGTCAATACCGTCGTAAACCGGGATGGTAAGCTTACGGGTCATACCACAGACGGCATCGGCTATGTCCATGCTCTGGAAGAAGCCGGCTTCCCCCTCAAAGGAGCACAGGTCGCGCTTCTGGGCGGTGGAGGTGCTGCCGAATCCGTTCTCACGCAGCTTGCACTCGAGGACGTATCCCGGATCTTTGTGTTTAAGCGAAACAACGCCACCTTCCAAAGAACCGCTGCCTTTGCCGAAAAAGTATCCGCCCATACCCACACACCGGTTACGGTCTGTGCCATGGAGGACACGGCGCTTCTTCAGGAAACGCTGCAGCATACCCATCTTCTCATCAATGCGACGAATGTCGGCATGGCACCATCAGAAGGGCAATCCCTCGTACCGCCGGAAGCTCTTCACCCGGGTCTTTTCGTTTCCGATCTCATTTATCATCCGAAAAAAACCAGGCTGCTTACAGATGCGGCCGAAGTCGGCTGCCCCGTGATGAACGGGCTTCCCATGCTGCTGCATCAGGGTGCGGAAGCGTTTCGTATCTGGACAGGCGAAAAAATGCCGATTGATCTGGTTAAAAAAGCCATCGCGCAATAAAAGGAGTGTTTCATGTCATTCACATTTTTAAAGGAACTGCCCTCTCCGGCAGAGATCAAAAGAGACTTCCCGCTTTCCGATGCGATGCGGCGGCAAAAAGCCGGTCGTGACAGGATGATTGCAGATGTCCTGACCGGAAAAGATGACCGGTTTCTTGTGATCATCGGACCCTGTTCTGCAGACAGCGAGGATCCCGTCATCGACTATGTCAACCGTCTCGCGCCGATTCAGGAGAAAGTCAAAGACCGCCTGATCCTGATCCCGCGGATCTATACCAACAAACCCCGCACCACAGGCTCCGGCTACAAAGGCATCGCCACACAGCCGGATCCGGAAAAGGCGCCGGACATGCTGGCCGGTCTGATCGCTGTCCGCAAGCTCCACCTGCGCGCCATTGAAGAAACCGGTCTGACACCGGCGGATGAGATGCTCTACCCCGAAAACTGGGGCTATGTGGAGGATCTGCTCTCCTATGTCGCTATCGGCGCCAGATCCGTGGAAGACCAGCACCACCGTCTCACCACCAGCGGCTTTGACGTGGCCAGCGGTATGAAAAATCCTACCAGTGGAGACTTTTCCGTGATGCTCAATTCCGTCTATGCGGCCCAGCATCCCCATCATTTTGTTTACCGGGGGTATGAAGTGGAGACCAGCGGCAACCCGCTGACCCACGTGGTACTGCGCGGTGCCACCAGCAAGCACGGCAACAATGTCCAGAATTATCATTATGAAGATATCGTACGGCTGAATGAAATGTATCAGAAAATGGATCTCAAAAATCCTGCCGCCGTGATCGATGCGAATCACTCCAACTCAAACAAGCAATATAAGGAGCAGATCCGGATCGTAAAGGAAGTGCTGCATAACCGCTCCATCTCTCCCATGATCCGCCGGATGGTAAAAGGGGTCATGATCGAGAGCTATCTCGAAGAAGGGGCGCAAAAGATTGGCGAGCATGTGTACGGGAAATCCATTACGGATCCCTGCCTCGGCTGGGAAGACAGCGAGGCTCTGATCTATGCGATCGCAGACATGGTGCAGTAATCCGTTACCGTTCTTTCTTTGCACAAAGCGCCGCATATGCCAAAATCCCCGCCACGGTTTTCCCGTCCTGGATCTCACAGGCAAAGATCTTATCCACCAGTTCCTGCAGCGGGTAGCGTTCCAATCGGATATTTTCCCCCGGATCAAAGTGCGTTTTTCCGGGGGTTAATTCTGTGGCCAGATAGACATCGATCAGCTCGTCGCAAAAGGCCACCGTAGACTTCAGTGACATGATTTTCTCGAGCTTCCCGGCTTTGAATCCGGTCTCCTCCTCCAGCTCCCTCGCGGCGCAGACAGCCGTGTCCTCCGTCACGGAATCCCGGGCACCGGCCGGCACCTCCAGTGTCTCCCGTTCCAGCGCGTTCCTGTACTGCCGCACCATGAGAAGCTTCCCCTCCTCGTCCACAGCCACAATCGCAGCCGCGCCGTTCCGATGAGAAACAAAATCCCAGTCCTCTGTGTGACCGTCCTCCCATACCATGTGATCTTTATAAATGTCCAGAATCGATCCACGGTACATGAGCTCCCTGCTCTCCCGTTTGTATGGTGACATATTCTCTCCTTTCCTCAATGCAATGATATGCCGCAGATGAGCCCCTGGCTCGTCATACAACAGAAAAGAGACGTGAAAACACGCCTCTTTTTTTGTTACTTTGCGTAATCTGTCACGCGTGATTCGCGAATCACATTGACCTTGATCTGTCCGGGATATTCCATTTCGGATTCGATCCGCTTGGAAATATCGCGGGCAAGAATCACCATGTCGGCGTCCGTCACCTTTTCGGGAACTACCATGACGCGAACCTCTCGACCTGCCTGAATAGCAAACGACTTATCCACACCTTTGAATTCATTGGTGATATCTTCTAACTGTTTTAATCTGTTGGAATAGGTTTCCAGTGTCTCTCTTCTCGCACCCGGTCTCGCAGCGCTGATCGTATCAGCCGCCTGCACCAGCATCGCGATCAGGCTCTCCGGCTCTGTATCGCCGTGATGCGCTTCCACCGCATTGATGATCAGCGGAGTCTCCTTATACTTCTTGCAGAGCTCCACGCCCAGCTGAATATGGGATCCTTCCTGCTCATGATCAATGGACTTGCCAATGTCATGAAGCAAGCCTGCGCGTTTTGCAATCCGCACATCTTCTCCCACTTCCGCTGCCAGCAATCCGCATAATTCTGCCACTTCTATGGAATGCTTCAGCGCGTTCTGACCATAGCTGGTACGGAATTTCATCCTTCCAAGGAGCTTCACCAGCTCCGGATGGATCCCGTGTACACCGACCTCGAGCACAGCCGCTTCGCCCTCTTCGCGGATCAATGCGTCCACTTCCTTACGGGCTTTCTCGACCATTTCCTCAATCCGTGCCGGATGGATCCGTCCATCCACAATCAATTTCTCGAGTGCGACCCGCGCGATCTCCCTGCGGATCGGGTCAAATCCAGATAAGATCACTGCTTCCGGTGTATCATCAATAATCAGATCCACACCGGTCATGGTCTCAAGCGTGCGGATATTCCGTCCCTCGCGACCGATGATCCTTCCCTTCATTTCGTCACTCGGAAGCTGCACCACCGAAATCGTGGACTCGGACACCTGATCTGCCGCGCATTTCTGGATCGCGGTCACGATGTAGTCCTTCGCCTTTCTGGATGCCTCTTCCTTTGCCACCGCCTCCATCTCCTTGATGAGCTTGGCGGTGTCGATCTTCACGTCTTCTTCAACAGCTTTTAAAAGATAGTCTTTTGCTTGTTCGGAGGTAAGTCCTGAGATTCTCTCCAGCTCCCGTACACGCTCCTCATGGAGCCTGGTAACTTCCGCTTTCTGCTTATCCAGATCCGCCTCTTTCGCCGAGCAGCTCGCCTCTCGTTTTTCCAAAGAATCCAGCTTCTTATCAATGGTGGATTCTTTCTGTTCTATGCGGCGTTCATTTCGGGAAATCTCCGCTCTCCGTTCCTTGATCTCCTTATCCAAATCATTCTTGGCTTTGATTGATTCTTCCTTGATCTCAAGTAAGGATTCGCGTTTCTTGTTTTCGGCGGTCTTGACAGCTTCGTCGATGATCTCACGCGCCTTTGTCTCCGCACTCTGCACCTTGGAATCCGCTTTCTTTCCATGTACATTGGAAGAAACGATGTAGGTCACAATGGCGGTCACAATCACGGCTATGACAGTGATTACAGCAACGACATATGCCGGTACCATCTGTACAGAAACACCTCCTTATTTAGTTTGCATTTAAAATTCTACCCTTTTCAAAAAAGTATGTCAAGAAAAAACAGGGGCTGTCGGAGGATCGAAAACACTCCCCTCTCCTCAGATACCGACCCTCTCTTTACGCAGCCTGAGATAGTCAAAATACTGATGGTTCGCTTGATACACCTTCGCATGAGCCGGTTTCTTCATCTTTTTCGGATCACAGTTGAATGCCATCTCGGCCACCGACGGATCTTTCCGCACTTTCTTCACTTCCTCAAAGAGCTTGCTGAGAGATCCGATGAATGTCTTTTCCTTGTCCCGCCATTCCTTTTCCTGGTAGTCCTTCTTCTTCTTTGCCTTCTTCCACTCGCTGAGGAAGGCCTTTTGTTTCTCTGCGGCAGTATCCTCCAGAATCCGATCGACATCGAATTTTTTCGTGACCTGTACACAAAGCTTTTCCACGCGATCCGCATAGGCCGGAACAAAGGTCTGGTAAATCATCTTCATGTAACGGGTGTCGTTTTTTTCCATTTCCTTCATGAACGCGTACATTTCGGAGATCTCTTTATCCTTATCCAGTTCCTCCGCTGAGATGTCCTGATTCTTGTCATGAAGCTTCTTGGTCTGTTTTATGAACTGATCAAGATGGATCAGTTTCTTCTGGCACTGCTCACTGAGAGTCTGTTGATTGATCTCATCATCCTGGCAGATCTCCTTCCAGTTCTTCATCTCCGCGTCCATTTTTTCCACGCTTCCGAAGTCCTTTTTAAAGCGTTTCTTCAGAGAAG
The DNA here is from genome assembly GCA_045661345.1 of Lachnospiraceae bacterium. Taxonomy (GTDB): domain Bacteria; phylum Bacillota; class Clostridia; order Lachnospirales; family Lachnospiraceae; genus RUG12461. The sequence continues at coordinate 19,724 of JAZRFM010000038.1, forward strand.
CCATTTCTTTCCTGACTGCATCGACCTTTTCCTGCACCCGTTTCCGTTCTTCTTCGGCGATCCTCTTCTGCTCCTTTCGCTCGGCCAGCTCCTCTTCTGTCAGCTGCCTTTCTATCTCAATCTCATGTCCCTGAAACAGCTTCCCGAAGGTCATCACGGGATTGTCCTCTCTGCGGGACAGCCTTCGCTGCAGAACATCCCGGTTTTTGTCGGTGTTCCACAAATCCTCGTCCTGCTGCTCGGCATTTTTCCTCCGATTTGATCTGACCGTCGTATGCTTGGAGAGTTCGCCTTTGATGTACTGCAGCCGCTGGTTGAGGACACGTATCTCATTCTTGGAGATGATATCTCCCATCACATAACGAATGTCTTCCTCATCCATGACCTTGATGGTATCACTCAGTGTATCATCAATCCCGAATTCCAATCGCAGTGTGTTGATCTGCTGTCCGATGATCTCCGGGTCTTCGCTCTCGACAAAGGCGTGTCCCGGTTTCAGACGCACATCCCGCTTTTTGACCTGTTCTTCCCCGTTTTCGTCTTCTTCTGTAAAGGTTTTTTTGACCCAGGCACTTTTTGCGGCGCCTTCCTTCAGCATGGCGCCATCGATATGCAAGACGGTCTTTCCGTCCACGTTCTCCGTTTCGTATACATTCAGCAGGATGTCCTCCGTTTCATCCACCGCCACTCTGCCCATCAGAAGGGAAAACAGTTTAATCTGGGAGAGCATACGGATCGCCCGGGTGGAATAGACCAGCTTCAGGTTTTTCGGATCCTGCTTTTTCATAATCTGTCTCAGGGTAAACTGATTCCGGTATGGAAACATGACCTGCTTGCCGTAATGAATCTTGTTGTTGCGGTCCTTGCCCATGACAAGTGCGACAGCCTGTACCGTATTCGTCACTCCCATATAATCCGCAAACCGGTAGGCACTAACCGCATCCATGATACGCCAGTCCTTCGTTTTTGCCTGAGGGAGAAAATGAAACTCGAAGGGTTTTTTCTTGGTTCTGCCGTACCACTCCTCGTAATCCTGCCCCTCCGGCTGGTATGAAAATGTAATCGACTCCAACACAGGTTTGATCTGATTCTTATATGCCTTATAGTCCCGCACGGCATGACCCAACGCATGACCGACCAGCATGCCCTCTGACCGGTCCCGATGATACTGCCAGTTCCCCTGCAGATCGCGCAGCTGATTCTTTTCTTCCTTCGCGGACTGCTTAATCCGCTTCACCAGATTCTTACGTCTTTTCGCCTCTCCCCAGAGCCATGCAAAATGACTGCCGATATAATCATCACAGGACGCGATCAGCGCGTCATATTCTCTGCGCAGATCCCTGACCTGTTCCGTATAGGCTTCCTGATCCGCCTCCATGGGCTCCATCAGCTTGTTATTAACGGTACGGAGATGCTCTTTGATCGCGTGCATCTGTGGGGAATCGTCCTGCCCGTTACTGCGTCTGTCGTTTCGATACTGTTCGTGAAGCTGGGTGCGTCTGTTCAGCTCCTGCTGAAAACCATGCATCTTTTCATCAAACCGTGCGTGGACACCCTCCTGCTCCTGCGGCTTCTCCTGCACCTGATTGGTATTGATCTCCAAATTGCGTTCGACTTCGTCCATACTTCCTCCTGCTGTAAGCACATAAAAGGTTTTCTATCGCCTTGATAAAATGTAACCGTCTGTTTATACGAATCCTTCCCGTATCTGGCAGCAGCCTTTTCTGATTCTCCGTCATCCCCTGCGCTATTCGCGGATTACCCGAAATGCGCTGTCCCTCAAAGAAGCCCGGCTTTCAGCCTGCTCTTGTTTTCATACATGGCATGATCCGCACGCTCATAAACAGGCGCCACGCTCCTGTCATGTTCACATCTTGCCGTCCCGCAGGCGATCACAATGCCGCCGGTCTCCGTTGCGGAGATGTTGTATGTTCTTAATTCCTCCAGAAGCGTATCCAGATTCTCATAGTCTTCGCCCTGAATGATTACCGCAAACTCATCCCCTCCGACGCGGTAAACCGGACTGTGCTTGAAGATGTTGCAGATGGTCCTGCAGGCTTCTTTGATCATGCGGTCTCCTGCCTGATGCCCCTTTGTGTCATTCACCTTTTTCAGGTCATTCACATCCAGAATCGCAATGGCAAAGGTAACGACATCCTCCTCTTCGATCCTGTGATCCAGCGCCTCTTCCGCATTCAGATAAGCATAGCGGTTTCTGATCCCGGTCAGTGCATCCATCTCTGCATCGCTCTGTGCTTTTGCCAGTCGCCTTGCGTATTCCTCCTCCTGCCGGACGTACTGGTCAATATCGCTGACGCCGACAACGATCCGCATTCCTTCCGCTTCCTCACGTTTGACCGCTTTGAGCCGTACGTAATTCTGTTTTCCGTTGAGTATCAGACGGTAACTGATGGTAAAACGTCCCGTGCGCTCGATTTCAGACAGAACCCCTTCCCTGGTAAACAGCTTATAAAAACGATCCAGATCCTCAGGATAGATCACTTCTTTGATCTGCTCTCTGGAAGCGGCAAAGAAGTCCGTCCCCTCCTTCGGGATCGCAAACAGCTCAAATCCGCCTCCCACGCTGTATTCCCGATACCGCATTGTCTCCGGATCCACGATATACACACATAAAAAGTTGCTGGAAAGGGCGTTGAGGCGCTCGTACGCAATATGCTCCTCCTTCATCCGTTCCGCAGCGCGCTGTTTTTTCATTTCCTCGTTCACGTCCGCCACGGCAATGATCAGGAAGTTTTCGTCGTCCTTCATGCGGGATACCTTCATACTGACATAAGTCGAAGCGTTCTTTCCGCTCTTATCCCCCAGCGTCAACAGGCGGTAAGTCATATCAAAGGTGCCGCTTCGCTTCAGATGGTCCAGCAGAACCTCCTTATCCAGCGAACGGATCACATTTTCCCGGTCATCCGGATGAACGTAGATTTCCGCGGCTGTCATGCATTCTCCAAAAAAATCGGTTCCGTGTCTCTCCTCCTTCAGCATCCCTTTGACGGGGTCGGTACGGTATTCACTGAATTCTCCCGTTTCCAGATTCACATAATACATATCCGCATATCCGCTTGCCAGTGTCTCCGCGATATGGGTATGGATGATCCCGATGCGTTTCGCCTTTTCATAGGCCTCCTTGGTCAGAGCATTCTCCCGCTGTACACGCACCAGATCCGTCACATCCTGGCACATGCCGAGAATGCAGAGCTTTCCCTCTTCATTTTTGTATTTCAGCTTCGTCGTCTGCAGCTGACGGCTGTTTCCCTCAGCATCCAACACGTCTTCATGATAGATGTAGGGCTCCTCCATGGACATCGCCATCAGGTCGTCCTCTTCAAAATGCTTTGCCGTCACGGGATCAAAGATCTGCCATGCCGTCAGTCCGATGACCCCCTCGGGACTGTCTTTATGGGAGTATTCCGCAAACGCCTGATTGCAGGCAATGTAGGCAAGGGTTTTGGCGTCCTTCGCAAAGGTGAGTCCCGGCATGTTGTCCATCATGGAGCTGATGGACTGTTTCAGCTCTGCGATTCGTTCCGCCGCGCGCTTTTCCTCTTCCGCCTTATCCAGCTGCTTCCCGAGTCTCCAGTTGTCACGGTAATTCACCAGAATCACACTCATGGACAGAACAAAGAGAACCAGAGAAACAACGGTATAAAGAATGTTGGTACTGCTGATCTTCTTTGCCTCTTCCTCCAGGAAGGCCACCCGTTCTTCTTTCACCACCTCGTCCGAATCATCAGTGGGGTGGCTCTCATGATAGACAAAAATCTCGTGTACCGCTTCCTCCGCCGCATGCTCCGTGGCTCTGGATACCCACATCATGGAGGCAAACAGGATCATGACAAGCAGGATCAGCCAGACCAGCACCCGATGAACGTATCCGCGGCCTTTATCCCGGATGACGAGAATCCTGAAAACCCCGAGGCCGAGAATCGCCCACACGATAAACAGGGCATAGGATTCTGTTTCCATGGCATGAAAGGGAAGCAGTCCCGGGATCAAAAGCAGCAGAAGAAAAATGCACATAAGCACCAGTCCCGCAATCCCGGTGCAGACCTCCCGCTTAGAGCCTGCGTCTTTTGCATGTCTGAAAACAGCATAGGACAACAGGGCGTAGATCATGGTTGCACCCAGGGTGGTGACATCCACGATCCATCCGATGGCCGTCCTGCCGAGAAACGGAATAAAAACGGAGATCACCACAACCGCGATCACTGCCCGGTACGGTATCGATTTCCGATTCAGTCTGGCACAGGTGCGGGGTGCATCTCCTTCTTTTCCGGCTGCATAGAGGAGCCGGCTTAACGCCATCATGTTCCCGATGAGACTGGTCAGGATGACGGAAAAGAGAGCGAGCATCAATATGACCACACCGGTCTGTCCGAGGTAATGCTGCGCCGCATAAAAGGCGGGAACGGCTTTGATACCGGAAAGATTCCCCATGTCCTGCAGGTATTCGATCCAGCTGCCGTACTCCGGGGGATAGGCAGAGACAGAAAGCAGAGAAACGAGAATGTAGAGCCCCGTGGTCAGACACACCGACCAGATCAGAATCGAACGCACCCGTTTGACCGGGAAGGTGTACTCCTCCGAAAAATGGGCAATATTCTCAAACCCGATAAAAGCCCAGGGCGAAATCACCGCGATCCGGACGATCTGTCCAAACGCGGATGCTCCCTCCTCCGCGTAAAGCGGCGAATAGTGATAGGCAGTGCCGTGGTTGATGAGGGCGAACACGGCACAGGCCGTAAAGCCCACGGCAAACACCAAAGCCGCAACGACCATGATCTTATTCGGCAGCTTTGAACTGTGCATGCAAAGCAGCCCGATCAGCACGACTGCGCCGATGGACAGCAATGCCTCTCCGAACCATACTTCATAACCGAAAATGCTGTAATGGAAACCGAATTGAAAGGTGTCGCCCAGAAAAAAACGGCAGAACAAAGGAACCGACGTGATATTAGCCCACAGAACCGCCAGATAGGTCAGCAGAATAAACCAGAAGGAAAGAAATCCCAGATCCTTGCTCCCGACCTGTTTTTCAAAGGTATAGATACCCCCCGCTCCCGGAGATTTCCGGATCATGTACTGGAGGTTCCAGGTAATCACAAAGATCACGGCCATGCCAATCAAAAGACCCAGTACCGTCCCTAAAATCCCGGACTTCAGCAGATACGTATTGCACGTAATAATGAAAGAACCCCAACCGATGCTGGTACCGATGGAAAAAGCCCACATACCCATCGGCGTAAACGCCGGCTTCAGTCCCCTAGTTTGAGCCTGCTCTGAACCAGTCATAACGCTTCCCCTCCGTCCCCCTATTATAATACGGGACGCTCCGTTCTACAAGTTCAGTGATCCCCCTGCTGCGCGCGCCCGTGTCCGGCGTCAGCCGGAAATTTTCTCTGCACAGATCTGTGCGAGAAAAAGGAACCGCACATTTTTCATGGTCGGTTCCTTTTGTATCATGTCATAGCATCTCATCTATAAACGGAAACGAATCCATTCGTTTCCTATACATCTGACTGAATCCGTTCTGACCCGATCCCGACACTTGTCATCCTCGATGACCCGAAGGGTATCTGTCTATTCTGACTGGGGATCCCGACGTCCCTCCATGGCCCGCAGGATCTTGGATGCAGGAAAACCCCGCCGCAGCAGGAAGGCATAGATCCGTTGCTTTTCCTTCCGGTCCATGTCGGCATCGTAATGCTTCTTTTCCAAAAGGACTCTGATCTGAGCGTCTTCGTCCCCCTCATAGGCTTCGTCGATGGCCTCCCGCGCCGTCTCTTTATCTACACCCTTTTGGAGCAGATCCTGATAAAGCCTTGTACAGCTTTTGGACGCCCCGTGGAAACGGACATATGTCTGCGCATACCGCACATCGTCCAGATAATGGAAGCTTTTGACATAAGCGATGGCGTCCTCCACTTCGTCCGGTGTAAACTCTTTTTCCGTCAGTTTCCGGCGGAGATTCTGTTCCGTCCTGTCCATCCGCTCCAAAAGCTGCATTGCTTTTTTACGGGCCGGGTATTCCGGTTTCTTACTCTGTGTCATTTTCTTTCTTCGGCTTCTTTGCAGGTGTCTTCTCTTCCGGTCCTGTCTCTGCCTCCGGCTCCGGTGCAAAGTGCGCACGGATCTTCTTTTCGATCTCTTCACAGACGGCCGGGTTATCCTTCAGGTACTGCTTGGCATTCTCCCTGCCCTGTCCGATCTTTTCCCCGTTGTAAGCAAACCACGCACCGGACTTCTGGATGATATCCACATTGGATGCAAGATCCAGAATGTCGCCCTCCTTTGAGATTCCCTGACCGAACATGATATCAAATTCCGCTTCTTTAAAGGGCGGTGCGATCTTGTTCTTGACGATCTTGACGCGGGTGCGGTTGCCGATCACTTCCCCGCTCTGCTTCAAAGACTCGATCCGGCGTACGTCCAGACGAACGGAGGAATAAAACTTCAGCGCACGACCGCCGGTGGTCGTCTCCGGATTGCCGAACATGACGCCGATCTTCTCACGAAGCTGGTTGATAAAGATCACGATGCAGTCCGTCTTGCTCACCACCGCTGTCAGCTTGCGCAAAGCCTGGGACATCAGCCGCGCCTGCAGGCCAACATGGGAATCCCCCATGTCACCGTCAATCTCCGCCTTCGGCACCAGCGCTGCCACAGAGTCCACGATTACAATATCCACGGCACCGGAACGCACCATGGTCTCACAAATCTCCAGTGCCTGTTCCCCGCTGTCCGGCTGGGAAATGTAAAGATCATCGATATTCACACCGATATTCCGCGCATATACAGGATCCAGCGCATGCTCCGCGTCGATGAACCCGGCGATGCCGCCACGCTTCTGAACCTCGGCAACCGCATGCAGCGCCACGGTCGTCTTACCACTGGACTCCGGTCCGTAGATCTCGATGATCCTGCCCTTCGGGAAGCCGCCGAGTCCCAGCGCCAGGTCCAGGCTGATGGAACCTGTGGGGATGGTCTCGATATTCATATTCATATCCGGATCACCGAGTCGCATGACGGAACCCTTGCCGTACTGCTTCTCAATCTGTGCGATCGCTGCATCCAATGCTCTTAATTTCTCTTCTTTTGCAATGTCTTTGCTCATAATGATCTCCTTCAAAAGTGAACGTATGTTCGTTTTTCTAAAAACAATAGTAGTATACTTGCATTTTGTTGTCAACAACAAAAAAACGGAAAATGAAAAACAACAGGGGTACTTTTCGATAAAAAAACAGACATGAATGAAGATGAATTCATCTTATCATGCCTGTCTTCCTTCTGCAACGGTTTTCTCAGAGTAACGCTGATGAAAGTGTTTCCTGCCGCATATTCCTTAGATCTCGTTTCTGGAAAACTCGGAAAGGGAAAGCCCCTCGTTCCGTTCCAGCGTCATGCCGACGCTCCACGCATTCACAAAGAGAAGCAGCGGGTTTCCCTTCATGTCCACTACTTTTTTCATATCTGAAGTACCGGACAGTTTCTCCACGTCAATCTCCTGCCAGTTTTCGATCCAGCGGATGTGCTCATAGGGGAGGTTCTCCAACCGGATCTCCACGTTATATTCGTTTTCAAGCCGGAATTTCAGCACATCAAACTGCAGAACGCCCACCACGCCGACGATGATCTCTTCCATGCCGGAATTGTATTCCTGAAAGATCTGGATGGCTCCTTCCTGTGCGATCTGCGTCACACCCTTCACAAACTGCTTGCGCTTCATGGTATCAAGCTGCCTCACTCTTGCAAAGTGCTCCGGTGCAAAGGTCGGGATTCCCTCATACCGGACATTTTCATCCGGCGCCTCAATCGTATCCCCTATGGAAAAGAGGCCCGGATCAAACACGCCGATGATGTCGCCGGCATACGCCTCCTCGATGACCTTGCGCTCATCCGCCATCAGCTGCTGGGGCTGGGAAAGCCGCATCTCTCTCCCGCTCTGGACATGCTTTACGTTTTTGTCCGCCTCATATTTGCCGGAGCAGATCCGCATAAACGCAATCCTGTCCCGATGCGCCTTGTTCATATTCGCCTGAATCTTAAACACAAAGGCGCTGAAACCGTGGCTCACCGGATCCACACTCTCTCCCCCGGAAATCCGCGGCGTCGGCGGCATGGCCATGACAAGATAATGCTTCAGGAAAAACTCCACGCCGAAATTCGTCAGCGCCGAGCCGAAAAATACCGGCGTCAGGTTGCCCTCGCGGACTTTTTTCAGATCAAACGCCGCACCCGCACCGGAAAGCAGCTCCAATTCCTCCTGCAGCGTCTCCCATGCCTCCTGCCCGATATACCCTTCGATCTCCTTTTCGTCGGTGAGCGCCTCGCTGGTCCCTTCCTTCGTTCCTTTCTCGGTATCCGAAAAGGTCAGCACGGTTTTCTGTTCCACATCATAAACGCCCTTGAAATGCTTACCGGAACCAATCGGCCAGTTGACGGGAGTCGTTTCAATCCCCAGCTCCTTTTCCACGTTGTCCAGCAATTCAAAGGTATCCATGGCATCCCGGTCCATCTTATTGATGAAGGTAAAGATGGGAATGTGCCGCATGGCGCAGACCTTAAACAGCTTTCTGGTCTGTGCTTCCACCCCCTTCGACGCATCGATCACCATGACCGCGGAATCAGCCGCCATCAGGGTCCGGTAGGTATCCTCCGAAAAGTCCTGATGCCCCGGTGTGTCGAGGATATTGATGCAATAGTTATCGTAGTTAAACTGCAGAACGGAGCTGGTCACGGAAATACCACGCTGTTTCTCAATCTCCATCCAATCCGACACGGCATGTCTCGCTGTCGCCTTTCCCTTTACAGACCCCGCCAGATTGATGGCTCCGCCGTACAGCAGAAACTTCTCGGTCAAAGTCGTCTTCCCCGCATCCGGGTGGGAAATAATCGCAAAAGTCCGTCGTTTCTCGATTTCCTTCTTCAAATCTTCCATATCTCAAATCCTTCATAAAGAAAGCCATCCGATCAGGTCGGATGGCTCCGCTTTTAATTGTACTTTCTCTTTCTCGCCGCTTCGGACTTTTTCTTGCGTCTTACGCTCGGCTTCTCGTAATGCTCACGCTTACGAATCTCCTGCTGAATGCCGGCCTTGGCGCAGTTTCTTTTGAATCTGCGAAGCGCGCTGTCTAACGTCTCGTTTTCCTTGACAATTACACTCGACATAAGCGAAAACCCAACCTCCCTCCGGTTCCGTCTTGGTGCGGCTCCATGCCGACACTATGGCTATTTTAATCGCTGAAACTTTCTGTGTCAAGCACTTTTTCTCGTCGGTGCCAACCCTTGACACGTTCCGATCCACAGTTCAAAATATAGACACAGAGATAGCGGCATGGCTGACTTTTCTCAGCAAAGACGACACAGAGAGTATTCTTTCTTTGGTCAGACGGTACCCGAGGTTCTTATCCTGCTATCAGGATATCGCAGCTTTTCGTCAAAAACCGGAGGAGTTGATCTATATGTTTTCGGAAGCTCTTTATATTTTAGACAAGAACACGGAAAGACTGATGGTAGATGAGATGCGCACCGAGAACGAAGCATTGGAAGCCAAGGTTGCGGCTCTGGAAGCTGAAAATCAATCAACTGCCACCGAGCGTGACAAAGCAACCGCTGAACGTGACAAGGCAACCGCTGAGAAGGACGATGCTGTTGCGAAGCTTGACGCCGCAGAAAAACGGATCGCAGATCTGGAAAAGCAGCTGGCCGGAAAAGGATGAACGAAGCCAAGCATGGTGCAACAAGTCGGTCTGGTTCAAAGAACCATGATTCAACTATTAAAGAAGTAGTGTATGGAAATCGCCTGAAATATGGCGATTTTCTTCTTTTCTTGTACTCATGCCCTTACGCCAAACGGGAGTTTACTCCCCTGCTCTCCCCGGACGATTGCCCTCTCCCGCCGGGCTCCCTGTGCCCTCCCGGCATGTCCGCCCCCTCCGGGCCCCTGTGCCCTCCCGGCATGTCAGGTTGTATGAAAATGACGCTCACTCATTTCGGGACCTGGCTTCTCTAAGCATTTGCGCCAGAAAGTTTCTACCGTACGCAACCGGTTCCTACACGCCATCCGGGCGTGGAGGAACCTGCCTTCGCCTTCCATGGCTCAGGCTTGCTGACACAAAAGCAAATGCTAAGAGAATCCAAGCCCCTCATGAACTGTTCGCTTACATTTCCATGCAACCTGCCATGCCGGATCGAAACGGTTGTACGGCGGGAGAATCACTGTTACAAAGTCACAGACAGATTGCACGCCACGTGTCGCA